>NZ_JAWDIT010000004.1:0-463868 GCF_032464935.1 Microbacterium phycohabitans
GCGCCGCGCCGGCTCGCAGCCGGACGCCCCCGCGCCGCCGCTGCCCGCCGGGCGCGCCGCGCCGCCCCCGCAGCCTTCCGGGCTCGAAACTGCTCGACAAACGCCTTCCGTGCCGAAACACGCGGTCTCGGACCATGTCTCAGCACGCACGGCGTTTATGCCCCCGCGCGGCTACTCGGAACGCGGGTTGAGACCGACGCCGCGAAGGTTGCGCCCGTCGACCCGTGACACCACAGGCAGGCCCGCCGCCCTCAATGCATCGCGGAGGCCGTCGACCCGCAGCGCACCGACGTAGTCCCAGCGCGCGATGCGCCACCCCGCCCGCCGCAGGGCGTCCTCGCGGGTCTTCTCCGCTCGAACGGCCTCGGCGGCTGCCTCCGGATCGTGACGGTCGTACTTCGTCCAGCCGTCGAATTCGCCGACGACGCGATGCTCCGGCCAGCAGAAGTCGGACCGATAGGCGCGGCCGCCGACACGATGCTCGGTCTGCAGGTCGACGGCGGGGAACCCGCACCACTCCATCACCGCCCGGCTCACTGACTCGCCCACGGACTCCGACCGCGGATCGCCGCGGGCCAAGACCCAATCGAGCTTCCTCCGACCTCGCGGATTGCGTTGGGCCGCGGCGAGATCGTGCAACTCGGCCGACGTGACCGCCCCGGTCCGGAGGGCGGCATCCGTGACCGCCAGGGCGAACGCGGGCGGCAGGACGCGCGCGAGGTCCACCACGACGTCGGAGAGAGGGGAGCATCGGATGCCGCCGCGGTCGAGAGCGCGGCGACGGTCGGCACTCGTGTGCACGCGCACGTCGCCGTACGCCACCGAGCGCGCCCGTCGCCCGTCGAAGAGGTGGATGTGGCGGGGATGACCGAAGGTGGGCAGGCCATGCAGAGCCGCTGCCGACTCGTGTGAGAACACCGCATCGGCGTTCACGAGCCGGAACGCGTGCACGCGCAGGAGATATCTGTCCCACGGCGGCAGCGCCGCCCACCCGTCCCGTTCCGTGTACACCCCCGGCCGGATGCGATGCAGCTGCGGGTCGCGCGACGGGTGCGATCCGAGGGAGGGGCTCTCGGCCGCGGCGAACAACGGCAGAGGCGCGCCGCGGAACGCGGGGGAATCGGCATCCATCCGCCGAGGGTGCCGCAAACGGCACGCCCGCGTTGACGGGGTGTGCATAACCCGGGCGAGCTCCGCCGATAAACGCTGTCTCTGCCGAAACTCGCGGCGTCGCGCTGTGTCTTGGCGCGCACGGCGTTTATCGGCACTTGAGGCCGGGCGCGCTCTGCCGATAAACGCTGTCTCTCCCGGAACTCGCGGCGCCACACCGTGTCTCGGCACGGACGGCGTTTATCGGCACATGGGGGCGGGGCACGCGCTCTGCCGATAAACGCTGTTTCTGCCGAAACTGGCGGCGTCGCACCGTGTCTCGGCACGCACGGCGTTTATCGGCACATGAGGGCACAAGACCGGCGCACGCATAGGCGGCGACGCACGGGGAGGGGAGGGGAGGGCGCGGGATGCCGGAAGGCGCCGCGTCGCGTATGATGGCAAGGTTGCGTGCTTCGGCGCGCGACGACCGCTGTCCGGAACCGCCGGGCGTGCGGGAGAGAGGGAACCGCGAGGGTCCCGCTCGAGAGAGGAAAAGGATATGGCACCCAAGAAAAAGGTGACCGGCCTGATCAAGCTCCAGATCAAGGCGGGCGCGGCCAACCCCGCGCCGCCGATCGGTCCGGCGCTCGGTCAGCACGGCGTCAACATCATGGAGTTCTGCAAGGCGTACAACGCGGCGACCGAGGCCCAGCGCGGCAACGTCATCCCCGTCGAGATCACCGTCTACGAGGACCGCAGCTTCACGTTCATCCTGAAGACGCCCCCGGCTGCAGAGCTCATCAAGAAGGCCGCCGGCCTCGCGAAGGGCTCCTCGACGCCCCACACGGTCAAGGTGGGCAAGCTCACCAAGGACCAGGTCCGCGAGATCGCCACCACGAAGCAGCCCGACCTGAACGCGAACGACATCGAGGCCGCCTCGAAGATCATCGCCGGCACCGCCCGTTCCATGGGCATCACGGTCGAGGACTGAGGGAGATAACAATGGCTACCAAGTCCAAGGCATTCCGCGCCGCTGCTGAGAAGATCGCGGCCGACACGTTCTACACCCCGACCGAGGCCGTCGCCCTCGCGAAGGAGACCGGCTCGAAGAAGTTCGACTCGACCGTCGAGGTCGCACTGAAGCTCTCGGTCGACCCCCGTAAGGCCGACCAGATGGTCCGCGGCACGGTCATCCTGCCCCACGGCACGGGTAAGACCGCGCGCGTCATCGTCTTCGCCAACGGCCCCGCGGCCGAGGCGGCCCTCGCCGCCGGCGCCGACGAGGTCGGTGGCACCGAGCTCATCGAGAAGGTCGCGGGCGGGTACACCTCGTTCGACGCCGCCGTCGCCACGCCCGAGCTCATGGGCCAGGTCGGACGCCTCGGTAAGGTTCTCGGACCCCGTGGCCTCATGCCGAACCCCAAGACCGGCACCGTGACCCCCAACCCGGCCAAGGCCGTCGAGGAGATCAAGGGCGGAAAGATCGAGTTCCGCGTCGACAAGCACGCCAACGTGCACTTCGTCGTCGGCAAGGCCTCGTTCTCGGCCGAGCAGCTCGACGAGAACCTGAAGGCCGCGCTCGAGGAGATCGTCCGCCTCAAGCCGTCCAGCTCGAAGGGCCGTTACATCCAGAAGGGCGCCGTTTCGACCACCTTCGGTCCCGGCATCCCGCTGGACGTCAACGCCATCGTCTGACGTTCGTCTCACAGAAGCCCCGCCGCGCCTCGTGCCGGCGGGGCTTCTGCGTGCGCGCCGTGCACGAACGTGCAACACAACGTCATCCGGGAAGACGATCACCCGCCGACGTGTTGTGCTGGAGGGTCGCGGTCGTCCTGCCCCGCACCCCCCGAACGTCATCCCCACATCACACATGTCTGGAACAGCTATGCCCCGTCGTCGTCTGACCGTCCTCGCCGCCACCCTGGGCCTGAGCGCCCTCGCGCTGACCGCCTGCAGCGGCGGAACCACCTCGGGCGCCTCGTCCGACGCCGGCTCCGAGTACGACCTCGTCTCGGGCGGCACCCTCACGGTCGCCACCGAGGGCACCTACCGCCCGTTCTCGTACCACGAGGGTGCGGGCGAGCTCACCGGCTTCGACGTCGAGATCGCCAAGGCCGTCGCCGACAAGCTCGGCCTGGAGGTGAAGTTCCAGGAGACCCAGTGGGATGCCATCTTCGCGGGCCTGGACGCCGGTCGTTTCGACGTGATCGCCAACCAGGTGTCCATCAACCCGGAGCGCCAGGAGAAGTACACCTTCAGCTCGCCCTACACCGTCTCGCGTGGAGTCGTCGTGACCACCGAGGACGACGACTCGATCTCGAGCTTCGCCGACCTGTCGGGCAAGACCACCGCGCAGTCGCTCACGAGCAACTGGTACGAGCTGGCCACCTCCAGCGGAGCCCAGGTCGAGGCCGTCGAGGGCTGGGCGCAGGCCGTGGCGCTGCTCAAGCAGGGCCGCGTGGATGCCACGATCAATGACCAGCTGACCTACCTCGACTACGAGAAGACCAACAGCCCCACGGGTCTGAAGATCGCCGCCGAGACCGAGGACACCTCCGAGAGCGCCTTCGCTTTCAAGAAGGGGCAGGACGAGCTCGCGGATGCCGTGAACTCGGCCCTCGAGGAGCTGCGCGCCGACGGCACGCTGACCCAGATCAGCGAGAAGTACTTCGGCGCCGACGTCACCCAGTGACACCCCCGCGCATCCACGCGCTGTAAACCCCACGGATCATCCGCCTCGCACCCCCTAGCGTGAGAGGCGGATGATCCGTGCTCGCGTGAGACGCGCGCCCCGAACGAAGAAGGAGGCCCATGAACGACCTGTGGACGTTGTTGCTCGACTCGTTCTGGCCGATGGTGGTGGCCGGGATCACGGGCACGATCCCGCTGTCGCTGGCCTCCTTCGCGATCGGTCTCGTGATCGCGCTGCTCATGGCGCTCCTGCGGCTGTCGCCGAACGTGGTGCTGTCGGGATTCGCCCGCTTCTACATCTCGATCATCCGCGGCACGCCGTTGCTGGTGCAGCTGTTCGTGATCTTCTACGGTCTGCCGGCGGTCGGCGTCGTGATCGACCCGTTCCCCGCCGCCGTCATCGCCTTCTCCCTCAACGTCGGCGGGTACGCGGCGGAGGTCATTCGGGCGGCGATCCTCTCCGTCCCGCGCGGACAGTGGGAGGCAGCCCACACCGTCGGGCTGTCGCCGGCGAAGACGCTGACGCGCATCATCCTCCCGCAGGCCGCGCGGGTGTCGGTGCCGCCGTTGTCGAACACCTTCATCTCGCTCGTGAAGGACTCGTCGCTGGCATCCCTCATCCTCGTGTCGGAGCTGTTCCGCCAGGCGCAGAACATCGCGGCGTTCTCGTACGAATTCATGGCCGTCTACCTCGAGGCGGCACTCATCTACTGGTTGTTCTGCCTGGTGCTGTCGTTCGCGCAGAACGCCCTCGAGAAGAGGTTGGACCGCCATGTCGCCCACTGATCCCACCCCCGCGCTGCTGACGGTCACGGGGCTGACGAAGAGCTTCGGCGCCAACCGCGTGCTCGACGGTGTCGACCTCGAGGTGCGCCGCGGAGACGTGCTCGTGCTGATCGGTCCCTCGGGGTCGGGCAAGACCACCGTGCTGCGTTGCCTGAACGGTCTCGAGACGCCCGACGAGGGTGTCGTGGCGTTCGACGGCGGGCCGCGGGTCGACTTCGCGCAGAAGGTGGCCAAGGCCGATCGCGGCGCGGTCCGCGCCCGTTCGGCGATGGTGTTCCAGCACCACAACCTCTTCCCGCACCTCACCGTGATCGAGAACGTCATCGAGGGTCCCGTGCAGGCGCAGGGGGTGCCGAAGGCGACGGCCGTCGCCAACGCCGAGCGCCTGCTCGCGCGCGTCGGCCTCGCCGAGAAGCGCGACGCGTATCCCTCGGAGCTGTCGGGCGGTCAGCAGCAGCGCGTGGGCATCGTGCGGGCACTCGCCCTGCAGCCCGATCTGCTGCTCTTCGACGAGCCCACGAGCGCCCTCGATCCCGAACTGGTCGGCGAGGTGTTGAAGGTCCTGCGCGAACTCGCGAACGAGGGGTGGACGATGGTCATCGTCACCCACGAGCTCGGCTTCGCGCGCGAGGTCGCCGACGAGGTGCTGTTCTTCGACGAGGGCGCGATCGTCGAGCGTGGGGCTCCCGCGAAGCTGTTCACGCAGCCGCAGAAGGAGCGCACGCGGCGCTTCCTCGACCGCCTGCTTCGGCCGCTCGACGGGCCCGACCCGGAGTGAGCCGCGGCATCGGGCCGCTCGACCGTCTCGCGTGGCACCCTGGGAGGGTGAACCGCCTGCAGACCGCGCTCGGCATCGATCTGCCGATCGTCCTCGGCCCGTTCGGCGGACTGTCGTCGATCGAGCTGACCTCGGCGGTGAGCGACGGAGGGGGACTGGGGTCGTTCGGGCTCTACGGCTATGCCCCCGCTCGCATCCGCGACACGATCGACCGACTGCGCCGATCGACGACGCGCCCCTTCGCGGTGAACCTGTGGATGCCGCGCGGCGACGAGGTCGCCCCGGACGACGTCGACGTGCGGCCGTTCCTCGACGCCGCCGGTCCGCTGTTCGACGCGGCGGGCGTGCCCGTGCCCACCCCGCCCGAGGAGTTCGTCCCGCCCTTCGCCGCGCAGCTCGACGCCGTTCTCGAGGCGCGACCGGATGTGCTGAGCGTCGTCTTCGGCGTCCCGGATGCCGAGACCCTGGCGCGCGCGCACGAGCGGGGGATCGCCGTGATCGGCACGGCCACCTCGGTCGCCGAGGCCCGTGCGCTGGACGCGGTGGGCGTCGACGCGATCGTGGCGACGGGAGCGGAGGCGGGAGGGCACCGGGTCTCGTTCCTGGCGGATCCCGCCGCCTCGCTCGTGGGGACCTTCGCCCTCGTGCCGCAGGTGGTCGATGCCGTCGCCGCGCCGGTCATCGCCGCGGGCGGGATCGCCGATCGTCGCGGAGTCGCGGCGGCGTTCGCCCTCGGCGCCGAGGGGGTGCAGGTGGGCACCGCGTTCCTCCGCACGCGCCAGTCCGCCGCGACGGCCGGCCATCGCGCCGCGATCGCCGCCGCGTCCGACACCGACACGCGATTGACGCGGGCCATGAGCGGTCGGCTGGCGCGTGGCATCCCGAACCGGGCGGTGCGCGAGATCGAGGCCTCGGGGATGATCGCGCCGTTCCCGGCGCAGAACTGGCTCACGGGCGTGTTCCGTGCGGCGGCGACCGCGTCGGGCGATGGCGAGCTGGTGTCGTTGTGGGCCGGGCAGGCCGCCGGGCTCAGCCGCCTCGACGACGCCGGCGAGGTGCTCGCCGAGCTGCGGGCCGGGTTGCCGGGTTAGGGCGTCGCCTCAGACGGTCTCGCGGATCTCGAAGCCCTCGGGCACGTCCACGGACTCCCCGCTCTCGAGCACGTCGACATCGGCGACCCGAGACGACGGCGGTCCCTCGTGCGCCCACGCGATGACGCCCTCGACCGCGTCGGGGTCACCCGCGACGAGCGCCTCGACGGCACCGTCGCTCTGATTGCGCACCCAGCCCCGCGTCCCGAGGCGTTGCGCCTCGGCCCGCAGCGCCCAGCGGAAGCCGACGCCCTGCACGCGGCCGGTCACGGTGATCGTCACTGTTCGCATCGATCCATTGTCGTCGCGTCGACGATGGGCGCGGGGGATGCGCGGAGTCCCGGGCGGCGTTTCGCGTCGGGATGCTCGGATTCCGCCCCGAACGCCACGACGCGCGGGGAGTGTCGGCCCCCGGGGCGACGCGGTACCTGTCAGTGCGGGAGCACGAGCGAAACGGCGATCGCGACCATGACCACGGCGATGAGCGCGTCGAGGATGCGCCATGCCCGCGGGGTGTCGAGCCACCTGCCGAGGTAGCGCGCGCCGAAGCCGAGCGCGGTGAACCACACCAGGCTCGCCAGGCACGCACCGACGGCGAAGGCCCAGCGACCGTCCCCGTGGGTCGAGGCGACGGAGCCGAGGAGGAACACGGTGTCGAGGTACACGTGGGGGTTGAGCCAGGTGAGCGCGAGGCACGTCAGCACGGTCGTCGCGAGCGTCGTGCGGGTCCGAAGCGCCGTGCCACCGGCATCCGGGATCGGAGGGGATGCCGCGGTTCCGACGCTCAGCGTCTGCCCGCTCGGGCTGAGCGCACGGCGGGCCGCGAGCACGGCGTAGCCGAGCAGGAAGGCCGCCCCCGCCCACCGCACCACCACGAGCAGCCACGGCACCGCCTGCAGCACGACGCCGATGCCCGACACGCCCAGCAGGATCAGTACGGCGTCGGAGGTCGCGCACACGGCGACCACCGCGACCAGGTGTTCGCGGCGCACGCCCTGGCGCAGCACGAACAGGTTCTGCGCCCCGATGGCGATGATGAGCGAGAAACCGAGGCCGAGTCCGGCGAGCAGAGAGGCGAGCACGTTCCGACGGTAGGCCCGAAGTGATCGGCAGACCAGCTCAGGATTCTGCATCACCGTTAGCATCGCTTCATGTCGATCCCGCTCGATCTCGCCCGAACCCTCGCCGTCGTCGTGGAGGAGGGCACCCTGGATGCCGCGGCGCGTCGCCTGCACATCACCCCGTCGGCGGTGAGCCAGCGCCTGCGCACGCTGGAGGACCGCGTCGGCCGGGTCGTGCTCGTACGGTCGAAGCCGGTGCGCACGACCGAGGCCGGTGACGCCGTCGTCCGTCTCGCGCGCCAGCTCGCCCTCCTCGAGCACGACGCCCTGACGGCGATCGGGGCGGAGGGCGGGGCCACCGCCTCCCTCCCGCTCGCGGTGAACGCCGACTCGCTCGCGACGTGGTTCCTCCCGCCCCTGGCCCGGGTGGCGGCCGCGCACGCGGTCGTGTTCGACCTCCACCGCGACGATCAGGACTTCACCGCGGGGCTGCTCGAGTCGGGAACGGTGATGGCGGCGGTGACCTCGCGCGAAGCGCCGGTGGCGGGCTGCCGCGTGCGCCCCCTCGGCATCCTCCGCTACGAGCCCGTGGCGACGGTGGGGTTCGCCGCGCGCTGGTTCGCGGGCGGAGCGGATGCCGAGGCCCTCGCGAAGGCACCACTGGTCGACTTCGACCGCCGCGACGATCTGCAGACGCAGTGGCTCGCCCGTCGTGGGGTGGTCGCGGGGGATCCTCCGCGCCATCGCGTTCCCGCCTCGCAGGATTTCGCGACCGCGATCGAACTGGGCCTGGGGTGGGGGCTCCTGCCCGGATTCCAGTCCGCACCGGGCCTCGAGGCCGGCACTCTCGTGCGTCTCGCGGACGACGCGATCGACGTGCCGCTCTACTGGCAGCAGTGGAACCTCACGTCGCCCCTTCTCGATCTCGTGGCCGAGGAGGTGGTGTCCGAGGGGCGCCGCCGTCTCGCGGGAGCCTGAGTCAGTCGTCGCTGACGCGCAGCACGACCTTGCCGCGCGTGTGTCCCCGCTCGATCGCGGCGTGCGCCTGCCCCGCTTCGTCGAGGTCGAACACGCGCTCGATGTACACGCGCACGGCGCCCGAATCCAGCAGGCGCCCGATCGTGGCCAGGGCGCCCCCATCGGGGATGGTCTTGAAGTCGGTGGAACGGATGCCGCGTGCCGCGGCCGCCTCGCGGAAGCCGGGCCACGCGCCGGTGGGCACCTCGATCAGGAGCCCGCCGGGTCGCAGCACGTCGAGCGATCGGGTGCCGGTGTCGTCGGAGACGTTGCCGATCAGGTCGATGACCACGTCGACGGTGCCGACGACGTCTTCGAAGCGCGTGGAGGTGTAGTCGACGACCTCCGCCGCGCCCAGCTCGCGCAGCCAGTCGAGGTTGCGGGGCGAGCCCGTGGCGATCACGTGGGCACCGAAGTAGGCGGCGAACTGCACGGCGAAGTGACCGACGCCTCCGCTCCCGGCGTGGATGAGGATGCGCTGCCCCTGGTGGGCGAGGGCGGTCTCGACGACGATCCCCCACGCGGTGAGCGCGGCGACGGGCACGCCCGCGGCCTCGACGTGCGAGAGGGAGACGGGCTTGCGGGCGAGCGAGAGCGTGGGCACGACGACGTACTCCGCGTAGGTCCCCGGGGTGCGCGGAACAGCCGCCATGCCGTAGACCTCGGTGCCGGCGGGGAACGGGTGGGCATCGAACGGCGCCCGCACGACGACCCCGCTGACGTCGAGACCGAGAACCGCCGGCCACGAGTCGATCGCCGACGACATTCCGCGGCCCGCGCGGGTCTTCGCGTCGATCGGGTTCACTCCCGCGGCCACCACGCGCACGAGGACCTCGCTGAGGACCGGGGTGGGCACCGCGACCTGATCGACGCGGAGGGTCTCGGCCGCTCCCGGCTCGTCGAGGACCACGGCATCCATGGTTTCGGGAACCGCCGGAGCGGGGTGGAGGGCGGCCTCGGGACGCGTCGATCGGAATCTCATCGGGCGCTCTCTCTCGCGTGCGGCGGTGTCGCGGCGGCTCCGCCGCGGTCTCCACAGTCAAGCGCGCCATTGTCTCGACGGTGTTACACCTCGGTCACCGTGTCGCGAAGCCGGGGACACCCCGCGTCAGGGGCCTCGACGATCGGGCCGCTCAGCCGCGTGCGGGGACCTCGCCGACGGCGAGGGCGTGCAGCAGGGTCGACAGGTGGCGGATGTCGTCGATCGACCAGTCGGCGATCGCGTCGAACAACCGGCTCTCGTGCGGGGCGCGGGCGTCGGCGAGGCGGCTGTGCCCGATCTCGGTGACCGCGATGAGACGCGAGCGGCGATCGTTCGGGTCGGGCGTGCGGGTCACGAGCCCGAGATCCTCGAGCTCGGTGATCGAGCGGCTGAGGAATCCCTTGTCGGCGGCGAGCCGCTCGGCCAGAGCCGAGAGGGTGAGCGGGCCGAAGCGGCTGACCACCGACAGTGCCTTGAAGGTGGCCGGGAGCATCCCGGGGCTGACCCGTTCCGCCGCCTCGGAGACGAAGCGGCGGAACACGGTCATGAGCTCGGAGAACGACGACTCCAGGGCCTGCACGGCCTCACGGCGGTCATCGTCCACGTCGCTCATCACGTCAGACATCCTCTCCCATCCCGGCGTCTCGGCGCGCACGGTGCGAGGATGCGGCATCCTGCGT
Organism: Microbacterium phycohabitans; assembly: GCF_032464935.1. Classification (NCBI taxonomy): domain Bacteria; kingdom Bacillati; phylum Actinomycetota; class Actinomycetes; order Micrococcales; family Microbacteriaceae; genus Microbacterium; species Microbacterium phycohabitans. The sequence goes on from NZ_JAWDIT010000004.1 coordinate 10,179, forward strand.
CGGCACGGTTCCGGTCGCGGAGAGCGTCGCCATGCCCTCGGGCACCGAGACCGTGGCGAAGTCGGCCTCGCTCGCGGCGACGCGCTCCGTGGTCGTCATGCGGGTGAGCGGGCGGTTCGGCAGGAACAGGATCGCGATGAGGCTCACCACGGCGACGGGCACGGCGATGAGGAACGAGTGCGCGATCGACTGGGCGTAGATGTCCTCGACGATCACGCGCACGCTCTCGGGCAGCGTCGAGACCTGCGGGATCGCACCCGACTGCAGCGACTGGGCGACGGCTGCGCCCTTCTCGCCGAGCCCCATGATCGCGGTCTTCAGGTCGTCGGCGCGGTCGGTGAACAGGCTCGTCGCCATGCTCGCCAGCGCCGCACCCATGACCGAGACGCCGATCGTGCCGCCGAGGCTGCGGAAGAACGTCACTCCCGAGCTCGCCGCACCCATCTGGGTGGGGTTCGCGGTGTTCTGCACGACCAGCACCAGGTTCTGCATCGTCATGCCCACGCCGGCGCCGAGCAGGGCCATGTAGATCGAGACGAGTGCGAAGTTGGTGTCGTAGTGGATGGTCGACAGCAGGAACGAGCCCGCGATGAGCAGGGCGCCTCCCGCGATGAGGAAGGGCTTCCAGTGCCCGAAGCGCGAGATGAGCGCGCCCACGACGATCGACGACACCAGGAGCCCGCCGATCATCGGGATGGTCATGACGCCGGCCTCGGTGGGCGTGGCGCCACGGGCCATCTGCATGTACTGGCTGAGGAAGACCGAGGTGCCGAACATCGCCAGGCCGGTCGCGATCGAGGCGATCGTGGCGAGGGTGAAGGTGGCGTCGCGGAAGAGGTTGAGCGGCACGAGGGGCTCCGACGAGCGCAGCTCGACGACCACGAAGAGGATCGCGGCGACGACGGCTCCGCCGACCATCAGCAGCGTTTCGGTGCTGGCCCACTCGAACGTGCTGCCCGCGTTGGTCACCCAGATGAGCAGTAGAGATACGGCCGTCGACAGCAGCACGATGCCGAGGTAGTCGATCTTGACCTTCCGCTTCGCGCGCACCGGCAGGTGCAGCGTGCGCTGCTGGATGAGCAGGGCGGCGACGGCGAAGGGGAGGGCGACGAAGAAGTTCCACCGCCAGCCGAACGCGTCGGTGATGACACCGCCGAGAAGGGGGCCGCCGACCGTGGCCACGGCCATGACGGCACCGAAGAGGCCCATGTAGCGACCGCGCTCGCGCGGGCTGATGATGTCGGCCATGATGACCTGGCTGAGGGCCGCGAGGCCACCGGCGCCGAGGCCCTGAACGGCCCGGAAGCCGATGAGCATGTCGGTGTTCTGCGAGAAGCCGGCGGCGGCGGTGGCGAGCACGAAGATCGCGATCGCGACCTGGATGAGCACCTTGCGGTTGAACAGGTCGGCGAGCTTGCCCCAGATGGGGGTGGAGATCGCGGTGGTCAGCAGGGTCGCCGTGATGACCCAGGTGTAGGCGTTCTGGTCGCCGGACAGGTCGTGCACGATGACGGGCAGCGACGTCGAGACGACGGTCGAGGCGAGCATCGACACGAACGTGCCGAGCAGCAGCCCGATGAGGGCCGGGAGCACGCGCCGCGGCGCGACGGTCTCGGGGGAGGTGGTGGTCATGCGGAACTCCACGAAAGGGGGATGGATGCCGCGACGACGCTGGCGCGATTAGTTGACTGATGTCAACGATACGCCTGTTGCTTGACTTGCGTCAACTATTAATCGACGAGCGCGAGAGCGCGATACCTCTCGGTGGGTTCCGGTCGCACCGGTTGGCGCGCCTGCATGGTGCGGCGGTACAGCTCGTCGATGAGCGAGGTGGCCAGGCCCACGAGCTTGGCGATCTCGCGCTCATCGCGTTCGATCCACTGGCAGCGCGGTTCGTCGTGCAGGGGGACGAAGCCGTCGTGCTGCTCCCAGGCCACGAGCGTGCGCTCGGCGCCGAGCACGTGCTGCTGCCACCAGATCTGGCGCATGTACGTTTTGGGGATCGAGCGCCACGCCTTGTTGGTGGTCTTGATCTCGGCGAGGATCACGCGACCCTCCCCGTCGACGACGACGCCGTCGGGGGTCGCGAGGTGCCTCTTCTCGACGACCGCGTGATACAGCGCCGACGAGGGGCGGATGCCGTGCGTCGCGGCCACCCAGGCGGCGATCTCGGGCTCGCGTCGACGGCCGTGGGCCGTGAAGGCGTTGCCCGAGAAATTCGAGCCCATGAGCTTCGCATCCGCTGCCCGCGCGATGGCGTTGGCGCTGGTGAGCGCCGCGACGTCGGTGGCGGTGATCCCGCGCGAGCGGGCCCGGATCCAGGCGACGCGATCACGGGAATCGGCGACGATGCGAGCGTCGAGGTCGGCGCTGCGCGACGCGACGAGCTCGGGGGACATGCGTTCGACCCTAACCCCGTCCGGCCGTGGAGCGCACGCGAGCCCCGGCGCGTCGGCATCCGGGTCTTGTCCGCGAGGTAAGGGTGACCTAAGTTGTTCGCATGGATGCGAAGCCCGAGATGCTGCGGCGCCCCGACGGTGGCCTCTGGCGCGACCTCGAAGGTGCGGTGCTCCTCGGGGGAGACGCGCAGAACGTGCCGGAGATGCGACGCATCGCCGCCGCCCTGTCTCCCGTCGCGCACCTCACCGTCGTGGTCGAGGTGTGCGGATCGGACCAGGTCGGCGTGATCGACGCGGGGGACGGGCGGGTGAGCTGGCTCGATCGCGCGCTCGAGGGCGAGCTTCGTCCGCGCGGCGAGCGTCTGGCGCAGGCCATCCACGCCTGGTGCGCCGAGTGGGCGTGCGGCGAGGCGCCGGTGTGCACGGTGTGGCTCGGCGCTCGCACGCCGTCGCGCATCGTGCGCATGACCCAGGCGCTGCTGCCCGAGCCGCGGGTGTCGTAGGCGCGCCCACCCTGCGGCGGGAGGACCGGCGCCCACGAGCTTGCGCCGGCGTCAGGGGAGGGCCGCTGCCTGCGTCTTCAGTCCGGTGTCTACGTCGACCGCGCCGCGCATGTCGGGCGGCCGCCCGCCGAGCGGCATCGGGTCGCCGTCGATGGTGATGGTGGGCGGCAGCGACGGTGGGGCGCGAGGGCGGGGCGGTGGCCGCGGCGGTGCGCGGGCGGATTGGCGCGCGGAGCGAGGGTCGGGTACAGTAGTGACCAAGCCAAAGACCGTCGGTCATCGTCGTGCTCGCATGTCGATCGAAGCGTCTGCTGAAAAGCAGGGGACCTACGCAGGTAAACGAAACTCTTCCGAGCTCCGTGCGCCTGCGCCGGAGCTCTTCTTTTTTGTCCGGACCCCGGTGTCTTCGGCCGGCGCCCCGCCTCCGCGGAGCGCCTCGTACACACAAGGAGTGGCCATGGCGCAGAAGGATGCATCGGTCGCCGAGCTCACGAAGAACTTCGAGAACTCGACCGCCGTTCTGCTGACCGAGTACCGCGGTCTGACGGTTGCCCAGCTCAAGCAGCTGCGCAACGACATCCGTCAGGACGCGGATTACGCCGTGGTGAAGAACACGCTGACCAAGATCGCCGCGTCCAACGCGGGGGTCACGGGACTGGATGACGAGCTCAAGGGCCCGTCCGCCATCGCGTTCGTGCACGGCGACCCCGTCGCCGTCGCGAAGAGCCTGCGTGCCTTCGCCAAGGCTAACCCTCAGCTCGTGGTGAAGGGCGGCTACTTCGATGGCGCCGCTCTGACCGCGGATGAGGTCAACAAGCTCGCCGATCTCGAAAGCCGTGAAGTCCTGCTGGCGAAGCTCGCCGGCGCGATGAAGGCGACGATGACCAAGGCGGCATACGTCTTCCAGGCGCTTCCGTCGAAGGCCGTTCGCACGGTCGACGCGCTGCGCGAGAAGCAGGACACCGCGGCCTGACCCGGCCCGGCTGATTAACCCGATCAAGGAGATACAACATGGCTAAGCTCAGCACCGAAGAGCTGCTCGACGCGTTCAAGGAGCTCACGCTCATCGAGCTGTCCGAGTTCGTCAAGGCGTTCGAGGAGACCTTCGACGTCACCGCTGCCGCCCCCGTGGCCGTGGCCGGCCCCGCCGCCGGTGGCGCCGCCCCCGCCGAAGAGGTCGAGGAGAAGGACTCGTTCGACGTCGTCCTCGAGGCCGCCGGTGACAAGAAGATCCAGGTCATCAAGGTCGTCCGCGAGCTCACCTCGCTCGGCCTCGGCGAGGCCAAGGCCGTCGTCGATGGCGCTCCCAAGGCCGTGCTCGAGGGCGCGAACAAGGAGACCGCCGACAAGGCAAAGGAGGCCCTCGAGGCCGCTGGCGCCACGGTGACCCTGAAGTAATTTCAGACACACCGTCGCTTTCGCGACACCCAGAACCCCGGATGCCGATCGGCATCCGGGGTTCTGTCGTCTCCGCCGCGACGCGGCGACGTGCCGATGTGGGACACCGTGGTCCCTCGCGCGCCGTGGAACCGGGTGTCCGCTGCTGCGGAACCGGAATTCACCGAATGGAAACGAAAGAAGTCTGGGAAAAACGTATGGGCATCGTTTACGGTCGTTGAGAACACCCCCCCCCGTCGATCCCCCCATCCGACGTCGATCTCGTTCACGCGTCCACTCGTGCGTCGGTACCTGGAGACCCATGCTCATCGCTTCATCCGGCGCGCCCGCGCGCCGTTTCATGACCGCTCTCAGCGCCGCCCTCGGCGCCGCTCTGCTCGGTTCCGCCCTGGCCCCCCTGCCCGCTTTCGCGGCCGACGGCGCGAAGGTGGTGATCAATGAGGCCTACCTGAAGGGCGGGAGCGCCGGCGCGCCGTACGCGAAGAAGTTCGTCGAGCTGTACAACGCCGGCGACACCGCGCAGGACCTGACCGGCTGGTCGCTGCAGTACCGCTCCGCCTCCAACGTCGATGCACCTTCGGGCGCGAACACTCAGGCGCTCAGCGGATCGATCGCCGCGGGCGGCTACTACCTCATCGCGCTCCCCGGCAACGGCAACGGCGACGTCGGTGCCCCTCTGCCCGCCACCGATGCCACCAGCGCGGGGCTGAACCCGTCGGGGACGACCGGACAGCTCTTCCTCGCCGACGTCACGGAGCCGCTCGCTCTGCCCGCCGGTTCGGTTGACGACGACCGCGTCGTCGACTTCCTGGGCTACGGCGCCGGCGTGAGCTTCGAAACCGCCCCGGCCGTCGTCGACGGCCCGAACGGCACCCCGAACTCCCTCGTGCGCATCGATTTCGTCGACACGGATGACAACTCCGTCGACTTCACCAACACCGCGACGGTGACGCCGCAGGGGTCCGGGGGAGCCGCCCCCGAGCCGCAGCCGACCGAGGAGCCCTCACCCTCTCCGACGACGCCCGTCCCCGGCGAGGTCACCCCGATCCGCGAGATCCAGGGGACCGGTGCGACGACACCGCTCGACGGCACCGTGGTCACCACCCGCGGCGTCGTGACCGCCGCGTACCCGACCGGCGGCTACAACGGCTTCTTCCTTCAGACGGAGGGAACCGGAGGCGCGGTCGACGTCGCCACCCACACCGCCTCCGACGCGATCTTCGTCTACGGCTCCGACGCCGCGGCATCCGTCGCCATCGGCGACCACGTCGAGGTGACCGGAATCGCGGGCGAGTTCTCCGGACAGACGCAGCTCACCGCCGACGCCGCCAGTGTCCGCGTCCTCACCGAGGAGGCCGCCCCGGTCGCCCCCGCGGAGATCACGTGGCCGAAGAACGACGAGGAGCGCGAGCGCTTCGAGGGCATGCTGCTGGCGCCGCAGGGCGACTTCACCGTGACGAACAGCTACTCGACGAACCAGTACGCCGAGGTGGGGCTGGCGGCGGGCACGACCCCGCTGCGCACGCCGACCGACGTGGCGCGTCCCGACACACCCGACTACGCCGCTGCCGTCGCCGCCAACAAGGCCCGCGCCGTCGTGCTCGACGACGGTGCCTCGCTGAACTTCCTCACCACCGCGAAGGACGTCCCTCTCCCGTACGTGTCGCTGACCGACCCCGTGCGCGTCGGTGCCGCCGTGACCTTCACGCGTCCGGTGATCCTCGACTACCGCAACAACGCCTGGAAGTTCCAGCCGACTCAGCAGCTGACCGTCGACAACGCCGCGAGCGTGCAGCCCGCGACCTTCGCGAACACCCGCACGGCGGCCCCGGAGCCGGTCGGCGGCTCGGTGAAGATCTCGAGCTTCAACGTGCTCAACTACTTCACCACCACGGCGGAGAGCGTCGGGTGCACCTCGACCTACGACGACCGTGAGGGCAACCCGATCACGGCCGACACCTGCCCCGCTCCCGGCCCCCGCGGAGCAGCGGACGCGGTGAACCTCGCCCGCCAGCAGGCCAAGATCGTCGCCGCCGTGAACGGACTGGGCGCCGACGTTGTCTCGCTCGAGGAGATCGAGAACTCGGCCGTCTTCGGCAAGGACCGCGACGACGCCCTGTCCACCCTCGTCGACGCCCTCAATGCGGCGCTGGATGCCGAGGAGTGGACCTTCGTGCCCTCGCCGGCGGACCTTCCGGCGTCGGAGGACGTCATCCGTACCGCCTTCATCTACAAGAAGGCCGTCGTCGCCCCGATCGGCGACAGCGTCATCCTGGACGACCCGGCCTTCTCGAACGCCCGGCAGCCGCTCGCCCAGGCCTTCGCCCCCGTCGACGACGCGGATGCCAAGATCCTCGCGATCGTGAACCACTTCAAGTCCAAGGGGGACAGCCGTCCCGCGGCGACCGGCGACAACGCCAACGGCATCCAAGGCGCCTTCAACGGCGACCGCGTGCGCCAGGCGCAGGCCCTCGGAGCCTTCGCCGCGGAGCGGTCGGCAGCGGTCGGAACCGACGACGTCTTCCTGCTCGGCGACTTCAACGCCTACACGCAGGAGGATCCGATCGAGACCCTGCGCTCGTTCGGCTTCGAGCCGCTGGAGGCGGGAACGGGCAAGTACTCGTACTCGTTCAGCGGGCAGTCGGGGTCGCTCGACCACGTGCTCGCCTCGCCCTCGGCGCGCGAGCTCGTGACCGGCGTCGACATCTGGAACATCAACGCCGTCGAGGCGCTCGCCCTGGAGTACAGCCGCTTCAACTACAACGCGCTGAACTTCTACGACGAGTCCCCGTACCGCTCCAGCGACCACGACCCCGTGGTCGTGGGTCTCGACCTGTCGTCGACGACGGAGCTCAACCTGCTCAACATCAACGACTTCCACGGCCGCATCGACGCCAACACGGTGAAGTTCGCGGGCACGATCGAGTCGCTCCGCGCGGCGGGCGGCGAGGACGACACGCTGTTCCTCTCCAACGGCGACAACATCGGTGCGTCGCTGTTCGCCTCCTCCAACGCCGGTGACAAGCCGACCATCGACGTGCTGAATGCGCTCGACCTGGCGGCATCCGGGGTCGGGAACCACGAGTTCGACAAGGGCGCCGACGACCTCGTCGGCCGGGTCGGCGATCTCGCCGACTTCCCGTACCTGACGGCCAACGTCTACCGCAACGGCGAGCCGCTGCTCCCCGGCTACGAGATCTTCGAGGTCGACGGCCTTCGGGTCGGCGTGATCGGTGCGGTCACCGAGGAGACGGCCTCGCTCGTGACACCCGGTGGCATCAGCGGCGTGGAGTTCCGCGAGCCGGTGGCCGAGGTCAACCGCGTGGTCGCCGAGATCCGCGACCAGGTCGACGTGATCGTCGCCGAGTACCACGAGGGAGCCGCGAAGGGCGGGTCGCTCGACGACGCGCTCGCCGCGGGGGGCGCGTTCGAGCGCATCGTGGACGAGACGGACGCCGACGTCGACGCGATCTTCACGGGGCACACCCACGAGGAGTACGTCTGGGATGCACCGGTCCCCGGCACGGACGGCACGCGACCGGTGCTGCAGACCGGAAGCTACGGCGAGAACATCGGCCAGATCGTGCTGAGCGTCGACCGCGAGAGCGGCGAGGTCGTGGGGCACACCGCCCGCAACGTGCCGCGTCTCGCGGGCGAGGTCGTCGATGGCGACCCGGCGAAGACGGCCGAGAACAGCGCGGCCCTCGACGCCGAGCTCATCGCCGGATACCCGCGCGTGGCCGAGGTGGCGGACATCGTCGCCGCGGCGCTCGCCGACGCCGACCGCGTCGGATCGCAGCCGGTGGGCTCGGTCGACGCCGACATCACCACCGCCTTCACCGGCGGGGCCTACGTCGACGGCGTCTACGCGGGCGGCAAGCGCGACGACCGGTCGCGGCCCTCGGCGCTCGGCTCGCTCGTGGCCGATGCGCTGCTGGCGACCCTGAGCGACCCCGCTCGCGGCGGCGCCGACATCACCGTGGTCAACCCGGGCGGTCTGCGCGCCGAACTCCTGCGCGGAGACGACGGGGTCATCACCTTCGCCGAGGCGAACGCGGTGCTTCCCTTCGTCAACAACCTGGGCACCACGGCGCTGACGGGAGACCAGGTGCGCCGCCTCCTCGAGCAGCAGTGGGGCGATGCGGCGGGTCGCGAGGCCACCCTCGCCCTGGGCGTCTCGGAGAACGTGCGCTACACCTACGACGCCGCGCGGCCCGCGGGCGAGCGCATCACGGGCGTATGGATCAACGGTGCGGCGATCGATCCGGCCGCCACCTACCGGGTCGGCTCCTTCAGCTTCCTGCTGCAGGGCGGCGACGCGTTCTCGGTTTTCGCCGAAGGCACCGACTCCCGCGACTCGGGTCTCATCGACCGCGACGGGTGGATCGCCTACCTGCAGCAGAACCCGGGACTGAGCCCCGACTTCGCGGTTCGCTCGGTCCAGGTGCAGGGTGTGCCGGCCGAGACGAGCCGGGGTGCGCAGGCCGCGTTCACGGTGTCGGGTCTCGACCTGACCTCGCTCGGCAGCCCGCTCACGACCGAGGTGACCGCGACGGTCGGAGGGGGAGCCCCGGTGTCGTTCCCGGTCGTCGACGGCGCGGCGCAGATCGCGCTGGACGTGCCGACGGATGCGCCGGACGTCGTCGATGTCACCCTCACCACGGCGTCGGGCGCGACGGTGACCGTGCCGCTGCGTGTCACCGACGCGGCCGCGGGTGACGGTTCGGGCGCGGGATCGGGCGCCGGCGACGGAGCGGATGCGGGCGGCAACGCTCCCGGCGGCTCCGGTGCGCTTCCCGTGACCGGCACCGACACCGCGTGGATGGGGGCGGGCGTGCTCGCCGCCCTGGCTCTGCTCGGCCTCGGTCTGGCTGTTCGTCGCCGCAGCTCGCTGCACCGCGTCGAGTGATCGCACACTGAAGGAACGGAGGACCCGGATGCCACGGCATCCGGGTCCTTCTTCGTTCCCGCGGCGGTGGCACGCGCGGGTGCCCGCGGGAAGCGGGGCGGGAAACGGGTGCCGGCGGGTGAGGCGGTGCCCGCCGGGTGCGGGTCAGGACGTGCGCGGGGGAGCGGTCGTGGAGCGCACGACCAGACGCGTGTCGGCCTCGGTGCGCCGGGGCACCTCGCCGGTGCCCTCGATCATCCGCACGAGCATACGCGTGGCCTCGACGCCCTGTGCCTGGGGGAACTGCTCGATCGTGGTGAGCGAGAACATCTCGGCGTAGTCGTGGCCGTCGATGCCGACGACGCTGAGCTCGGTCGGAACCGAGATGCCCATCCGCCGTGCCGCGATGATGACGCCGATGGCGACCTCGTCGCACGCGGCGACCACCCCGGTGGGGCGCGAGGCGGCGTCGGCGAGGAACGACGCGGCCGCGGCGTAGGCGTCGGTGATCGTAAGGGTCGACGGCACGCTGCGGATGCGCACGGCGAGACCGTTGTCGTTCATCGCGTTGCGGTAGCCGATCGAGCGCTCGTCGACGTCTTTGGCCGGGGCGTCGGTGGGGGGCGTGCTGCCGACGAAGGCGATGTCGGTGTGTCCGAGCGCGATCAGGTGCTGCGTGATGATGCGGGTGATGGCGATGTTGTCGAGACCCAGGGTCGGGACGCCGGAGAGCGCGTTGCCGATGCTGACGACGGGCTTGCCGATGTTGGCGAGGCGCTCCAGGTCGGCGTCGTCGGGCTCGAGCGCCACCGCGATGATGCCGTCGAATCGCTTGCGCGCGAGATAGGTGGAGTACAGGCTTTCGCGGTCTCGCGACCCCGGTTCGGCGACGTACAGCGTGACGTCGTAGCCGAGGGGGATGAGCGTGCGCTCGACGCCCTCGACGATCGAACCGAAGTACCAGCGGTTGACCTTGGGGACGATGAGCGCAATGGTCCGCGTGCGCCCGGTGGCCAGACTGACCGCGCTCGTGGAGGGGACGTATCCCAGGGATGCCGCGGCGTCGGCGACACGCTGTCGTGTGCCGTCGGAGACGTAGCCGCCGCCCGTGAGAGCGCGGCTGGCCGTCGATTTCGACACGCCCGCCAGGCGTGCCACCTCGGCGATTCCGCTCATGCGCTGGTCTTTCCTCGTCACGTGTCGACGCCAATGTCGACGTCGAAGAAGAGTATCCGACATCCCGCGAAAGTGGAACCGGTTCCTTGCGGGTGAAACGACGGTCTGCCGCATGATTCCGCTAGTTATCGGTTCGTGACCTGACGCGTGTTGCAACTCTTGTGGATTGCCTCTACGGTTGCCTGGAATCGGTTCCCTAAGGGGCCCGATGCACCACCGAACTCAAAGAGGAGAGACCACATGGGTATGTCACAGCGGTATCGCCTGCTGGCTCCCGTCGGACTGCTGGCGGTCGGAGCGATCGCTCTCGCGGGCTGCGCCGAGGGTGACAGCAGCGGATCGGGCGGATCGGGCAGCGGAGAGACCACCGTGCGCATCGCCGGCGGAATCACGGGCACCGAGGCCGACGCGCTGAACCAGAGCTTCGAGCAGTTCACCGCCGACACCGGCATCAAGGTCGTCTACACGGGCGACAAGAGCTTCGAGGGCAACATCGTGACGAAGGTGTCCGGTGGCGACGCCCCCGACATCGCGATCGTCCCGCAGCCGGGTCTGCTCAAGACCCTCATCGGCACCGGCGAGGTGCAGAAGGCGTCCGACGCCGTCTCGTCGAACGTCGACGAGTACTGGGGCGAGGACTGGAAGTCGTACGGAACCGAGGACGGCACGTTCTACGCCGCTCCGATGCTCGCCAACCTCAAGGGCTACGTCTGGTACTCGCCGGCGAAGTTCAAGGAGTGGGGCGTCGAGGTGCCCAAGACGCTCGACGAGCTGATGACGCTCACCGCGACCATCCAGCAGAAGACCGGCGCTGCTCCGTGGTGCGCCGGCTTCGCTTCCGACGCCGCTTCGGGATGGCCCGGAACCGACTGGGTCGAGGACATGGTCCTGCGCCTGTCGGGCCCCGACGTCTACGACCAGTGGGTGGCCAACGAGGTCAAGTTCACCGACCCGCAGATCAAGGCGGCCTTCGACGCGGTGGGCGAGATCCTTCTCAACCCCTCGTACGTCAACGCCGGCTTCGGTGACGTCAGCAGCATCAACTCGACCGCATTCGCCGACGTGGCGGCCAAGGTCGCCGACGGCAGCTGCCCGATGACGCACCAGGCGTCGTTCCTCTCGGCCAACTTCCTCACGGTGACGAACGCGGCGGGCGAGACCCCCACGATCGCCCCCGACGGTGACGTCTACGCGTTCCTGACCCCCGGCGTGACCGAGGGCGAGCTCGCGGTCGAGGGTGGCGGCGAGTTCGTCGCGGCCTTCTCCGACGACGAGAGCGTGCAGAAGGTCGTCGAGTTCATGTCGACGCCCGAGTTCGCCGACGCCCGCGTCAAGCTCGGCGGCGTGATCTCCGCCAACAAGGGCGCGGACCCCTCGCTCGCCTCGAGCGAGTTCCTCACCGAGGCGATGAAGACGCTGCAGGACCCCAACACCACCCTGCGCTTCGACGCCTCCGACCTGATGCCGGCCACCGTCGGTGCCGGTTCGTTCTGGAAGGGCATGGTCAGCTGGATCGACGGCACCCCGACCGACGAGGTGCTCAGCAACATCCAGGCCGGTTACGACAACTGATCGACGCCGACCGAAAGATGGGCCGCCCGCGACGCGGGCGGCCCATCCGGGTCCATACTCATAATCCGCCCCAAGCTCCACACGGGCACTCATCGATGAGCACGAAGGCGTGTTCGGGAGGGACGTCATGACCGATATCAAGAACGCGGAGACGACGCCGGCGGCGTCGCCTCCGCCGTCCGGCCGGGGCAAGCCCGCGTCGCGCGGCTCCGCGGCCAGGAACCGCACCACTCTGCTCGTGGTGGTGGTGGGGCTCATCCTGGTGGTGGCGCTCTTCCTCTTCATGGTGACGCGCGCCCCCGCCGACACCAAGCCGACCACGCTCGGCTTCTCCCTCAACAGCTTCTTCATCTGGCTCGGCGGGCTGAGCCCGATCGTGCAGATCCCGCTCGTCCTCGTGGTCTTCGGGGCGGTCGTGGGACTGCTCCTGCTCCTCATCGAGTACGCGCCCCGCTCGGGCAAGGGCTACTTCTGGCTGCGCCTGATCGCGTGCTTCGCCGTGCCGATCCTCGCGTTCATGCTGCTGCGTCCGTACCAGAACGCGGTCATCTACGTGCTCGGCATCGCGGTCATCCTCGGCGCGATCCTCTTCTACGCCGACTACCGCTCCCGCCAGGGCGCCGGTTACCTCTTCCAGCTGATCCTGTTCGCGGCTCCCGCGGCGATCCTGCTGCTGATCGGCCTCGTCTACCCGGCCATCACGACGTTCTTCCAGTCGTTCTTCGACAAGACCGGCGACAACTTCGTCGGCTTCGAGAACTACATCTGGACTTTCACGAACCCCGAGGGCTTCTGGTCGGTCATCAACACCCTCATCTGGGTGCTGCTCGCCCCGACGATCGCCACGGCGATCGGCCTCGCCTACGCGGTGTTCATCGACCGGGCTGCGGGGGAGAAGTACCTGAAGGTGCTCATCTTCATGCCCTTCGCCATCTCGTTCGTCGGCGCGGGCATCATCTGGAAGTTCGTCTACGACTTCCGCCAGGGCGACCAGCTCGGCATCCTGAACGCCATCGTCACCGCGTTCGGCGGCCAGCCGATCTCGTGGCTGTCGGCCTCGCCGCTGATCAACACCCTCCTGCTCGTGGTGGTCTTCATCTGGAGCCAGACGGGCCTGGCGATGGTCATCCTCTCCGCCGCGATCAAGGCGGTCCCGCCGGAGCAGAACGAAGCGGCCGAACTCGACGGCGCCAGTGCGTGGGAGCGGTTCATCAACGTGACCGTCCCCGGCATCCGCTCTTCGCTCATCGTCGTGCTGACCACGATCGCGATCGGCGCCCTGAAGATCTACGACATCGTCGCCGTCATGACCGGTGGCCGCAACGACTCGACCGTGCTCGCCTTCGAGATGGTCAACCAGCAGCAGCGATTCCAGAGCTACGGGCACTCCGCAGCGCTGGCCGTGGTGCTGTTCCTCTTCGTGCTGCCGCTGATCATCTTCAACGTGCGCCAGATCCGGAAGCAGAGGGAAGTGCGATGACCACCTCCACCGTGGTGCTCGAGCCCACCACCGACACGCGCTCGGCCCGCCAGGTCGCCCGCGACACCCGCAAGCACGAGGCGATGGCGCGCAAGCGCCTGACCTCGAAGGGCGCGACGATCGCGGCGATCGTGATCGCGTTCTTCTGGACGATCCCGACCTTCGGTCTGTTCATCACCTCGTTCCGGCCGGGGTCGGACACGCAGTCGACCGGGTGGTGGACCGTCTTCACCGACCCGTCGTTCACCCTGGAGAACTACCGGCTCGCCCTGACGTCGGGCGGCACCGCCCTGACGCTCGCGCAGTCGTTCCTCAACTCGCTCGCCATCACCATCCCGGTGGTGCTGTTCGCGCTGGCGATCGCCTCGCTCATCGCCTATGCGTTCGCGTGGATCGACTTCAAGGGTCGCAACTTCTTCTTCATCTTCATCTTCGCGCTGCAGATCGTGCCGCTGCAGATGGCCCTCGTGCCCCTGCTGAGCCTGTTCTCGCGGGGACTGACGATCAACGAGGTGACGATCTTCCCGGGCTTCGACCTGCGCGGGGTGGAGCACAGCTTCGCCACCGTGTGGATCGCGCACGTCATCTTCGCGATGCCGCTGGCCATCTTCCTGCTGCACAACTTCATCGCGGAGATCCCGGCCGAGGTCATCGAGGCGGCGCGCGTGGACGGCGCAGGGCACGGGCAGATCTTCTTCCGCCTGATCCTCCCGCTCGCGGCCCCCGCCCTGGCATCCTTCGCGGTGCTGGAGTTCATCTGGGTGTGGAACGACCTACTCGTGGCGACGATCTTCGCGCCATCGTCGTCGCTGCCGCTGACGCAATCGCTCAACTCGCTGTCGGGGACCTGGGGTGACCAGTGGTTCCTGCAGTCGGCGGGAACGTTCATCTCGATCCTCGTGCCGTTGATCGTGTTCTTCCTGCTGCAGCGCTTCTTCGTGCGGGGCCTGCTGGCGGGTGCGACGAAGGGCTGAGGTCCGTTCGACGCGAGGGGCACGTCATCCGGAAGGGTGCCGTGCCCCTCTCGCATGCGGGGAGGGGGATGCCGGGGCGCGCGATGACGGCGCCGCGGGGCCGCGAGAAACGGCGTCCTTGACGAGACACACGGTGGGGGGATTCCGGCGGGGCGCGGTGACGGCGTCGCGGGGCCGCGAGAAACGGCGTCCGTGTTGAGACACGCGGTGGGGGGATTCCGGCGGCGCGTGGTGACGGCGTCGCGGGGCCGCGAGAAACGGCGTCCGTGTTGAGACACGCGGTGGGGGGATTCCGGCGGCGCGTGGTGACGCCGTCGCGGGGCCGCGAGAAACGGCGTTTGTGTTGAGACACGCGGTGCGGGCGCGTGTCTCGTGAGGGATGGCGTTTATCGCCGGGTGGGGCGGGGATCGCCGGGGCGGGGGCCGTCGCCGGGGCGCGGGAGCGGGCGGCGCGGGGCCGGGCGACGCGGGGCGCGAGGGGACGCACGGGCGGATGCCGCTGAGCGGTGCGGACGCCGGTGCGCGGTGCGGATGCCGGTGCGCGGTGCAAATGCCGGTGCGCGGTGCGGATGCCGGTGCGCGGTGCGGAGGCCGGTGTCACGGGGCGTCGCCCCGCGCGGGCCGCGAGAAACGGCATCCATCGCGAGACACGTCGTGCGGCCGCGTGTCTCGCGACGAATGGCGTTTATCGAAGGGCTGGGCGGGGCGGGCGCGGGGCGGGCGCGAGGCGGGCGAGCGCGAGGCGGGCGGGCGTGAGGCGAGGCGCGGGGCGGTCGGCGCGAGGCGGGCGCGGGGTGGGGGCGGTCAGGCGCTGCAGGCGAGGCGGGACTGGATGTCGCGCATCGCGTCGAGCTCGGCGGACTGGCCGGTGACGATCGCGCCGGCGACCTCTTTCACGCGCGCGTCGTCTCCGAGCTCGATGACGGCCTGGGCCATGGGGATCGCGCCCTCGTGGTGGTGGATCATCAGGTCGAGGAAGAGACAGTCCGCGGGCTGGCCCTGCGCGCTGCGCAGTTCGTCGAGTTGGGCGTCGGTGGCCATGCCCATCTCGCTCAGCAGTTCCTCCTGCGTCTTGGCCGCGGTGTCGCCGTGGCTGTGCGCGTCGGACTTCTCCATCCACGTCATGAGCGGTTGGCTCGAGGCCTGGGGGAGCCCCCATTCGACCAGCCACCCGAACATCTCGCCGCGCTGACCCGACTGCGTCGTGGCGATGTCGTACGAGAGGGTGCGCAGCTCGTCGTCCGAGGTCTTGCGGTAGATCTCCATCGCCATGAGCACCGCCTGCGTGTGGTGCACCTGCATGTCGCGCGCGAAGCCGGCCTCGGCCGACGTGTCGGAGGGGTGGGCGGGCGCCGCCGTCGCGCCGAACGCGGTGAAGCGTCCGATCGCGAAGGCGACGGCCATCACGGCGACGGCGACGAGGGCGACGACGGCCCACCGGGCCGCGGG
Organism: Microbacterium phycohabitans; assembly: GCF_032464935.1. Taxonomy (NCBI): domain Bacteria; kingdom Bacillati; phylum Actinomycetota; class Actinomycetes; order Micrococcales; family Microbacteriaceae; genus Microbacterium; species Microbacterium phycohabitans. The sequence continues at coordinate 26,018 of NZ_JAWDIT010000004.1, forward strand.
ACGCGCGACCGGGGTGTCGTCGCTCACGTCAGGCCTTGCCCGGTCCGTCGATCGCGCCGGAGCACGACGCGTTCGGCTCGGGGGCGTTCTGGCTGCGCCAGTACTCCGTGAAGAACTCCCCGATGCGCGGGTCACTGGGGTCGTCGACCTTGAGCTGGTGGTTCCAGGCGCTGACGGCGACGGGGGTGTCGAGACCGGGGTAGGGCGAGAGCAGAGCGTAGCTGGAGGGCATGACGGCCTTGAGCGCGTCGATGCCGGCCTCGTCGACCTCGTCGGGGTTGTACGTGATCCAGATGGCCCCGTGCTCGAGCGAGTGCACGGCGTTCTCGTTCTGCTGGGGCTCGGTGTAGACGCCGCAGTTCAGCCAGTAGGGGTTGTGGGGGCCGCCTGCCGGGGGCGTCTGCTCGTACGTGACGGCGCCCTGCACGTGGTCGGAGCGGTTCTCGAAGGTCTGCACGCCCTCGATCTCGCGGCCCGTGCTGTTGCCGGCCTGGTAGCTGGTGGGTGCGGCGGGAGCGAAGGCGAAGGATGCCACGACGAGACCGACCACGGCGAGAGCCGCCGTGGAGCCGACGACCCACCAGACGAGCTTGCCGCGCTTACGCTTCGCGACCTGCTTCTGGTATTCGGCGAGCTTCTCCTGACGCTTCTGCTCGCGCTGCTGCTTGACGGTGAGGTCGATCTGGGCCTGCTTCGCGGGGTTGCCGCTGGCTCGCTTGTCGGAGGGGGAGGTCATGCGCTGTGTTCAGTCTCTCTTCGGGGCGGGACACATCGGCATCCGCCGACCTGTCCAGACTATTCGGATGAATGGGCCGCTGGCCTGGGAGGAAACCCCGAGCCGGGATGGTGGCCGACGGGGGAGTCACGGTAGTATGACGATGTCGAATCGATTCGAGGTTCGACGATCCCCCCTTTTTCTCAGCCCGGCTCGCGCCGGGCTGTCCGTGTTGCGAAACGAAATCAGACGCGTGCTCGATACTGCCTCCCACCCCGTCATCCCGACGTCGTCCCACTCGGTGCCGACGACCACCGGCGCGATCCGTGCGCTGGGCAAGAACCCCGCAACCGCGCCGATCGTGCTGCACCCCGGCGACTCGATCCCCGCCTCGCGCCGCGTGCTGTACATCATCGTGCTCGGCGCGCTGACGGCCCTCGGCCCGTTCACCATCGACCTCTACCTGCCGGCCTTCCCGGTGCTCGAGGCCGACTTCCAGACGACCGCCGCCGCGATCCAGCTCACCCTCACCGGCACGATGATCGGCTTCGCCCTCGGGCAGCTGATCGTCGGACCGCTGAGCGACAAGGTCGGCCGCCGCATCCCGTTGCTGTCGGTGACGGCGCTGCACGTGGCGGCGAGCATCTTCGCCGCCCTCGCCCCGACCCTCGGAACGCTCTCCGTGGCGCGCGTGCTCATGGGCGCAGGAGCCGCCGCGGGCGGCGTGGTGGCCGCCGCGATCATCCGCGATCTCTTCGGCGGCAAGCGGCTGGTGGTGATGCTCTCGCGCATGGCGATGGTGTCGGGGGTCGCGCCCGTGCTCGCCCCCCTCGCCGGATCCGCCCTGCTGCTGGTGATGAACTGGCGCGGGATCTTCGTGGTGCTCGCCGTCTACGGCGCGGTCATGCTCGTGTCGGCGATCCTGTTCGTGCCCGAGACGCTTCCGCCCGCCCGACGCGGCGGACCAGGGTCCAGCACGGTATGGCAGCGCTACGGCAGCGTGTTCCGCGACCGCGTCTTCATCGGCGTTCTCATCATCGGTGCGATGGCCTTCAGCGGACTGTTCTCGTACCTGTCGGCATCCTCGTTCCTGTTCCAGGTGACCTACGGCTTCAACCCGCAGCAGTACGGCGTGCTGTTCGCGGTCAACTCCGTCGGCGTCGTCGTGGGTGTGCAGATCGCCTCGCGGCTGGCGGCGCGCTTCGGCCCGCAGTGGGTGCTGGCGGTGTCGACCGCGGTGCTGGTGATCGCGGGCGGCGCCATCGTCGTCACGGATCAACTGGGTCTGGGACTGTGGGGGACCGTCATCCCGCTGTTCTTCTTCATGACGGCGTGCGGGTTCACGTTCCCGTGCGCGCAGGTGCTCGCGCTCGACCGGCACGGCAAGGCCGCCGGCACGGCGCAGTCGATCATCGGTGCGGCCAACTTCGGCGTCGCGGGGATCATCTCGCCCGTCGTGGGCCTGCTCGCCGCGGGCTCGGGCATCACCGCCACGACCATGGCGTCGGTCATGGTCGGATGCGCGGCGATCGGGGTGCTGTCGTTGTGGCTGCTCGTGCGCCCGCGCACGGTGGAGCGTCTCGCGCCCTGACGCGCGCGAGGTGGAGCGTCTCGCGCCCTGACGCGCGCGAGGTGGAGCGTCTTGCGCCCTGACGCGCGCGGAGTGGAGGACCGCGCTCGACGCGCGCGCCGCGGAATCGCGAACAGTAGCAGGACGCGCGGTCGGCGCGTCGACCGTTCCGCCGGCGCCCGCGACGCGGCATCATGAGGCGATGGATGCCACCGCGACCGAGGACGTGCTCGACATGCGTCCGCAGCGTTTCCGCGCCGTCGTCGGGGTGGTGCTCATCGCCCTGGCCTGCGGGCTGGGGGCGTGGGTGTTCTTCCGCGGACCCAGTCCCTTCGCGATCGACGTGTGGTGGAACCAGCTCTTCGCCGCGGCGCCTTCGCAGCCCCTTTACGTGTTCGCGCTCGTCATGGACCAGGTCGGCGGGCACCTGACGGCGGTGCTGATCGTGCCGCTGCTGGGCGCGCTCGCGCTGTTGCTCTCGCGACGACGATGGTCGGCGCTGTATTTCTTGAGCGCGTCGGTCGGCAGTGCGTTGCTCGTGCAGGTGCTGAAGCACACGTTCGGGCGGGCGCGTCCCGAAGACATCCTCATCCTGAGCGACTTCGGCTCCTTCCCCTCCGGTCACACCGCCAACGCCGCGACGATCGCCGTCGTGGCGGCGGTGCTGTTCCCGCGAGCCTGGGTGCGCATCGTCGGCGTCGCGTGGGTGGTGCTGATGGCGTTCAGCCGCACGTACCTGCACGCCCACTGGCTCTCCGACACCGCCGGTGGTGCCCTCGTCGGGGCGGGGGCGGCGCTCGTGCTCGCCGCCGCATTCTCGCGTCTGCGGGCGCGTGACGAGGATCGCCTGACGATCCGCCGTCTGCGCAGAACGGATGCCGGACCGGCGGTCTCGTCGTAGGCTGACGCGCATGAGCGAGCCCGGCGACGCGCCCTCCGTCCCCTCCGCGGCCGATGCCGAGGTCGCGCGGCTGAGAGCGGAGGCGGAGGCCGCCGAAGCGGAACTCCGACTCGCGCGCGCTCGCGCCGACCTCGCGGCAGCCGAAGCCGCGGCGGCGGCCGCACGGGCGCGCGCGGCCGGCGGAGCGACGACCGCCGACGGCGGCGATGTGGCGGCGCTGGCCGAGGGGCCGGCGCAGGCCGGGGGACCGGCCGTGACGGCCTCGGAGCAGTCGAGCCCCGCGGCATCCGACTCGCCGGTCACGGCCGACGACTCGGCGGCAGGTGCGGCCGACGGCGCCGGAGCGGAGCCCGCGACGCCGGAGGCGGCAGCGGCCCCCGCCTCATCCGCGTCCTCCTCCCCGGCGTCCGCCGTCTCGACGCCCGCAGCATCCGACGCCCCCCTCACGGACGCGCAGGTCGCGAAGATCGCCGCCGGCTATGCGGCCGACGGAGCGGCCCTCGACCTGGGCGTCCTGATGAACGGCGGGCCGGTGGCATCCGTCCCCGTGCGCATCCCCCTCGCGATGACGAACCGGCACGGACTCGTCGCGGGCGCCACCGGTACCGGCAAGACGCGCACGCTGCAGCTGCTGGCCGAGCAGCTGTCGGAGAACGGCGTTCCCGTGTTCGCCGCCGACATCAAGGGCGATCTCTCTGGGCTGGCGGCGGCGGGCACGCCGAGCGACAAGCTCGCCGCACGCACCGCCGCGCTCGGGCAGCAGTGGTCGGCACGGGCCTTCCCGACCGAGTTCTACGCGCTCGGCGACGACGTGGGGTCCGGCATCCCGGTGCGGGCCACCGTGTCGGGGTTCGGTCCGCTCCTGCTCAGCCGCGTGCTCGGCTTGAACGCCACGCAGGAGTCGAGCCTGGGGCTGGTGTTCCACTACGCCGACGAGAAGGGCCTGGCGCTGGTCGACCTCTCCGACCTGCGGGCGGTGCTGACGTACCTCACGGGCGACGAGGGCAAGGCCGAGTTGAAGGGCATCGGCGGGCTGTCGGCCGCGACCGCAGGGGTGATCCTGCGCGAGCTCGTGGCGTTCTCGGCGGCCGGCGCCGACACCTTCTTCGGCGAGCCCGAGCTCGATGTCTCCGTCTTCCTGCGCACGGATGCCGCCGGTGCGGGCATCGTGAGCCTGCTCGAGGTGCCGAACGTCGCCGCGCGCCCGGAGCTGTACTCCACCTTCCTCATGTACCTGCTCGCCGAGCTGTACGAGGTGCTTCCCGAGGTGGGCGACCTCGACAAGCCCAAGCTCGTGTTCTTCTTCGACGAGGCGCACCTGCTGTTCCGCGACGCCTCGAAGGCCTTCCTCGAGGCCATCACGCAGACCGTGCGGCTCATCCGGTCGAAGGGGGTCGGCGTGTTCTTCGTCACCCAGACGCCGAAGGACGTGCCCGGCGACGTGCTCGCGCAGCTCGGTTCGCGCGTGCAGCACGCCCTCCGCGCCTTCACCCCCGACGACGCGAAGGCGCTGCGGGCCTCGGTGCGCACCTACCCCGACTCGGGATACGACCTCGAACGCGTGCTGCAGGAACTCGGCACGGGAGAGGCGATCATCACGGTGATGAGCGAGCGGGGTGCCCCCACTCCGGTCGCGTGGACGCGCCTGTTCGCGCCGCGGGCGTCGATGTCGCCGATCACCGCGGATGCCATGGCCTCGGCCGTGTCGGCATCCGCCCTGTTCCCGATGTACGCGACGCCGATCGACCGCGAGTCGGCGCGCGAGATCCTCGGCGCGCGCATTCAGGCGGCCACCGACGCGCGCGAGGCGGACGAGCGCGCGAAGAAGGCCGCGGCGGACGCCGCCGAATACGCGAAGCAGAAGGCGGCGATCGACAAGGCCAACGCCGAAGCGCAGAAGAAGGCGCAGCGGGAGTACGAGCGGATCCTGAAGTCGACGGCCGCACCCCGGAGCCGCACCAGCACGCCCGCCCCCGGACTCGACGGGCTGCTCGGGCGCGGGGCGACGAAGAGCATCGTGAACGGCGTCATCCGGGGGTTGTTCGGCAACAGTCGGCGTCGCTGAGCGCGGCCGGCGGCGGCGGGCGGTCGGCCCCGCGACGTGCCTGGGCCGGTGAGGCGCGCGGGGGCGCTGACGTGCACACAACCTCAGTGATGTGCGCAACCTCCGCTTGCTGCAGCAGATTCGGGCTGAGGATGTGCGCATCGCCGAGGTTGTGGCGGGGATGTGCGTCTGGGGGTGTTGTGCGCAACCTCTGTGATGTGCGCAACCTCCGCTTGCTGCAGCAGATTCGGGCTGAGGTTGTGCGCATCGCCGAGGTTGCGGCGGGGGCGCGCGTCGGGAGGTTCTGTGCGCGATCTCCGTGATGTGCGCAATCTCCGCCGGGTTCGGGCGATTCGGGCTGAGGATGTGCGAATCGCCGAGGTTGCGTGACGCCGGTGAGCCCGGGCCGCGGGGGAAGGGGTGGGCACGGCGCGGGCGCACGACAGGCGGAAGGGGGCGGATGCCGGGAGTACCGGCATCCGCCCCCTTCGCTCACGTCACGAGCGGCGGATCGCCAGCGGCATCGTCGAGGTGTCGATGAGCGGGTCGTCGTCCTGGCGCTCGACCAGGGCCTCGGCCTCGGCGGGCGTCTCGACCGTCGGCACGGAGCCCAGCAGAGGACGCTTCGCCGTCTCGCGCATCGACAGCAGGGCGACGAGTCCGAGGGCTGCGAAGAACATGATGTAGAACGCGGGCATGAGCGTGTTGCCCGTGAGATCGATCAGCGCCTGACTGAACAGCGGCGTGGTGCCGCCGAAGAGCGACACGGCGACGTTGTAGGCCACGGCCATGGCGCCGAAGCGCGAGGCCGTGGGGAACAGGGCCGGAAGTGCGGATGCCGAGATCGCGACGTAGAACGCCACTGGCACCGCCGCCATGAAGAGGGCGATGATCACGGCCCACAGCTCGCCGATCTGCATGATGAGGAAGGCCGGAACGAGCAGCACCAGCGCCGACCCGGCGGCGATCGCGTAGACGGGCTTGCGGCCGATGCGGTCGCTGAGGCGGCCGATCAGGGGCAGGGTGGCCGACATGATCAGCAGCACCGGCACGGTCACGATGGCGGCCGAGAGGTTCGAGACACCGACCTCCTTCTCGAGGTAGGTCGGCATATAGCTGGTGAGGGCGTACCCGGCGGTGTTGGTCGCGGCCACCAGGGCGATGCCGATCAGCAGCGCCTTCCAGTGGTGGCGCACGATGCCCACGAGACCCTGGCGGGCCATCGGGTCGTCGGCGTCGACCTCGACCGTGCCGCTCTGCTCGAACGCGGGCGTCTCGGGGATGCGGAGGCGGAAGTAGATGGCCACGATGCCGAGCGGGATGGCGAGCAGGAACGGGATGCGCCAGCCGTAGTCGGTCATGGCGTTCTCGCCCGAGATCGAGGTGGTGATCGCGGTCGTGATCGCCACCGCCGAGGCGCCCGCGGCGAAGCCGACGTAGGAGCCGACGTCGAGCCACGACGACCAGAAGCCGCGGCGCTTGTCGGGGGAGAACTCCGACACGTAGGTCGTCGCCCCCGCGTACTCGCCGCCGGTGGAGAAGCCCTGCACCATCTTCAGCAGGTACAGCGGGATGATCGCCCACAGCCCGATCTGCGCGGACGTGGGCAGGATGCCGATGAGCGCGGTGGCCGCGGCCATCATCGCCATCGTGAGGAACAGCACCTTCTGCCGGCCGATGCGGTCGCCCAGGGGGCCGAGCACGAAACCGCCGAAGGGACGGACGAGGAAGGAGATCGCGAAGCCGAGGAGCGTGACCAGCAGGCCCCACGGCGCGGGGACGTCGGAGGCGAAGACCGCGGTCAGGGTCACCGCCAGGTAGCCGTAGATGCCGAAGTCGAACCACTCCATGAAGTTGCCGACGACGGTGCCGCCGATGGCGGTGCGCACACGCTTCTTGTCGACGACGATGACGTCGTCGACGGCGAGCCGGGGGGCTCCGGATGCCGAGGGGATTTTCTCGTTCATCCTTCTAGCGTTACCGCGATCCGCGTCGCGTTTCCAGTCCGGGCGCTGCGCGAGGAGGCGTGTTAGCGGCACGACCCCGACCGCCCAGGGCGTTCCGTCAAGCCCCCGGAGATGTCGGAGCCCCGGCGTACCGTGTCGGGCATGACCGACCTCTCCGCCCCCACCGGCCGCGAACCCGCTCTCGTCGCGCAGCCCCGACCCGACGGGTCGGCACCGCGCGCCCTCGTCCTGGGGGCGACGGGCTACCTCGGCGGCCGGCTCGTCCCGCGCCTGCTGTCGGCGGGGTATCGGGTGCGCGTCCTCGCGCGCGATCCGCGCCGCGTCGGAGCGTTCCCGTGGGGCGACGAGGTCGAGACGGTGGGCGGCGACGCCACCGACCGCGCGGCCGTGGGCGAGGCGGTCGAGGGCGTCGACGTCGTCTACTACCTCATCCACTCCATGGGCAGCGCCCGCGACTTCGAGGCCACCGACCGCGTCGCGGCGACGACCGTCGCCGAGGCCGCGTCCGCGGCATCCGTCTCGCGCATCGTGTATCTCGGCGGCCTGCACCCCGACGACGCGACGCTGTCGGCCCACCTGCGTTCCCGGGTCGAGGTGGGCGACATCCTGCTGCACAGCGGGGTTCCGACCCTCGTGCTGCAGGCCGGTGTGGTGATCGGATCGGGGTCGGCGTCGTTCGAGATGGTGCGCCACCTCACCGACGTGCTGCCCTACATGCCCGCGCCCAAGTGGGTGCGCAACCACATCCAGCCGATCGCCGTGCGCGACGTGCTGCACTACCTGCTGGGGGCGGCGCGCGTGGCGCCGAACGTCAACCGGGCCGTCGACATCGGCGGTCCCGACGTGCTCCGCTACGGACAGATGATGAACGGCTACGCCCTCGAGGCGGGACTCAACCAGCGCGCGATCGCATCGCTGCCGGTGCTCACCCCGCGCCTGGCCTCGCACTGGGTCAACCTCGTCACCCCGATCCCGAAGGCGATCGCGCGGCCCCTCGTCGAGTCGCTGCAGAACGACTGCGTCGTGAAAGACCGTGCGATCGACGACCTCGTGCCGCGTCCCGAGGGTGGGCTTCTGCCCTATCGCGAAGCCGTGCGCCGGGCGCTGGGCCGCGTGAACGACGACGCGATCGAGACGAGCTGGCAGGATGCCGAGGTCTCGGGCGTTCCCAGCGACCCCCTGCCGAGCGACCCCGAGTGGGCGGGGCGCCTGGTGTACACCGACGTGCGGACGATGACCACGAAGGCCAGTTCCGCCCAGCTGTGGTCGGTGATCGAAGGGATCGGCGGCGAGAACGGGTGGTACTCCTCGCCGCTGCTGTGGGCGATCCGCGGATGGATGGACCGCCTCGTGGGCGGGGTGGGGCTGGCCCGCGGGCGGCGCAGCCGCTCGGTCGTGACGGTCGGCGACGCCCTCGATTTCTGGCGCGTCGAGGCCATCGAACCCGGTCACCTCCTGCGACTGCGCGCCGAGATGAAGGTTCCCGGCGGCGCGTGGCTTGAGCTGCGGGCGACGCCCGAGGGCGAGGGCGCCCGTTTCGATCAGCGGGCGCTGTTCTTCCCGACCGGTCTCGCGGGCCGGTTGTACTGGCTCGCCGTGCTGCCGTTCCACGGCCTGATCTTCAGCGGCATGGCGCGTCGCATCACTGCCGCCGCCGAGCACGTGCAGCGGGAAGATCTCGAGCCGAAGGCGAAAGCGGGGCGCATCGCCCCCGAGATCGCCGAGGTCGAGACCTCCGCGGCGCCGTCGGCGTGAGCGGCGACGTCGCCGTGCGTGGCGGTTCCCGCCTCGTCGTGACGTCGGCGGCCTAGGCTGAATCGCGTGCCCCATTACGCCCGCGTCCTGACCGTGTCCGACCGCTCGGCCGCGGGGCTGCGCGAAGACCGCGGCGGACCGCTCGCGGTCTCGTTGCTGCGCGAGGCGGGCTTCTCCTGCGACGACCCCGTCGTCGTCGCCGACGGGGCCGACAGCGTGGAGCGGGCGTTGCGCGACCTGGTGGCGGCCGGGCCGGGGCTCATCGTCACGACCGGTGGCACGGGCATCGCCCCGACCGATCGCACGCCCGAAGGCACGGCCCGCGTCCTGGATCGCGAACTCCCCGGCATCGCCGAAGAACTGCGTCGGCGGGGTCTCGCCGACACCCCGATGGCCGTCATCTCGCGCGGACTCGCGGGAATCGTCGACCCCGGCATTCTCGTGGTGAACCTGCCCGGATCGACGCGGGCCGTGGCATCCGGGATCTCCGTCATCGCGGAACTCGCCCCGCACATCCTCGACCAACTCGCCGGAGGCGATCACACATGAGCACACCCGAACAGAGCCTGCCGGCCGAGAACGCGGTGCGCATCGCGCGCCTGTCGGAGCAGCCCCTCGACCTCCACGTGCACCTCGACGCGGTAGAGGAGTCCTCGTCGGGGGCCGTGACCACCTTCGTCGGTCGCGTGCGCGACACCGATCCCGACGCGTCCGACGCCGTCGTGGCCCTCGAATACAGCGCGCACCCGGATGCCGAGCAGACGCTGCACCGCATCGCCGCCGAGGCGGCCGCGGGAACCGACGCCATCGTCGCCGTCAGCCACCGCGTCGGTCGGCTGGGCGTCGGCGAGGCCGCGGTCGTCATCGCGGTGGCATCCGGTCACCGGGCGGCGGCGTTCGAGGTGTGCCGCACGATCATCGAGACGATCAAGACCGACCTCCCGGTGTGGAAGCGCCAGGTCGAGGCCGACGGCACGACGGAGTGGAAGGGCCTGGGGGGCTAGGTATCAGATCTGGTACCATGCTCGGTATGGATGCGGATCTGCCGTCCGGATTGGCCGAGGTTCTCGGCTCCGCGGCGCGGTTGCAGGAGCTGGTGCCGGATGCCGTCCTGGTCGGAGGGTCGGCGGCCGCCCTCTATGCGCGACACCGGATGTCGACCGACCATGACCACGTTCTCGCCGATCTGCAGGACCGGTTCGACCTCGTCCTCGACGCGCTGGAGCGCGACGGCGACTTCGTGCTCAACCGGGCCGTTCCGGGCAAGATCATTCTCGGGGAGCTGGGCGGGATCGAGGCAGGCGTGCGGCAGCTCATCCGGCGGCAGCCGTTGGAGGTGCAACGGGTGACGCTCCCCGGGGGCGGGGAGATCACGGTCCCCACGCTGGCCGAGATCGCACGCATCAAGGGCTTCCTCGTCGTCAAGCGCAATCAGATGCGGGATTACCTTGATGTCGCGGCACTCTCCGGCGCGTTCGGTGCCGCCGAGATCGGCGGGATCCTCGCGGGTGTCGACGATTACTACACCGATCCCTCGCATGGCGAGGATCGTCCGGTGCAGGCGCAGTTGGCCCGACAGCTCGCCTCCCCGGCTCCGAAAGACCATCGATCGATCACCGGACTCGCGACATACAAGGGGCTGATCCCCCGGTGGCGTGAGTGGGACGACGTCGTTGCCGAGTGCCGTGCCCTGTCCATCCACCTGATCTGACGGGAGCTGCTGTGCCACTGCGTTTTCGCAACATCGACGCCACCCCCGACGATCCCGTCGAGGCATGGGGATTCGAGGGAATGCTCGCCGCGATAGACCGAGGTTACGCGGTCGACTGGCGCAAGCTGATCGAAGCGTTGGTCGACGACCCCTCTCTGCGGGCGATATACGACGACGCGCGGGAGGCCGCCGAGTCGACGTCCACGGTGACGCTCCTCGACGCCGCCCTCGCGGCCCGCATCCGTTCTGCAGACGAGGAAGCGCGGGAGCGTTTGCGTACGGCCTTCCGAGCGACGCGTCTTACGCAGGCTCAGCTCGCCGCGCGTCTGTCGACCTCGCGATCGCGCGTCACGTCCTACCTGAGCGGGGCGGTGACGCCCGCGATGGACGTGCTCGTCGCCGTCGAGGGGATCGCTCGGGAACGACGCGCGCCGTCGCTGGCCGCGCACCTCGAGCTGGTGTGAACCCGGGAGGGCTCAGCCCCCGGCGAACGGCGGCAGCACGTCGACGTGCGTGACTCCCGCGAGGGGGGCGTCGTCGTCGTGACGCTCGCCGTCGACGAGCACGGCGCAGCGGTCCAGGATGCCGGAGAGGGCGGGGTGATCCTCGACGAGGGCCGCGCGGAGGGCGGCGAGACCCGTCTCGGCCCGGTCCTCCGCGTCCGTCCCCGCGGCTTCGGCGGCGGCGGCGAAGTAGCGCACGCGCACGCTCACGCGGACACCCCCTCGGCGGCGGAAGCGTGACCCGGCTCGCCCGGCCGCACCCAGTCGCCGGACTTGCCGCCGGTCTTCGACACGATGCGGACGTTCTCTATCGACGTGCCCTTGTCCATGCCCTTCACCATGTCGACGATGGCGAGAGCGGCGACGGAGACGCTCGTGAGCGCCTCCATCTCGACGCCCGTGCGATCGGCGGTGCCGACGGTCGCCTCGATCTCGACGCCCTCGTCGGTGATCTCGAGATCGACCGAGGCGCGGTGCACGCCGATCACGTGCGCGAGGGGGAGCAGCGCGGGGGTGGACTTCGCGGCCTGGATGCCGGAGATCCGCGCCACGGCCAGCACGTCGCCCTTCGGGGCGGTGCCGTCGCGCAGCGCCGCGACGACCTCGGGAGCGCAGCGTACGAAACCGCGCGCCGTCGCGGTGCGGACGGTGGGCTGCTTGAGGGTGACGTCGACCATGCGGGCGTGGCCCGCGGCATCCAAGTGGGTGAAGGTCATGGAATCAGCATGACATCGAGAGGGTCGCCCACCGACACGGTGGACACCTCGGCGGGGACGATCGCGAAAGCTTCCGCGCGCGCGAGCGAGGCGGCCAGGTGCGATCCGGAGCCCCCGGCGGTGGCAGGGCGCACGGTGCCGGCGGCCAGGTCGATCGCGGCGGGGAGGTATTGTCGGCGTCCGGGTGGGGTCGTCCAGCTCTCGGATGCCGTGAGCCGGGCGAGACGCCGGTCGATCGCCGCGCGGCCCTGCATCGCCAGGAGCGCGGGCCGCACGAAGACCTCGAACGACACCGCCACGCTGACGGGGTTGCCGGGAAGACCGAACACGAGACGGCCGTCGTCGAGGACGCCGAACGCCTGGGGCTTGCCCGGCTGCATCGACACCTTCTCGAAGGAGATGCGCCCCTCGAGGGCCTGGCGCACGGGCTCGTAGGCTCCGGCGCTCACGCCCCCGCTGAAGACGATCACGTCGACGTCGGCCGCGTGGTCGAGCAGGGCGTGGATCGCGTTCGCGTCGTCTCGCAGCGAAGAGATGACGGTCACGTCGGCGTCGGTACCGGAAACCAGAGATGCCAGAAGCGTCGAGTTGGAGTCGGGGGTCTGACCGCGGCCCGGGACGACGCCGGGGGCGACGAGCTCGCTACCGGTCGACACGACGGCGACCCGCGGACGGCGGCGCACCTCGAGCGCGGCCACGCCCGCTGCGGCGGCCGCGGCCAGCGCGAACGGTCCCAGCTGCTCGCCGGCCGACAGGACGACGTCGCCCGCGCGGGTGTCGCCGCCACGGCGGCGGATGAAGGCTCCGGATGCCGCGGGCGCCCGCCGCACCTCGACAATGCCCAGCGAGTCGGCGAGGCCACCCGCGGTGTCTTCGAACGGCACGATCGCGTCGGCGTCGGTGGGGACGGGCGCGCCCGTCATGATGCGCACCGCCTCGCCCGCGCCGAACGACGGGTCGTCGGACGACCCGGCCGGCAGGTCGGCGACGACGTGCAGGGTCACCGGGTTCTCGGCATCCGCCCCCTCGACGTCAGCGCGGCGGACCGCGAAACCGTCCATCGAGGAGTTGTCGAAGCCGGGCAGGTCGTGCGCGGCGTGGACGGGGGCCGCGAGGGTGCGCCCGGCAGCGTCGGCGAGGCGCACGGTCTCGGCGGGCAGGAGCCTGACGGCGTCGAGCACGCGCGCACGGTGCTCCTCGACGGTGAGCAGCGGGGTCATCGGGGCCTCCGGGTCAGGACGAAACGGCGGGGCGGACGGCGGGGGAGAGCGGGATCACATCGTGGCGGGCGCGCAGGGCGTCGATGATGACGAGTCGGCCGAGCAGCGGCTCGCCCGCGCCGGTCACGAGCTTGAGCGCTTCGGTGGCCAGCATGCCGCCGACCTGCACGCACAGGGAGCCGAGCACGCCGACCTGGGCGCACGTGGGCGGTTCGCCCGCGGAGCCCGGGGGGAACAGGTCGCCGAGCACCACGGGTGCGTGACCCTCGGGTGGGGCCGACCAGAACACCGTCACCTGCGCGGCCCACTCCTGCACGGCTCCCCAGACGAGGGGGATGCCGAGGCTCTCGGTCGCGGCGGCGACGGCCTCGCGCGTGTCGAAGGTGTCGCTGCCATCGATCACGAGGTGCGCGCCCGCGAAGAGCTCCCGCGCATTGTCGGCGGTCAGCCGCACGGGACGCTCGTGCACGACGGTGAGCGGGGACAGGTCGCGCACGGCCCGCGCGGCGGAGGAGGTCTTGGCGGTGCCGATGTCGTCGACGCGGTGCGCGAGCTGGCGTTGGAGGTTGGTCCGCTCGACGGTGTCGTCGTCGATGATCACGAGCTCACCGACGCCCGCGGCGGCGAGGGCGAGCAGCACGGGCGAGCCCAGGCCGCCGGCCCCCACCACGGCGATCCGGGCGGCGGCGATCCGGCGCTGGCCCTCTTCGCCGATGGCCGCGAGAACCGCGTGACGGGCGGTGCGGATGAGCTCTTCCGGGGCCAGGGATGCCACCGGCTCGACGAGCGGCCTCATCCGCCGATCGCGCTCATCGTGCGCTCGGGCTGCACGAAGTCGGCACGCGCGAGCCCGACGCGGTCGGAGCCGTGCGCGCGGGGCTTGGCCCACATTGCATCCCGCCAGACCTGGGCGATGCCCTCGTCGTCGGCGCCCGCGCGCAGCGTCGAGAGCAGGTCGGTCTCTTCGTGCGAGAACAGGCACGAGCGCACCTTGCCGTCGGCCGTCACGCGGGTGCGCGTGCACGCGGCGCAGAAGGGCTCGGTGACCGAGGAGATGATGCCGACATGGCCGGCCACGGCCGTCTCGCCGGGGCGGCGCACCTCCCACCGTTCGGCCGGGGCCGCGCCGCGCCCGCGGGGGTCGGGGGCGAGGGAGAACGCCGTCTCGATCTCGGCGCGGATGTCGTGCGCCGAGATGACGTTCGTCGCCGTCCACGAGCGGTCGCCGTCGAGCGGCATGTCTTCGATGAAGCGCATCTCGAAGCCGTTCGAGACCGCCCAGTCGACCAGCGGCACGATCTCGGTGTCGTTGATCCCACGCAGGAGCACCGCGTTGATCTTGATCGGACCGAGGCCCGCGGCCCGCGCGGCCTGCAGGCCCGCGAGCACCTTATCGAGGTGCGGTCGGCGGGTGAGCTCGGCGAAGGTCTCGGGGTGCAGGGTGTCGAGAGACACGTTCACGCGGGTCAGCCCCGCGTCCTTCAGCGCCTGCGCCCGACGATCGAGGCCGACGGCGTTGGTCGTCATCGAGATCGGCAGGTCGGGGTTGTCCTCGCGGATGCCGGCGATGATGAACTCGAGGTCCTTGCGCACGAGGGGCTCGCCCCCGGTGAGCCGCAGTTCCTCGGCGCCCAACGACTGCACCGCCACGCGGACGATGCGCCGGATCTCGTCGGTCGACATCAGCTGCGACTGCGGGAGCCACGGCATCCCGTCGGCCGGCATGCAGTACGTGCAGCGCAGGTTGCACTTGTCGATCACCGAAACGCGCAAGTCGGTGGCGACCCGGCCGAAGCGGTCGAGGAGGCCGCCCTCGCGCCGGGCCCCCGTCTTGCGGATGGCTCCCGAGGTCGCTTCGGCGCGGGGCTCGCGCAGAACGGTCGCACCCAGGGGCACCGCAACCGGGCCCGGAGCGGCGGTCTCGTGCGCGGCATCCATGGGTCGAGCCTAGGTCAGCGCACGCGGGCGAGGGCGGTGAGGCGGCCTTACCTCGAGGATTCACGGCGGGGCGCTCTCCGGTGCGGTGGGGGCGGGGCGGGAATCCCGCGCCGGGAGTAGCGTCGGAGGATGCCGAACACCTTCCGCATCGCCACGGCCGCTCGCCTGCTCGGGGTCAGCGACGACACGGTGCGCCGGTGGATCGACCAGGGGATGCTGCCCACCACGGGGGCGTCTCCGGTCGAGATCCCCGGCGCCGCCCTGGCGGAGCGCGCGGTCGCGCTCGCCGACGAGCCCGACGACCCGACCGGGATCGCGTCGAGCGCGCGCAACCGCTTCACCGGGATCGTCACGCGCGTGCAGATCGACGGCGTGATGGCGCAGGTCGACCTGCAGTGCGGCCCGCACCGGGTGGTCTCGCTCATGTCGGCCGAGGCGGCGCGCGACCTCGAGCTCGAGCCGGGCTCCCTCGCGGTCGCCTCGGTCAAGGCGACGGTCGTGACGGTGGAGGCGCCGCGGGGCTGAGACCGCCGTAATCGCCCTCGGCATCCCGGCTCCGAGTGCGGGCCGGCGCCGTCGCGCTCCTCCTCGCGTCGACGAGTCGGCGTCGCACAGCCCTGAGAGATCGGCGAGATGCCGGTTCGCGGATCACGGCCGCTGATCACGCCGCGAAGCGCGAGCCGATCGCGTCGAGCGTCAGGGCCCACAGCCGTCGCGCGTCGTCGTCGCGCCGGAATGGTTCCCACGCCTCGAGCGCTTTCGCGGGGCCGCCGATCAGACGCGACGGGCCGAAGAACGTGCCGTCGGAGATCGGGACCGTGGCGGCGAGCACGGCCGGCTCGGCGGCGGATGCCACGGTGCCGGTGATGTGCAGTCGTGACAGCAGTCGGATGACGCGGCGCCCGGCGAGCTCGCGTTCGCGTCCGAGACCGGGTTGGGCGGCGAGAAGGTTCGTGGGCGAGACGCCCGGGTGGGCGAGCGTGCTGGTGATGCCCCAGCCTTCGGTGCGGCTGCGCTCCTGCAGGTCGCGAGCGAACAGCCCGATCGCGATCTTCGACTGCACGTAGGACGCCATGGCGTCGTACGGCTCCGCGGCGACGGCGGCGGCGTCGAACCGACCGCGGCGGGCCGCGATGCTCGTCTGGTGGACCACCCGCGCGCCCCCGGCGCGCAGCAGGGGGAGCAGGCCGAGCGTCAGCGCTGCGTGGCCGAGGTGATTGGTGCCCCACTGCAGCTCGAACCCGTCGGCGGTCTCCTGTCGGTGCGGAGGGGTCATCACCCCGGCGTTGTTGACGAGAAGGTGGACGGGGCGACCCTCCTCGCGGAGACCGCGCACGAGCGCGTCGACCGAGTCGAGGCTCGCGAGGTCGAGCGTGCGCGTCGAGGCGACGGCATCCGGGACGACGCGACGCACGGCGTCGAGCGCGCGCCGGCCCTTCTCGGCGGAGCGGACGGGCAGCACCACCTCGGCGCCGAGCTCGGCGAGGCGCGTCGCGATGACCGTGCCGATGCCGTCGCTGGCGCCGGTGACGACGGCCAGGCGGCCGCGCAGGGAGCGGGGGGATTCGGGAGACATGAGCGGTCCTTTCGTGGGATGACTCGATGCTTCCGCGGTCGGTGCCGGGCGACCAGTGCCCGCTCACCCACTGATCGCCGATCCACCCCTCAGCGGGCGGAGGCGGCCCCGATGACCGCGAGCAGTCGGAGCTTCTCGGCGCTCTCGCTGCCGGGCTGCGCTGTGTAGACGAGCAGGCGGTGGGAGTGGTCGGGGTCGAGAAGCGTCTGGCACGACAGGTCGAGCCGGCCGACCTCGGGATGCAGGAAGCGTTTGACCGCCGGGGGTCGCGCGCCGACCTCGTGGGCGAGCCACAGGGCGGCGAAGTCGTCGCTGCGCGCGCGCAGGTCGTCGGCCAGCTCGGCGGCGCGCGACCCGGGGCCGTGGGCGGCGACGAGCTCGCGCAGACCCGCGGCGTACACGCGGGAGAGCGCCGCCTGCTCCTCGGGGGGATAGGCGGCGCGTGCCGACGCGTCGGTGAACCAGCGGTATCCGATGGTGCGCGCGGGTCCCGAGCGCAGGGTGGCATCGCCCAGGAGGGCGACCCCCAGTCGGCTCTGCCGGAGCGTCTCGCCCAGCTCCGTGACGATCTCGGCGGGGGTGTCGTCGAGTCGGTCGAGCACGCGCAGCATGCCGGGGCTGATGTGCTCGGTGCCGGAGTGGCGCAGGGGCGGCCGGTGCCCCGCGAGATGGAACAGGTGATCGCGCTCGGCGAGGCTCAGGTGCAGGCCCTGGGCGAGCGCGGTCAGCATCTGCTCGGACGGTGTGGGCCCCGTACCCCGTTCGAGGCGGGCGTAGTAGTCGGTCGACATGTGGCTCAGCAGAGCGACCTCTTCGCGGCGCAATCCCGCCGTGCGACGGCGGACTCCGCGCGGGAGCCCGACATCTTCGGGCTGCAGGGCCTCGCGGCGTCGCTGCAGGAAGTCGCCCAGGCTGGTCAGGTCGCTCACGTGGTTCCTCGCACCCCCCGTTCCTACCCGGTGGATCGTCATGCTGCCAGGACCCGCCGATCCACCCCTTCCGGAGCCCGCAGGTGCGGCCTCCGGCGCCCTCGGCATCCGCAGATGCGGAATACTGGAGACATGCGGCCCGCCGGCGTCGCCGAAAGGATGCCATGTCCCGCTCCCTCCGTCTCCTCGCCGTCGCCGTCGCCGCCGCGCTCCTGGCCGGGTGCGCGAGCACTCCGCCCGCACCCGCGGCATCCGCCGACGGTCCGTCCGGGACCGTCGAGGTCTACGCCGCCGCGTCGCTGCAGCGCTCGTTCGACGAGATCGCGCGGGCGTTCGAGGACGCCACCCCCGGGGTCACGGTGAGTCCGGTGTACGACGGGTCCAGCACGCTGGCCACCCAGATCGGCGAGGGGGCGCCCGCCGACGTCTTCGCCTCGGCCGACGTGAAGAACATGACGAAGGTCGCAGCCCAGGCCCCCGACCCGCAGGTGTTCGCCGCGAACACCCTCGTCATCGCCGTCCCGTCGGGCAACCCCGGGGCGGTCGCGACTCTCGCCGACCTCGCGCGGGTGACGACGGTGCTGTGTGCGCCGGAGGTGCCGTGCGGGGCGGCGTCGCAGACGCTGCTGTCGAACGCCGGCGTCGCGGTGACCCCCGCGAGCGCCGAGCAGAACGTCACCGCCGTGCTGACCAAGGTCGCGGCGGGGGAGGCCGACGCGGGCCTCGTCTACGCGACCGACGTGGTCGGACGCGACGACGTCGAGGCCATCGTGCCCGCGGGGGCGGATGCCGTGGTGAACCGGTATCCGATCGCGGCGCTCGCCGACGCTCCGAACCCCGACGCCGCGGCGGCTTTCGTGGCCTTCGTGCTGTCGGACGAGGGGCGGAAGATCCTCGCCGACGCCGGCTTCCGGGCGCCGTGACCGGCCGGGGTTTCCTCCCGCGCTGGCTCGCGGTGCCGGCGGTGGTCGGTCTCGCGTTCCTGCTCGTGCCCCTGACGGCTCTCGTCGCGCGCGTGCAGTGGGCGTCGCTGTGGAGCGACGTCACCTCGCCCGCGGCGCTGTCGGCGCTCGGACTGTCGCTCGGCACGGGCGCCGCGGCGACCGCGGTGTGCGCGGTCATCGGCATCCCCCTCGCCCTCGTCATCGCCCGCAGCTCCGCGCGTCTGGCGGCGGTGCTGCGCGCTGTCGTGACGGTGCCGCTCGTGCTCCCGCCGATGGTGGGCGGTGTGGCCCTGCTCTACCTGTTCGGGCGCACGGGGCCGCTGGGTGCGCTCGGGTTGCCCTTCACCACGGCCGCGGTCGTGCTGGCGCAGGTGTTCGTGGCGCTGCCGTTCCTCGTTCTCGCGGTCGAGGGCGCCCTGCGCACCACCGGCGTGGAGTTCGAGCGCACGGCCGCCTCGCTCGGCGCGTCGCGCGCGACGATCCTGCGGCGCATCACGCTTCCGCTCGCGGCCCCCGGCATCGTCGCGGGGGTCGTGCTGTGCTTCGCGCGGGCGATCGGCGAATTCGGGGCGACCGCGCTGTTCGCGGGCAACCGCCCTGGCGTGACGCAGACGATGCCGCTCGCGATCTACACGGCGTTCAACGGCGCGGGCGTGTCGCAGGGGACCGCGGTGGCGCTGTCGCTGCTGCTGCTCGTGACGGCGATCGCGGTCCTGCTGCTGGTGCGCGGGTGGCGGCCGGGGGTGGGGCGATGACGGCCCCGGATGCCGGGATGCCCGGCCGTCGCCCGCGGGACGGCGAGGGGGTCGCCGCCGCGCCCCGCGCCGAGAGCACCGCGGCGACGGATGCCGGGGAGCCGGCCCCGGTCGCCGCCGCTCTGCGGGCCCGCGTGCTCGTGCGCCGTCGCGACTTCGACGTCGACATCGCCCTCGACGTGGCACCCGGAGAGACCGTCGCGGTCATGGGTCGTAGCGGTGCGGGAAAGTCCACGCTGCTCACCGCCCTCGCCGGCCTCACCGCGCTGGACGGGGGCGAGATCGCGGTCGACGGGCGCGTGCTCGATCGCCCGCCGCGCCTGCGCACCGCCCCGATGCACCGCGGGATCGTGCTCCTCGGGCAGGACGCCCGGCTCTTCCCGCACCTCACCGCGCGCGAGAACGTCGCCTTCGGGCCGCGGTCAGCGGGGATCTCGGCATCCGTCGCCCGATCCCGCGCCGACGAGTGGCTCGACCGTGTCGGGCTCCCGAGCGCGGGAGACCGCCGGCCCGCGCAGCTGTCGGGCGGAGAGCAGCAGCGGGTCGCGGTCGCCCGGGCCCTCGCCGCGGGACCCCGGGTGATCCTGCTCGACGAGCCGCTCGTCGCGCTCGACGCCGTGACGGCGTCGGAGATCCGCTCGATGCTGCGGGAGTGCCTCGCGGGGCTCACGACTATCGCGGTCACCCACGACGCGGTGGATGCCGCGGCCCTCGCCGATCGACTGGTGATCGTCGAGAGGGGCAGCGTGACGCAGGACGGCACGGTGCGCGCGGTGCTCGCGGCGCCGGCGACCGCGGTCGCGGCCAAGATCGCGGGGCTGGAACGGGTCGTGGGGGTGGCCGCGAACGGGGGGTTCGAGGGCGGCGGGCTGCGGCTCACCTCGACGGATGCCGACTCCCTGGCGCTCGCGGCCACGGACGGGCGCGCGCTGGCCGCGGTCTTCCGCGCGGTGGACGCGCGCCTCGGGGAGGGGATCCCGGCGACGGTGTCGCACCTCGAGCCGACCCCGACGGGCGTGCGCGTGATCACCGATCGGGGCGTCGCCGAGGTGCCGCCGGGCGAGGCCGCGGCATTGAGCGCCGGGGACACCGTACGGCTGAGCGTCCCGCCCGATCGCGTGCGCTTCGTCCCGGCATCCTGAGGTAATCAACACCGGCGTCGAGTGTCCACGACATGCCGTCGCGTCGCGGGGCGCGCCGGCGTGTTCTGGACACTCGACGGGCCTTCGACGCCGCGGGGCGGGGTCATGCCGGGACGATGCGACCGCCCTCGAGGTGCACCTCGCGGTCGACGAGCCCGGGCGGCACCTCGACGTGGGAGACGAGCACCACGGCCTGCTCCCGCCCGACCGCCCCGAGGAGGTCGGTGAGAAGGGCATCGGATGCCGCGGGGTCCACGCCCGCGGTCGGCTCGTCGAGCACGAGCACGGGGAAGCCGCGCAGCAGAGCCCTGGCGAGGGCGAGGCGCTGAGCCTGACCTCCCGAAACGAGCCCGCCGCGATCGCCGACGCGCGCGTCGAGACCGCCGCGCTCGCGGGTCCACTCGGCGAGGCCGACACGGGACAGCACGGCCCAGAGGTCGGCGTCGGTGGCCGTGTCGCGGGCGAACAGCAGGTTCTGCCGCACCGATTCGTCGAACAGGTACGGCGACTGCTCGATCAGCCCGATCGTGCGGCGAAGGTCATCGCCCGAGATCTCGCGCGCGTCGACGCCCCCGATGCGGAACGACCCGGAGAAGTCGAGGAACCGCACGAGCACGTGCGCCAGGGTCGTCTTTCCCGCACCGCTCGGACCGGTCACGAGCACGCGCTCGCCGGGGCCGACGCGGAGGTCGACGTCGTCGAGGCGGCCCGCGTCGCCGTCGGCGTCGGACCACGACGGCCAGTGCGCCCCGACGCCGAGCAACTCGAGACCCGCGCCGAGCGCCGGGGCCTCACCGGTCGCGGCCGGCTCGTCGCGGGGGAGGCCCTCGGGGATCCGCTCGGGGACCGCAGCGTCGATGCGCTCCGCGGCGGCGCGCACCTGTCGCCACGACGCGAGCGCGAGGGGCACCGGGCCGAACACCTCGAACACCGCCATCGGCAGCAGCACGACCACGGCCAGTCCCGGCCCCGACAGGGCGTTGCCGGTCACGGCCGGGGCGGCGGCGACGAGGGCGGCGAGAGACGCGACGCCCGCGAGGACCGACACCGCACCCGAGGTGAGCCCCTGCGCGCCACCCCGGCGGACCACCGCGCGGCGCAGCGCCGCATCGGCTGCGCGCACGCGGTCGCGGGCGGCATCCACGGCGCCGTAGGCGGTGAGCACGTCGAGGTTCGTGACGAGGTCGTGCACCGCGTCGGCGACGACGGCGCGCAGCGGGGCGATCGCGCGTTCGGCGCGGGAACCCGCCGCCCAGCCGACCGCGACGGCGACGGCGAAGGCCGCGGCCAGGCACCCGAGCATCGTGAGGGCGGCGGGCCACGACACGAAGGCCGTGAACACGACCGCGGCCAGCGCGGTGGTGACGGCGGTGACCAGCGGAAGCACGACGCGCAGCGGCAGGTTCTGCAGTTCCTCGACGTCGTCGATGACGCTCGACAGCAATCCGCCGCGCTGGGCACGCCCGAGCCCGTCGGGGGCGAGGGGCACGAGGTCGCGCACGAGATCGGCGCGCACCCCGGCGAGCTGGTGCAGCGCGGCGTCGTGGCCGCTGAGGCGTTCGAGGTAGCGGAACACCCCGCGCGACAGCGCGAACGCGCGCACCCCGACGACCGCGACCGAGAGGTACATCACCAGCGGCTGCTCTGCCGCGCGGGCGATGAGCCACGCGCTCGCGGCGAGCAGCGCGACGGCGCTCGCGGCGGTGCCGAATCCGGCGAGCAGCGCCGGCGCGAACCGACGGCGCGAGGGCATCGCGGAGCGCAGGATGCCACGCACGCGCGCGTTCACGCCCGTCCACCCACGCGTGAGTCGCCAAAAATCGTCGCCTCGACCCTCGCCGAGGTGACAATTCCTGGCGACTCACGCGCTGCGTGAAGCTCGACGACGCGGTCGGCGATCGCGCGGGCGGAGGGGCGGTGCGACACCAGCAGCACCCCGCGGCCCGCGTCGGCCTCGCGGCGGAGGGTCGCCCACAGGTGAGCCTCGGTCGCGGCATCCAGGGCGCTCGAGGGCTCGTCGAGCACGAGCACGGGCACGCCCCCGGTCCGCGCGCGATACAGCGCCCGCGCGACGGCGACGCGCTGGGACTCACCGCCCGAGAGCCCCGCCCCGGCAGCGCCGAGCATCGTGGCGGGGTCGAGGTCCGCCGCCCCCGCGTCGGCCAGCGCCGCGGCGATGCGCCGGGGATCGGGCGCGGAGCCGAGAGCGACGTTGTCGGTCACCGATCCGGTCACCAGCCCGGCCCGCTGGCCCGCCCAGGCGATCGAGCCGCGCGCGTGCGAAACCGGGGCGCCGTCGATGCGCACCGCTCCGTCGTACTCCGCGAACCCCAGCACCGCCGCCAGCAGCGACGACTTGCCGACGCCGCTCGGGCCGGTCACCAGCACGATCTCCCCCGGACCGACCGAGAGCGACACCTCCGGCAGCGCGTGCCCCTCGAGCCGAACGCGAACCCGGTCGAGCGTCAGCATCGATCCGCGGGTGGGGGTCGCGGCATCCGGTTCGGGGCTCGTGCGAGCCGTGTCCAGCGCGTCGAAGATCTCCTCCGTCGCGGCCACCCCCTCGCTCGCGGCGTGGAACTGCACGCCCACCTGCCGCAGCGGCAGATACGCCTCGGGGGCGAGGAGCAGCACGAAGAGCCCGACGAGCAGCGAGAGATCCCCCGCGAGCAGCCGGAAGCCGATCGTCACGGCGATGATGGCGACCGAGATGGATGCCAGGAACTCCAGCGCGAAGCCCGAGAGGAACGACACGCGCAGCACGGTCATCGTCTCGCGCTTGTAGTCGCGGGTGACCGTCTCGATGGAGTCGGCCGCGCGGTGCTGTCGGCCGAACGCCTTGAGCGTTCCGAGCCCGTCGACGGTGTCGGCGAAGCGCGCCGCGAGCCGGCCCAGCGTGCGGTACTGCTTCTGCTGCACGCCTCGCGTGGCCAGGCCGATCAGCACCATGAAGAGCGGGATGAGCGGGATCGTCAGCACCACCGTCAGACCCGAGAGCGGGTCGGCGAGGGTCATCGCGCCGATGAGGATCGGCGTCGTGATCGCGGTGGCGACCAGCTGCGGGAGGTAGCGGCCGAAGTACGCGTCGAGCGCCTCGAGGCCGTGGCCGGCGGTCACCGAGAGGGCGGCGGCGTTGCGCTCGCCGAGCCAGCGCGGACCGAGACGGCCCACCGCGGCGACCAGGGCCTCGCGCAGCTGCGCCGAGGCCGCCGCCGCCCCGCGAGCCGAGGTGCGCTCGGAGGCGGCGATCAGCAGCCCCCTGAGCAGGGCGAAGGATGCCGCGGCCCCGAGGTGGTCCCA
Source organism: Microbacterium phycohabitans (assembly GCF_032464935.1). Lineage (NCBI taxonomy): Bacteria > Bacillati > Actinomycetota > Actinomycetes > Micrococcales > Microbacteriaceae > Microbacterium > Microbacterium phycohabitans. The sequence goes on from NZ_JAWDIT010000004.1 coordinate 49,704, forward strand.
CAGCTCGCCGACCGGCTGCCCCTGGATCGCGCCCACCAGCGCGCTCGTGAGCGCCCACGCGAAGCCGACGATCGCGCCCGTCTGGGCGAGGACGATCGCCGCGCTCACCGCGAAGAAGCCGCGGGAGGCGGTGGCGTAGCGGAGCAGCCGCGGGTCGACGGGTTTCATGGGATCAGTGCGCGACGAGCGCGGCCTTCTCGATGCGGGCGCGGGTGACGCGCTTGCGGAACACCCAGTAGGTCCATCCCTGGTAGGCGAGGATCAGCGGCAGGAAGATCAGCGCGGCCCAGCTCATGATGGTCAGGGTGTAGTCGGTGCTCGAGGCGTTGTCGATCGTGAGGCTCGCGCCCCCGGCCAGGGTCGAGGGCATGACGTTGGGGAAGAGCGCGAAGAACAGCGCCGCCACCGCCGTCACGATCGTGACGGCGCCGAGGGTGAAGGCGGTGCCCTCCCGGTCGCGGGAGTTCGCGACCCACGAGCCGATGAGGGCCAGTGCGGCGATGCCCGACAGCGCCACGACGCCGAGGAACAACGGGGCCTGCGCGGCCTGGGCGATCGTCCATCCGAGGAACACGGCCGCGAGGGCGATCGTGATGAGACCGGCTCGACCCGCGAGGCGCCGGGCGTCGGCGCGCACCTGCCCGTCGGTCTTCAGCGCGACGAAGTACACGCCGTGCGTGAAGAACAGCAGCAGGGTCGTGAGCCCGCCCAGGATGCCGTAGGGGTTCAGCAGCGTGAGCACCGTGCCGGCGTACTCGTGGTCGGCATCCAGGGGAACGCCCTGCACGATGTTGGCGAACGCGACGCCCCAGAGGAAGGCGGGGAGGGCGGATCCGGCGACGATCATCCGGTCGAACGAGCGCTTCCACCGCAGCGAGTCGCGCTGGTGGCGGTACTCGAACGAGACGCCGCGGGCGATGAGCGCCAGCAGGATCGCCAGCAGGGGCAGGTAGAACCCGCTGAAGAGCGTCGCGTACCACTCGGGGAACGACGCGAACAGGGCGGCACCGGCGACGATGACCCACGTCTCGTTCAGGTCCCACACGGGACCGATCGTGTTGATGATCTGCCGGCGGGCGATGTCGTCCTTGCCGAGGAAGGGGATCGACATCCCCACACCGAAGTCGAACCCGTCGAGCACGAAGTAGCCGACGAAGAGGAACGCGACGATCCAGAACCAAAGCTGCGCGAGATCCATGATGACAGGGCTCCTAGTAGACCGTGGTGGGGGTGTTCTCGATGGAGTCGTCGCGCTCGGCATCCGGGTCCGGCAGCGGCTCGGGACCCTTCTGCGCGAACTTCACGATGAGACCGAACTCGACGATCGCGAGGCTGAGGTAGACGAGCGTGAAGGCGACGAGCGAGACCAGCACGCTCCAGCCCGGGACGCTGGGGGAGACGCCGTCCTGGGTGAGCATGAGGCCGAACACGATCCACGGCTGCCGACCCATCTCGGTGAAGACCCACCCGACGAGGCTCGCGAGCATCGGCAGGGGAGCGGTCCAGATGGCGACGCGCCACATCCAGCCGGCGACGGGGCGCTTGGCGTTCTTGCGCGTGACCCACAGGCCCACGACGCTGACGAGAGCGGCGATGCCGCCGAGGGCGATCATCCAGCGGAACGCCCAGTAGGTGACCCAGAGGACGGGGGCGAAGTTGCCGTCGACCTGGTCGGCGAACTGCGGGAACATCTCCTGGCTGTAGAGGGTGTTGAGGTCGTTGATGCCCTCGACGCAGCCGTCGAGCGAGTGCGTCGACAGGATGCTGAGCAGGAACGGCACGCGGATCGAGAACAGCTCGCTGGTTCCGTCGGGGGTGCCGAGGGTGAAGATCGAGAACGAGGCGTCCTGGCCGCACACGGTGTTGAAGGTCGCCTCGGCGGCCGCCATCTTCATCGGCTGGGTCGCCACCATCACCAGGCTCAGCTGGTCGCCGACGATCGCGACGAGCACGAACGACACGAGCGTGCCCCACAGGCCGAAGCGGAGCGTCTTGCGCATCATGTCGGTGTTGCGGCCCCGGGCCATGTGCCAGGCCGAGACGGCGACCACCACCATCGCGGCGAACATCCAGCCCGCGAAGATCGTGTGGGGGAAGGCGGCGAGGGCGACGGGGTTGGTCAGCAGGGCCCAGAAGTCGACGAGTTCGGCGCGGTGGCCCTCGGCCGACATCTGGTAGCCCACCGGATTCTGCATGAACGCGTTCGCGGCGATGATGAAGTACGCCGACAGGGTTGCGCCGATCGACGCCATCCAGATGCTCGCGAGGTGCGCGAGGCGCGGGAGCTTGTCCCACCCGAAGATCCACAGGCCGATGAAGGTCGCCTCGAGGAAGAACGCGAGCAGGCCCTCGAAGGCGAGGGGCGCACCGAACACGTCGCCGACGAACCGCGAGTAGGCCGACCAGTTCATGCCGAACTGGAATTCCTGCACGATGCCGGTCACGACGCCCATGGCGAAGTTGATGAGGAAGATCTTCCCGAAGAAGCGCGTCAGGTGCAGCCATCGCACGTCACCCGTGCGGTACCAGACGGTCTGGAAGATCGCCACGATGAGCGACATCCCGAGCGTCAGCGGCACGAACAGGAAGTGGTACAGCGTCGTCAACCCGAACTGCCAGCGGGCGAGAGCCAGGGGGTCGAGCCACTCCATCAGGAGCCTCCGATCGAACCGGAATGTGTGGTCAGACCACATGCTACGCCGGGCTCTCCCACGCCGCCCGGCGATGATTCGGCGTCGAACCACCTCGTCGGTCTACGCTGAGACTTACCGAGAAAGTCTTTTCCTGCGAACCGGTCCGGAGGCCCGATGTCGGTGCGTCAGAGCCTGCTCGCGATCCTCGATCGCGGCGCCTGCTACGGCTCCCAGCTGCGCGCCGAGTACGAGCGCCGCACCGGCGCCACCGTGAACGTCGGTCAGGTCTACACGACACTCGAGCGTCTGGAACGCGACGGACTCGTCGAGGGGGCTGGGGTCGACGACGAGGCGCGGGTGCTGTGGCGGCCCACTGCCGCGGGCCGCGCCGAGGCGCGCGCCTGGCTTGCGAGTGCGTCGCTGGCGGAGGGCCGCGACGACGTCGCCCTCAAGATCGCGCTCGCCGTGACCCTCCCGGGTGCCGACGTCGCCGCCGTCGTCTCGGCGCAACGGGTGGCGGTCCGTGCGGCACTGCAGGCGACCGAGGCCGGAGGCGTCGGGGGGGATGCCGTGCCCGCCGCGATCGTGCGAGCGGCCCGGCGGGCACGGCTCGAGGCCGACCTGCGCTGGCTCGACGAGGTCGAACGCCTCGCCGCCACGGTCGAGCCCTTCGGGCTGTCGGACGAGCGCCCGAGGCGCGGACGGCCCGCCCGGTCTACGGTGTAAGGCGCGCGTAGCTTCGACGGGGTCATCCGTCAAGGGCGGGTGTGATCATCGGGAAAGCGTGCACGCTGAGAACACCCCGGACGACCCAAGGAGTTCTCACATGGTCATGGAAGCACCGCTCAGCCGCCGGGGTTCGATGAAAGCGGCGGCGCGCGCCGCAGCCCCCGCCGATCCGGCCGTCATCCCGCCGGCTCTCACGGAGATCCCCTGGACGAGGATCGACCTCGATCTGTACGAGGTCGCCCGCGACGGCTACATCGTCGGCTACGTCGAGGTCGTCGGGGCGGTGTTCGTCGCCCTCGGCGGTGCGCGCTACGACCGGGCGGTCGAGGTGTCGCAGCACCTCACGTTCCACTCCGCCGTCGACGCCCTCGTGCGCCGGGCGTTCTGAGGCGAGGGCGGGAACCCCGCGCGGCGCGAGCGCCGGCGCGCGCCGGCCGGGTCAGCGCGCCAGCGAGTAGCCCGCTTCGTCGATCGCCGCGGCGAGGTCGTGATCGCTGACGCCTGCGGAGCGCGCGATGCGCACCACCGACGTGCCGCCCGCCTGCAGGGCGACGTCGACGACGTCGACGCCCTCGAGCGACGAGAGTTCTTCGGTGACGGCGCGGACGCAGTGCTCGCACGTCATGCCCTCGACGCGGAGCTCGTCGGTGGCCGCGACCGACGCGGGAGCGGATGCCGCGGTGCCGTGGGCGCACCCGCATCCGTCGCCGCACCCTCCGCCGGCGGGGGTGGTTGCCGCGAGGCCGAGCTCGATGCGCTGTTCCGACATGGTGTCCTCCTCAGGAACGGACCAGGCGCGCGATGGCCTGATTTGCTTCTTTCAACTTCTCTTCGGCGACGGGACCGCCCTGCGCGGCCGCCTCGGCGACGCAGTGCGAGAGGTGGTCGTCGAGGAGCGAGAGGGCGACGTTCTCGAGCGCCTTCGTGACCGCCGACACCTGCGTGAGGATGTCGATGCAGTACTGGTCGTCGTCGACCATGCGCGCGATGCCGCGCACCTGTCCCTCGGCACGCCGCAGGCGCTTGAGGAGATCGTCCTTGTGGCCCTCGTAACCGTGCATGGCTCGATGATACCCCCGTGGGGTATGCCTAGCATCCCGGTCGGAGGTGTCAACCCCCTCGGCAGGAGGTCGCCCGTGACGGAAGGTCGAGTATCAGGAGGTCGACATGCTTTCTCGTCAGACCGGTGGTGGTCGGCGATGACCACCGAACCTTTCCCCACCGGACCCCATCGCCCCGTGCGCATCCCGCACCTGCCCCCGCTGCGCTCGCAGCGGGGAGAATCGAAGGATGACGCGAACACTGGCGGCGCTTCCGGGCGCCGCCCGGAGGCTGTGCCTCAGCCGAAGAAACGGCGAGATCTGCACCCGTGAGGACGGGCACCGGGGCCTGCACCACCGCACCGGTGGGCGTCTGCTCTGGAGCGATCTGCAGGCCGACCCGCCCGAGTGCCCCGGCGCAGGATCGCCGGCCGAGCCCGCGGCGACCCTCGACGACGGTTTCCCCGACGGACGGGCCGTCTGCCCGGTCTGCTGGGCCTTCGTGGGCCTGACCGACGACGGCACGCTCGAGCCGCATGACTCCTGGCGCGGAGACGAATCGCGTCAGGAATCCGATCGGCGCCGCGAATGGTTCAACGCCTTCGGGTGGTGACTCACCCCCGTGCCCGTGCACCGACCAGGGCCGCCCGCCCGTCGACCACCTCGACGGTCTCGTCGAGAGCGCCGGCGTGCACGAGGTCGTGCGTGACGAGCAGCGTCGCGGTGCCGAGGTCGTGCGTCAGACGTGAGATGAGCGTCATGATCTCCGCGCCGCGAGCGCTGTCCAGCGCGCTCGTCGGCTCGTCCACCAGCAGCACGCGCGGCTCGTGCACGAGGGCGCGGGCGATGGCGACGCGCTGACGCTGCCCTCCCGACAGGTGCGCGGGGCGGCGAACGGCCTGACCGCCGAGCCCGACGGCATCCAGCAGCTCGTCGACGCGGCCGCGCACGGCGGCGCGACGCACCCGACGGCCTCGCCCGCCGAGCTCTGCCATCACGCGCAGCTGCTCGCGCGCGGTGAGGGCGGGCAGCAACTGCGGCTGCTGGAACACGATGCCGATCCGCTCGCGGCGGAGCGCGGTGCGACCCGCGGCGGTGAGGCGGGTGGCGTCCACTCCGTCGACGACGACGCGACCGGAATTGGGGCGGACGAGGGTGGCGGCCAGGGCCAGCAGGCTCGACTTGCCCGAACCCGACGGACCGGTGATCCCCGTGACGAGCCCGGGGCGGCCCTCGAGCGTGGCGTGGTCGACCGCCGTGACGCGGGAGTCGCCGTCGGGATAGGTGAGGGTGACGTCGTCGAGAAGGATCATCGGGTGCTCCCCAGGGCGGTGAGAGGGTCGGATTTCGTGACGGTGCGGAGCGACACGGCCGCTCCCAGCACGCCCAGCGCGATCATGACGACCGCCGGGGCGAGGGTGGTGAGGGGGCTCAGGACGAACGGCAGCGCTCCGCCGGCGAGCGCGCCGAGGAGGGCGGTGAGGCCGATCCCGACGCCGACGCCGACGAGCAGCACGACGAGCGCTTGGCCGAGGGCGTCGCGCACGAGGGCCGGGGTGCTGGCGCCGAGGGCCTTGAGCACGGCGACGTCTCCCGCCCGCTGCATCGTCCACACGGTGAAGAACGCGCCTACGACGAGCGCCGAGACGCCGAAGAGCATCGCGATCATGAGCCCGAGCGACCCGATCTCGGAGCGGAACGTCGGTAGCGCCGACAGGCTCGCCAGGGAGGAGGATGCCGTGGTCCCGGTCTCGGCGGCCACCTCGTTCCACGCGGGGTCGCCGGAGACGGCGAGAACGGTCGCCTCACCCGATCCGCCCAGGCGCTGGTCGAGCGTCTTCCACGCCGTGGGGCTGAGGGCCACGACGGGGGTGTGGCTGTAGGAGAGGTCGTCGCCGACGGACGCGACACGGAACCTCTCGCCGGCGATCGCCACGTCGTCTCCCACGGTGGCACCCAGGGCTTTCGCGGCACCGGCGGAGAGTGCGGCGTCGGCGTCGGAGGGGGCGTTCAGCGCGAAGGCGGGGGAGTCGAGGCCGAACAGCGCCACGGCTCCCGACGCGGTGGGGCCTTCGGCGCGGGACTGCAGGATGCCGATCGACACGACGCCGGTGACACCCGTCGCGTCGCGCCACGCGGCGACGGCGGCGTCGTCGACCGCCGAGTCGGTGAACGTCGCCGCGGCGTCGCCCTCGGGCTGCAGCACGAGCCGATCTCCGGGCAGGGCCAGCACGGCCGAGACGTTCTGGGCGGCCAGGCCGCCGGTCAGGCCCGCGAGGAACCCCACGAGCAGGGTGATGAGGGCGACGACCGCCCCGATGAGGGCGAATCGCCCGCGGGCGAACCGCAGATCGCGCCATGCGACGTACACGTCGCCTCCTTCCGCCGGCGGATCTCACCGGCACCCCTCCAGCGTCGCCATCCGGCCCGCGGCGGTCATCGGCGCAAGGGGCGTTCTTGCTCTCCACCTTTCGGATGATCCGCCCAGGGCCCGGCATCCGTAGCCTGGAGATCGTCATGCCGCACCGCACCCTCGCTCCCGTCTTCGCGGGCCTGCGCGTCGGGCTCCACGTCTTGTTCGGGGCCCTGCTCGCGCTGGTCGTGGTGCGCGTGCTCGTGACCGGCGGCTCGGTGGTGGCGCTCGTGCTCGCGGGAGTGCTCGGTGCGGTGTACCTCGCCGGGCTCGCGATCGCCCGTGTGCGCCGCCGCGCGGCCGCGGTGGTCTGGGTCGCGGTGCTGACCGTGGTGTGGGCGGCGCTGGTGTGGCTGGTGCCCGAGGCGGCCTACCTCGTCTTCCCGTTGTTCTTCCTCTACCTCCACGTGCTCCCCGGGATCGCCGGTCCCCTCGCCGTTGTCGCGACGACCGCGCTGACGATCGCCGCGTTCGCCGTGCACGGCGGCCTCACGGTGGGCGGCGTCGTGGGGCCGATCGTCGGTGCCGGGGTCGCCCTGCTCATCGGTCTCGGCTACGCGGCGCTCGACCGGCGCGCGGCCGAGCGTGAAGCGCTCATGGCCGAGCTGCTCGCCACCCGCGACCGTCTCGCGGCCGCCGAACGCGAGCAGGGCATCCTCGCCGAGCGGTCGCGGCTCGCGCGCGAGATCCACGACACCGTCGCGCAGGGGCTGTCGAGCATCCAGATGCTCCTGCACGCGGCGGAGCGGGCGGATGCCGAAAGCCCGGGCCTGCCGCACGTGCGTCTGGCCCGCGAGACCGCGGCCGACGGACTCGCCGAGACCCGGCGCTTTATCCGCGAACTGGCGCCGCCCCGTCTCGACAGCGGCCTCGGTCCGGCGCTCGAGCGACTCGCGCGAGAATGGGGTGCCCGCGAGGCGGTCGCGATCGACGTCGAGGTGGACGAGGACGCATCCCTCCCGATGGATGCGCAGACGGCGCTGCTGCGCATCGCCCAGGGGGCGCTCGCCAACGTCGCCCAGCACGCCGGCGCCGCGCGGGTCGGCATCCGTCTGACCCGCCTCGACGGTGCGGTGCGCCTGCGGATCGCCGACGACGGCGGCGGGTTCGACCCCGACCGAGCGGAGGCGGTCGCCGCCGAGACGGACTCGTTCGGGCTGCGCGCCATGCGGGAGCGGGTCGAGCAGCTCGACGGCGCCCTCGAGGTCGACAGCGCACCGGGTCGGGGCGCCGCCATCACGGTCACTCTTCCGGGGGGTGCGTCGTGATCCGTGTCGTCATCGCCGACGACCACCCCGTCGTCCGCGCCGGCGTGCGGGCGCTGCTCGACGCGGAGACCGACATCGAGGTGGTGGGGGAGGCCGCGACCCCCGATGAGGCGGTCGCCCTGTCGGAGCGGCTCGCGCCCGAGCTCGTGCTGATGGACCTGCAGTTCGGCGACCGGGCAGCCGGCGCCGAGGCGACCAGGCGCGTCCGCGCGCTCGCCGCCCCGCCCTACGTGCTCGTGCTCACCAACTACGACACCGACGGCGACATCCTCGGCGCGATCGAGGCGGGTGCCAGCGGGTATCTGCTGAAGGACGCGCCGCCCCACGAGCTCCTGGCCGGCGTCCGTGCCGCCGCGGCCGGGCAGAGCGCTCTCGCGCCGGCGATCGCGAGCCGACTGCTCGCACGGCTGCGCGAACCCCGCGTGACGCTGTCGGCGCGCGAGATCGAGGTGCTGCGCCTCGTCGCCCGCGGCGCGTCGAACGCCGACGTCGCCGCCCGCCTGCACATCACCGACGCGACGGTGAAGTCGCACCTCGCGCACGTCTTCTCCAAACTCGGCGTCACCTCGCGCACCGCCGCCGTCTCGTCGGCGCGGGCCCTCGGCATCCTGCGCTGAGCGCCTCGAGGTCCCCTCCGGCGCCGGAGGGGACGACGTACGATGGGCGTCATGATCCGGGTGCGAGTGGTCGGCGTGGCCCTCGACCCGGCGCAGCAGCACGTCATCCTGCTCTCGCCCATCGACGCCGAGGCCGACGGGGAGCGCGTGCTCCCGGTGTGGATCGGGCCGCAGGAGGCGATGTCGATCCTCGTCGCGATCGAGGGCACCGCCTCGCCCCGCCCGCTCGCGCACGACCTGATGACCGCGATGCTGGGGGAGTTGTCGGCGACCGTCGACCGCGTCGAGATCACCCATCTCGCCGAGGGGACGTTCTACGCCCGACTCGTGCTGGACACCCCGCGCGGACAGCGCACGTTCGATGCTCGGCCCTCCGACGCGATCGCGCTGGGAGCCCGCGTCGACGCGCCGATCTGGGTCGCCGACACCGTGTTCGCCGAGGCGGGCGTGCCCGACGACGCGGTCGCGCTCGACCCGTCGCCCGAGGAGGAACGGGTGGAGGAGTTCCGGCGGTTCCTCGACGACGTCGACCCCGAGGACTTCCAGGGCTGACGGTCCGCCGACCCCGCGACGCTCCTAGACTCGCGGAGGGGTCGCGCGCCGCGGCCCGATCCACGACGAACGGGGTACGGATGCAACTCGCCATGGTCGGACTCGGACGGATGGGCGCCAACATCGTGCGCCGGCTCATGAGGGACGGTCACGATTGCGTCGTCTTCGACGTGAATCAGGATGCCGTCGCCTCCCTCGTCGAGGAGGGGGCGACCGGTGCGACGAGCATCGCCGACCTGGCGTCGAAGCTGCAGAAGCCGCGCGCCGTCTGGCTCATGATCCCCGCGGGGCTCACCGGATCGGTGGTCGACCAGGTCGCCGAGGTGCTCGAGCCGGGCGACATCATCATCGACGGCGGCAACTCCAACTACCGCGACGACGTGCGTCGCGCGAAGAAGCTCGACGACAGCGGCATCCATTACGTCGACGTGGGGACCAGCGGCGGCGTGTTCGGTCTCGAGCGCGGCTACTGCCTCATGGTCGGCGGCCACGACGAGGCCGTGGCGCACCTCGAACCGGTGCTGCGCACCATCGCCCCCGGGCCGGGCGAGGTCGAGCGCACGCCCGGACGCACCGGCGACTACACGACCGAGGAGCGCGGGTACCTGCACTGCGGTCCGTCCGGGGCGGGACACTTCGTGAAGATGGTGCACAACGGCATCGAATACGGCATCATGGCCGCGCTCGCCGAGGGTCTCAACGTGCTCAACAACGCCGATGCGGGTCTGCACCAGGGCGAGCACTCCGCCGAGGTCGCCCCCCTCGAGGAGCCGGAGTTCTACCAGTTCGACATCGACACGGCGCGGGTGACGGAGCTGTGGCGTCGCGGATCGGTCATCTCGTCGTGGCTGCTCGACCTGACCGCGGCGGCTCTCGCGCAGAACCCCACGCTCGACGGTCTCGCCGGTCGCGTGTCGGACTCGGGCGAGGGGCGCTGGACGGTGAAGGCCGCCGTCGACACGGGCGTGCCCGTTCCGGTCCTCGCCGCGTCGCTGTTCGAACGCTTCGCCTCGCGGGGCGAGGACCACTTCGCCAACCAGGTGCTCTCGGCGATGCGTCTGCAGTTCGGCGGTCACCAGGAGCTGCCCGCCGGAGACGTGCTCGAGGCCGGTCAGAAGAAGGCCGAGAGCGGTCGCGACTGACGACCCGCGCGCGAACTCAGCGCGTCAGCAGGATCTGACAGATGAAGAGGCCCCCGCCGTCGTTCCACACCTCGACGGCGGGGGCCTCGCACGTGCCGTCCTCGGCGGTGAGCAGTCGGACCCCGGCGTCGTCGTAGAGCGCGTAGGGGCCCACGGTGCCGCGGACCGCGGCGGAGACGCCCTGCGGGAGCTCGCTCACGGAGGCCAGGGCGTCACGCAGCGGAGCGCTCGCTTCTTCGGTGTAGTGGGTCTCGGCGTCGTAATCCCGGCAGTTCGCCGTGCCGCCCGCCCCGATGGGGAAGCCTGTGCCCAGGCAGTAGCCGCCCGCGGGCATCTCGGGGAGGGTGTCGTGGGCGCTGCGGTACTTCTCGAAGATCTCCTGCCACTGCACGAGCTTCTGGGTGGCCTGCTGGTTCGGCGTCGAGCTCGTCGAGATCAGGAACCAGGAGAGGAATGCGAGCGCTCCGATGATGATGAGGCCGCCGATCACGAGCGACACGATGGCGGCGGGGTGAAGGCGGGTGCGAGACGTGGTCGACATGGCGGGCTTTCTCGAGAGGGGGGCGCGGGCGACGCGATGACGGATCGCGCCAGAATCGCATCCGCCGCGCCCGTCCTCGTCGGCGAGCGCCGTGGCTCCCGCGGGCGAGCGCCGAAGATTCACCCGGGCGCTCGCCCCGTGGGGTCCGGCGTCGAGTCGCGTCCGGTGGGCGAGGGAGACTAGGGGGATGAGCAGTACGGCATCCACGCCCCCCGATCGTTACGTCGTCGCCACCGACGGCGCCTGCAAGGGCAACCCCGGTCCCGCGGGCTGGGCCTGGGTCGGAGAAGACGGCCACTGGGCCGCGGGTTCGATCCCGTCGGGCACGAACAACATCGGCGAACTGCTCGGTCTGCTGCACGCGATCACCGATCACGCCGACGTGCGCGAGCTCGTCGTGCAGGCCGACTCGAAGTACGCGATCGACACGTATTCGTCGTGGATGGACGGCCACCGCCGCCGGGGGTGGGTCACGAGCGCCAAGAAGCCGGTGGCCAACCGCGGGATCCTCGAGGCGCTCATCGCCGCCCGTGACGCGCGCCGTGCCGCGGGGCTCCCCGACGTCGTGCTCGAGCACGTGCGCGGGCACTCCGGGCACGTGCTCAACTCCTGGGCCGACGAGCGGGCGGTGCGCGCCTCGCAGCACGCGGCCAAGGGCGAGGAGCTCATCTGGACCTCGCTGCGCGGTCTCGACCGCCTCGAGGTGCAGAAGGCGCCGCCCCGCTCCGCGGCGGACCGCAACGGCCGCTGACCCCGCGCCCTCAGCCGGCCAGCACCTCGGCCTCCTCCGCCGCGGTGAGCCCCGCCCGTCGCGGCCGGTCGATCCCGCGCGCGCGTTCGTCGTCGAGGACACGTCGCATCGTCTCGGCCAGCGGGCGGCGCCGGCCACCGGACGACAGGAAGGCGGCGTCGCTGCGACGGGAGAAGCCCCGCGCTTCGGCGGGCAGCCACAGCGGGAGCGACCGCGGGCCCATCCAGTGCTGCACGCCGCGGGCGAGGAGGGCCTCGTCGTCGAGGGTGACGGTCTCGGCAACCGCTGCGGACGCATCGCGGGCGGCGGCGAAGATCGCCGCGAGCGGGAACTCCTCGCCGACGGCGTTCACCGGGCCGTGCGCCCCGGCGGCGCCCGCGCGCACGATCCACTGCGCGAGGTCGTCGACGTCGATGCCTTGCGCGTGCCGATCCGCTGTCTCGGGCACGAGCACGCGGCCTCCTCTCGCGAAGCGCGCCGGCCAGTAGCCGAAGCGGTCGGTCGGGTCCCCCGGTCCCACGATGAGCCCGGCGCGCACCAGAAGAGCCCGCTCCGCCAGGCGCGCCGTGGTCAGCCGCTCGGCGTGCACCTTGGCATCCGCGTACCGCGCGAGATCGGTCGGCTCGACGAGGTCCGCGGACTCGTCGGCGAACGGGGCGTCGGAGTGGGCGTACACCGACACGCTCGACACCACGGTCCAGTGCGCCGCGCGCTCGGCGAGGGCGTCGAGGGCGGATGCCACGAAGCCCGGGTCCCACGACAGCTCGACGACGTCGTCCCAGTCGCCGTCGAGGCTCGCGTAGGCGTCGGGGTCGTTCCGGTCGGCGCGCACCAGCCGTGACCCCGCCGCGACGACCCCCGACTCGCCGCGGGCGAGGCAGGTGACGTCGGCGCCTGCGGCCAGCGCGGCCGTCGCGATCGCCCGGCCGAGCCAAGCGGTTCCACCGAGGATGAGGATGCGTCGCATTGGGCCAGCCAAGCAGCCGGACGCCCGGGAAGGCGAGGGGGTTCGCGGTCGGCGGATCTCGACGGGGCATCAGAGCGGGGACCCCACCCGTTATGGTCGGGCGGAGGGAGGGCATTCGTGAACGGACCACATCCTCGGCGGCCGATGGACGATCGCCACGGAGGGGATTTCGACGGCCCGCCGTCCGACCCTCGCGCGACGGAACGCTCGCGCCTCTGGGATGCCGCGTGGGCACCGAGCGATCCGTCTGGGCCCGACCTCCGGCGCGACCACCCTGATCGATGGGTGCGGTTCTGGAGCCTTCCCGACGGTCGGCGTCTGCCCGAGGGCGACGCGGACATGGCGGTGATCCTGCACCGCTATCGGACCGTCCTCGAGGTGCTGAACCCCGAGCGCGCCGCGCTCACCGTCGTCGGGGCGGACTGGGGCCCTCTCGACGGCGTCGGTGGATGGACGCGGCGGCACCTGCCGGGCCGCCGCCCCTGGCGGATCTCGAGCCTCGCCGACGATGGCGGCACGCCGGGCACGACGTTCTTCTGGGCGTCCGAGGGCGTCGCCACGGACGACCTCGACGACCTCCTCCGCCTCGCCGCCGTCGACGCGGCTCACGTCATCGTGGTTCCGCCTGACATGTCGTGGGTGTTCGCGCCGTACGACGGGGGTGTCGACGTGCTCGTCATCGACAGCGATTCCCGGGGGGCCGTGCGCGAGTCCCTCGCGCCGTGGCTCTCGACCCACCCCGACGGGCTCTAGGGGCATCACGCATCGACCGCCTGGGCGACGGGAAAGCGCTGCGTTCGTCGACGAGGCACAGCGCACGGCCCCGCGAGGACGCCGATCGGTCGGGCGCACGGGGTCGCGGGTCGTCACCGACCCAGCGGCGTCCCCTGGTGGAACAGCATCCGGAGATCCGGCGCGCACCGCCACACCGACAAGCGGCGGCTCTCGCGGCCGTCGAGTCGGAGCAGGTAATCGAGAAGCACCGTGTCCGGCGCGATCATGCGCGACGAACGTTCTCGGATGACGCCCGCCGCGCTGCCCGGGTCTCGGGCGACGGCGTCGATGATCTCGGCGCGTTCCCATCGCCGCCCCGACTGACCGATCTCCACGAAGTCGTCGGCGAGGAGACGTCCGAGCTCGGCCGCGTCCCTCCGGACGGCGGGGTCGAGCAGACGCTGCTCGGCGTCCCAGGCCGCGGCGGTGAGGGCCGCGGCATCCATCGCCCGACCGCGTATCTCGTAGCGGCGCTCGATGCCCGCCGTCGCGCTGCCCCACGTGCTCGTCGACACACGGCGCTGGTGGGCGTCGAACGCGGCCTCGTCGGCGAAGCGCTCCTCGACCCGCCAGACGAGCGGGTCGTCCGTGGGGTCGACCTCGAACACGAGGCAGCCCGGTTCGGCACGGGTGAGGGCGACGTGCGCCGGGAGGTGCGCGCGCACGCGCTCGCGTTCCGCGGCGTCGGCGCAGCGGAGCTCGCCCGACAACGTGACCGCGGGGCCGCGGGGTACAGGCGTGGTCGTGCCCGACTCCCAGTCGCGCCGCAGCACGCTGTAGGCGACGGATGCCATCGGCTCGCCGTCCTCGACCGGCCACCCGTCGCGGTAGTACGCCTCGAGAACCCACCCGCTGCGCTCGAACGTGCGGCGCATCGCCGTGTTGTCCTCGCGCGTCTGGCCCTCGAATCGGATGACGGCGGGATGGGCGGCGAAGACGCGGTCGGTCGCGAGCGCCAGCGCTGCCGCGCCCAGCCTCTGACCGCGCCAGGAGTCACCGATCCGCAGGTCGAGCATGGCCGTGGCATCGGCGAGGTCGTCGAGTCGGACGACCCCGATGCGTCCCCGATCGTCGTCATCGATCCAGAGCGTCTCGGTCTCCTCGCCGCTCCACGATCCGGCGTCGATCGATCCGTGCACCTCCGCGACGCGGGGATGCGGGTGCACGTGGAACGGGAAGTGATTCTCCGAGAGGAAGGCGACGAGCGCGTCACGATCGGCCCCGGCGGCATCGAGACGGGTCAGATGCAGCGGCATCCGTCCACGCTACGGGCTCCGGATGCCGGGAAGGGGACGCCGGGCTCAGGTCGCCGGAGCCGCGAGCGAGGGCGTCTTCGCGATGGCATCCCTCAGCACCTTCTCGCCGGCGAAGAGGGTGTCGTGATAGACGTCGCCGAAGGCGAAGGGGGCACGCATGTGCCAGATGGAGGCCCCGGTGCACCACGACGATCGCAGCGGCGCAGCGAGGACCGAGCGGTACAGAAGAGCCTGGACGTCGTGGTTCGGCGCGCCCGTGGGCGGGGTGCTGCCCTCCTGCTGGGCGAGACCGTCGACACGCGGTTGCACGCCGACCTCGGTGATGAGGAAGGGGATGCGCAGCTGCGCGCACACGTCTTCGAGCTTGCCGAGGTGGTCGTCGGTTCGGCCGCCGGCTCCCCGCCAGCCGTCGACGAGCTCGTCGACGGTGATGTTCGGCGCGGACGGGGTGTAGACCTTGTCGGTCAGGCGGATCCAGGAGTTGATGCCGAACACGTCGAGCAGCTGCGCCATGTGCGGGGTGCCCTGGGGCAGCCAGTAGGTGTGGAGCAGATAGAGCTCGAGCGTGGTGAAGGCGGCGGTGAGCTTCACTCCGGGCTCGGCCGCCCGCACCGTCTTCGCGAGGTCGACCCACTTCGCGTACTGCGCCGCGTCGGTCTGTCCCGGTTGCTCGCACGCGAGGGAGAGGTACTCGACGCCGTTGTCGGCGCACAGACCCGCGAAGTGCACCATCTGCTCGGTCCACCGCGTGAAGAAGCCCTCGACGGATGCCGGGGCGTAGTTCGCACGGTAGAACCCGTCGCCGTCCTCCTCGGTGGCGATGTGCGGCTTGAGCAGGGTGATGCGCACCCCGCGGTCCTCCGCGAGGGCGAAGACTTTGCGGATGCGGTCGTCGGACACCCGGTTGAACGTCGTCGAGGTGGCATCCGGGATGTAGCAGAGCACGACGAGGGTCGCGTGGGCGCCGAGACGCGCGATGCGGTCGAGTTCGCGCGCCGTCACCGACAGGGGTGTCTTGTCGTCGAGGCTCAGCGAGATGCTGAGGTCGCGCTTGATGTCGCCGACCGTACCGGCGAATCGGCGTCGCCGACGATCGTCGCCGTGGCGCACCTCGATCGTGAACGCGTAGGGTCCCGGCGTCGTCAACCGCCCCGCGAGAGCGGAGCCCGCGAGGGAGAGACCGGCGGGGAGGGCCCCGTCGAGCAGGGTCAGCGTCGCGTCATCGTTCTTCGACAGCGGGCGGCGGACGGTGTCCCACACGTGCAGGTCGAGATCGGCGGGCGTGTTCGCGCTCGGCGACGGGGATGCACCGGAGGCGCTGTTCGAGGGCGAGGCAGGGGGTTGCTGCGGGGCGCCGCTGGTGATCATGCTCGCCGCGGCGGCGCTGCCCGCCCCCAGGGCCACGACCCCCAGACCGCCCAGGAGCAGACCGCGTCTCGAGACCTCCATGGCGACCCCCTCCCGATGCGATGCCGTGTGATGCGCGGTGTCGACGTCGACCGGTGGAGGGCCTTCGCCCCCGCCGTCCCAGGCTAGGGGCGCGGTGTGCTGGTGCGTGGGGAATCTCCGACGACTCTGGGGGTTCTCGCGGGCTCGGCGTCGGCAACGACGCGCCGGTTACGCTGGAGCAACCGTCACCCGAGGAGTCACCGTGTCCACCGACGAGCGCGCCCGGCGCATCCGCACCCTCCGTACCGCTTCCCTCGGGATCGCCGGCATCGGCTCCTCGATCGCCATGGCCGTGCTCGGATCGTGGTGGACGCCGCTCATCCTGCTCGCGGCCACCGCGGGGGCGGTGCTCGTGATCTGGCGGTCCGACAGCGCGCTCGCCGCCCCTCGCGCGGTCATTCCGGTGCTCGTCGTGGTGAGCGCCCTCACGGTGGCGGGCCTACTGGGCGTCGTCGGTGTGCTGCCCGCGGGCTGGGTGTGGGCCGCCCTCGGCGCCTACGCGGTGGCCTGGGGCGAGTACCTGCTGTCGCAGACGATCGCGCGCTCGCGGGGCGTCACGGCCTGGCGCTGAGCGGCGCCGGCCGCTCCAGGCACAGCAGATCGGGGCGATCGTCCCACGAGGCGACCCCCGCCGCAGCGAGGGAAGACGGCGGTGCGCACGACGGTCATCCCGCCAGGCTACGTCTCCGCGCGAGACGACGAACGGACCCGGATGCCGAGGGGGCGGCATCCGGGTCCGTTGCGTGCTTGGTCAGACCGTCGCGAGCGTCGACTGCCACCCGAGGGCGGGAGCGACGTGCTTCGCGAAATTCTCGACGAGGCGCAGGTTGAAGTCGACGCCCATCTGCGAGGGAATCGTCAGCAGGAGGGTGTCGGCGCTCATCACGGCCGCGTCGTTCTGCAACTGCTCCACCAGCACCTCGGGCGGGGCGGCGTAGGTCTTGCCGAAGGTCGAGCGCATGCCGTCGATCACGCCGATCTGGTCGCTGCCCGCCGAGCCGCCGAAGTACATCTCGTCTTCGGCGGTGACGATCGGGAAGATGCTGCGGCTGACGGAGGTGCGCGGCTCCCCGGCGTGCCCGGCCTCGCGCCACGCGGCGCGGAAGGCGTCGAGCTGCTGCGCCTGCAGGATGTCGAAGGGGGTGCCGTCGGCCTCGGTGAGCAGCGTCGACGACATGAGGTTGACGCCGATGCGGCCCGCCCACTCCGCGGTCGCGGTGGTGCCGGCGCCCCACCAGATGCGCGTGCGCAGGCCGGGGGAGTGCGGCTCGATGCGCTGCAGGCCGGTGCCGCCGCCGAAGGGGCTCATCGGGTCGCGCTCGGCGAGGCCCTCGCCGTCGATGGCGCGGAGGAAGAGGTCGAAGTGCTCGCGGGCGATGTCGGCTCCGCGCGGGTCTTGCGACCCGGTGTACCCGAAGGCCTCGTAGCCGCGCTGGACCGTCTCGGGTGACCCGCGGCTCACGCCGAGCGCGAGGCGGTTGCCGCTGATCAGGTCGACGGATGCCGCCTCCTCGGCGAGCATGAGCGGATTCTCGTACCGCATGTCGATCACGCCGGTGCCGACCTCGATGCGCGAGGTGCGCGCGGCGATCGCGGCGAGAAGCGGCATGGGGGCGGCCTGCTGGCGGGCGAAGTGGTGCACCCGGAACGAGATGCCGTTCACGCCGAGATCGTCCATGCCCTGGGCGAGATCGATCGCCTGCAGCATGGAGTCGCCCGCGGAGAGGTGGTGCCCGCCGCCGAGGGGGCCGTAGTGGCCGAAGGAGAGTGTGCCGAAGGAGCGCATGCAGGGTGCAACGCACGGCATCCTGATCTATTCCCGCGCATATATCGCTCAGCGACCCCGGACGCCGCCGGGTGTGGAAGCATTTCGAGAGTGGACGATGGCGTGCGGGAGGAGCTGCGGCGACTGCGCGCGCGGGCGTACGGTCCCGGCGCCGACATCTCCGACGATCCCGCTGCGTACGCCCGGCTGCTCGCCCTCGAGGACCTCGAGCGCGTCGAGCGGTCCGAGCCCGCGGCCGTGACGACCCCGTCTCCGTCCGCCCCGTCCGTCGAGAACCTGCCGACGATCGAGGGCGAGCGGGAGGCCCCGCCCGAAGAGGACGCGCCGCGCGAGCGCCCGCCCCTCCTGCGATCGAAGCGCACCGTCTGGGCGTGGGCCCTGTCTCTCGCGCTCGTCGCAGCGCTCGCGAGTGCGGCGACCTCGGTGGGCGTCGGCTTGGTGCCGGTCGCCGCATCGGCGGGAGCGCCGCAGGTCGCCACCCTCGTCGAGGATCCGGGCGCCCAGACCCCCTCCGTCTTCGGGCAGCGCACGGGCGACGAGCGGGCATTCGCCGACTTCTACGGTGTCAGCGCCTTCGTCGGCACCGCCCAGATCGATGCGAGCGAGAACCGCAGTTCGTGCATCTACCTGCTCGACACCGACGAGGTCGGACAGGACGGCACCACCGGCTTCCGCGGGAACTTCGTCTACGGCGGATGCGGTGCCGGGATCTTCCCCGCCACCGTGCAGTTCATCGTCGCCGACGGCATGCCGGACGCCTTCATCGAACGCTTCCCGGTCGGCACGAGCGTGCAGTTCGTGTACGACGGCGAGAACGTGGGCGTGTTCAGCGACGCGGGCTGAGGATGACCGGGCGGTGGGGCCGGTGGCTTCGACGGGCTCAGCCACCTCGTGGTGTGTCAGGGGGGCGGTAGCCCGGGGCGGTGGGGCCGGTGGCTTCGACGGGCTCAGCCACCTCGTGGTGGGTCGATGGGCCTCGGTCGCCCGGGTCGGCGGTCCGTGAGCCTGCCGGAAGCCCGCCCAGCGGATGAGAGGGTGGGGGAGTGACCCCCCTCCTCGAACACGTGCCCGCCGGAGCCGAGCCGGATGCCGTGTACCTCGGTTTCGTCGAGTGGGCGGCCTCGCGCGGGCTGACGCTCTACCCCGCGCAGGACGAGGCGATCATCGAGATCGTGTCGGGGGCGAACGTGATCCTGTCGACACCGACCGGCACGGGCAAATCCCTCGTGGCGGTCGCCGCGCACGCGGCATCCCTCTCCCGGGGCGGCCGCACGTACTACACGGCGCCGATCAAGGCCCTCGTGAGCGAGAAGTTCTTCGCGCTCGTCGAGATCTTCGGCGCGGAGAACGTCGGCATGGTCACGGGCGACTCGTCGGTGAACGCCGACGCGCCGATCGTCTGCTGCACCGCCGAGATCCTGGCCAACCTCGCGCTGCGCCAGGGTGCCGACGCCGACGTCGATCAGGTCGTCATGGACGAGTTCCACTACTACGGCGAGGCCGATCGCGGCTGGGCCTGGCAGGTGCCGCTGCTGCTGCTCACGCGCGCGCAGTTCATCCTCATGTCGGCGACCCTGGGCGACGTCGAAAACATCGCCGACGACCTCTCGCGACGCACCGGCCGCCCCACGGCGCGCGTCACGGGCGTCGAGCGCCCCGTGCCGCTGCACTTCGAGTACGCCCGCACGCCCGTGCACGAGACGGTGCAGGAACTGCTAGACACCAAGCAGGCCCCGATCTACGTGGTGCACTTCTCACAGGCCGCCGCGATGGAACGGGCGCAGGCGCTATCGTCGATCCGCATCATCGGGCGTGAGCAGCGCGACGAGATCGCCGAGGCGATCGGCGGGTTCCGCTTCACCACCGGCTTCGGCAAGACGCTCTCGCGCTACGTCCGCGCCGGCATCGGCGTGCACCACGCCGGCATGCTGCCCCGCTACCGGCGCCTGGTCGAGACGCTCGCGCAGCGGGGGCTCCTGCGCGTCATCTGCGGCACCGACACCCTCGGCGTCGGCATCAACGTGCCGATCCGCACCGTGCTCATGACCGCGCTGACGAAGTACGACGGCACGCGCATGCGCCAGCTCTCCGCGCGCGAGTTCCACCAGATCGCGGGCCGCGCCGGCCGCGCGGGTTACGACACCGCGGGAACGGTCGTCGTCATGGCACCCGACCACGAGATCGAGAACGCAGCTCAGATCCTCAAGGCCGGCGACGACCTGAAGAAGCAGAAGAAGATCGTGCGCAAGAAGGCGCCGCAGGGCTTCGTCAACTGGACCGAGCAGAGCTACGACCGCCTCGTCGCGGCGGAGCCCGAGCCGCTGCAGCCGCAGATGAAGCTCAGCGCCGCGATGCTCATCAACGTCATCGCGCGCGGCGGCGACGTGTTCGCGAACGTCCGCGCGCTGGTGTTCGACAACCACGAGCCCCGCGCCCGCCAGTACGAGCTCGCCCGTCGCGCGATCGCGATCTTCCGCACCCTGGTGCAGGCGGGCGTCGTCGAGGTCGTCCCCCCGCGTGAGTCGCCGGAATCCGTCGCTTCGAGCGGCCCTGAAGCGACGAATATTGGCGATTCGCGCATTCGGCTCACCGTCGACCTTCAGCCGAACTTCGCACTCAACCAGCCCCTGTCGCCCTTCGCGCTCGCCGCGATCGAGATGCTCGACCCCGAGGTCGAGCTGGGGAGGGGGCCGGATGCCACGGCCGCCGCCGGCGGCGTGGGCACGGGGCACTACGCGCTCGACGTGGTGAGCGTCATCGAGGCGACCCTCGACGACCCGCGTCCGATCCTGTCGCAGCAGCAGTTCCGTGCGCGCGGAGAGGCCGTGGCGGCGATGAAGCGCGAGGGCATCGAGTACGACGAGCGCATGGAACTGCTCGAGGAGATCACCTGGCCCAAGCCCCTCGACGACCTGCTAGCCCAGGCGTACGAGGTGTTCGCGTCGAGTCAGCCGTGGATCCGCGACTTCGAGCTGTCGCCGAAATCGGTCGTGCGCGACATGTTCGAGCGGGCGTGCTCGTTCGGCGAGTACGTCTCGCTCTACCAGCTCGCCCGCAGCGAAGGGCTCGTGCTGCGCTACCTGAGCGACGCCTACCGCGCGATCAGGCAGACCGTGCCGGTCGACGCGCAGACCCCCGACCTGCTCGACCTCATCGCGTGGCTCGGTGAACTGGTGCGGCAGGTCGATTCGAGCCTCGTCGACGAGTGGGAGCAGCTCATCAACCCCGCCGACGATCCCGACGCGCCGGTGGTGCCGCCGGCTCCGCCGTCGATCCTCACCAACCGCCGCGCCTTCGTCGTGCTCGTACGCAACGAGATGTTCCGCCGTGTGCAGCTGGCGGCCCTGCAGCGCGACGACGAGCTCGTCGAGCTGGATCCGGATGCCGGGTGGCCCGACGTCCTCGACCGGTACTTCGACGAGCACGATGCGATCGGCACCGGCGGAGCGTCCCGGTCGTCCGCCCTCGTGGACATCGACGAGTCCGAAGCCGCCGAGGGCCTCTGGCGCGTCGAGCAGACCATCGACGATCCCGCGGGCGACCACGATTGGCGCATCCGCGCCGAGGTCGATCTCTCCGCCTCCGAGGAGGAGGGGACGGCGGTCGTGCGGGTCACCGAGGTGCTGCGGCTCTGACCCCGTCTCCCCGGCCCGTCGATGGGTGAAGTTCTCCACCGATCACATGTGCGCATGTGATTCCTGCTGAGCGGTGTCGTAAATTGGACGCACGCCGCGAACGGGAAGGATCGGCCGTGACTCTCGACACTGCACAGGTGTTCATCGCCCTCGCCGCGTTCTTCCTCACGTTCTCCGCGGCGATCCTCGGCGGTATGAAGTGGATGCTCGATCGAGGTGAGCGTCGCACCGACCGCAACTTCGCGCAGGTCGACCGGCGGTTCGAACAGGTCGACCGGAGATTCGAGCAGGTCGATCAACGGTTCGAACAGGTCGACCGGAGATTCGAGCAGGTCGATCAACGGTTCGAACAGATCGACCACCGGTTCGAACAGATCGACCACCGGTTCGAACAGATCGACCACCGGTTCGACCGCCTCGAGGCCCGCATGGAGCGCGCGGATGCCCGCATGGACCGCGCCGACGCCCGTTTCGACGAGCGCATGGCTCGGATCGACGCCCGCGAACGTCAGATCGACGACCGGCTGCTGAAGATCGACGCGAACATCCTCGCCATCACCACGAAGATCGCCGGCATGAGCGACAGCATCATCGAGATGAAGGCGTCGCTCGCTCGGCTGGAAGGTCCGCAGCCGCCCCTCCTGATCGCGCGCGGCTGACGCTCCCCGTTCGCGACGGGCAGGGGCCGCGGCGGCCTGAGCCTCGCACGAACGACGGATGCCGAGGCCCTGAGGCCCCGGCATCCGGTATCTGCGGTCGCTCTTACGACTTGCGGGCGACGCGGTTCTCGGCGCTGACCATCCACGACAGCTGCTCGAGACGCTCGAGCACGCCGTGCAGGATGTCGGCGCTCGTGGGGTCCTCGTCGTCGACGTCGTCGTGCACGTCGCGGACGGTGCCGACGACGGCGTCCAGGCGCTCGGTGATGAGGTCGATGACCTCGGCCGTGTCGACCTCGCCCTGAGGGAACTCGGGGAGAGTGGTGGTCTCGGCGACGGTGTCGCTGCGGCCGTCGGGCAGGGCGTGCAGCGAGCGCATGCGCTCGGCGATCTCGTCACCGAACTCGCGCGCAGCGTCGATGATCTCGTCGAGCTGCAGGTGGGTGTCGCGGAAGTTCTTGCCGACGACGTTCCAGTGGGCCTGCTTGCCCTGGATCGACAGCTCGATGAGGTCGACCAGAACGGCCTGCAGGGCGTCGGTCAGCTGCTCCGACGCCTGGAAGCCCTTCTCGGCGTTCTGCTCGTCGGTGGTCTCCGGACCGCTGCCTCCGCGCGCGGGGCGGCGGCGGTTCTTGGTGGGGGCGTCCTTCGTGGTGGTGGACATGCGCGTTCCTTTCGTCACGGTCGATAGCGACGTTAGGCCGCACGCCCGGGCGCGCGGCGGGGGTTGCAAGGGCGTCGGAGGAGAGGTACCGGAGTCCGCCGTAGCCGCTCGCGGGTCGAACGACAACCCCGGGGGAGCCTCGCGGCCCGATTCCTAGCGTGAAGAGGTGGCTCCCACTCCTCCCGCACCGTCTCGGCCCCTCCGCGACTACGCCGCGATCGGCGACGGTCGAACGGTCGCGCTCATCGGCCTGGACGGATCGGTGGACTGGCTCCCGCTGCCCAACATCCACTCGCGTCCGGTGTTCGCCCGTCTCGTCGACGAGTCCGCGGGGGGATGCATCGAACTGGCGCCCGTGGAGGAGTACGAGGTCACGCGGCGGTACATCCCGCGTACCAATGTCCTCGAGACCACGTTCACCACGGCATCCGGGGTCGCGACCGTCACCGACGCGATGGTCACGGGTATCGCCGGACGCCTGCCGTGGGCAGAGCTCGCCCGCCGCGTCGACGGCGTGAAGGGCGAGGTGGAGTTCGCGTGGTGCGTGCAGCCGGGCACCATGCTGCGCTCGGCGGCCCCCTGGACCGAACGCATCGACGGCTTCTCGATCATGCGCGTCGACCACGTCTCGCTCGCGGTGACCGGCCACGAGCACGGACTCCACGGCGATCCGGATGCCGGCAACGAGAGCATCGACGGAGGGTTCACGACCACGAAGGGCTCGCGGCATCTCCTCGTGATCGCCGCGACCGAGGGCGAGCCCCTGCGCATCCCCGACGCGAAGAACGTGGACCGGGGCATCGACCGCACGATCGGCGGCTGGACGATGTGGTCGGACGAGTTCTCGTACGAGGGGCCGTGGGCCGACGACGTGCAGCGCAGCGCTCTCGCCCTCAAGCTCCTGCTGTTCAGCCCGACCGGGGCGATCGCGGCCGCGGCGACGACGTCGTTGCCCGAGAACCCGCGCGGCGGCAAGAACTGGGACTACCGCTTCGCCTGGGTCCGCGACCTCGCCTACACCGCCCACGCCTGGGTCGGCTTCGGTCTGCGCGAGGAGACGCACGCCGCCATCTCGTGGCTGTTGCGGACCATCCGCAAGAACGGTCCCGAGGTCCAGGTGATGTACACGCTCGACGGCGAGGCCGAGATCGGGCTCGAGAAGCATCAGGTGCCGGGATGGAACGGCAATCAGCCGGTCGTCACCGGCAACCCGGCGCAGGGGCAGCTGCAACTCGGGGTCTACGGCGACCTGATCGCGCTGTGCCGCACGTACGTCGAGGCCGGCAATCGCCTCGACACCCAGACCGGGCGCCTGCTGGCAGACGTCGCCGACCGCACGTGCGACCTCTGGCGCCGCGAGGACTCCGGCATGTGGGAGCTCCCGGAGCTGCGTCATTACACCTCGTCGAAGATGGGGTGCTGGAAGGCGCTCGACGACGCCCAGTGGCTCGCCGACGGCGGTCACATCCCCGACAACGGCGACCGCTGGCGCGCCGAGCGCGACCGCATCCACCGCTGGGTCGAGGAGCGTTGCTGGTCGGAGAAGCTGCAGGCCTACACGCTCGCGTCCGGCAGCGAAGATCTCGACGCCTCCGTGCTGCTGCACGCGCCCACCGGTTTCGACCGGGGCGAGCGGATGTCGAAGACCCTGGATGCCATCACCGCACGTCTCACCACCGAGAACCACCTCGTCTACCGCTACACGGGCATGGACCAGGAGGAGCAGACGTTCGTCGCCTGCGCCTTCTGGCGGGCCACGGCCCTGGCCTGCGTCGGTCGGCACGACGAAGCCCTCGAGGCGATGGACGCGCTCGTCGCGCAGGGCAACGACGTCGGGATCTACTCCGAGATGATCGCCGAGTCCGACGGGGCGTTCTGGGGCAACCTGCCGCAGGCGCTCAGTCACCTCGCCCTCATCAACGCCGCTCTCGTCATCCGCGACCTCGTCGACGAGGCCGCGCTGAAGAACCGCTGACTCTCCGCCGAGGCGGCCTCCGCCCCGGCATCCCCCCTATGAAAGGACTCGCCATGAGCACGCAGTACACCTTCACCGACCCGGCCAAGCTCTACGCCGACATCGACCCGCAGTCGCAGGACCAGAAGGAGCCCGGCCTCGACGCCGAGCTGACGCCGAAGGCCGCCCTCGGCGAAGACACCTACGTCGGCACCGATCGGCTGAAGGGCCGGAAGGCCCTTATCACCGGTGCCGATTCGGGCATCGGTGCGGCCACGGCGATCGCGTTCGCCCGCGAGGGGGCGTCGGTCGCGATGTCGTACCTGCCGGAGGAGAAGGTGGATGCCGATCGCATCGCCGGCATCCTGCGCGAGGCCGGCGCGACCGTCGTGCAGATCCCCGGCGACCTGCGCGAGCGCGAGTACGCCCGCACGCTCGTGAAGGAAGCGGTCGAGGGCCTCGGCGGCCTCGACATCGTCGTGAACAACGGCGGCAAGCAGATCTTCAACGAAGACGTCACCACGCTGACCGACGAGCAGTTCGACGACACCTTCAAGACCAACGTCTACGCGATGTTCTGGATCTGCAAGGAGGCCGTGCCCCACCTGAAGCCCGGTTCGACGATCATCAACACCACCTCGATCCAGGCGTACTCGCCGGCGCCGATCCTCGTCGACTACGCCTCGACGAAGGCGACGATCAACACCTTCACCAAGGCGCTCGGTCAGCAGCTGGCGCCCAAGGGTATCCGCGTCAACGCCGTGGCTCCGGGACCGATCTGGACGCCGCTGCAGGTCACCGACGGCCAGCCCGACGAGAAGGTCGACGAGTTCGGCGAGGAGACGCCGCTCGGACGCATGGGCCAGCCCGCCGAGCTCGCTCCGGCGTACGTGTACCTCGCCTCGGCGGAGTCGAGCTACGTCATCGGCGAGACGCTGAACGTCAACGGCGGGATGCCGACGCCGTAAGCGGCGAGCGCAGGCGGGGGCCGTCGTCCGGGAACGGGCGGCGGCCCTTCGGCGTGCGGGCGGGGCCCGGTCCCTTCGACAGGCTCAGGGACCTGGCGTGCGCGCCGGGGCTGTTTCGGGCCTGGCATGTGCGGGAGGTGGCTGAGCCTGTCGAAGCCACCGGGGCCGCGTCGGGGCGTGGCGTTCGTGGGAGGTGGCTGAGCCTGTCGAAGCCACCGGGCCCCCTCAGGCCTCGAGGCGCTTGCGGTAGAAGATCTCGCCGTCGGCGGTGGTCTCGGTGCGCTGATAGCCCTCGCGCTCGTACAGGCGCTGGTTCGCCTCGCTCAAGCCTCCGGTGAAGAGTTCGGCCTCGGTGGCTCCGGCATCCCGTCCGCGGTCCTCCACCGCCGCGAGCAGCAGCGTCCCCAGCCCTTCCCCCTGCTGGTCGGGCGCGATCGCGAGGCGGCCGATCAGCAGCAGGTCGCCGTCGCGGCGGGCGCGCACCGCGCCGACGATGCGACCGCCGGTCACCGCGACGCAGCCGAGGTTCTCCACGAGTTCCGCGGCGAGCTCCTCGAGGGTCTGCGTGAGGGGCGGCATGTCGGGATCGCCGTAGATGAGGGCTTCGCTCGCGAACGCGGCGCGTTGGATCGTCAGCACCTCGCCGGCGTCGTCGGGGTGGATGGGGCGGATGACGGGTTCATCGGTCATGGGGTTCTCTCCCGGCGGTTTCGAAGCGGAGGTTAACTATCATGGGGCGTGCTGCGACGTCTTTCAGGGGTCTAGCGCTCCTCGCCATGAACGACTTCTTCGATTCGCGCGTCCGCACCGACGACGCCGCCGACACGCACGCCTGGCTCCAGGCGCAGTACGGCCATGTCGACGTCCTGGCCGATCGCGTGTCGATTGCGGAGCACGCGGTCGGCGATGCGGCTTTCGCGCTGCGGCGCCTCGCCTGGGACTGCCGGGCGGAGATCGTCTACGAGGCCGACCGTTTCTTCTTCGCCACCTCGGGCCCCGGGTACGCCTGGCGTATCGGCGCGCGCCACGGCGACTACAGCGTCGAGCCGGGCATCGTCGAGCCCGGGCACGAACTGATCGGGAGTGCGGACCGGACCGAGGTGCAGCTGTTGACCTTCGACGCGGACTGGCTCCGTGAGGCGGCTCGCACGATGTACGGCGACGACGCCCTGGAGGTCCGCTTCGGCGATTCCGGTCCCGTCTCGCGGCGGCTGCGGGACTACTGGCTGGCGACTCTGCGCTGGTCGCTCACGCAGACACCCCTGCTCGCCGAGCCGCTCGTGCGCGCCCACGTGCGTCGTGCGCTCGTCGCGGCGACGCTCGAGGCGTTCCCCCTTCTCGGTGATCCGCGCGAACGGCGGGCGTCGGCGATCGAGCAGGCGTCGCTGTACGCGGCGGCGAGCTCGTGGATCGACGACCACGCCTCGTTGCCCGTCACGGTCGACGACGCCGCCCGTGCGGTCGGGACCTCGACGCAGGGCCTGCGCCGCGCGTTCCTCGCCAACGGGCACCTGGCATCCACTCCCGAGGACTATCTGGCGCACGCACGTCTGAGCGCCGCGCACGCGGACCTGCTGGCCGCGGACCCGACGATCACGAGCGTCGCCGACATCGCGGCCCGCTGGGGATTCCTCGACCTCGCGGCTTTCGCCCGGGCCTACCGCGACGCGTACGGCGCGTCGCCGCGGCGGACGCTGGATCGCTGACTCAGCGATCGCGGTCGGTGTACTCGCCCGGGTCGTCGAGGTCTTCACGCGACTCGTGGCCGCTCGACTGCTCGACGTCGGTGTAGGCGCCGGCCTCGTCGGCGCGCGGGCGGCTCTCGCTGCCGTCGGCGTTCTGGCGGTCGATGTACTCGCCGGGCTGGTCGGCGCTGCCGCGGTCCATCTCGCCGTCGGGCAGTTGGACGTCGGTGTACTCGCCCTCGCCGGGTCCCGTGCCGTGTCCGTTGACGTCGCGATCGGCCATTGCCGCCTCCTCGGGGTCGTGGTGTGCTCGACGCTAGCCGTCGGATGCCGCGGCCGCGACCGTCTTGACACGCTCCTGCGGCGCGGCCCGACGTGTGTCAAGGCCGCGGCGCGAGTCCACCCGGAGGTGCAGGGTGGAACACATGCCAGCTCTCGCCATCATCCTCGTCATCGTGGGCCTCGTGCTCCTGTTCCTCGGCGTCTTCGTCGAGGCCGTGAAGTTCTTGCTGTGGATCGGGATCATCATCCTGATCATCGGCATCATCGCCGCGCTCATGCGCTTCATCCGTCGACAGGTCTAGTCACCGGTCGCACGTCGACGCCGCTCCACGCGAACCGCCCCCGGGCTGACGCGTCGGGGCGGCGTCGACGTTCTGCCGCGTTTGCGAGCCGCCGCACGCGACTCAGGCCGAGAACAGGTCGCGCGCCCGCGGCCGACGCGACGCGGCGACATCGTCGAGAGCGCTGCCCAGCTCGGAGAACGCGAACGTGAAGCCCGCCTCGGTGAGCGCCCGGGGGACGGCCCAGCGGCTCTTGAGAACCAGCTCGGGTTCGTTGCGCAGCAGCGCCATCGCCGGATCGAGCATCCAGCGCCACGCCGGCAGGCCGAACGGCATCCGGGCCACCCGCCGCAGTTCGCGCATGAGGGTGCGGTTGTCGCTGACGCCCGGAGCGACGAGGTTGACGGGCCCCGAGAGCGCCTCGTCGTCGCGGAGGAAGCGGACGGATGCCACCACGTCGTCGATGTGGATCCAGCTGAAGCGCTGATACCCGCGCGAGCGATGCCACGACGACCACACGGGACCGGTGGGGCGGGCGCCGATCCCACGGTAGCGACGGTGCGGGAACCACCAGCTGTCGATCTGCGGCCCGCCGAGTCCGAGCTTCGCGAGAGCGAAGAGCATCCGGGTGGCGGGACCGTCACCGAGGACGATGGCCATGCGCAGGGCCACGCGCCGGGTCGCGGGCAGGTCGCCCGAGAAGAACGCGCGCTCCCAGCTCGTGGCCACGTCGACCGAGAACCCCTCGCCGATCACGCCGTCGGTCTCGTCGTTGCCACGTTCGGTCTCGTGCCGGTAGATCGTGGCGGTGGAGGCGTTCATCCACACGCGCGGCGGTCTCCTGGCCGCTCCGACGGCGGCGTGCAGAGCACGCGTGGTGTCGACGCGGGAGCGGAGGATCTCGTCGCGATCCGCGTCGGTGTACCGGCACGACACGATCTTCCCGGCGAGGTTGATGAGCACGTCGGCGCCGTCGACCAGGCGCGCGATCGCCGCCGGGTCGCCCCACACGGCCGACCCGGCGCGCCCGACGGTGAAGACGTCGTAGCCATCGTCTTCGAACGCGCGCGCCAGCGCCCGCCCGACGAAGCCGCTCGCGCCGGCGATGACGGCGCGGGGGCGTGAATCGCGCGCGGGAACGCCGCCGCGGGATGCCGGGTGATCGGTCACGGGGACTCCTGTTCGTCGATCGATGCTATCGACCGGCCCGGCGCGAGGTGCTCCCGGTCGCTCGATGGCGGGGCACCGGGCGGGAGGCCGTCGCCACCGCTGACACAATGGACGCCATGCGACGACAGAGCCGGGCCCCGCGCGTCGCGCGCGGCGCCGCCGCGGCATCCGTCGCCACCTTTGTCGCCCTGCTCTCGCACGTTTCCAGTGGCGGGGACGTGCCCGGACTCTTCGGCCTCGTCGTGCCCCTCGCGCTGTCGTTCGTCGTGTGCACCGCGCTCGCCGGACGCCGACTCTCGCTCCCGCGTCTGGGAGTCGCGGTGGCCGTGAGTCAGATGCTCTTCCACACGCTGTTCGTGCTGGGCAGCTTCCGTCCCGGTGCTCTCGGCCACGACCACGGGTCGTTGCTGCTGCTATCGGGCGACTCCTCGGCTCCCGTCGTCACGGCGGATGCCGCGATGTGGGCCGGCCACCTCGTCGCCGCCCTCGCGACCACGGCGCTGCTGCACCGCGGCGAACGCACCGTGGGCGCCCTGCGCGCTCTCGCCGGTCGCTGCGTCGCATGGGTCCGCGCACGCGCGCGCATCGCCGCGGTCTCCGTCGCCCCGGCTCCGGCGCGTCGCGTGCACGCGGCGATCGTGGTCGTCGTGGCGTCCGTTCCGGCTGCCGTCGTCGCCTCGACTCCACGTCGCGGGCCGCCGCTCACGGCATCCTGAGCCTCGCCCCGCCCCTCGTCGGGTGGGTGCGCGACCGCGCGCGCGATGCGTTGCCGGTCCGTCCTGCGTCCTTCGCGGACGCGCCATCCTTCCTCACCGCGCCCCTCTGCGCGTCGGCCCGCGGGCCGCACGTCGGAGGCCGCGGCCCCGGCGCCAGCAAGCGCGCCGGATGTCGGGCGTTCCCGCCCGGAAAGCGACACCCCCATGCCTACGTTCCTTCTCCGTTCGGCGGTCGCCTCGTGACCGCCACCGATTCCCTGCCCGCGGCTCCCGCCGCAGCCGCCCGACCGCCCGCTCGGGGTGGCTGGTTCACCCCGCTGCTGCGTCGTCTGCACTTCTTCGCGGGGCTCCTCGTCGGGCCGTTCATCCTCGTCGCGGCGGTGAGCGGCGCCCTCTACGCCGTCTCACCGACGATCGAGAGGGTGATGTACGCGCACGAGCTGACCGCGACCTCGGATGACGCCGGGGTCACCCTCGCCGCGCAGATCCAGGCCGCGCAGGCCTACCTCGGCGACGGATCCACGCCGGTGGCGGTGCGTCCGGCCCCCGAGGCCGGGGCGATGACGCGCGTCATGTTCGCCGACGAGTCGCTGCCCGAGAGCACGACGCGGGCGATCTTCGTCGACCCCGCCACGACCGAGATCCGCGGCGACCTCCCCGTCTACGGCACGAGCGGGGCGCTGCCGCTGCGGCACTGGATCAGCGACCTGCACCGTTCGTTGCACCTGGGCGATGCGGGCCGCTGGTACAGCGAGCTCGCGGCATCCTGGCTCGGAATCGTCGCGCTGGCGGGGCTGGGACTGTGGGTCGGACGCTTCGTGCGCTCGCGCCGGGGACGCCGCGACCTGCTGCGCCCCAACCGCCGTCACACCGGGTATCGACGGCTGTCGGGATGGCACTCGGCCGTCGGGATCTGGGTCGTCCTCGGCGCGGTGTTCCTCTCGGCGACCGGGATCACGTGGTCGACGTTCGCCGGTGCGCACGTGTCCGACCTGCGCGCGGCCGTCGGCGAGGGCACCCCCGCGCTGACGACCTCGCTCGAGGGCGGGGGATCGGGCGGCGAGCACGCCGGTCACGGTCACGCCGCGTCGTCGCCGACGGGGGAGGCGGATCCCGCGACCTTCGACGCCGTGCTCGAGGTCGCCCAGGGCCTGAACGTGAACAGCGGTGACGTCGAGATCAAGCCGCCGGCCGCGGCGGGGAAGGCGTGGGTGGTGCAGGAGATCCACCGCAGCTTCCCGACCGAGGTGGATGCCGTCGCGATCGACGGATCGAGCATGCAGGTGACCGATCGCGTCGATTTCGCCGATTACCCGCTGCTGGCGAAACTCTCGCGGTGGGGGATCGACCTGCACTCGGGCACGATGTTCGGCCTCGCGAACCAACTGGTGCTGTTCGCCCTCGCCGTCGGCATCGCCGCGCTCGTCGTGCTCGGGTACGCGATGTGGTGGAAGCGCCGCCCGACCCGCGGGCTCGCGACGGCTCCCGCCCGCGGGGTTCTCGGGGGCGCACCGTGGTGGGGGATCGCCGCGGTCATCGCCGTCGCCGTCGCCGTCGGACTGTTCCTGCCGCTCGTGGGATACACGCTCGCCGCGTTCGTCGTGCTCGACGTGCTCGTGGGGTGGCGCGCGCGTCGCGCTGCCGCGTCGGAGAGAGGCGGCGCGGCCGCGCGCTGAGGCCCCGGGACGGCATCCCGTGGACACGTCCGCCTGACGGACGTCTGCGGGATGCCGTCCCCTCGGGGCCCGGCGGGGCGGGTGGGGTGGGCGGCGCATGCCGTAGGGCGGAGGTGGGGTTGGTCGTCGGGCGGAGGCGGCGTGTGCCGTCGGGCGTGCGGCGTGCGCCGTCGGGCGGAGCGGCGCGTGCCGTCGGGCGGAGTGCGGGGATGACACGCCGGTGGGGGATGCCGGCGGGCGGCGTGTCGGGGACGATCTCCGCAGCACGGCGGCGATCGGGCGGGGCTGCTCGGTCGCGCAACGACCACGACGGCTCGCCCTGGCCGGTTCGCGCATCTCCCTCGCGCGAGGGATGTGCGGCCGGCCGTGCGCTCCTAGCGTGGGAGGACCCCACCGGAAGGACCCCCGTGACTCTCGCCCGTCGCCTCACCGCCCTCGTCTCGCTCGTCGCCGTCGCCGCGCTCGCCGCGTGCACGAGCGCGAAGCCCTCTCCCGCCGACGACAGCCCGGCATCCGTCGAGATCCCCACCACTCCCGTCGGGGAGCGGATGACGTGGATCCTCGACGTGTTCGAAGCCGAGGCCGACACCACCCCCGGCGAGTGGGCGCGCGTGCTCGATGAGAACTTCCAGAAGCAGGTGCCGGCGGAGCAGGTCGCCGAGATGACGAACCGACAGATCCGTCCGGCTGCGCCGTTCACGGTGACCGCCTACAACGGAACGGAGACCGAGGCGCGCGCGACGCTCGCGGGTGCCCTCGGCGACCCGTTCGACCTCACGCTCGCGATCGATTCCGCGGGGCGGATCACCACGATGCTGCTGGGCCCCGTCGCGCCGACGTGGGAACCGTCGACCTCGCTCGACGAGGTCGAGGAGCGACTGCGCGAGCTGCCCGGGGAGGTGAGCGCGCTCGTTCAGCGCGGCGACGACACCGTGATCGCGATCGACGCGGATCGCTCCGCGCCCCTCGCATCGGTCTTCAAGCTGTACGTGCTGCTCGCGACGGCGGAGGCCGTGGCATCCGGAGACGCGTCGTGGGACGAGACCCTGGTGCTCGACGACACCGACCGCAGCCTCCCCTCGGGTGAGCTGCAGGATGCCCCCGCGGGCACCGAGGTGACGGTGCGGGATGCCGCCTCGGCCATGATCCGCATCAGCGACAACACCGCGACCGACCTGCTCATCCGACGCCTCGGACGCGAGCGCGTCGAAGCGGCGGTCGCACGCAGCGGTCACGCCGACCCCGCGGCACTGACGCCCTTCCCCTCAACGAAGGAGATCTTCACGCTCGGGTGGGGCGACCCGGCGGTGCGTTCCGAGTGGGAGGCCGCCGACGAGGCGGGCCGGCGCGCCCTGCTCGATCGCATCGCCGCGGCGCCTCTCGCCGTCGAGGGCGAGGCGGTGACCACGTCGCAATGGCAGAACGGATCCGACTGGTTCGCGTCGGCCGCCGACGTCGCCGCCGTGCATCGCGCGCTGCAGCAGACCCAGGATGCCGAGGTGCTCGGCATCCTGAGCGAGAACCCGGGCCAGGGACTCGACGTCGGCACGTGGCCGTACGTGGCGTTCAAGGGAGGGTCGAGTCGCGGCGTCCTCACTGGCAGCTGGTTCGTGCGCGATGACGCGGGGGAGGCGACGGTGGTGCTGCTGATGGCCGACACCGACGTCGCCGCGGTGTCGGCGGCGATGTCGAGCTTCTTCCACCTCGCCGAAGACGCCCTGCGCCTGTCGCACTGACGGCGGCGTCGCGGCTGCTCAGCCTCCTGTGCGGGAGGTCCCTGAGCTTGTCGAAGGGACCGGGCGCGGGAGGCTCCGACGACGCAACCTCCCGCGCGCGCGGATCACGCCTCGTCGGGGTCGGGCAGGCCCTGGGCGATCTTGCTGGACGCCGCGGAATCGCGGCCCACGCCCGGCTGGAAGGCGGCGATGGGGTCATCGGCATCCACGTGCGGCTCGCCGCCGTCGTCGGTGCGCGGGGGAGAGGCCGGGGTCCGCGGTTCGTCGTCCTCGGCGGAGCGGCCGTCGTGATCGGCGTTTCCGGTGTCTTCGGTGTGACGCGAGGTCGACCCGCCCTCGCCCGAGCCTCGCTCGGTGAGTCCGTCCGCCGCGCGCGTTCCGACGCCCGGCAGATCGTTCTGGCTCGAGATGTTCTGCAGTCGGGCCTCGTCGTCGGGGTCGATCCGAGCCGTTCCCACAGCGCCGGAGTCGGCTCCCGCCGCACCGGCCGGCACGTCGGCGGCGAGTCCGTCGGACTCGGGGACAAGATCTTCTTCGTCGGCTCCGGGAAGCCGCTCGGCGGGGGTGTCCATGGTGTTCCTTCCGTGGGTGTGTGGCCACGCTATGCGTCGGGCGCGCGAGCGCATCCGGGGTTGCGCTCGCCGGATCCCCGGCATCCGTCGCCGGCCGGCCCCGGTGTCGGAGGGGCTGGATAGGCTCGATGCAGCTTCGAAAGGAACCGCAATGCAGCAGCGTCCCCTCTCCCGTACCGGCCGCGAGGTCTCGGCCATCGGCCTCGGCACCTGGCAGCTCGGCGCCGATTGGGGTGATGTCAGCGAAGACGACGCCCGCGCCGTGCTCGAGGCCTCGGCCGATTCCGGCGTCACCCTCTTCGACACCGCCGACGTCTACGGCGACGGCCGGTCCGAGCAGATCATCGGGGCGTTCCTGAAGAGCCGAGCGGATGCCGGTATCACCGTCGCGACCAAGATGGGTCGCCGCGAAGATCAGGTGCCCGAGAACTACGTGATGGAGAACTTCCGCGGCTGGCTCGACCGCTCGCGGCGACTGCTCGACACCGAGACCCTCGACCTCGTACAGCTGCACTGCCCGCCGTCCGCGGTCATCGACGACGACGCCACGTGGGACTCCCTCGACCAGCTGGTCTCGGAGGGCGTGATCGCCGCCTACGGGGCGTCCGT
The DNA here is from genome assembly GCF_032464935.1 of Microbacterium phycohabitans. Lineage (NCBI taxonomy): Bacteria > Bacillati > Actinomycetota > Actinomycetes > Micrococcales > Microbacteriaceae > Microbacterium > Microbacterium phycohabitans. The sequence continues at coordinate 84,229 of NZ_JAWDIT010000004.1, forward strand.
CGAGACGATGGACCAGGCCCTGTCGGCGCTGCGGCGGCCGAACCTGACCAACCTGCAGATCATCTTCAATCCGTTCCGCCTCAAGCCCCTCGACGAGGTGCTGCCCCTCGCGGCCGAGAAGAACGTCGCGGTCTTCGCACGCGTTCCGCTGGCCAGCGGCCTGCTGTCGGGCAAGTACACGGCCGACACGACCTTCGCCGAGAACGACCATCGCAGCTACAACCGCAACGGCGAGGCCTTCGACAAGGGCGAGACCTTCTCGGGTGTGCCGTTCGACGAGGGCGTCGCCGCGGCCGACGAGCTCAAGGCATCGCTGCCCGAGGGCGTGACCCTGCCGGCGGCGACGCTCGCGTGGATCGCGTCGCGCCCCGGCGTCACGGCGGTCATCCCGGGGGCGCGTTCGGTGCAGCAGGCGGCCTCCAACGCGGCCGCGGGCGACCTGCTCGACGGTGGTTTCGACCTCGAGGCCTTCGACGCGCTGGTGCGCGACGTCTACGACCGTCGTCTGCGCGCGGAGATCCACCCGCAGTGGTGACCTCGTCATGACGAAAGCCGGGCCCGCCTGTGGAGGCGGGCCCGGCTTTCGTGGAGGGGAAGACGTCAGCTGACGTCGCCGCGCCAGGCGCCGGACTCGGCACCGCGCGACTCGATGTACTCCTTGAAGTTGGCGAGGTCCTTCTTCACCGAGTGGTCGTCGGCGCCGAAGACCGCACCGAGCTTCTCGAGGACACCGGTCGGCTCCCAGTCGATCTGCACGGTCACGCGCGTCTCGGCATCCGACAGTCGGTGGAAGGTCACGACACCCGCGTGGTTCTCGTCGCCGCCGACGCTGTTCCACGCGACGCGCTCGTCGGGGTGCTGCTCGGTGATCTCGGCGTCGAACTCGCGCTCGGCTCCGCCGATCTTCACCTTCCAGTGCGTGAGCGTGTCGCTCTTCTGCGTGATGGACTCCACGAAGCTCATGAAGTGCGGGAACTCCTCGAACTGGGTCCACTGGTTGTAGGCGACGCGGACGGGAACGTCGACGTCGATGGTTTCGATGACCTGTGCCATGGTGCATGTCCTCTTTCGTGTGGTTTCCGGGGCTGTCCTCAGTCTTCGCGGGATGCCGACCGCCCGCCCCCGGGGTTGAGGGATCGGCGTTCGTGCCCTATAGGCGCAGAGCGCGTCCATGATTCGATCGCGAGGAGGCTGAGCCTGTCGAAGTCTCCGGTTCAGGTAGCGGTGCCGGTCCCTTCGACGCGCAGGAACCTGGGGCGGGAGGAGGCTGAGCCTGTCGACGTCTCCAGGTCTCAGGCGCGGCCGCGCAGGATCAGGTGCCAGTACACCCACGGCAGCACGCGGCGGTCCGCGATCCACGACAGGCGACGCTCGCGATACAGCGACCGCCAGAACGGGACGCTCGGCTGCAGCCGTCCTCGCCGGTCGAACTCCGCGAACACCACCGTGCCGCGCGAGACCGTGAACGGCACGACACTGTAGCCGTCGTACCGTGCGGACGGAGTGCGGCCGTTCAGCGCCGCCGTCATGTTCTTCACCAACGTCTTCGCCTGCTGTCGGATGGCCCCGCCCGAGCGCCGCGTCGCGACCGTCGCGGCGTCACCGACGGCCCAGATCTCGGGGTGGCGGACGTGCTGCAGGGTCTCGGGGTCGACGTCGACGAACCCGTGCGGATCATCGGATGCCGACAGCCCGCTGCCGGCGATCCACTCCGGCGCCCGCTGCGGCGGAACCGCGTGCAGCACGTCGTACGCGAGCGTCTCGCGGGTGTCGCCGTGGCCGATCTCGAGCGTGCGGGAGCCGGCATCCACGCTCGTGAGTTCGCGCTGGTAGCGCACCTCGATGCCGTACTCGTCGAGCTTGCGCCGCAGTTCGCGATCGATCGCCGGGATGCCGAAGGGCACCGGGTCGGGGCAGACGAACACGACGCGGATGTCATCGCGCACGCCGATCGCGCGCCACCAGTCGCACGCGAGGTACATCGGCTTCTGAGCGGCTGCGCCGCACGAGGCGGGCTCCGGCGGTTGGGTGAACACGACGGTGCCGCGGCGCAGGTCGCGCAGCACGGGCGAGGCTTTCGCGGCGAGGTCGTAGTCGTAGTTCGACACGCCCTCGGGGGCGGCCATGGCCTCGGGCAGGCCGGGGATCTGTTCCCACGCCATGCGCATCCCGGCGCAGACGACGAGCTGGTCGTAGTCGATGCGTCCGCCCGAGACGAGGTGCACGCGCCGGGCCGCGGCATCCACGGTGAACGCCTCGTCGCGCAGCCACCGCACCCCCGGAGGGATGACGTCGGCCTGAGGCCGGATCGCCTCGGACGCGCGCGCGGCCCCTCCGGCGATGTGCGACTGGAGGGGAGCGAACACGTGCTGCTCGCGAGGCTCGATCACGGTGATCTCGCCGACGCGGGCGCGATGCAGCCGCCCCGCGACGGAGAGTCCGGCGTTGCCGCCGCCGATGACGACGACGCGCACGGGGGCGGCGGAGGGAGAAGGGGTCATGTGCCCCACGCTCCGCCGCCGGATGCCGGGATGCCAGCGCCTTGACAGCGACGCGCGGTGGCACAGGGGGGGGCCTCGCACAGCTGCAGCAACACGGGAGCGCACGGCGGCGCCTGTCAAGGGCCCGGGGAGCCCGCGAGGGGCCGCGTTGGATGGAGATCACCGCCGATCCCGGCGGCCACCCGCGTCCGACGGAAGGACCCCTCATGAGCGACGCTTCGATCGACCCGACCCCCGACGCGACCACGCCGGCAGCCGACGCGGGCATTGCGGGTGTGCAGCCCCTTCGCGACGGCGACACGTCCATCGAGCCCGACCCGACGCTCGACCCGGCGCAGGCGGAGTGGGATGCCACGACCGCCCTCGACGAGGGGGCCGACCCCGAGGACATCAACCCGGCGACCGCGACCGGGGGCGACCCGGCGGAGATCCCGGCCGACGACAGCGACATCCCGCTCGATGACATCCACCCGGAGTCGACCGGCACCGATTCGCAGGGCGAGGATCCCGGCGTCGTCGAGCTGGGCGAGGAAGGCCAGGGCGACCTGGCCCCCGAAGACCTCTGAACCCACGCGAGGTGCCCCGGCCGCAGAGGCGGCCGGGGCACCGTGCTGTCAGGACGGCGGGCGATCGCGCCCGCTCGGCCGCGGCTCCTACTGCTCGATCGGCTGCGGAGTGCTCTCGTGCGCCTCGATCACGCCCTCGCCGTCGTCGGTCGAGACGGCGATGCGCCGCGGCTTCGCCTTCTCGCTGACCGGGATCGTGACGCTCAGCACGCCGTTGCGGTAGCTGGCACTGATGCGCTCGGTGTCGATGCCCTGACCCAGGTTGAGCTGCCGGACGAAGGATGCCGTCTCGCGTTCGCGGGTGATCCACTTCACGCCCTCGCCGGAGCCGAGGGTGCGTTCGGCGCGGATCGTCAGCAGCTGCCCGTCGACGTCGATGTCGACCGACCCGGGGTCGACACCGGGCAGGTCGGCCGCGAGCACGTAGTGGTCGCCGTCGCGGTACAGGTCCATCGGCATCCGTCGCGGACCACCGCCGCGGCGGGCGTCGAGGAGCGTCGACGCGAGGCGGTCGAGGTCGCGGAAGGGGTCATAGGTGGCCATGGTCGTTCTCCTTTTCGATCGGTCCGGATGACACATCCGGGTCTGTTGAAGTTGAGTCACCTCCGCTCAACTCGGCAGAAGATTAGCACTCTCCACCCGAGAGTGCCAAGCCTCCTCGACCGAGTGTCCAGACCACGCCGTCCACCCGTCACGGCACACGGCGTGTTGTGGACACTCGACGGATCTTTCACGCGACATGCCGGAGACGCCGCGGGCGTCCCGCGCCGGGTAGCGTCGTGCGCGTGATGGATGCCGCGGCGAAGCCGCCCCTCGTGAAGGCGCTGTGGGGGGCGACCCATCCCGGGCCCACGCTCGTGGTCACGGCCCTGTCTCTCGCGCTGGGCATCGCGGCCGGCGTGGAGCCCGCGCGTCTCGCTCTGCTGGTCATGGCCGTGTTCGCCGGTCAGGTGTCGGTCGGACTCTCCAACGACGCGATCGACGGCGCCCGCGACGCGGCGGTCGGCCGCACCGACAAGCCCATCGCCGGGGGAGCGGTGACCCCGGAGCGCGCGCTCGCGGTGGCCGTGGCATCCCTCGTCGTGGCGATCGTCCTCTCGCTGCCGCTCGGGCCGGGACTGCTCGCCGCCCACGCGATCGCCCTTGCCTCGGCATGGGCCTATAACGCCGGGCTCAAGTCGACGCCGTTCTCGATCACCCCCTTCCTGCTGAGCTTCGGGCTGTTCCCCTCGTTCGCGACGCTCTCGCTGCCCGATCCGGAGCTCGCCGCTCCCTGGGCCTCGCTCGCCGGCGCCGCCCTCGGCGCCGCCGTGCACCTCACCAACGTCGTGCGCGACCTCGACGACGATCGTCGGACGGGCGTGCGGGGCCTGCCGCACCGGCTCGGCGCGCGCGCCTCGGTGGTGCTCGCCGCGGTGGGGATCACGGTCGGCGCCGTCGCGGTGCTCCTCGGGACGGATGCCACCACCGTCGGCACCGTGTTCTTCGTGGCCGTGCTGACCGTCGCGGCCACCGCCGTCGTCGCGGTGATGGTGCGCCCTCCGGGCCGCGCGGTGTTCCAGCTCACGATGCTCGCGGCCCTTCTGCTGGCCGCCCAGCTCGTCGCCACCTGACGCCCCCGCCGTCCGCGGCGTCCTCCCGGCCGCGCCCACTCCGGCCCCGCCCGGTGTGCACAACGGCGGAGCCGACGCCGACACGCCGCGCGAGGCGGCCTCCGCGTCGGCGTGTCGCCCGCGGCTTCCGCCGCTGTGCACACCCCGCGCCATCACCGCCTGGCGTGCTGCCCACCCCGCCCGCTCCGGCCCCGTCCGCTCCGGCCCCGTCCGGTGTGCACAACGGCGGAGTCGGCGCCGACACGCCGCGCGAGGCGGCCTCCGCGTCGGCGTGTCGCCCATCGCGCCCGCGGTTGCGCACGCGCAAGCGCCCCGGCACGCGCCCGGCGCCGTCAGCGCCGCGCGGCCCGGTCGAACCGCATCGCGTACGCCCGCGTGAACGCCGCGCCGCCCGGCCCGCGCAGCACCGTGCGCAGCGCCGTCGTGCGCGCCGCGTGCACGGCCGGGGCGGCCGCGCGACCGAGCATCGTGTTCAGGAAAGCCAGACGCGCCGCATGCCGCGCCGACGCCAGGCGGTCGCGTTCCCACCGGGCGAGGCCCATGTCGTCGCCGTGGCGCACCCAGGGTGCGAGCAGGGGCGCCACCGTGAGCGCATCGAGCAGGCCGAGGTTCATGCCCTGACCGCCGATCGGGCTCACCTCGTGCGCCGCGTCGCCCACGACGACGATCCGTCCGCGCCGCAGCGCCGGGGCCACGGCCCGCCGCACCCCGAACGTCGACGCGCCCGCGATCTCGGCCTCGACCCCGGTGCGGGCGGCGACGGCGTCGCGGAGGAAGCCGTCGGCATCCGTCACCTCGCCCGTGCCCGCCCAGGCGACGAGCCGGCGCCGACCGTCCGGCAGCGGGAACGACTCGACCACCCCGTCGCGCTCGAGGTGCACGCGCGCGATCGGACCCCCGGATGCCACGACGTCGGCCATGACGTACCGGTCGGGGTAGTGGTGCGTGCGCACGGCTCCGGATCGGTAGACCAGGTCGCGCCCCGACCAGCCGGTGGCGACCACGACCACCCCGGCGCGGATCTCGTTCCCGTCGTCGAGCTGTGCGCGGACGCCGTCGCGCTCCTGTCGCAGCGACGTCACGCCCACTCCCCGCCGCACCGGTGGGGCGAGCGCGGTGAGCACCTCGATCGTGTCGGACTGCGGCAGGGCCGCCACGTACGGATGCCGGGCCCGCAGCCGGTCGAAGCGGATCTCGGCCAGGACGCGCCCGTCCGCTCGCGCCTCCCCGCGGGCGATGCGCACCGCGCGTTCGCGGATGCCGTCCGTCGCCCCCGACGCCTCGAGCAGCTCCAGAGCCGGGGAATGGATGCCGATCGCCCGGGTGCCCGCGCCGGGGTCGACGCGTCGCTCGACGACGTCGACGGCGACACCGCGGGCGCGCAGGTCGGCGGCGAGGGCGAGACCCACGGGCCCCGCGCCCACGACGAGGACCTCAGTCACGCGCGCGCCCCCTCGCCGTGGCGAGCACGCGGAACGGTGCCGGGGTCTCGACGACCCAGGGCGTGCCCAGGGCGGCGGCCAGTTCCGCGGCGCGATAGCTGCGGCGGATCGAGCGGAGCCCGTCGACCCGCAGGAACGTGCCGGCCGAGAGCGGAGCGATGCCCACGGCGTAGAGGCCGTAGGCGAGTCGCCCGCGCGCGATGTCGGTGTGCAGCACCGCTCCGCGCGAGAGGGCGAGGCTGTCGTCGGCGAAGGCTGCGAGCGACGCCTCGTCGAGGTGATGCAGCACGTGGTTCGACAGCACGAGGTCGAACCTCTCGCCCGCCTCGATCAGCTCCCGCGATCCCCGCGACACGAAGCGCACGCCGGGGCGCTCCCGCAGCCGTGCGGCCTCGTGCGCGCGGGGGTCGGGATCGGCGCCCACCCACTCCACCTCGAGGCCGTCGCGGCTCGCGAGCTCCGCGAGGCGCGCGACGACGTCGCCACCACCCGAGCCGAGGTCGAGCACGCGCGCGGGTCGCCCGAGCGCGATCAGCTCGGGCCGCACCCGCGTGCGGTACACGTGCCCCCAGGCCGACACGAGGCGGTTCACCACGTCGAACCGGCGGTAGGTGGCGGCCAACGCCCGCGGGTCGCAGTCGGGGTCGTCCATGAGCTCGGTCAGCGCGGTGTCGCGCCGCGCGAGTCCGGTGAACGCGCTCACGCCGACGCGCGGCGCGCGGTGAGGGTCGCGGCCTCCACGGTGAGTCCCGGTCCGAAGGCCATCGCCGCGACGCTGTCCCCGTCCTTCAGAGCGGGGTCGGCGAGCAGGTCGCGCAGGATGAACAGCAGCGTGGCGCTCGACATGTTGCCATGCCGGCGCAGCACCTCCCGCGAGGGCGCCAAGGCCTCGGCATCCAGCCCGAGGGCGCTCTCGACGCGGTCGAGGATGCTCCGCCCGCCCGGATGCACCGCCCACGCGTCGACGTCGGCCAGGTCGCCGAGCACGTCGGCGGCGATCGCGGAGATCTCGCGCCCGATGATGCGCGGCACCTCGGGCGTCAACGTCATCTCGAAGCCCGAGTCGCCGACGGTCCACGCCATGTCCTTCTCGCCGTCGTCGGTCACGTGGGTGGCGAAGCCGTCGAGGTCGAGGCCCTCTCTCGAGGGATCCCCAGATGCCACGACCGCGGCGCCCGCGCCGTCGGCGAACACCGAGGCGGCGACGATCTGATCGGGGTGCGACGAGGTCTGCCAGTGCAGCGAGCACAGCTCGGTGCAGGCCACGAGCACGACCGCGGCGGGGTCGTTCCCGACAATCCGCGCCGCGAGGCGCAGCGCCGGGATCGCCGCCGCGCAGCCGATGAATCCGAGGTGGTACCGCTCGACGGTGGGGGAGAGTCCGAGGTCTCGCACGAGGTGGTAGTCGGGACCGGGGGCGAACATGCCCGTGCACGACACGGTGACGACGTGCGTCACGGCATCCGTGGAGTACCCGGATCCCTCGATCGCCGCGCGCGAGGCCGCCGCGAAGAGTCCCGGCGCGGTGCGGCGGTATTCGTCGTTGCGGGCCCCCGTCGGCGGCATGAGCAGGGTGTCGCCGTCGCGCACGGGGAGGCCGTCGACGGCGGTGCCCGCGAGCTGCGGCAGCACGACGTGACGGGTGTCGATGGCCGCGGCGTCGAACGCGGCCCCGACCAGACGCTGGGCCTTGCGGTCGAAGCCCGGTTGCGCGGCGAACAGGTCGCGCAACGTCGACTGGGTCACGCGGGTGTCGGGCAGCGCCGTGCCGATCGACACGATTCGGGCGGTCATGTCTCACTGTAGACACGCTTCGGCGGCCCCGGCGCGGGGATGGTGCGGGTGTCGCGCGGCATCTAGGGTGCCGGGGGCCGGATCGTGCTCGAGAGGTGGTTGAGCCGTTGAAGCCGCCGATCGCGCGCGTCCCGGTCCCTTCGACGAGCTCAGGGGCCTGGGTGCGGTCGCGATGAGTCGGCCGCAGCCGCCGGTCGCGCGGATGGCCGGGCCTTCGGCGAGCCCCCGACCCGCGTGCCGGAGCGAAGAACCGCCGCCGTCAGGCCGCGATCGCGTCGCGCAGCAGCAGTCCCGCGATCGCACCCCGGTACTCGTCGATCATGCGGCGGCGATCGAGTCGTCCACGCGCCGCGAGGGCGGCTCCGCGCAGCGCCGGACGCAGGGCGAGGGCGTCGCCCCAGGCCTCGGCGATCGCGTCGACGTCGCGCGCGGTGACGAGACCGAAGTCCCTCACCATGCGCGCAGCGTCTCCGACGTCGGTCGTCACGGGCACGGCCCCGGATGCCGCACCCTCGACCAGGCAGAGCGGTGACGCTTCGCCGAAGGCGCTCGTGAGGGCCACGACATCCGCGATGCGGTACAGCTCGGGCATGTCCTCGCGCAGACCCAGCGCGTGGAGGGCGACCTCGTCGCCGACGCCGCAGTCGGCGCGCAGCGCACGGAAGGCGGGGTTGTCGGCCGTCATCCCCGAGCCGCACATGAGGTAGTGCGTGGCCGGCGTGCGGCGCGCGTGCCGGGCGACGGCCCGAAGGAACAGTCCCGGATCCTTCATCGCATCGAAGCGCGCGGCCAGCAGCACCACGGGCGCCGACTCCGGGATGCCGAGAGCCGAGCGGATGCGGCGTCGCTCCGCACGCGTGCCCGGGCGGAAGCGGCGGGTGTCGATGCCGTTGTCGATGACCCGCGCCTCGCGCGCGGCCACTCCGGCCCGCGCGTACGCCTCCGAGGTCGAGGTCGCGCACGAGATGGTGGCCGTCACGGCGCCGGAGGCGGCGGCATCCGTCAGCCACCGCAGAGCGGGCCCGGAGTGGGTCGGGTCGGAGCGGTGCAGGCACGCGGCGATGGGGATGTCGGGCAGAAGGCCCGCACGGTCGAGCGCGACGACGAGGCTGAGCGGCTGCTCCTTGAGGGAGAGCACGACGTCGGCGTCGTCGAAGAGGGCGGCCGCGTGGTCGAGCTCCGCCGCGGTGTAGTCCTCCGGGGCGATCGGGCGGTCGCCGGCGGTGCGGTCGAATGCGTCGATCTGCACACCGGCCGCCCGCAACCGCCGGTAGCGGGTGTCGTCGCGCGCGAGCTGCAGCGATGCGTCGCGGCGGGCCGAGGCGGTGAGCGAGAGCACGCGGTGCTCCTGCGCTCCGTCGCGCGCGAGGCCTTCAACCACGTCGGAGTGCAGGATGCGTGCCCCGCCGGCGAAGAAACCCTCGTAGAGCGAGAGCACACGGATGGATCGCGTCATCGGGGTCTCCGTTCGGCCGGGGAGAGGTGCCGCGGATGCGGTCGTCCCATGCTGAAGGGTCGACCCCGTGGACCGGGTTACGCCCGAAAGACCATCGTGTGAACGCCCGGACACGAGCCGACGCGCCGGCTCCCGGGGGAAGGAGCCGACGCGTCGGGTGAAGGGGCGGTGGATCAGGCGCGGGGCGCGACCACCATCGCCTCACCGGCGTCACGTGTGCGCGACCAGGGCCAGCGCGGCGCCGTGCGCTCGCGCGGTTGGTCGGTCGAGCGCGGCACGATGCCGTTGCCCATGGCGGTCGACATGGCGATGCTCCACACCGAGCCCGCCTGCTGTCCGCTCTGCTGTCCGTAGATCATGGTGTTCTCCTCACTCCCGTCTCCCGACGGGATGCCCCCCCGTCTCACGACGGCGTCTCGACTTCCGTCATAACCCGAGGGCCGTTCGACCACTCCCCGCTTGACAACGGTGACATGATGCGCATCCCGGGCTCCGGTCGGCGAATGACGAGACCCTCCCCGCGGATGCGGACGCGACGAGGGTCGATGTCACTACGATCAGGGCTCGTGCAGTCATCCGAAGCTCCGGCGTCCTCCTTCCCTGGATCGGCACTCGGGCGCGCCCTTCTCGCCTACGGCGAGGCGAGACGGATCGCCGCCGCCGAGGCCCGACGCGCTCTGTCCTTGAACGAGCTCGACGCCCGTGCCCTCCTCTTCATCGCCGACAATCCGGGCGCGCGCCCCACGCACGTGCGCGACCACCTCGGCATCACCTCGGCCGGGGTGACCACCCTCATCGACCGCCTGGTCCAGCGCGGGGCGGTCAGGCGCGATCTCGACGCCGAGGACCGCCGCGTGAACCACATCACGGCCATCGTCGACCTGGACGCTCCGCCGTGGTCTGCGCTGCGGGCGTTCGACGCGGGCATCGAGGATGCCGTCGCCGACATGGATCCGGCCGTCGCCGACCGCGTGGCCCGGGTCATCGACGAGCTCATCGCGCACGCGCAACGCTGACGACCGGCCGCGACACGGGGCGGTCGCAGGTCAGGATGCCGCGCCGCCGTGCGACGTCGTGGCGTGACGCGCATCGCGACGGCGCCTCTCGACGGCCGACACCGGGAGCGGGTGCGACACCGCCCGAGTCGACCTACTCCGTGGCGGCCAGGAACGCCTCGGAGCGAGCCTGGAGGAACGAGCACAGCGCGGCGAGGGTCGCGAGCTCTCCCGCGAGGGCCATCACCCGGCCCGCCGGCAGGGGAGCGGCGTCTTCACGGGGCTCGAAGGTGACCGACCAGTCGGTCGCGCCCTCTTCGGCGCCGGGCGCGACATAGAAGGTCGTCGACACGCTGCGCAGCCGGGCAGCGATCAACCCGGCATCCCCGCCGTCGTCGTTGTCGCGGGGGATGACGCGGAGGATGTCGGCGTCATAGCCGAGGGCACGGAAATCGTCGATCCACGACTGCAGAGTCGTCACGGTGCGGAACGGCATCGGGTCCCCTCGGGTGACTGGGCGCCGAACAGGCACCGCCCCCATTATGGCGGCGGTGGGGGCCGCCGCGGTCGGCGTCGCCTCCTCGGCGTCGCGAGTTCGCGCAGCGACGCTCCGGGAGACTGCTCCGGGGGCGGGAGTGGTCGGTCACCTCTCCCGGGTGCGGCCTGCGGAAAGTCGCCGCGACCGGGGACGAGATCGAGGCGCGCCCGCGATGCTGCGCTTCGCGGCCGTTCGCTCGCGTCCTGAGGCCGACGGCGCCGAAATGCGCATTTTCCGCATCTTGAAAGATACGGTGAAAACGGATGGGGGGTCATCCGCGCCGACCGTCGCGGTCGGAAGCATCATCGCCGATTAGTGCGTCGTGTCGCGTGAGAGCGTTCCCATATCGACGTGTGCCTTTCGGCGCAATGGTCTTGCCGCACATTCTCGGACGATTTAGGAAACCTGCGTGGAGCACACGAACATCGAGACCCGCGACGCCGAGACGGTCGAGCACCTGTGGCAGACCATCGTGCCCGGAGCACGCATCACCCGCGCGGATGCCATTCAGCCGGCGTTGGCGTGGCACGCGGCATCCGAGCCGGGGTTCGGGTTCTGCGACTGGACGATCGGTTCGACGATGCTGGTCGAATCCGACCCTCTCGACCAGGTGGTGGTCGGTCGGATCGCGGGTCCGCGGGTCGTGGGGACCTACCGGCGCGAGCGCATCGACACCGCGGTGCCGTTCATGGTGGTCGACCGTCCGCTGGAGATCGCCTTCACCGGTCGCATCGCGGGCACCGGCGTCTCGTTCGCGCGGACGGAGTTCGACGAGGCGGCGCGGCGCCTGTCGGGTGACGAGGGATTGCGCGTGCGGGCGACGGGCTACGCGCCCGTGAGCGAGCAGCGGCTGCGCTACTGGTCGCGCACCTGGGAGTACACCCGCGACGTGCTGCTGCGCTCGCCCGAGCGCACCCCGCTCATCCAGCAGCAGGCGCGCACGCTCATGCTCGAGGCCTCGCTCATGACGTTCCCCACGACCTTCACCGACGCGCTCGCCGCCGGGCGGCCGTCGCGACCGCTGCCTGCTCCGGTGCGTCGGGCCAAGGCCTACGTCGAGGCGCACGCGGCCGAGCCGGTCGTGCTCGCCGACATCGCAGAGGCGGCGCGCCTGTCGCCGCGCGGCCTGCAGTACGCCTTCCGCGCGGCCACCGGCCGTACGCCGATGCAGTACCTGCGGCGCGTGCGCCTCGACGCCGCGCGGGCCGAACTGCGCAGCGCCGACCCGTCGGTCGAGACGGTGGCGGCGATCGCCGCGCGCTGGGGTTTCTCCAACCTCGGCCGCTTCGCCGCGATGTACCGCGGGGAGTTCGGCGAGACGCCCTCGACGACCCTGCGCTCCTGATCCCGCCGGGCCGCCGCGTCAGTGCCCGGCGCCGAGTCCGCCGCTGAGGCGGTCGTGGAAGCGGGCTGCGGTGTCGTTCATGCCCTCGAGCTCGACGGTCGTGCCGAGGTGGGCGTATTTCGTGCGCACCGCGTCGAGCGCGGCCACGGTCGAGGCGTCCCACACGTGCGAGCGCGAGAGGTCGATGATCACGCGCGCGGGGTCGCGGTGGTACGCGAACTTCGTGGTCAGGTCGTTGCTCGAGGCGAAGAACAGCTCGCCCTCCACGACATAGCGGGCGATGTCGCCGTCTTCCGAGCGGGTGACGCTGGTCAGGCTCGCGACCCGACGGGCGAAGAGCACCGCGGCGGCGACGACGCCCACGGCGACGCCGATCGCGAGATTGTGCGTCCACACCGTGACGGCGACGGTCAGCACCATGACGATCGTCTCGCTCAGCGGCATCCGGCGCAGGGTCGAGGGGCGGATGCTGTGCCAGTCGAACGTGGCGATCGACACGACGATCATCACGGCCACGAGGGCGGCCATGGGGATGATGGCGACGACGTCGCCGAACACCAGCACCAGCATGAGCACGAAGACCCCGGCGAGGAACGTCGAGATGCGGGTGCGCGCCCCGGATGCCTTGACGTTGATCATCGTCTGGCCGATCATCGCGCAGCCGCCCATGCCGCCGAACAGGCCCGACAGCACGTTCGCGGCGCCCTGGCCGAGCGATTCGCGGGTCTTCGACGACGGCGTGTCGGTGATGTCGTCGACGAGGGCCGCGGTCATGAGCGACTCCAGCAGGCCGACGACGGCCATCGCGACGGCGAACGGGAAGATGATGCCGAGCGTGTCGAAGGTGAGGGGCACGTTCGGGATGAGCAGCGCGGGCAGGCTCTCGGGCAGGGCGCCCTGGTCGCCGACGGTGGGAACCGAGATGCCGAAGACCACGGCGGCGCCCGTGAGCAGCACGATGGCCACCAGCGGGGCGGGGATCGCCTTGGTCAGACGCGGCAGCAGGTACATGATCGCCAGGCCCGCCGCGGCGATGGGGTACACCGCCCACGGAACGCCGATCAGCTGGGGCACCTGCGCGATGAAGATCAGGATGGCCAGGGCGTTCACGAATCCGACCATGACGCTGCGGGGGATGTAGCGCATGAGCTTCGCCACTCCCGCAAGGCCCAGGATCACCTGCAGGATGCCGCCGAGGATCACGGTTGCGAGCAGGTAGTCGACGCCGTGTTCGCGGGCGACGGGGGCGATGACCAGCGCGATGGCCCCGGTCGCCGCCGAGATCATGGCGGGGCGCCCGCCGAGGAACGCGATCGCCACGGCCATGACGAACGACGAGAACAGGCCGAGGCGCGGGTCGACCCCGGCGATGATCGAGAAGGCGATGGCCTCGGGGATGAGGGCGATCGCCACGACGAGACCGGCGAGCACCTCGCGGGTGAGCAGGCGCGGGGAGCGCAGGGCCTGTAGGACGGTGGGTTCGGGGCGCGGGCGCGCCAGGACGTCGGTCATATCGATGCTCCTGAGGGGTATCGGAGGGAACCCGCAGCGGCGCGGGGAAGAATAGGGGGGTCGCGATCGCGACCGAGAAGAACTCTACCGTAACGTGAGGTTTGCGGGATCGGGGATGTCATGACCGAGGAGCGTCCGATGCAGATCGGCGAGCTCGCCGAGCGCACGGGGCTGTCGATCCGGACGCTGCGCCACTACGACGAGATCGGCCTGCTGCGTCCGTCGGCCCGGACCGAGGGCGGCTTCCGCCTCTACACGGCCGACGACGAGTCGCGCCTGCTGCTGATCCGACGGATGAAGCCGCTGGGCTACTCGCTCGAGCAGATGGGCGAGCTGCTGACCGTCGTCGACGGCCTCGAGGCCGATCCCGACGATGCCGCGCTGCGCGAACGCTTCGCCGGCATCCGCGACGAGGCGCAGCAGCGCCGGGAAGACCTGCGCCGCAAGGTCGCCGCGGCCGACGAGTTCGTCGCCCAGCTGGAAGCGCGATGACCGCGCACGACATCGCGCTCGAGGGGCACGGCATCCGTCTCTCTCCCGCCGCGGCATCCGACGCCGCCGAGGCGTGGCCCCTCACCGACCCGGAGCTGTGGAGCCGCATGACCTCGCCGTGGCCCGACTCGGTCGACGCCTACGCCGCGCACGTCGAGCGCCAGCTCGCGACTCCCGGCCTGTTCGCGTTCACCGTGCGGGATGCCGAGACCGGCGTCGTTCGCGGATCGACCACGTTCTACGAGTACGTGCCCGCGCAGGGGCGGGTCGAGATCGGGACGACCTGGTACGGACGCGCCTTCCAGGGCGGGCGGACCAACCCCGCCGCCAAGCTCCTGCTGCTCGGTCATGCCTTCGAAACCTGGGGCGTGAACCGCGTGGCGCTGCGCTGCGATGCGCGCAACGAGCGCAGTGCCCGCGCCATCGAGCGGCTCGGCGCGACGCGGGAGGGGCGCCTCCGTCGGCATCGCATCGCCCCCGACGGCTCGGTGTCCGACACGCTGTACTTCTCGATCCTGCGCGAGGAGTGGGGCGGAGTGCGCGAGGGGCTCGAGGCGCGGCTCGCCGCATCCCCGTCGCCGGGCGTCGCCGGCTGACGTCTGCGCGACGGACTCCGTGCCCGGCGGCGGTCAGTCGCGCGCGGCAGCCGCGCGACGGCGGGCGAACTCGCGGGCCTCGGTGAAGAGCTCGAGGTCGATCTGCACGTGACGACGCGCGAGTTCCGCGGCCTCGTCGGGGGCGGCGGTCACGATCGCGTCGACGATCGCGTCGTGCTCCCGCGCCGCGCGGGACTCCATGCGCCGATGGCTCTCGCGATCGCCCCAGGGGTGCGCGGGAGCCGACAGCGAGAGATGGCGCTCGTGCTCGAGGAGGATGTCGCGCAGGGCCGTGTTGTGCGCGGCATCGATGATCGACAGGTGCAGCAGGCTGTCGGCGCGCTGCTTCGGGTCGCCCGACGGTGCCGCGTGAAAGGCCGCGAGGCGGTCGCGCATCGTCGAGATGTCGGCATCCGTGCGTCGTTCGGCGGCGAGACGGGCCAGCGACGAGTGGAGCATCGAGCTGGCGGTGCACGCGTCGACGAGGTCGCTCCAGCGCGCCTCGAACCACCGGTCGACGCCGACGACCACCGAGTCGGGCCAGTGCTCGGCGACGAACGTGCCGCCGCTGCGGCCCCGACGGCGCTCGATGAGCCCGCGCGTGGAGAGGTCGTCGAGGGCGGCGCGCACCGTCGTGCGGCCCACGCCGAGCAGGGGCGAGAGGTCGCGCTCGGCCGGCAGTCGCGTGCCGGGCAGGAACTCGCCCACCGCGACGGCGGTGATGAGGCGCTCGGTCACGCGCTCCACCAGGGAGGCGTCGTCGGTCTCGGCCATGGGCTCCCGTCGTTTCCTCCATGTTAATTCCGCAGAAAAGGTTTGCCAACACACCTTTAAGGGGTCCACGATGACCTCATGCAACGCGAGATCACCGTCCCGTTCCTCGACGGATTCACCTGGGCCCGACTGACCGAACCCGCCGAGCCCTCCGGCGCGGCGCCGCTGTTCGTTCTCCACGGCGGGCCCGGAATGGCCCACGACTACGTGAAGAACCTCGACGCGCTCGCCGAGATCACCGGTCGCACCGTCGTGCACTACGACCAGATCGGGTGCGGACGCAGCTCGCACCACCCCGACGCCCCCGCCGCCCGCTGGGTGCCGCAGCTGTTCGTCGACGAATTCCACACCCTCCGCGAGGCGCTGGGCTTCGACGAATACCACGTGCTCGGACAGTCCTGGGGCGGCATGCTGGGCGCCGAGATCGCGGTGCGACGACCCGCGGGACTCCAGGGACTGATGATCTGCAACTCCCCGGCATCCATGCAGCTGTGGCTCGACGGCGCCGCGCGCCTGCGCGCGGAGCTGCCCGCCGAGAACCGCGAGGCCCTCGATCGCCACGAGGCGGACGGCACCCTCGACCACCCCGACTACATCGAGGCCACGCGCGTGTTCTACGAGCGGCACGTGTGCCGCATCACGCCGATGCCGCAGGACTTCGTCGACAGCGAGGCGCAGATGCTCGCCGACCCGACGGTCTACCACACCATGAACGGACCGAACGAGTTCCACGTCGTCGGCACCGGCCGCGACTGGACGATCATCGACCGCCTCCCGCAGATCGCGGTGCCCACTCTCGTCGTCGCGGGGGAGTTCGACGAGGCCACGCCCGAGACGTGGGCGCCGTTCGTCGAGCAGATCCCCGGCGCGCGCTCCCACGTGTTCGCGGGCGCCAGCCACTGCACGCACCTCGAGATGCCCGACGTGTTCCGCGGCGTGATCGCCGATTTCCTCGCACCCCTTCCCTGACCCGTCCCCCCGAACCCGCTTCACACGCACCCGCCCCACCCGAACCCCGATCAGGAGCCCCGATGTCGAAGACCGCCCCCGAAGCCCAGCAATCGCTGGAATCCTTCGGCTACAAGCAGGAGCTGAAGCGCTCCATGTCCACTCTCGACCTGATCGTCTACGGCCTGGTCTTCATGGTGCCGATCGCCCCGTGGGCGATCTTCGGCGTGGTCTACAACGCCGCGAGCGGAATGGTCCCGCTGG
This sequence comes from Microbacterium phycohabitans, assembly GCF_032464935.1. Classification (NCBI taxonomy): domain Bacteria; kingdom Bacillati; phylum Actinomycetota; class Actinomycetes; order Micrococcales; family Microbacteriaceae; genus Microbacterium; species Microbacterium phycohabitans. The sequence continues at coordinate 101,065 of NZ_JAWDIT010000004.1, forward strand.
TCTACATCACGGGCGTGGTGGCCATGATCTTCACCGCGCTGGCCTACGCGCAGATGTCGAAGGCCTTCCCGATCGCCGGTTCCGTGTTCTCGTACGTCGGACGCGGCATCCACCCCACCGTCGGCTTCTTCGCGGGATGGGCGATCCTGCTCGACTACCTGCTCGTCCCCACCCTGCTGTACGTCTTCGCGGCGTCGTCGATGGCCGGCATCTTCCCCGACGTGCCGCAGTGGATCTGGGCCGTCGCGTTCGTGATCATCAACACCGTCATCAACGTGCTCGGCATCGGCTCGATCAAGCTCGCGAACCGCGTCATGCTCGGCATCCAGCTCGTCTTCGTGGTCATCTTCGTCGTGATCGCGATGGTCGCCCTCTCCTCCGGCACGATCCCCGGCGCCGAGTTCTCGATCGCCCCGGTGTGGGATGCCGAGAAGGTCAACCCCGCGCTCATCGCCACCGCACTGTCGATCGCGGTGCTGAGCTTCCTCGGCTTCGACGGCATCTCGACGATGGCCGAGGAGTCCACGGGTGACCGCAAGTCGGGCGGCCGCGCCATGATCATCGCGCTGCTCGTGGTCGCCGTGCTCTTCGTCGCGCAGACGTGGTTCGCCAGCGCCCTCGCGGCCGGAACGATCGCGTTCTCGGATGACGACGTCAACAACGCCTTCTTCCTGCTCGTCGCCCAGGCCGCGGGCTCGGGCTGGGCCACGGCGTTCCTCGCCGTCAACGTCGTCGCGGTCGGTATCGCCAACGCCGTCGCCGCTCAGGCCGCGACCTCGCGTCTGCTGTACTCGATGAGCCGTGACCGTCGCCTGCCGGCGTTCTTGTCGAAGGTGAACTCCCGCCAGGTGCCGCTCGCCGCGATCCTCTCCGTCAGCGCGATCTCGCTCGTGCTCGTGCTGTTCTTCGTCGGTCAGATCGCCGTGATCTCGTCGCTGGTGAACTTCGGCGCGCTGCTGGGCTTTCTCCTGCTGCACGTGTCGGTCGCGGTGTACTACCTCGGCAAGAAGAAGTCGAAGAACTACCTGCTGCACCTCGTCGTGCCGGTGATCGGGTTCCTCATCATCGGTTATGTGCTGCTCAACGCCGACATCACCGCCAAGATCGGCGGCATCCTGTGGCTCATCGTCGGCGGTGTCGTCTACGCCATCTTCGCCCGCAGGAACGGCGGCGCGACCGGGCCCTTGCCCGAGCACGCGACCGCGACGGCCGGAGAGGGCGGCGACGAGGTGGCCGCGCGATGACGGCCGACCACGTGCTCGGGGCGGAGCTCGGGCGACCGGGCTTCCGCGCCGACGTCGCGCCCGTGCTGCGGCTGCGGCCCGGCACCGGTGAGACGGTCGCGTTCCACACCGACGACGCCGTCTACCGCGAGCTGCACGAGCACGGCGACCTCGCCGCGCTCACCGCCCCCATCAACCCGGTGACGGGGCCGGTGTACATCGAGGGCGCCGAACCCGGCGACGCCCTCGCCGTACACGTGCACGACATCGTGCTGCCGGACTTCGGATGGTCGCAGAGCCTCCCCGGCGCGGGCGCGCTCTCGCACCGCATGCCCGATCGCGTGGTCAGCCGCCGCGTCCCGATCGACGCCGACGGGGTGCACGTCACCGCGCGCCACGTCGTGCCGGCGCGCCCCATGATCGGCTGCATCGGCACGGCTCCGGCCCGGGGCGAGAACTCGACGGTCATGCCGACCACGGGCCTCGGCGGCAACATGGACCTCACCGACGTGGCCCCCGGCGCCACGGTCTACCTGCCCGTCGAGGTCGAGGGGGCGCTGCTGTCGATCGGCGACATCCACGCCGTGATGGCGCGCGGCGAGTCGTCGTTCGTGGCGATCGAGGCGGCCGGGGTCGCGGTGGTCTCGGTCGATCTCGTGAAGGATGCCGGCTTGCGCGCGCCGCGCGTCGAGACCGCCGACGAGTGGATCTTCGTCGGTCTCGGCGATCCGGTGCAGGAGAGCATCCGCCGCGGCTACGAGGACGTCTTCGACACCCTCGTGGAGGAGCACGGCTGGGATGCCATGGACGCCTACGCGCTCATGAGCGCTGTCGTGCACAGCGAGCTCGGCGGACCCACGGGGTCGGAGGCCCCCGACCCCCTGCACCCGTTCCGCGCGATCGGGGCGGTGACGTTGCACCGCCTGCCCAAGAGCGTGCTCTGAGGCGGGGCGGGCGTCCGGGGCGCTCGCCGGCCGGGGGTGTGCCGCCATCGGGTCGCCCGCGCGGTCCGAGCCCCCGGGCGGGTGCCCGCTCCCGACGTCTGTTCCCCCCGACCGGACCGGCCGGTGACTCAGGCGGGCTCGGCGGCCGTGTAAGCTTTCCTGTTGGAAGTGTGTCCGAGCGGCCTAAGGAGCATGGCTGGAATCCATGTAGGCGGGGTAACTCGCCTCGCAGGTTCAAATCCTGTCACTTCCGCCACACGAAGAGCGTCATCCTCGATCCGAGGGTGGCGCTCTTCGGCGTTCAGCCCACGCTCTCGCGCTCGCGCTCGGCGTCCACGGCACCCGGACGCACGACGAGCGAGCGGGGCAGCACGCGCGCGAGCACGCGGCGGACCGGGGTCGCCCTCGCGAGCAGACCCGCCCGGATGCGGTCGACGGCCGCGGCCAGCGTCGGTCCCTGCTCGGCATCGGGCGCATCGCCGGCGTAGCTGACGCGCTCGAGGGCTTCGCGCAGCAGATCGGCATCGTCGGCGGCGACGCCGTGCTCCGCGGTGAGACGCGCGGCGAAGGCACGGGGCGATTCGGCGCCGGGCGCCGGGATGCCGAGATCCACCGCATCCTCCCGCAGAGCGGTCCAGGCGGCGACGGCGTCACCCGCGCGGGCTGCGGCCAGGCGGCGACGGCGCCACACGACCCGCAGCAGCGACGGCACGAGGGCTGCCGCCAGCAGGGCCAGGAGCACGATCCCGACGGGCACCCATGCGGCACCCTGGCGTCCGCTCGTCGCCGCGCTCCCTGCATCCACGGCACCCACGTCGCCGCGGTCGGCCGCCGAGGGCGCCGTCGAGGGCTGGGCGTCGGGGGCGGCGGCATCCTGTTCGGGGGTGGAGGGGGTCGCACCGCCGTTCGACGTCGATCCCGACGCGAAGTTCGTCGGCACGCCGAGGCTGTTGGTCGGCTCGAAGGGCACCCAGCCGATGCCCTGGAAGTAGACCTCGGGCCACGCGTGCAGCTGGCTCGAGGTCACCGTGTACTCGGTGCCGCCCTGCTGGGGGATGCTGGAGGCCGTTCCCGGCAGGTATCCGACGACGATGCGCGAGGGCATGCCGAGCGAGCGCGCCATCACCGCGAATGCGGAGGCGTAGTGCACGCAATATCCGGCGCGCACCTGCAGGAAGTCGGCGACGGCGTCGAGTCCCGCGCCGTCGAAGCCCGCGTCGACCGGTGCGTCGAGGGAGTAGCGGAACTCGCTGCTGCGGAACCAGGTCTGCATCGCGAGCAGGGCGTCGTACGGGGTGGAGGTGCCGGCCGTCACCTCGCGGGCCGTGTCGCCGATGATCGAGGGCACGTCGGCGGGCAGGGCGCTGACGTCGGCGCCCAGGCCGGGGTCGCCCACCGAGCGGCTGCGGATCTGCTCGAGCGTCGGTCGCGGCACGCTCGCCTGCACCTCGTACTGCTGGTCGCGCGTGGACCCGGCCCGCGTGACGACCGTGCGGTTCTGCGGCATCCCGAGCCACTCGCCGTCGAGGCCGGTCACGCTCGAGGCGGGGTAGGGCACGGGCAGCCAGGGACTGTCGAGGGCGTCGACGGTGACGTCGGTGGTCCAGTCGGCGCGCGCGATGTCGGCGTCGGTCTCGACCGGACTGAAGACCGCCCCGTCGCCGGGAACGGGCACGGTGTCGGCGCTGTCGGGAGACCACACGGCGCCGTCGAAGCGCGACAGCGTGACCGCGCGCAGGTAGGGAGCGGTCGGGGCCGTCGTGCGCACGGTGAGCACGTCGACCTCGCGCGGCTGGCGCAGGTCGTTGCCGAGCTCGAGGTTGGGGTTGATCGTCGTGCCCGTGCCGCCCGACCCGCCGGTGGCGAAGCGCAGGCCGGGCTGGGGGAGGAGGGGAGTGGCGACCACGGCGACGATGACGGCGACCACGGCGACCGCGACCGCCGTCGCCGAGACCCCCAGCCGCCCGGGCGTGCGAGCGGTCGGGCGACGTGGCACCGTCCCGGCGGCGCGGGCACGCGTGTCGATGCGGAGCAGGAAGAGCAGCGAGGCGGCCAGCAGGACGAAGCCGGCGACGTCGACGTCGGAGGGGATCGCGATCGTGGGGATGAGCGACACCGCGACCAGGCCGACGCCGGCCAGCAGCGGCATGCGCGCCGTGAGCACCACGTGGTCGAGCACGAGGGCGAGGGCTGCGACCGCGGCGACGAGCAGGAAGCTCAGCCCCACCTCGGGCGGCACGGGGGCCACGCCCAGGCGGATCTCCTCGGACGCTTCCGAGAGCAGCCCCGGCACGGTCGCGAAGGTCGCCGGAGTCGGGATGACGCCGAGCAGGGCGGTCGATCGACCGAACAGCAGGGTGAGCCCCACGATCCAGACCGCCGCCTCGACGATGCTGGCGACGATGGCGGGGAGCTGGGCGAGCCGCACCAGCAGCCCTGCCGCGAGCACCGCGGCGGTGAGCGCCGCCGCGCCGGCCACCCACGGACCGGGGGCGATCACCGAGAACGCCGGCAGGAGCGCCGCGATGATCGCGACGAACAGCCCGGCTGTCAGCAGAGCGGCGTCGCGTCGGCGGCGCGCGGTGCGCAGCTGCGTCACGTCAGCGGCCGACACGGGCGTACCCCTGTTCGATCGCGTCGTCCCACGCCGCCGCCACATCGCCGCCGGGCAGCACCTGCGCCGCGCGCCATCCGCCCGCCCGCAGCCGCTCGAGCTCGGCGCGTTCGGCCACCACCAGCAGCACCGGCAGGGCGGAGCGCTGGGCCACGGCGCCGAGACCCGCGCGGTCGTCGGCGTCCAACGCCCCGGTGACCACGATCACGGGACCGGTCAGGGCCGCGGCGGTCGCCGGGACGACCCGTCGCGCGGCATCGTCCGGGCGCGCGCGCAGGCTCGCGAAGCCCGCCGCGGTCGCGCGGGCGTCCACGTCGTCACCGCCCTCCACGGGGTCGGCGAGCAGGTGTCCGTCGCTGTCGACCACGTCGACCGTGTACCCCTCGTGCACCAGGCGCGCGACCGCGGAGACGCACGCCGAGACGGCCGTCTCGAACGCGGCGTCGCCGCCCGGCGCGTGGGCGGCCTGGGGAGACCACCGCGACAGGGCGCGGTCGAGCACGACCGTGGCCGCCGGGCTCGACTCCTGCTCCTCCTGACGCACCATGAGCGTGTCGCGGTGCGCGGTCGCCCGCCAGTGGATGCGACGCATCGAGTCGCCCGGCGCGTAGGGGCGGGCGACGAGGTTGTCGGCGCCCTGGCCGATCTGCAGCGTCGTGGTCTGACGTGACCCGCCGGCCTCGCCCGATGCCCCGGGCAGCGCCGCGAGATCGTGCACCGTGGGCGCCACGGTCACCGGCGTCGTACGGCCGAGGGCGATGCGTCGGCGCACCAGTCCGAAGGGGTCGGTCGTGGTGACCTCGAACGGTCCGACGGCGTGCACGCCCCGAGCGGCCCCCGTCACCTCGTAGCGCACCTCGATCGTCGACGCCGAGCCGCTCAGGCTCGACGAGATCGTGGGCGACGCCCCCTCGGCCGCACCCGACAGGCCGGAGGGGAGTGCGTCGCGCCAGCGGCCCGGAGCGGTCGGCAGGGCGCTGTGGATGCCGGCGCGCACCGTCACGGTCGCGGAGCCCCCGACCTCGGGCACCTCGGGCGAGACGACGCGCGCGACCGCACCCGATCCGCGGGTCAGCAGCAGCGCGATCGCCGACGCGGCTAGCAGCGCAACCAGGAGCGTCGCGAAGTACAGCAGTTCCGGGATGCCGGCGCGTTGGGCGATCACGAAGGCCGCCACGGCGAGCAGCAGTGCCCCCGTGCCGCGCACCGTGAACGGCCAGAACCGCCTCGCCCGGGCCCTCACGGTCGCGAGGCGAGGGGCACGCGCACGCTCGCGGCGATCCGCTCGAGAGCGTCGGCCACGACCGCCGCCCCCGCCTTGCCCCCGGCCGCCGACCGGTTGGCGATCAGGCGGTGGGCGAAGACGGGCGCCAGCAGGGCCGTGATGTCGTCGGGGATGACGTACGACCGGCCGTCGAGTGCCGCCCGCACCTTGGCGGCCCGCACGAGCTGCAGGGTCGCCCGGGGGCTCGCACCGAGCCGGATGTCGGGGTGGCTGCGCGTCGCCTGCGCGAGCGCCACGACGTACTCCTCGAGGGCCGGGGCGACGTGCACGCCGCGCGCCCACGCGATCATCGCGGTCACCTGGCGGGCCGAGACGACGGGGGTGAGCCCGTCGAGCGGGTTGACCGCGTCGCGCTGACGGAGCATGAGCGCCTCGGCCGCGGCATCCGGGTATCCCATCGAGATGCGCAGCAGGAAACGGTCGCGCTGCGCCTCGGGCAGGGCGTACGTCCCCTCCATCTCGTAGGGGTTCTGCGTGGCGACCACGAGGAAGGGCGAGGGCAGCACGTGCGTGCGCCCGTCGACCGTCACCTGGCGCTCCTCCATCGCCTCGAGCAGCGAGGACTGCGTCTTGGGGGAGGAGCGGTTGATCTCGTCGGCGATGACGATGTGGGCGAACACCGCACCGGGGGTGAACTCGAACTGCCGCTGCACGGGGTTGAACACCGACACGCCCGTGATGTCACCGGGAAGCAGGTCGGGGGTGAACTGGATGCGGCGCACGTCGGCGTCGATCGTGGCCGCGAGGGCCCGCGCCAGCATGGTCTTGCCGACCCCGGGCACGTCTTCGATCAGCAGATGACCCTCCGCGAGCAGGGCGATGAGCGCACTCTGCACGGCCTCCGGCTTGCCGTCGATCACGCGGGAGACGGATGCCAGGATTCCCCCGGTCAGACGGGCGAACATCTCCGCATCCAGAGGGGCGTCGGTCGGGGGTCGGGGTGTGGTGTCGGGGCGGCGGAGTCGTGATGCCGCCTCGGGCGTGACCGTCTCGTCCATGGCATCCCTTGTGTCGCGGGGTGGAGGCGCGTCGTCGCCGCCGTGACCTGATCGTAACCCGCGTCGCGGGGGCGAGGGCTGGAAACGGTGCGGTGCACAGGCGTCACTCGGCGGATGCTCGGGCCCCTAGGATCGGGGAGCGTTGGTCCACCCGAGGAGCCCGCGCATGTCGCACACCACCCCGTCCCTGCCCGCCGTCACGCACGTGCTCGCCGTCGACATCGGCGGGACGAAGGTGGATGCCGCCCTCGTCTCTCTCGCCGGCGAGGTCGAGCGGGCGAGCGTGACCCGGCGACCGACCGGGCGCAGTGCCGACCGCGACGAGATCGCCCGCAACATCCGCGAGGCCGCCGTCGCGGCGCTCGCCGCCGTCCCCGACGCCCGCGTCGGCGCGATCGGCGTGGGCAGCGCGGGCCCGGTCGACCTCCCCTCGCGCTCCGTCTCGCCGCTGAATCTGCCCCTCGCCGCCGGTCTCCCGATCGACGAGGTGCTCGGCGGCCTCGTCGACGGTCCGATCCGCCTCGCGCTCGACGGCACGTGCATCGCGCTCGCCGAACACTGGCGCGGCGCTCTCGTGGGCTGCGACGACGCGATGGCCATCGTGGTCTCGACCGGCGTGGGCGGCGGACTCATCCTGGGCGGAGCGCCCATCCCCGGCGCCAGCGGCAACGCGGGGCACCTGGGCCAGACGTTCGTGCGCACCATCGAGGGCGACGAGGTCGTGGCATCCACCCTCGAGGCGGTCGCTGCGGGCCCCGGGACGGTCGCCTGGGCGCAGTCCCAGGGCTGGGAGGGCGAGACGGGACTCGATCTGGCCGCCGCCCACGCGGCGGGGGACGCGATCGCGATCGCGGCCGTCAGCCGATCGGCCATCGCCGTCGGGCAGGCGATCGCGGCGGCGGCGACGCTGTGCGACCTCGAGGCCGTCGCCATCGCGGGCGGCTTCTCGCAGGTGGCCCCCGACTACATCGACCAGGTGCGCGCGGCCGCCGAGACGGCGTCGCTGCACGCCTACGCGCGCCGGTGCCGCATCGTCGGCTCGGGGCTCGACGGCGACGGCCCCCTCCTGGGCGCGGCGGCGCTCGCACTGCAGTCCTGAGGCCGGGTCTACCCTGAGACCGAGGGACCGCGCCGCGGGCCGGCGAGTGAGGGCGGGGAACATGCGTACGGGTTCCAACCTGCCCGCCGTCGGCGAATACAACCAGACCCTGGTGCTCGACCTCATCCGGCGCTCGCCGGAGGGGCTGAGTCGGGTCGAGCTCTCGGCGCGCACCGGTCTGAGCGCGCAGACGCTGAGCAACGTCACCCGCCGCCTCGCCGACGACGGGTTGATCATCGAGGCGGGCAAGGTCATCTCCGGCCCCGGCAAGCCGCGGACGCTGCTCAAGCTCGAGCCGCGCTCGCGGTTCGCCGTCGGTGTGCACCTCGACCCGGTCGTCGACACGATCGTCGTGGTCGACATGGCGGGCGAGGTGATCGCGCACGACGAGATCCCCGGGCTCCGCGAGGTCGCTCCCGGAGCCCTCGTGACGGCCGTGGCTGCGGCCGTCGACGCGATCGTCGACCGTGCGAACGTGCCGCGCGAGCTCGTGCTCGGGGTGGGCGTCGCCGCCCCCGGACCCTTCGACGCCCGCGGGGGACGCCTGCTCGACCCGCCGCTGCTGCCGCAATGGCACAACGTGAACGTGCGCGAAGACCTGGGCGCGGCGACCGGGCTGCCCGTCATCGTCGAGAAGGACGTGACCGCCGCCATGGTCGGCGAGATGTGGTTCGACCGCTCCGACGTGCTCAGCGACGCGATGTTCCTGTACTACGGCGCCGGTGTCGGCATGGGGCTCGCGGTGGCGGGCGCCCCCGTGCGCGGGCGCACCGGCAACGCCGGGGGCATCGCCCACGTGGTGGTCGATCCGGAGGGCCCGCTGTGCGCGTGCGGGTCGCGCGGGTGCCTGGGTGTGTCGATCGAACCCCGCGTGCTGATCGCGGAGGCGGGATACGTCGGGGGAGATCCGCGGTCCGACCTCGATCGCCTCGTGCGCGACGCGCGCGACCCGGGTCATCCGGCCGCCGGGGTGCTGCATCGCGCGGGGGAGCGCATCGCGCGTGCTCTGGTCATCACCAACAACCTGCTCGACGTCGACGAGGTCGTGCTGGGCGGACCGGTCTGGGAGCGCCTCGCCGGAGTGCTCGCCGACGTCGTCGCCGAGCGGGTGGCCTCGGATCCCGCGTCGACGGCGACGCTGCCGATCATCGTGCGGCGGTCCGTGGTCGGTGTCGACGTCGCCGCCGTGGGGGCCGCGTGCCTCATGCTCGACGGGGCGTTCGCCGCGCGTCCGGCCCGCATGATGATCGCTCTCTGACCCCGCCGCTCGCGCCGAGCGTCGGGCGTGTCCCGATCGTTACCGACGGCGGGACTCTTCGACTTGCCGAGTTAGTCCATTTGATTTATAAAAGGTTCTGGCGACGCGGTGTCTCCACCCGAGCAAGGGAGCTTCCATGAAGAAACTGACGATGGCGACCGGTCTTCTGACCGCCACCGCCCTGACCGTGGCTCTGGCCGGCTGCTCCGGTGGCAGCGGCGACGCGGCGGACTCGAAGACGATCCGTGTGGCGTACCAGACCACGGCGACGTTCAACCAGATGCAGACGCTGATGGAGAACGCGAAGAAGCAGTACGAGGCCGCCCACGAGGGCATGACGGTCGAGCTCGTCCCGATCCAGGCCGAGGGCGCCGACTACTACACGAAGCTCGCGCTGATGAACAAGTCGGCCAGCACCGCTCCCGACGTGCAGTACGAAGACACGTTCAAGATCCAGTCCGACGCCGCGGCCGGCTACCTCCTGCCGCTGGACGATTACCTCGCGAAGTGGGAGGACTGGTCCCAGTTCGCCGACGGCGCCAAGCAGGCCGGCCTCGGAGCCGACGGCAAGACCTACGGCGTCTCGCTCGGCACCGACACCCGCGGTCTCTGGTACAACAAGGCCCTCTTCGAGGCCGCCGGCATCTCCGTGCCGTGGCAGCCCAAGACCTGGGACGACGTGCTCTCGGCCGCCGAGAAGGTCAAGGCCTCCAACCCCGACGTCATCCCGATCAACGTCTACTCGGGCAAGACCGCCGGCGAAGCGGCATCCATGCAGGGTCTCGAGATGCTCATGTACGGCACCGAGGACACCCTCTACGACACCGACAGCAAGAAGTGGGTCGTCGGCAGCCAGGGCTTCAAGGACTCGCTGCAGTTCGTCAGCGACGTCTACCAGGGCGGTCTCGGACCGTCGCTGCAGCAGGCTCTCGACCCCAACATCTTCACCAGCGTGACCGCCGACTGGCTGCCCTCGAGCAAGCTGGCCATCGCCCTTGACGGCTCCTGGCAGTCGGCCGCGTGGGTCGACGGCGGCACCGCCGCGTGGCCCGAGTGGAGCGACGCCCTCGGCATCGCCGCGATGCCCACGCAGAACGGCCAGGCGCCCGGCACCACCAGCATGTCGGGTGGATGGACCCTCGCGATCGGCAAGAACACCAAGAACGCCGACGCCGCGTGGGACTTCCTCTCCACCGCCGTGAACAAGGACAACGCCACCGCCTACGGCATCGACAACAGCCAGATCGCCGTGCGCGCCGACGTGGCCGAGTCCAGCGAGTACCTCGACGCCAACCCGAGCTTCAAGACCTTCTCGAGCTTCGTCGACACCACCCACTTCCGCCCCGCGACCGAGGACTACGACAAGATCTCGAACCAGATTCAGGTCGCCATGGAAGCCGTCATGACCGGCCAGTCCAGCGTGGACGACGCGGCCGCCGCCTACGACCAGGCCGTCATCGGCATCGTGGGCGAAGACAACACCCAGCAGGGCTGATCGTGACCGCCCTGGCTTCCCCCGGGGCGACCGGAACCGGCCGGGGGTCGCGCGTGAAGACGCGCGGCCTCCGGTCGTCGGCCCGGGCGCTCCCCCTCCTGCCGGCGGCCCTGCTGCTGGCCGTCTTCCTTCTCGGCCCCATCCTGGTGTCGCTGTGGGGCTCGCTCACCAACGCGACGCTGTCGGGATCGACCGCCGTCGCCAGCGACTTCGTCGGCTTCGACAACTACATCCAGCTCTTCAAGGCCCCCGACTTCCCTGTCGCGGTCGTCAACACGATCGTCTTCGTGTTCTTCTCCGCCGTGATCGGCCAGAACGTCCTCGGTCTGGCCCTCGCCCTGATGATGCGCTCGGGCAACCGCGTGGTGACGGCCGTCGTCGGCACCATCGTCGTGACCGCGTGGGTCCTCCCCGAGATCGTCGCGGCGTTCGCCGCATACGCGTTCTTCCGCGACAACGGCACCCTCAACGCCGTGCTCGCCGTCTTCGGCGTCGAGCCCGTCAGCTGGTTGTTCACCCTGCCGGTGCTCATGGTCATCTTCGCGAACATCTGGCGCGGCACCGCGTTCTCGATGATGGTCTACTCCGCCGCGCTGTCCGACGTCCCTCCCGAGATCACCGAGGCGGCCGAGGTCGACGGCGCGAGCGGCTTCAAGCGCCTCATCCACGTCACCATCCCGATGATCCGCTCGACCATCGGCACGAACTCGATGATCGTCACCCTTCAGACCCTGTCGGTGTTCACGCTCATCTTCGTCATGACCGGTGGCGGCCCCGGCACCAAGAGCACGACGCTGCCGATCCTCGCCTACCAGCAGGGTCTGAAGTTCGGCGAGCTGGGCTACGGCACCGCGATCGCCACGATCATGCTCGTCATCGGCGCGGTCTTCTCCTTCTTCTACGTCCGCGCCCTGCGCGAGGAGGTCTCGTCATGAGCGCCACCACGACCCTCCCCGAGGTGACCGGCCGTACCCGGTCGGCCGCGCGGGTTTCGAAGAGCGCGAAAGCGTCGCTGTCGTCGCCGCGCACCCGGGCCCTCCGCGTGCTGAGCAACACGCTGCTCATCGTGATCGGCATCCTGTTCGTCGTTCCGCTCATATGGCTGGTCACGGCCTCGCTCGACGCGCAGCCGACGCTCGCGATCAAGATGCCCGAGGTGATCACCCTCGACAACTTCGCCGCGGTGATGAAGCCCGACCTGCTGTTCCTCCCGCTGTGGAACAGCGTGCTGCTGGCCGGCGGCACCGCGATCGCGACGGTCGTGCTCGCCTCGCTGGCGGCCTACCCGCTCTCGCGGTACAAGATGCGCGTCGGAAAGCCCTTCCTCTATGCGGTGCTCTTCGGCACGTGCCTGCCGATCACGGCGATCATGGTGCCGGTCTACAGCCTGTTCGTGCAGCTGAACCTCATCGACTCCGTCGGCGGCACCATCCTCTTCCTCACCGCGAGCGCGCTGCCGATCGCGATCTGGATGATGAAGAACTTCATGGACGGCGTGCCGGTCGAACTCGAGCACGCGGCCTGGATGGACGGCGCGGGATCGATGCGCACGCTCGTGCAGATCGTGCTCCCGCTCATGCGCCCCGGGATCGCCGTCGTGTTCATCTTCACGTTCATCCAGGCGTGGGGGAACTTCTTCGTCCCCTTCGTGTTGCTACTCAGCCCCGACTACCAGCCGGCCGCGGTCAGCATCTTCAACTTCTTCGGGTCGTTCGGAGCCGTGGCCTACGGCCAGCTCGCGGCCTACTCGATCGTCTACTCCCTTCCGGTCCTCGGCCTGTACGTCCTCGTGCAGCGCGGACTCGGCGGCACCTCGGCCCTGGCCGGCGCCGTCAAGGGCTGACCCGTCCCCCCAGACAAGGAACACACCCCATGCACGACCGCACAGCGCTCATCGAGATGCGCATCGAACGCTTCATCCGCGAGCGTCTCGCTCCCTCCGTCTACCGCCTGCGCCAGCCGCTCACCGTCTCCGCGTGGGTGGCGCCGGGCGAGCCCGTCACCTTCGCCGAGGCGCGGGATGCCGACTACCGCCCGTTCGCGATCGGCACGCCGTGGGGCCGGGCATGGGGGACCACGTGGTTCGCCGTCGCGGGGGAGATCCCCGCCGAGTGGCGCGACGACGCGGGTGCCCTCCCCGAGGGCACCGTCGCCGAGCTCGTCATCGACCTCGGCTTCACCGCCGGCCAGAGCGGCTTCCAGTGCGAGGCGCTGGTGTGGAACCGCGACGGAGCGCCCATCAAGGGCGTGTCGCCGTTCAACAACGCCAGCCCCGCCGCGGTCGACGCCGAGGGCCGGGTCGACGTGCTGGTCGAAGCGGCATCCAACCCCGACGTCGGCAGCCTCTTCACCTTCGAGCCGACGCCCGTGGGCGACCCCGCCACCGCGGGGGAGGCTCCTCTCTATGTGCTGCGCGAGATGTCGATCGGCCTCCGCGACCTCGCGGTGTGGAACCTGCTGCAGGATTTCCGCCTCCTCCACGGCCTCATCGCCGAGCTCGACGCCACCTCCGCGCGCCGCGCGACCCTGGTGGAGGGGATGGATGCCGCGATCGACGCCGTCGATCCGCACGACGTCAGCGGCACGGCGCAGGCCGGTCGCGACGTGCTGGCCCCGCTGCTCGCGGCGCCCGCGGCATCCAGTGCCCACGTGCTGCACGCCGTCGGTCACGCGCACATCGACTCCGCGTGGCTGTGGCCGGTGCGCGAGACGGCGCGCAAGGTGTCGCGCACGTTTAGCAACGTGCTCTCGCTCATGGACGAGGATCCCGAGTTCGTCTTCGCGAGCTCGTCGGCGCAGCAGTTCGCCTGGATGAAGGAGCACTACCCGGCGCTCTGGGAGCGGCTCAAGGCGCGCGTCGCCGAGGGACGCTTCGTGCCCGTGGGCGGCATGTGGGTCGAGTCCGACACCAATATGGTCGGCGGCGAGGCCATGGCTCGGCAGTTCGTCGAGGGCAAGAGCTTCTTCCTCGAGGAGTTCGGCATCGACACCGAAGAGGTGTGGCTGCCCGACTCGTTCGGCTACAGCGGAGCCCTGCCGCAGATCATGAAGGCCGCCGGCGCCCGGTGGTTCCTCACGCAGAAGATCTCGTGGAACGAGACCAACCGCATCCCGCACCACACCTTCCGCTGGGAGGGCATCGACGGATCGCGCATCTTCACGCACTTCCCGCCGGTCGACAAGTACAACTCCGAGGTCACCGCGGCCGACCTCGCGCACGCCGAGCGCAACTTCGCCGACAAGGGACGCGCGCGCACCTCGCTCCTGCCGTACGGCTTCGGCGACGGCGGTGGGGGACCCACGCGCGAGATGACCGCGACGATCGCCCGTGCGCACTCGCTCGAGGGCGCGCCGATCGTGAAGCACTCGACCCCGCGCGAGTTCTTCGAGACGGCCGAGGCGGAGTACGCCGACCCGGCCGTGTGGGCGGGGGAGCTGTACCTCGAGTTCCACCGCGGCACGTACACGAGCCAGCTGCGCACCAAGCAGGGCAACCGCCGCAGCGAGCACCTGCTGCGCGAGGCGGAGCTGTGGGCCGCCACCGCCACCGTGCGCACCGGCGCCGCCTATCCGGCCGACGCGTTCCAGCGCCTGTGGCGGCTCGTGCTGCTGCAGCAGTTCCACGACATCCTGCCCGGCACCTCGATCGCCTGGGTGCACCGGGATGCCGAGCGCAACTACGCCGCGATCCAGGCCGAGCTCGAGCAGATCATCGCCGACAGCCTCCGCGCCCTCGTCGGCGAGGGCGACCGCACGCTGCTCGTCAACGCCGCGCCCCACGCCCGTGCCGGCGCCCCGGCCCTGGGCATCGCGTCGGCGCCGGGTATGCGCGACGTCACCCCTCGCGCCGAGGGCGACGGCTTCGTCCTCGACAACGGCATCGTCCACGCCGTGATCGACGCCCGGGGTCTGCTCATCTCGCTCGTCGACGTGGTGACCGGCCGCGAGGTCGTGCCCGCGGGCCAGGTGGCAGGACTCTTCGAGGTGTTCCGCGACACGCCCACCCAGTGGGACGCGTGGGACATCGACGAGACCTACCGCCGCCACGCCACACGCCTCGACAGCGCCGACGTCGTGCGCGTCGACGGCGACGCGGTCGTCGTGGAGCGCTCGATCGGCGACTCCACGATCGTCACGCGCTTCGCGCTCGCCGCGGGCGCGCGGACCGTGCGTCTGTCGCTGGACGTCGACTGGCACGAGCAGCAGAAGCTGTTGAAGCTCGGCGTGCCGGTCGACGTGCACACCGACCGGGCGGCATCCGAGATCCAGTTCGGACACATCGTGCGCCCGACCCACACGAACACCTCGTGGGACTCGGCGCGCTTCGAGACCGCCGCGCACCGATGGGTGCGGGTCGCGGAGCCGGACTTCGGCGTCGCCGTGACCAACGACTCCACCTACGGGCACGACATCACCCGCCACGAGCGCGACGGCGGCGGCACCTTCTCGCTCGTGCGCCTGTCTATCATCCGCTCGGCGATGTTCCCCGACCCGGGGCAGGACCAGGGCGCGCACCACCTCGAGGTGGGCATCGTCGTGGGGGCAGACGTCCTCGACGCCGTCGCGGAGGGCTACCGCACGAACCTGCCCGCGCGGACGGTGACGGATGCCGCGGCGGAGACCGTGGCGCCCCTGGTGGCCATCGATGCTCCCGGTGTCGTGGTCGAGGCCGTGAAGCTCGCGCAGGACGGGTCGGGCGACGTGGTCGTCCGTCTCTACGAAGCCCTGGGGGAGCGCACGCAGGCGCGTCTCGAGGCCGGCTTCGACGTCAGCCGCGTGAGCGAGACCGACCTGTTGGAGCGCGACGTGGATGCCGCCGCGATCACCGACACGCAGGGCACGATCGTGGATCTCGAGCTGCGGCCGTTCCAGCTCGTGACGGTGCGGTTGTCGCGCTGACCGTCCATCGACATGCGGCCGGGGTGCGATGCGCACCCCGGCCGCTTCGTCGTTCGGACGATCTCCGCGGGTGGGAGCGGCCCCGCGGGTCGGGTAGGCTGTACTCGGCTCTCCGCGTGGCGGTATCCCGGCCAACTCCCCCAGGACGGAAACGTAGCAAGGGTAACCAGGCTCTATCGGGTGCGCGGAGGGTCTTTTTCTTTGCCCGGATGCCGGGCGGTCCCGAGACGGTGGGTCCTCTCGTGGGTCCTCAGGTGCCGGATTCGCGGCGGAGGGGTCCGTTGCTCACGGAAGAGCCGCGCGGGAGTCCGGCTCCCACGCTCAGCGCCGACACCAGCAGCACGATGAGCACCAGGGTGATGCCTCCGACCGTTCCGGATCCCCACCCGAGGCCTCCGCGTCCCGGCTCCACGCCGAGCCAGTCCGCGATCGACGCCCCGAGCGGGCGCGTCACGACGTACGCGGCCCAGAACCCCACGACCGGCCCCGCGAGCCGGGCGGAGCGCAGGCCCAGGATGACCGCCATCACCGCGGCGAAGAAGAAGGCCCCGCCGAGGTAGCCGAGGTCGGCGGTCGAGGCGAGCAGGTCACCGGCGGCGGTACCGGCTGCGAAGGTCGTGATCACGGCGGCCCAGTACAGCAGTTCACGTCGATCGGTCGTGACGTCGTGCACGTCGACCGAGCCCTCCGCGCGGTGCCAGACGACGAAGACCACGGCCAGCGCCAGAAGGAACACCGGCGTCGATACCGCGTACGGGATGCCGAGGGCGACGTGGACGACGTCGGCGGCCATCGTGCCGAAGATCGCCACCATCGACACCGCCGCCCAGTACATCGCCGGGACGTAGCGGCGCAGGCGCAGTTGCGCGCCCAGCACGACGACGAAGACGAGCGCGGTCAGCAGGACGGTAGGCACGGGGTCGAATCGCGTCACGAGGAAATCGGACACCGCTTCACCCATCCCGGTCGTCAGCACCTTCACGACCCAGAACGACGCGGTGGGTTCGGGAACGCGCGAGCGCGACTGTCGGTTCATGCCCCGGTTTCCTCTGCGGCGCGGGCGGCGCGTCGCCGTCGCCGCACCGCCGCGATGACCACCGGCAGCACCGATACCGCGACGATCACGATGACCAGCACGTCGATGTTGTGGGCGACGAACGGGATGCCGCCCAGCAGCACGCCCACGAGCGTCATCGCGCACGACCATCCGACGGCGCCGACGGCGTTCCACACCAGGAAGCGGCGGTAGGGCATGTCGGCTGCGCCGGCGACGAGGGGGACGTAGGTGCGCACGATGGGGACGAAGCGGCCGACCACGAGCGACAGGCCGCCCCACCGGGCGAAGAAGGCCTCGGCCTCGGCGAGACGGGCGGTGGTCAGCAGCCGCGCGTCGTCGCGGAACAGGCGCCGCCCGAACCGGCGGCCGAGCCAGAAGCCCACCTGATCGCCCGCCAACGCGGCGAGCGAGGCGACGAGGGCCACCTGCCAGGCGGCGATGCCGAGGGGGTCGCTGAGGATCGCCGCCGTCACCAGCAATGAATCGCCGGGCAGGAAGGGGAACAGCACCCCCGACTCGATGAACACCAGCAGGGCGATACCGGCGAGCACGTAGGGGCCGAACGCCTGCAGCACGGATGCGGCATCGAAGGGGTTCAGGGCGGTCACGGGCGATCCTCCGATCGTCGGCGGAGTCCGCCGCGGCGTCGGGGGCGCGCGCCCCGACCGAGACGAGCCTAGAGAAGCCTCACCCAGACGGCGCCAAGAATCGACGGCGCGAGGGGGTGAGGTCTTCCGCGGGGGTCAGCGCCGGCGGGCGAACGGTCCGTCCAGCACCGCCCACTGCAGCAGCATGATGGTCTTGGCATCCTGGATCGATCCGTCGCGGATCATCGACAGGGCGTCGTCGATGTCGTATTCGAGGATCTCGATCTCCTCGTCCTCCTCCGCGAGGCCCCCGCGGTCGCCCTGGCGCCTGGATCCGTCGTAGGCGGCCGCGAAGAAGTGAAGGCGCTCCGTGACCGATCCCGGGCTCATGTAGACGTCGAAGACGTGCTCGACCTCGTCGACGCGGACACCGGTCTCCTCCTCCGCCTCGCGGCGGATCGCCGTCACCGGATCGTCGTCGTCGAGGAGCCCCGCCGCGGTCTCGATGAGCATGCCGTCGGGGTGATCGTTGACGTACACCGGGTAACGGAACTGGCGGGTGAGCAGGACGGTGCGACGGGCCGGGTCGTAGAGCAGGATCGTCGCGCCGTTGCCGCGGTCGTAGGTCTCGCGCGTCTGCGTGCTCCACAGGCCGTCGTCACCGCGGTAGCGGAACGTGGTCGCGCGCAGCACATGCCAGCCTGCGGCGAGCAGACGCACGTCGGCGACCTCCACGCGCGGGTTGCGGTCGAGGTCGAGACCCGTGAGGTGTAGGCCGGTGCGGCCACGGTGGTCGGGGACGGTCGTGCCGGGTCGTGCGGGCTCGGAGGTCACGAGGGCGAGCTTAGGCGTCGGTCGTCCGGATCACTCGACGCCGAAGCAACCCCGGAGCGGTGTCGGGGGCCCGCTCTAGGCTGGACGCGTGACGCAGAGCATCTACATCACGTCGGCCGAAGGTCATTCGGGCAAGTCCACCGTGGCCCTGGGCGTCCTCGACGCGCTGAGCCGGGTGACGCCGCGCGTCGGCGTCTTTCGGCCGATCTCGCGCTCCACCGCCGAGCGCGACTACGTGCTCGAGATGCTGCTCGACCACGACGGCGTCGACCTCGCGTACGACGACTGCGTGGGGGTCACCTACGACGACGTGCGCGACGACGCCGATGCCGCCCTCGGGCGCATCGTCGAGCGGTACAAGGCCGTCGAGGCGCAATGCGACGCGGTGGTCGTCATCGGCAGCGACTACACCGACGTGGGCAGTCCCGCCGAGCTCGCCTACAACGCGCGGATCGCCGCCAATCTCGGCGCCCCGGTCCTGCTTGTGCTGGGCGGGCGCGCACAGCAGGGGCAGGGCGAGACCCTCGGCCTCTCGGTCGCCCGCACCCCGCAGGAGGTCGGCCAGATCGCGACCCTCGCGGTCTCCGAGCTGCTGCACGAGCGCGCCGAGGTGTTCGCCGCGATCGTCAACCGCGCCGATCCCGATCACCTCGACGAGATCATCGCCTCCGTCCGCCACATCATCGACGCGGCTCCCGTGCGCCCCACCGGCGAGCGTCGTGCGGTGCCCGTGTGGGCCCTGCCCGAAGACCGCTTCCTCATCGCCCCCTCCATGCGCGGCGTGCTGCGCTCGGTCGAGGGCGAGCTCATCAAGGGCGACCCCGAACTGCTCACCCGCGAGGTCCTGGGTGTGGTCGTCGCCGGCATGTCGATGGTCAACGTGCTGCCGCGCCTCAAAGAGTCGGCGGTGATCGTCATCCCGGCCGACCGCACCGAGGTGCTGCTGGCCACGCTCCTGGCCAACGCCTCGGGGACTTTCCCCTCGCTGGCCGGCGTCGTCCTCAACGGCGGGTTCGAGCTGCCCGACGCGATCGTGCGGCTCATCGACGGCCTCGGCTCCCCGCTGCCGATCATCGCCACCGACCTCGGCACCTACGACACCGCCGTGCGCATCATGAACACGCGCGGGCGCCTCGCGGCCGACTCGCAGCGCCGCTACGACACCGCGCTGGCCATGTTCGAGCGGCACGTCGACACCGAACTGCTCACGCGGGAGCTGGGCATCGCCCGCCCCAGCGTCGTCACCCCGCTCATGTTCGAGTACGGCCTGGTCGACCGGGCGCGCGCCGACAAGCGCCGCATCGTGCTGCCCGAGGGCACCGACGACCGCGTCCTGCGTGCGGCGGCGACCGTGCTCTCGCGCGGCATCGCCGACCTCACCATCCTCGGCGAACCGATCGAGGTGCGCGGCCGCGCGATCGAGCTCGGCATCGACATCCGCGACGCCGAGGTGCTCAGTCCCTTCGACGCCGTGCACGTCGACAAGTTCGCCACCGAGTACGCCCGGCTCCGCTCCCACAAGGGCGTGACCTACGCCCAGGCCGCCGACACCGTCACCGACGTGTCGTACTTCGGCACGCTCATGGTGCACCTGGGCCTCGCCGACGGCATGGTCTCGGGCGCCGCCCACACGACCGCCCACACCATCCGCCCGGCCTTCGAGATCATCAAGACCGCTCCGGGCGTCTCGGTGGTGTCGAGCGTGTTCCTCATGGCTCTCGCCGACCGCGTCCTGGTCTACGGCGACTGCGCCGTCATCCCCGATCCCACCAGCGAGCAGCTCGCCGACATCGCGGTGTCCTCCGCCGCCACGGCCGAGCAGTTCGGCATCGAGCCGCGCGTGGCGATGCTGTCGTACTCGACGGGAGAGTCCGGCACCGGCGCCGACGTCGAGAAGGTGCGCACCGCGACCGCCCTCGTGCGAGAACGCGCGCCCGAGCTGCTCGTCGAGGGACCGATCCAGTACGACGCCGCCGCCGACGCGGCGGTCGCCCAGGCCAAGATGCCCGGCTCCCAGGTCGCCGGTCGCGCCACGGTCTTCGTCTTCCCCGACCTCAACACCGGCAACAACACCTATAAGGCCGTGCAGCGCTCGGCCGGCGCCGTCGCGATCGGACCGGTGCTGCAAGGGCTCAACAAGCCCATCAACGACCTGTCGCGCGGCGCGCTCGTCGACGACATCGTCAACACCATCGCGATCACCGCGATCCAGGCCCAGGGGAGCCCCGAATGAGCGTCGTGCTCGTCGTCAACAGCGGATCGTCGTCGTTCAAGTACCAGTTGCTCGACATGGCGCGGGAGCAAGTGCTGGCCTCCGGCCTGGTCGAGCGCATCGGCGAGCCCACCGGGGTCGCGAAGCACACGATCCTCGCTCTCGCGTCTGCTGAGGGCCCGGCGCCGACGGTGACGGATGCCACGTACACGATCGAGCGCGAGATCCCCGACCACACCGCCGGCTTCGCCGTCATGCTCGAGGCCTTCGCCGCGCACGGACCCGCGCTCGACGCGCACCCGCCGGTCGCCGTGGGCCACCGCGTCGTGCACGGCGGGGCGCGCTTCTTCGCCCCCACCGTCGTCACGCCGCTGGTCGAGATCAACATCGACGAGCTGTCCGTGCTCGCGCCGCTGCACAATCCCGCGAACCTCGCCGGCATCGTCGCGGCCAAGAAGGCCTTCCCCGACGTCCCGCACGTGGCCGTCTTCGACACCGCCTTCCACCAGTCGCTCACCCCCGAGGCCTACACCTACGCGATCGACCGCGAGATCGCCGAGGCGCATCGCATCCGCCGTTACGGGTTCCACGGCACCAGCCACAAGTTCGTCAGCGAGGCCGCTGCGGCTTTCGTCGGGCGCCCGCTCGGCGAGCTGAAGCAGATCGTTTTCCACCTCGGCAACGGCGCGTCCGTCGCGGCGATCGAGGGCGGCCGGTCGGTCGACACGTCGATGGGTCTGACCCCGCTCGAGGGGCTCGTGATGGGCACGCGCTCGGGCGACCTCGACCCCGCCGTGCTCCTGCAGCTCGCCCGCCGCGCCGACATGTCGACCGCCGACCTCGACACCCTGCTCAACAAGAGGTCCGGTCTGCTCGGCATCGCGGGGGTGTCCGACATGCGCGACATCCAGGAGCGACGGGATGCCGGCGACCCGGCCGCACGGCTCGCCTTCGACGTCTACATCCACCGCCTGCGGGCCTACGCGGGCGCGTACCTCGCCCAGCTGGACGGCGTCGATGTCATCTCGTTCACCGCGGGAGTGGGGGAGAACGCCCCCGCCGTCCGGGCGGAGGCGATGGCCACCCTGGGCTTCGCCGGCGTCGAGATCGACCCCGAGCGCAACGCGGCGCGGGAGCGCGGCATCCGTCGCATCTCCACCGATGCCTCGCGCGTCGAGGTGCTCGTCGTGCCGACCGACGAAGAGCTCGAGATCGCCCGGCAGACGCTGTCGGTCACGGACTGATCCATCGCGCCGCACTACGCTCGTCGCGTGGGGCCTCGTCCCGATATCCGCGACGCGTGCCGAACACCGCCCCCGAGTCCGCCCCACCTGAACCGGAGCCCGCCGTGACCGACACCGCAGACCTGCCCGACCTCACGTCCTTCGACGGCGTGCTGTTCGACCTCGACGGGGTCCTCACCCCCACCGCCGAGGTGCACATGCGCGCGTGGAAGACGATGTTCGACGAGCTCTTCGCGGCGTGGAAGATCGAGCCGGCCTACACCGATCGCGACTACTTCGAGTACGTCGACGGCAAGAAGCGCTACGACGGCGTGGCCAGTCTGCTGCGCAGCCGCGATGTCGAGGTGCCGTGGGGCGACCCGTCGGACGACCCGAGCGAAGACACCGTCTGCGGGGTGGGCAACCGCAAGAACGAGGTGTTCTCGCGCATCCTCCGCAGCGAGGGCATCCGGCCCTACCCCGGGTCCATCGCCCTCCTCGACGTGCTCCAGGCCGCCGGCACCCCGATCGCCGTCGTGTCGAGCTCGAAGAACGCCGTCGAGGTGCTCGAGGCCGCGGGCCTGCGCGACCGGTTCCCCGTCGTGATGGACGGCGTGGTCGCCGAGCGCGACCACCTGGCATCCAAGCCCGCCCCCGACGTGTTCGCCGAGGCGGCTCGCATGCTGGGCGTCGATCCCGCGCGGTCGGTCGCGGTCGAAGACGCCCTCAGCGGCGTGCGATCGGCCGTCGCGGCCGGGTACGGCGTCGTGGTGGGCGTGGACCGCGGCGTCGGCGCCGACGACCTCTCCGCAGCCGGCGCGACCGTGGTCGTCGACGACCTCTCCGCGTTCGTAGACTGAGCCGTCGCCTGCGCGCGACGCCCCCGTCGCCGTTCCCGAGCGGCGAGACCGTGCACCACCCGTGCCGACGACTCGATGCCGTCGCGCTCCGACCTGAACCCGCCACCGGAAGGCACGCCCGATGATCGATCGCGATCGCTTCCCCATCGACGAGTGGCGACTCGTCGAGACCCAGTTCTCGCTCGACGACGTGGGGGTCACCGAGACCCTCTTCGCCGTCGGCAACGGCTACCTGGGCCTGCGCGGCAACTCCATCGAAGGACGCTTCGCCCTCGAGCAGGGCACGTTCATCAACGGCTTCCACGAGACCTTCCCGATCCGTCACGCCGAGCAGGCCTACGGCTTCGCCGAGGTCGGCCAGACGATCATCAACGCACCGGATGCCAAAGTCCTGCGCGTCTACGTCGACGACGAGCCGCTCTCGCTCGACGTCGCCGACGTGCGCGAGTACGAGCGCGTGCTCGACATGCGCCAGGGCATCCTCCGCCGCGACATCCTGTGGGTGACGCCCTCGGGCAAGCGCGTGCGCATCCAGGACGAGCGCTTCGTGTCGTTCGACGAGAAGCACCTCGCCGTGCTGCGCCTGACCGTCACCGTCCTCGACTCCGACGCGCCGGTCACCGTCAGCAGTCAGCTGCTCAACCGCCAAGACGGCGAGGGCATCTACGGCGGCTCGCCGATGGCAACCCCGCAGTCCGGGTTCGACCCGCGCAAGACCGAGAAGCTCAGCGATCGCGTGCTCCAGCCGCGCGAGTACTGGCAGGACGGCGAACGCTCGGCCCTGAGCTACGAGGTCAGCGAATCGGGCATGACCCTGGCCGTCATCGCCGACCACCTCGTCGACACGCAGAACGAGTACACGTCGCGGCGTCTGATCGAGCCCGACATCGCGAAGAACGTCTACCGCGTGCACGCGCGCGCCGGCGTGCCCACCACCATCACCAAGCTGGTGAGCTACCACACGTCGCGCGGCGTGCCCACGGGCGAGCTCCTCGACCGCTGCCGCCGCACCCTCGACCGCGCCGTCGAGACGGGCATCGACCGCCTCGTCGAGCAGCAGATCGCCTGGTACGCCGACTTCTGGGACCGCTCCGACGTGCGCATCGGCGGCCACGGCGACCTGCAGCAGGCCACCCGCTGGTGCCTGTTCCAGCTGGCGCAGGCCGCGGCCCGCGCCGACGGCCAGGGCGTGCCCGCGAAGGGCGTGACCGGGTCGGGGTACAGCGGCCATTACTTCTGGGACACCGAGGTCTACGTCCTGCCGTTCCTCGCGTACACGTCGCCGCTGTGGGCGCGCAACGCCCTGCGCATGCGCTATCTGATGCTCCCCGCGTCCCGCAAGCGCGCGCACCAGCTCAACGAGGCCGGCGCCCTCTTCCCCTGGCGCACGATCAACGGCGAAGAGGCCTCGGCGTACTACGCCGCCGGCACCGCGCAGTACCACATCAACGCCGACGTCGCCTTCGCCCTCGCGAAGTACGTCCGCGCCACCGGCGACGAGGAGTTCCTGGCCCGCGAGGGCGTCGACATCGCCGTCGACACGGCGCGCCTGTGGTCGACGCTCGGCTTCTGGCGCTCCAGCGACGCCGCCGCCGACGGTGAGCACGACTCGTTCCACATCCACGGCGTGACCGGGCCCGACGAGTACACCACCGTCGTCAACGACAACCTGTTCACCAACGTCATGGCGCGCTTCAACCTCCGCTTCGCCGCGCGCACGGTGCGCGACCTCGCCGAGAACGACCCCGAGGCCTACGCGCACATGGCCGACCGCATGAACCTCGACCCCTCGGAGCCCGAGCGGTGGGAGAAGGCGGCCGAGGCCATGCACATCCCGTTCAGCGAGGCCCTCGGCATCCATCCCCAGGACGCCGTGTTCCTCGAGCGCGAGATCTGGGACCTCGAGAACACCCCGCCCGACCAGCGTCCGCTGCTGCTGCACTTCCACCCGCTGGTGATCTACCGGTACCAGGTGCTCAAGCAGGCCGACGTGGTGCTCGCGCTGTTCCTCCAGGGCAATCACTTCACGGATGCCGAGAAGCTCGCCGACTTCGAGTACTACGACCCGCTGACCACCGGCGACTCCACGCTGTCGGCGGTCGTGCAGTCGATCCTCGCCGCCGAGGTGGGCTATCAGGACCTCGCGTTGGAGTACTTCCGCCAGGCCGCGTTCGTCGACCTCGGCGACCTGCACCACAACGCCTCCGACGGCGTGCACGTCGCCTCGGCCGGTGGGGTGTGGACGGCGCTCGTGAGCGGCTTCGGCGGCATGCGCGACCACTTCGGTCGGCTGACCTTCGACCCGCGCCTCCCGGCCGACTGGCCGGAGCTGTCGTACGTGCTGCACTGGCACGGCACGCGGCTCGACGTCACCCTCACCGCCTCGGCCCTGACGCTGCGGGCCGGGGGAGAGGGCGGCACGGTCGCTTTCGCGGTGCGCGACGTCGACTACACCGTGGCGCCGGGCGAGACCGTTCGCGTGGCCCTGCACGGTCAGGGTCCGGTGCGGCCGGGCCGTCCGTCCATCCGCCAGCTCGAGGGCTCGGTGCGCGAGGACGGCACCCTGCTCTCGGCATCGGTGCCCATCGTCACCGCGACGATTCCCATCGTGAGCGACGACGAATCGCCCATCGCGGTGGGTCTCGACGGCGGCTTCTGACTCCCGCTCGGACGCGGCGTCACTCCTTCGGGGGTGTCGCCGCGTTCGTCGTCGCGGCGGCGGGAACGGTCGTCTCCCGCTTCGAGGGGGCATCGGACGGCCGGCCCCGGGACGTCGACGTGGGCCGTCGAGAACCGGGGATCCGCTGAGAGCAGGACGGATGCCGTGCGATCGGCCTGCCCCGGGGTGATTCCCTGTTCCGGGGCCGGGGCCGGGGCCGGGGCCGGGGCCGGGGCCGCGGGCGTGCGGCGACGCGCGGGACGTTTCGGCCGCACGACGTGCGATGGTTCGCGGCGTCGCCCGAGCGGCGCTGGTCGCCGGGAGCAGGGGATCCGCCGAGAACAGGACGGATGCCGCGGGCATCGGCCTGCTCCGGCGCGATCTCCTGTGCCGGCGCGCGCGGTGCGCACCCGGTCGGGGTCGGTCCCGGGAGCGATGTCGGAGGGACGCCGTAGGCTGGAGGGGTGACGACAGCCCTGTACCGCCGATACCGCCCCGAGGCGTTCGGCGAGATGATCGGGCAGTCGCAGGTGACCGAACCGCTCATGACCGCCCTGCGCAGCGACCGCGTGGGTCACGCGTATCTGTTCTCCGGTCCGCGCGGCTGCGGAAAGACCACGTCGGCCCGCATTCTGGCGCGCTGCCTCAACTGCGCGGCCGGTCCCACCGACACCCCCTGCGGCGTGTGCGACAGCTGCGTCGAGCTCGGTCGCGGCGGCGGCGGATCCCTCGATGTCGTCGAGATCGACGCGGCGAGCCACAATGGCGTCGACGACGCGCGCGACCTGCGGGAGCGGGCCATCTTCGCGCCCGCCCGCGACCGCTTCAAGATCTTCATCCTCGATGAGGCGCACATGGTCACCCAGCAGGGGTTCAACGCCCTGCTGAAGCTCGTCGAGGAGCCCCCCGCGCACGTGAAGTTCATCTTCGCGACCACCGAGCCCGAGAAGGTGCTCGGCACCATCCGCTCGCGCACCCATCACTATCCGTTCCGCCTCGTCCCGCCCGCGGCCATGCTCGAGTACGTGCAAGAGCTCTGCGAGAGCGAGGGCGTCGGCGTCGAAGCGGGAGTGCTGCCGCTCGTCGTCCGCGCCGGGGGAGGGTCGCCCCGCGACACGCTGTCGCTGCTTGACCAGCTCATCGCCGGCAGCGACGCGGATGCCGAAGGCCACGTGCTCGTGCGCTACGAGCGAGCCGTCGCGCTGCTGGGCTACACGCACTCCGAGCTCCTCGACGAGGTCGTCGACGCGTTCGCCGCCGGAGACGGGGGAGGGGCGTTCGCCGCGGTCGACCGTGTCGTGCAGACCGGTCAAGACCCGCGCCGCTTCGTCGACGACCTGCTCGAGCGCCTGCGCGATCTGATCGTCGTGGCCGCCACCGGCGCGGGGGCCTCGGCCGTTCTGCGCGGCATCCCCGACGACGAGCTCGAGCGCATGGCGCGACAGGCCACCGCCTTCGGCGTGCATCGCCTCTCGCGGACGGCCGACCTCGTGGTCGCCGCGCTCGACGAGATGACCGGGGCCACCTCTCCGCGTCTGCAGCTCGAGCTCCTCGTCGCCCGCGTGCTCACCCACGCCGGCGTCGCGCAGGGCACCGCCCCGGCGACAGCCCACGATCTCGACGTCGCGCACGCAGGAGCCTCCGCTCCCGTCGCTCCCGCGACCGGGCGTCCGGCCTCGCCCGCCGCCGACATCGCCGCCCCCGGCGTCGCCGATCGGCACAGCGGGCGAGCGACGCCCATCCCGCGTGTCGCCGCTCCCGCGGCCGCGTCGCCCGCGATCGCGTCGCCGGGCGCACCGCGCATCGCCGCCCCCGGCGTCGCCTCGCCGAGCGTTGCCGCGCCGAGTGTCGCCGCGCCGACCGTCGCCTCGCCCGCCGTCGCCTCGCCCGGCGCGTCACCGAGGGTGGCGTCGCCTGGCGTCGCCGCCCCGACCGTGGCGGCCCCCGACGCGTCGCCGAGGGTGGCGTCGCCCGGTGTCGCAGCGCCCACGGTGGCGTCGCCGGGTGCCGCACCCGCGGCGTCGCCCGTAGCCGCACCGACCGTGGCCGCACCCGGCGATGCATCGACGGTCGCGTCTCCCGCTCCCGCGTCGGCGCCCCCGGCTGCTCCCGGTATCGCCGACCCCGGCGCGACGTCGGACCGGTCGCAGACGGATGCCGCCCCGCCCGCAGTCGCGAGCCCGCGGGGCGCTCACGCGGCTTCCGCCCGCCCGGAGACTGCGCCGAGCGCGTCGGCGACGCCCGCCGGCTCCGAGCCGTCTCTCGCCGACGACGACGACGCGCCGCCGCCGTTCACCGACGACGATGCACCACCGCCCTTCGACGACGACGGCGACGCGCACCCGTTCGACCTCGCCCCGACGCCCGGTTCGCAGGTCGCGCCGGCGCCGGCACCCGGTGCATCGCGCTCCGCTGCGGAGGGCGCACCGTCTACCGATGCGAACGCCCCCTCCGACGCATCCGCGTCCGAGCCGAGTGCGCCGTCCGAGGCGGCCGCCACCTCCGAGGCGACCGCGGCCTCCGAGGCGCCAGCCCCCGCTGAAGCGACGCCCCCGACCACGTCGACCGGGAGCCCCGGCACTCCTGAGGCGTCCGCGCAGACCTCCCGTGCGGCGCGTCTCACCCCGGCATCCGACCGTCCGATGTCATCCGCACCGACGGACGCCAGCGCCCCCACCGACGACCCCACGCCTCTCGAGCCGACCGCGCCGACCCCGCCCGCGATCCCCGTCGGCCCGATCGAACTGGGCCACGTGCGAGACGCGTGGCCCGAGGTGCTCGGCCAGCTCGAAGTCTCGAGCAGGTCGTCGTGGTTGGTGGTGTCCACGGCCACCGTCGCCGCCTTCGACGCCGACGTGCTCACCCTGGCCTTCCGCACCGCGGCAGACCTGACGGCGTTCAAGACCCGCACCCCCGAGGGCGGTCCGAGCGAAGACCTGCGTCAGGCGATCCAGGCGGTCCTGGGCGTTCGCGTGAAGTACCTCGCGCGCCTCGACGGCGATGGCGGCCCGGGCGGCTCCCCGCGACGACCGGCCGACGCCCCGTCGTCCGGACCGGGGATCACCCGTAGCCCGGTCGCTCCGGCATCCGGTCCGCGAAGCCCGTCGACCTCGGCGCCCTATGCCTCCTCGGTGACGGAGTGGGCGGTCGCCCCCATCCCGTCGTCGGACGGGGGAGCGCCCACCGCCCTGGCCGTCGACGACGAGCCCGACGACGCGGTGGTCGAACCCGCGCAGACCGCGCCGCCCTCCGGTGCGGTGCTGCCCCCGCGCGAGGTCGCGCCGTCGGTGTCCGCGCCCGATGAGGTCGACGACGACGACGTCATCCCGCCCGCCGACGAGACCGAGGCGCCGCTGCCTCCCGTCGTCGTGCCCCGCATGGCTCCGCTTCGCGGCGGCGTGCAGCGCTACGGCGAGGCCGTGGTGCGGCAGATGCTCGGCGCCACGTACGTGCGCGACGAACCCTACGAGCCCCCGACGAGGTTCAGCTGATGTACGACGGCATCGTCCAAGACCTGATCGACGAGTTCGGGCGGCTGCCCGGGATCGGCCCGAAGTCGGCTCAGCGCATCGCGTTCCACATCCTGCAGTCGCCGTCGTTCGACGTCTCGCGTTTGTCGACGCTGCTCGGCGAGATCCGCGACAAGGTGAAGTTCTGCGAGATCTGCGGCAACGTCTCCGAGCAGGATCGCTGCTCCATCTGTCGCGACCCCCGGCGCAACGCCACCCTCATCTGCGTGGTCGAAGACGCGAAAGACGTCGCGGCGATCGAGCGCACGAGGGAGTTCCGCGGCCTGTACCACGTGCTCGGCGGGGCCATCAGTCCCATCGCGGGCATCGGACCCGACGACCTCCGCGTCACCCAGCTCATGCAGCGACTGGCCGACGGCACCGTGCAAGAGGTCATCCTCGCCACCAACCCGAACCTCGAGGGCGAGGCGACGGCCACCTACCTCAGCCGGCTGCTGCACACCCTCGAGATCCGCGTCACGCGCCTGGCATCCGGTCTCCCGGTCGGCGGCGACCTCGAATACGCCGACGAAGTGACCCTCGGTCGCGCCTTCGAAGGGCGTCGCACGCTCTGACCGCCCCTCCATCGCGTCGAGCCGTCGCGGTGTCCGGCGAGCAATGCCCGTGCCGCGCGCGTGCGTCATTCGTTGCGGGGTGGTGAACCGCCCGTTCACCCGTTGCTCGCGGCGCGGCAAGGCGGGAGGAGCACTTTCATCTCTGCGGAGCAGTGCCGGACGACCCGTAAGTCCCGCACAGAGGTCCGTCAGACAGGGGCCATTCCGTGAGCGACCAGCTCTCCGTCGCGCCCGCCCGCCGGGGCCGCGTGATCTTCGACACTTTCCGATCGTCCTACGATCCGCGACTCGCCGCGTGGCTGCTCTTCCGCTCGTACGTCCTACCCGAGTTCGCCGCCTCCCCGATCGCCGCCGAGGAAGTCGTGCCCGGCGCCGGACTGGTCTCGCTGGGAGTGTTCGGCGTCTGGCGCCTGCTCGCGACCAACAACCGCGAACTCGCCCGGTGCGCCGCGGTGTTCTCGTCGCCGGCCGCCGCCGTCGAGGCGGCCGTCGCCGACCAGCGACGCATCGCCGACCTGCATTTGAGCGCCGTGCGCGGTCCCACGGCCACCAAGCACGCCTGGGTGCTACGCGGCGGAGGACGCCCGGTCGTCACCAGCGCGCGGTGGTATGAGTCGGCCGGGGAGGCGGTGGCGGCCGGCCGGATGGCGACGGCCGTCCTCGCCTCCGCCGCCGTCACCGAGACCGTCAGCATCGGGACGGCCTCGGGTCGGCGGTCCCGCGTGCTCGAGCGCTCCACGTGACGGGCCAGGGCGATCCGACGAGCGGGACCAGCCTGATCGCCGGGCGGTTCCGTCTCGGAGAGCTGCTCGGGTCGGGAGGAACGGCGTCGGTGTTCGCCGCCGTGGACTCCGTCACGGGCCGACGACTGGCGGTCAAGGTCCTGCACCCGCACCTGTCGGAGAGCGCGGCGGTCCGCGATGCGTTCCTCGCCGAGGCCCGGCGCGCGGCGCAGGTCGTGCACCCCGCCGTCGTCGTCATCGTCGACATCGGCGTGTTCGACGACCATGGCATCCCGATCGCCTGGATCGCGCAGGAGCGCGTTCCGGGTCGCCCACTGTTCGAGCACGTCCGCGCAGAGGGGCCGCTGACGTCGACTGAGGTCGTGACCGTCGGCGCAGACGTGCTGGCGGGACTGGCAGCGGCGCACGCGGCGGGCGTCGTGCATCGCGACGTGTCACCCTCGAACGTCCTCGTGCGGCGGGAGGACGACGGTGCCCTTCGCGCGACTCTTCTCGACTTCGGTCTCGCCGACGCCGCGGGCCGCACCGCTCACGGCGACGACGTGCTGCGAAGCGCCGTCTCGGGGGTCCCGGCCGGCGTCGTCGGCAACGTGCAGTACGCCTCTCCCGAGCAGCTGGCCGGTCGGCCGGTTGGGCCGCGTGGCGATCTGTACCAGGTCGGCGGTCTCCTCTTCTTCGCGCTCACCGGGCGCCCGCCGTTCGATGGCGGTGACCGGCTCGCGGTGATGCGGGCGCATCTGAGCGCACCGCCGCCCGTTCCTTCGGTGGGCCGGCGCGGGATCCCCCCGGCGCTCGACCGCGTGGTGGTGCGCGCCCTGCTGAAGGAGCCCGACGACCGTTTCGCCGATGCCCGGGAGATGCGAGGAGCGTTGCTCGACGCCCGGGTGCAGGCGATGCGGACGCCCCCGACCGCACAACCCCGACCGACCACGACGACCGTCGCCGCGACTCTCCCTCCCACGCTCGCTCGCCCCGCCGCCGCCGCTGCTCGCTCCGCCGCCGCACCGCCGGCCGTTCCGGCGCCACCGCTACCCGTGCGTCGCTCGACGGGGTGGGGCACGGTCGTCGCGATCACCGTCGTCCTCGTCGCGGCCGCGACGGCCGTGCCCCTCATGGCAAGCGCGGGGCGTGAGGTCCCCGTCGCGCGGTCGGCGACCCAGGCGCCCCACCCCACGCCGTCCGCCGTCGCTTCGGATCCCGCGCCGCCCGTCGCGAGCCCGACCACCCCGCCCCCCGTCACCGTCCCCGGACTCACCACCCTCGCCGATGCGCCCTCCGTCCTCGCGTCGGCCGGACTGCGAGTGGGAGACGTCGCCGTGCGCGACGAGGCCGCCGTCGCCGGCACCGTCCTCGAATCGATCCCCGGTGCGGGTTCCTCGGTGCCCCGCGACAGTGCGGTGGCTCTGGTCGTGGCATCCGGGTCGAACGTGATCCCGGAGGTGTCGGGGATGGATGCCGCGACGGCGACCTCGCGCCTGCGTGCGGCCGGCTTCGCCACCATGCTCGTGGCCCTGGTGTCCGAGCGTCCGGAGGGGCTCGTCGTGGCCCTCGAGCCGGCGGCCGGGAGCTCGCTCACCCTCGGCACCGAGGTGCGCGTGCTCGTGGCGACGGCTCCCGTCCCCACGCACGCTCCTTCGTCGCCGTCACCGACCTCCTCGCCGACGCCGACCCCCGCGCCGACGCCCACACCGTCCTCTCGCTGACGGGTCCGGCGGGCTCGCGCCGCGGAACGGCGCGGCCACGCGCCCTTCGCGACGGCGATGACCCGGGATCCGGACACCGCTCGTCGTCGACGGTGCGGCGTCCCCACGCGCCCTCGCGCCCCCGCGCCTTCCCTCAGCGCGACCTCGCGCCCCGCGCCCCCACGCGCACTGGCGCCCCGCGCCCCCGCCCCCGGCCCCTGCGCCCGCCGACGTCCGTCGTTCACCTTCGCTCGCTCGGCGTTCACTCGGCGGCCAGGGCGTGTGGGGGATCGGTCCCGGCCGCGTTCACAGCCCGCTCCTACCGTCGCTGATACCGGCTGCCCCGAGCCGGTTCCCGGCACACGAGCGACGCGCGTCGCCGGTCCTGCGCACGCGCCCCCGTTCCGCCCGCCCCGGACCGTGGGGCAGCGCACGGCCGACCGCGCTCGATGGAGAACGCGATGACCGACATCACCA
This sequence comes from Microbacterium phycohabitans, assembly GCF_032464935.1. NCBI lineage: Bacteria > Bacillati > Actinomycetota > Actinomycetes > Micrococcales > Microbacteriaceae > Microbacterium > Microbacterium phycohabitans. The sequence continues at coordinate 133,298 of NZ_JAWDIT010000004.1, forward strand.
CGGAGGTCCTGCCTCGGCAGGCCGCGGGGCCGATCGAACCGCGATCGCTCAAGAGCGCCCCGGTCGTGGTCGACCGGATCTTCCGCGGCAGCGCCTACACGGCGGGCGCCATCACGGTGGCCGTCATGCTGGCCGTGGGCGTCTTCCTCACGGCGCGCGCGGGAGATGCGCTCCTGGTCGCGGGACCTTCGTTCCTCACCACCCAGGAGTGGTCGCCGGAGACCGGCACCTTCGGCGTCGCCGCGGTCCTGTTCGGCACCGTCACGATCGCCATCGTCGCGATGTCGGTCTCGGTCCCGCTCGCCCTCGGCACGGCGCTGCTGATCAGCGAGATCGTGCCTGCGCGCCTCCGGTCCCTGCTCATCACGATGGTCGACCTGATGGCGGCCGTCCCGAGTGTGGTGTTCGGGCTGTGGGGGGTGTTCTTCCTGCAGGCGAACGTCATCCCCGTGGCCGAATGGATCTCCACCTACTTCGGCTGGATCCCGATCTTCCAGGTCACGGATGCCGCGGGCGCGCGCCTCACCGAGGCGGGGGCGTTCACTTCGTCGGCCTTCATCGCCGGTATCGTCGTCGCGCTCATGGTGGTCCCCACCCAGACCTCGGTCATGCGGGAGGCGTTCTCGCAAGCCCCCCTCGGCGAGCGGGAGGGAGCTCTGGCGCTCGGCTCGACGAGATGGGGGATGATCCGCGCGGTGGTGCTCCCCTTCGGTCGGGGCGGCATCATCGGCGGCACGATGCTGGGCCTCGGACGCGCCCTGGGCGAGACGATCGCGGTGGTCATGATCATCTCGCCGATCTTCTCCATCAACACGCAGCTGCTGAAGACCGGCACCAACTCCGTCTCGGCGCTCATCGCCCTCCGCTACGGCGAGGCGAGTCAGTTCGGACTGTCGGCTCTGATGGCGGCCGGCCTCGTGCTGTTCATCATCACCCTGATCGTCAACTTCACGGCATCCACGATCGTGGCCCGGAGCCGCTCCGGGGCGGAGAGCAACTGATGGCCATCGTCACCCCCGACACTCCTCTGGCCGACGAGGGCACCCCCGGCGAACCGATCCGGACCACGATCCCGCTCCGTGACGGTCACGTCGGCGAGCGTCGCGATCTGCGGACCGTGCCCTTCGGCGACCGCTTCGACCTGCTGGGCAGTGCGGCGGCGGCGCTCGCGGTGTCGACGCTGCTGTTTGGGTGGCTGACGCCGATGACGGGCCCCATCGGGTGGGTCGTGCTGTCGTTCGTGGGTTTCCTCGGGATCTACGCGGTCATGTCGTCGCTGCGTGCCGACCGCCTCGCCGTGCGCGAGCGGATCGTGACGGCCCTGTTCTATTCGGCGGGGGTGATCCTGCTGGGTGCGCTCCTGTTCGTCCTGTTCTTCACGCTCATCCGTGGTTCCTCCGCCCTGATGAACGGCAATTTCTTCGTCGAGACGATGACCACGGCCGGACCCCTCGATCCGCTGACCACGGGCGGCATCGCGCACGCGATCGTGGGCACGCTCATCCAGATCGGCATCGCCCTCTCCATCACCATCCCCCTCGGGGTGATGACGGCGGTCTTCCTGAACGAGATCGGCGGGCCGTTCGCCCGCTTCGTGCGGACGGTGTCGGATGCCATGACCGCGCTGCCCTCGATCGTGGCGGGGCTGTTCGTCTACGCCGCCGTCGTCACGCTCATCACGCACGAGCGCTCGGGTTTCGCGGCATCCCTCGCCATCAGCGTGATGATGCTGCCCATCATCATCCGCGCCTCCGACGTCGTGCTGCGCCTGGTCCCGAACAACCTCCGCGAGGCGTCCTACGCGCTGGGCTCGAGCCGCTGGAGCACGGTGTGGAACGTCGTCCTCCCCACCTCTCGTTCGGGCTTGGTCACCGCGGTCATCCTCGGAACCGCGCGTGGCATCGGCGAGACCTCGCCCGTGCTGCTGACCTCGGGCGTGACGGCGCAGATGAACCTCAACCCCTTCTCGGGGCCGATGATCTCGCTCCCGCTGCAGGTGTTCGACTTCGTCAAGTCGCCCGAGCCCAACATGATCGCGCGCGGGTTCGGTGCGGCGGCCACGCTCGTCCTGCTCGTGCTGACCCTCTTCATCGTCGCGCGCCTCATCGGCGGCCGTGGCCCGGGACAGCTCTCGGACCGTCAGCGCCGCGCCGCGGCTGCGGCCTCCGCACGGGACGTCCGGCGGATGGCCGACGGCGCCGCCGCCCTCTCCCGCGCCGCCCGCCGACTCACGGCGCCGAGCCGTTCGGCATCCCGTCTCCCGTTCCGCCGCGGCACCGCCGCCCCTCACCCCCGATCCTCCGAGGAGAACCCGTCGTGAACCTTCGTCGTCACTGGGGCCGCATCGCGGCCGCGCTCGCGGTCGTGACGCTCGTGGCCCTCGTGCCCGTCCCGGCGCAGGCCGACGGGTACGTCCCCATCTCGGGGTCGGGCTCGACGTGGTCGCAGAACGCCCTCGATCAGTGGCGCAAGAACGTCGCGAACAACTACGGCATGACCGTCAACTACTCCGGCACGGGGTCGTCGGCGGGTCGCAACGACTTCATCAATCAGACGGTCGACTTCGCGGTCAGCGAGATCCCGTTCCAGGGCCAGCCCGAAGACGGTTCGCCCCCCGAGAAGCCGACCACCGGATACGCCTACATGCCGATCGTCGCCGGCGGCACGTCGCTGATGTACAACCTCAAGATCGGCGGGAAGCGGGTGACCAACCTGCGCCTGTCGGGAGAGGTGATCGCGAAGATCTTCGCCGGCCAGATCACGAAGTGGAACGACCCCGCCGTGCAGGCCGACAACCCGGCGCTGGCGATGCCCGACGTCTCGATCACCCCTGTCTACCGCTCGGACGGATCGGGGACGAGCGCGCAGTTCACCCTGTGGATGTCGAAGCAGTTCGGCGGCGTCTGGACCTACGGCATGCGCTCGCAGTTCCCCCAGGTGACCCCGGCGTTCAAGGGGCAGAACGGCTCGCTCGGCGTCGCCGGCTACGTCAGCCAGAACTACGGCGAGGGCGCGATCACCTACGTCGAGTACTCGTACGCGATGAAGTCGGGCTTCCCGGTCGTCAAGATGCTCAACAACGCCGGCTACTACGTCGAGCCGACGTATCAGTCGGTCGCTGTCGCCCTGATGTCGGCGGCCATCAACCCGGACCTCACGCAGAACCTCGACGGGGTCTACAACAGCACCGATCCGCGCGCGTATCCGATGTCGAGCTACTCCTACATGATCGTGCCCACGCAGACGAACAAGGTCTTCACGGCCGAGAAGGGGCGCACGCTCAGCCGGTTCGCGACCTACATGCTCTGCGAGGGGCAGCAGCAGGCGTCGGCCCTGGGGTACTCGCCGCTGCCGATGAACCTCGTGCAGGCGGGCTCCGACGTGCTGAAGAAGATCCCCGGAACCGAAGGGGGCGTCGACTTCGCGAACTGCAACAACCCCACTTTCAAGCCGGGGGACTCTCCGGAGAACAATCAGCTCGCCCTCACCGCCCCGGCCCCGCCGGACTGCGACAAGAAGGGTGCGACCCAGTGCGTCGAGGGAACCGGAGGCGCACAGGAGCAGACGCCGGCGACCGGGGCGGGAGGGGTGAGCGGGGGATCGAACAGCGCCGCCGCCGCGGCCGGGACGACGGGTGCGTCCGACGCTGCCGCCGCGAGCGATCCTGCTGCCGCGGGGGCGGCTGTCGCGGCGACCGCGGCGGAGCCGGTGTACGACGCCAACGGCAACCTCGTCTCCGCCGCTGCTGCGGGCGGCGCGACGGCCGCGGTCTCGGCGCCGTTCTCGCTCGCCGAGAACGGGTGGGGTACGCCGCAGTTCATCATGCTCGCGGCGGGACTGCTCGTGGTCGCCGCGATCCTCATCCCGCCGTTCCTGGGCCGGCGCGCACGCGACGCTCGCCGTCCGAGATGACCGTTTCACCTGGTCTTTTCACCCGTTCGCACGTGGAGCCCACGGCGGCGGTGCCTCGTTACCGCCGCGTTCATCCCGCCGACACCCGCCGCCCGTCAACTGGTCTCGACGCTCGATCGAGTCGTCCGTTCGAGAAGGAATCCCCGTGACTGAACCGCGCCAGCGTCTCCGCGCCGCGCCCCCCTCCGGGGGCCGTCGAGCGCGACGGGCGTCGTCGCCCCGACGCCGCGACGAGACGATCGCCCGACTGCGTCGCCTGCTGGCGTCGGCAGCGGTCGGGGTGACCGCGGGCATCGCCATCTTCGGTGTCACGGGTGGGAGCGGCACCCTGTTCGCGACGGGTCAGGCCGCCGTCGCCGACGACTCCTCGGCGGTGACCGTCACGGCCAAGGAGCAGGACGCCGACGCCGCCGACGCCCCGTTCCCCGACCTGGCGGTGACGGTGTCGCAGACCCGCGCGCTGGAGTCGCAGGGCATCGTCGTGTCGTGGACCGGGGGCAAACCCTCCACCGTCCCCAGCTCGCAGATCGGCGGCGCCGACTTCCTGCAGGTCTTCCAGTGCTGGGGCGACGACCCCGCGAACCCCGGAACCCCCGACCGCACGACCTGCCAGTACGGTCTGGGCGGTGTGCCCGGATCGCACCGCGACGATCCGCGCGACAGCGACGCCTCGGTCGCCGACCAGGACAAGGCCTACACGGTCTACGGGGACGGGTTCGCGACGCCCACGTACACCTCCATCCCGTTCCGCGCGGCCAACGGCCGCGTGATCGCCAACGTCTCCGACGGGAAGTTCGCGTACACGAAGGACGCCGAGGGCAGAGACGTCCTGGCCGACATGAACACGAACGAGTTCTTCTCGAAGTACACCACCAACATGGTCGCCTGGGCGGGTTCAGGTGGTGACGGTACCGGCTCGGTGAAATTCGAGGTGCAGACCGCTCTGCAGTCCCAGGGACTCGGCTGCGGATCACCGGTCACCGCCGCCGACGGCAGCGTGTCGGGGTCGAGCTGCTGGCTCGTCATCCTGCCCCGCGGCCAGGCCGACGCAGGAGCGTCCTTCATCACCAAGTCGGGTCTGTTCTGGGATGCCTGGAAGCACCGCATCGCGGTGAAGCTCGATTTCAAGCCGCTCGGGGTGCGCTGTCCGATCGGCGCGAGCGAGCGCCAGCTCGCGGGGAGCGAATTGATCAGCCGCGCGATCTCGTCGTGGCAGCCGGCGGTGTGCAACCAAGCGGGCGGATCGGTGTATTCGGCGATCACCGGCGCCGAGTCGGATGCCGCCCGCGCCGCCAACGGGACCGCCCCGGCGCCGCTCGCCCTCACCTCCCGCCCACTCGATCCGAGTCTGGGCGCGGACGCCCTCCGTTACGCCCCGGTCGCGGTGACGGGAGCTGCCATCTCGTTCGCGATCGACCGCAACCCCCGGCCCGGTGACGACACCGTCCCCGAGGCGGACCGCTCGCGCGTCGGACTGCCGTTCACATCGCTCAAACTCACGCCGCGGCTCGTCGCCAAGCTGCTGACCAACTCCTACCTCGACTCTCTGCCGACCTTCGCCGATCGCGATCACCTGAGTCACCTGGACGGGGGGACACGCGTCTTCAACCCGCGCAATCTCGTCAGCGACCCGGACTTCCTCGCCATCAACGACCCGGAGTGGAAGTATCAGTCGCTCGCGGCCGCGTCGCTCGCCGATGCCCTCGTCCCGCAGGGGCGATCGGATGCCGCGTACACGATCTGGCAATACGTGTTGAGCGACGAGTCCGCTCGGCGTTTCCTCGAGGGCACCCCCGACGACTGGGGCATGACGGTCAATCCGTGGAGCGCGACGACCGATGACGCGAACGCGTCGAAGCAGGCGATGATCCTGCCGCGCGAGGACTTCCCCAAGGCCGATCCGATCGAGCAGGCCGCGACCGCGGCCTCCGGACCGGTCAACCTCGTCACCTGGCGGCCGTACGTCAACGACCTCGATGCCGGCGCCTACAACACGCTCCGCGGCGACGGACTCACCCTCGGCGGTTGGGACCCGATCGCCACGCCGCCGAAGTACGGCAAGGCGGACCGGAGCCTGCCCGGTCGCCAGACGGTGATCGCCGTCACCGATACGGCATCCGCCGCGCGGTATCAGATCGTCACGGCGGAGCTGAAGAATCCCGCGGGCGAGTTCGTGGGGGCGACGACGGATGCCATGGCCGCCGCGGCCGCGGCCATGACGCCCGACTCCGGCCAGGCGCAGGTGGTCTCCTTCGACCCGGCGTCCCCCGCGGCCGCCGCGGCGCGCGGCGCCTACCCGCTCACGATGCCCGTGTACGCCGCGGTCAACCCGAAGGCGATGGACGCCGACCTCCGCCGCAGCTACGCCGCCTTCATCCGATTCGCCGCCACCGACGGCCAGCAGCCCGGCACGGCGATCGGGCAGCTCCCACAGGGCTTCCTCCCGCTACCCGACGCCTGGCGCGACCTCGCGAAGGTTGCCGCCGACGACATCGAGGCGGGACGGATGCCGACCTCCGGGAGCGGCCCGGTGGCGACGACGCCGGCGTCGTCGACCACGCCGGTAGCCGGCATCCCGTTCCCGAGCGGGGGTGTGGTGGGAAGTGCTCCCGCCGCAGCGGTGACGGCGAGTGGCTCGACCGCCGCCACGACCGTCGCCGACCCGTCGGCGACGGGAGCACCCGCGCCGGCCCGCGCGGGAGCGACGACCCCCGATGATCCCGACCTCGGCGCCCTGCCGGCCGCCCTCCCCGTCAGCGTGGCCGGCGGTCTCGCCTCCGCCTTCGCCGTCCCGCTGCTCGGCCGCCTCCGTCGACGCCTCTGACGTCACGACGCCGACGCCCCCACGACCCGCCCTCTCCCAACTGAACACCCGACCCACATCACTGCATCACACATCGAAAGGCATTGAGTTGAAGCTCAAGAAGCTGGTCGCCATGGGCGCGGCCTGCGGTATCGCGATCGCCGGGTTCGGCGTCGCCTCCATGGCCTCGGCCGAACCGGTCTCGAACAGCTACGCGCTGGTCGGCTCCGACACGCTGCAGGACTCCGTCAACGCGATCACGAACGGCACGACCCTCACGGGCTCGCTGGTTCGCGTGACGTCCAACAACAAGACGCTCGGCAACTTCGACGCGTTCGGTGCGACGGCGATCCAGACCAAGCAGGGCGGCCCGTTCTTCGGTCGCCCCGCCGGTTCGGGCGCGGGCGTCACGGCCCTGCGTGCCTCGATCACCGGCGCGCTGTACAGCGGCAACGCGGCGGTGCCGACCCGTCCGATCACCGGTCAGGTCGACATCGCCCGCTCCTCCAGCGGCCCGGGCTCCAACGCCAACGCCAACGGTCTGCTGGCCTACGTCCCCTTCGCCCGCGACGCCGTCGGCTTCGCGTACAAGGGTGGGGACTCGTCGTGGGCCACCCTGAGCGCCGCTCAGCTGAAGTCCATCTACGAGTGCACCACCACCTCCATCGGCGGCGTCACCGTGAAGCCGCGCCTGCCCCAGAGCGGTTCGGGCACGCGGAACTTCTTCCTCGGTGCGATCGGCAACCCCGCCCTCGGCTCGTGCGTCACCGACGCCAACGGGACCACGCCCGAGAACGACGCGTCGGTGCTCGGCGCGAACGACCTCATCCCGTTCAGCGCGGCCAGCTGGATCGCGCAGGCCAACGGCGCCACCGGCATCAACACGACCACCGCCTCGGGCGTGAACTTCGGTTCGCCGGTCGGCGGTGAGCCCGCCTTCACCGGCACCGCGCCCAACCTGGTGCCCAACACCGACTTCTACAAGGACGCGACCTTCGGCCGCGACACCTACCTGGTTGTCGAATACGCGCGCATCGTCCCCGGTGACGCCAAGTACGACGCGGGCCTGGCGAACCTCGTCAACCCGTCGGTCGCCAACAGCCTCACCAGCTTCGGCGCGCTGCCGGTCTCCGTGGGCGGCGTGAAGAAGAAGTTCGGCTTCCTCGCCCCCTCCACCACCACCATCCAGCGCGCGTTCGCGACGCTGTGACCCTCGAGAACGGAAAAGGACTCCATCTCATGAACATCAAGAAGTTCGGGACGATCGTCGCCGCGGCGACGGCGGTCTCGCTTCTCGCGGGCGGCTTCTCGGCCACCGCGGCGAACGCCGCCACGACGGCGCCGCAGTTCTACCTCCTCGACGGTGGCGACGGGCACCTGCTCGCCGACGACACCGTCATGCACTGGGACTCGCAGGTCCTGGCCACCCCCGGACCGACCGTCGACGACATCACCGTGCTCTTCCCGGGCACCCCCGACGCCACCGGCGTGGCCTACTTCATCGCCCCGCCGGGCAAAGAGAACAGCATGGCGGACTGGACCGCGTCCAGCGACGGTGCGCTCACCCCCAACACGGTCGACATCATGTCGCCGAACCTGACGCTCTCGGGCTTCCTGTTCGGCAACTGGGCCCAGGTCAAGGCGAACGGCGGTGATTTCAGCCTCGGCTTCGCGTGGACTCGCAACAACGGCCTCAACATCGCCAACGCCGGCGTGAAGTACGTCGGCATCCACGTCAAGCCCGGTGGTGACTGGACGTTCGACCCGCAGAGCTCGGGACCCTCGGCCTCGGCTCCGACCACCGTCACCGGCACTGTCGACGGCATGGTCGTCGGCACCGCGTTCTCGCAGACGCTGACCGCCGACGGCACCGCACCGATCACGTGGTCGATCAAGGACGGCGGCTCGCTTCCCGCCGGCCTGCGCCTCGATGCGTCCACCGGCGTCGTTTCGGGAACGCCCACCGCCGGCGGTGCGTACAGCTTCACCGCTGTCGCGACGAACAGTGCGGGAAGCGCCGAGAAGGCCTTCTCGGGCACCGTCACCACCGGCAAGACGGGACCCGACAAGCCCTCGGGCTCCTCGGCGAACAAGGTCGACGTCGCCGACCCGGCCAAGGGCGCCAAGACCGTCGTCGTCCCCGCGGGTGCAGCCAATAAGGGCAAGACGCTCGAGGCTTGGGCCTGGTCGGAGCGCACCGACCTGGGCCAGGTGACCGATGACGGCAACGGCAACTTCTCGGTCGACATCTCTAGCCTCCCCGGCGGCGAGCACACGATCGCCCTCGTGACCCCCGGCGACGCCGACTTCGGCATCCTCGCCTGGGACACCTTCACGAAGGTCTCGGAGTCGGGCGACCCGGTCGCCGACAACATCGACCTGACCGCCGCCGTGACCGCGAGCGATCTGTGGTCGCTCAACGCCGAGGCCACCAAGGTGGACTTCGGCAGCGTCGCGCGCGACAAGAGCGTGACCAAGCCCCTCGGCAAGGTCACCGTCGTCGACGACCGCAACGTCCTCAAGGGCTGGGACCTCACTGCCGCGTGGAGCCCCTTCACGAACGGTGCGGGCGACGAGATCCCCGCGACCGCTCTCGCGGTGGCGCCGAAGGCGTTCTCCGGTTACACCCCCATCACCGGTGTGACCGTGGGCACGGGCTCGAAGATCGCCTCGAGCACGGCCGTTTCGACGCTCACCACGGGTGCGCTCTTCGACGCCGACCTCACCTTCACCGCTCCGAAGGACGCGCAGACGGGCGACTACACGTCGACCCTGACGGTCACTCTCACCTCCAAGTGAGCTGACCCGCGCTCCGACCGCGCGGAGGGATCGGATCGATCCCTCCGCGCGGTCCTGCGCCGGCGAGCGCTCGCGCTCGATCCGTGCCCATCAGCCCTCGTTCACCTCGGCGACACGCCTCCGTCGCCCCCATCTGCGGAGATAGAACGTGCTCTCCTCGACCTCGCGGCGCCGCTTCCCGGCTCTGGGCGCCGCATCGATCGCCACCGCCGCGATCGCCGCCCTCCTGTGCTTCCCGACGGTCGCGTCCGCCGCGTCCGCCCCCGGCGCAGCGTCCGCTCCCGCGATCGCCGCCCCCGCGTCCGCTTCACCGTCGATCCTCGCCGCCGAGGGCGATGCCGCCACCGTCGGTGTCGCCACCCGCCCCGCGGGCGAGGACGGCCGGCCCGACGGCCGGTCCCGGTTCACCTTCGCGGCCGACCCCGGTCAGAGCGTGACCGACCGTGTGCTCGTGGGCAACACCGGCACAGCGCGCCAGGACTTCACCGTCTATGCCACCGACGCGTTCAACGACGACGCCGGCGAGTTCTCGCTCCTTCCCACCGCGACCGCGCCGACCTCGGTCGGGCGGTGGATCCGTTTCGACGACGGCAGCGACCGCGCCACCTTCTCGCTCGAACCGCAGGAGGTGCGTCTGCTCACCTTCACCGTCGCCGTTCCGGCGGACGCGACGCCGGGCGATCATGTCGGCGGGGTCGTGGCATCCGTCATCGAGAGCGGCGCGCAGGTCACCGTCGACCGCCGTGTGGCGACCGCGATCTTCGCGCGCGTGTCGGGAGATCTCCAGCCGCAGCTCTCGCTCACCAGTTACGACGCGTCGTACGAGGGAGAGTGGTGGAATCCGTTCTCCGGCTCCGTGCGGCTGCGCTACACCGTCACCAACCCCGGCAACATCGCGCTCGCCGCCAACCTCACCTCGGGGGTCGGCACATGGTTCGGTATCCCGACGACGGGCGAGCAGGGGGGCGGCGTCCCGGTGCTCCTTCCTGGCAACAGCGCGAGCTACGACTACACCGTCGACGGTGTCGGCCAGTGGCTCTACCTCAACCCGCACACGGTGCTCAACCCGTTCGTCGAATCCCCCGATCCGTCCATGCAGCTCACGATGGTCCCGATCACCCGGGATGCCGTCACCTTCGCCGTGCCGTGGACCGTGCTCATCGCCGTCGTGCTCGCCGCCACGGTCATCCTGCTCATGCGCTGGCGTCGACGTCGCGACGAGGAGCGGGCCCAGGAGTGGATGGACTTCGTCGCGCGCACCGCGGCCGACGACGCCGCTGCCCTCGTGGGGGCCCGGGCGGACGGCTCGTGAGCCGCGCCCGGCGGCCGCGTCCCGTCGGGATCGCCGTCGCGCGTGCCGTCCTCGCCCTGGCGGTCGTCGCAGGGTCGCTCGGCCTCGGCTCCGCGGCATCCGCCGACGATTCCGGCACCCTCACCGTGACCATCACCGACGGTTCCACGACGCCGTCGCCCAGCCCCATCGCCCCCGCGGGAGGCGGTCCGGGCAGCGCGGCCGGCGGCTCGAGCGGCTCGGGCAGCACCTCCGTGAGCGGGGTGCGATCCGTCCCCGCCCCGGCGTCGGGAGCCGGCGGCGGTTCCCCCGCGGGGGGCGGGAGCGCGCCGACGAGCGAGGTGAGCATCGCCGGAATGCTCTACGTCGGCGGGTTGAACGCCTCGGCGGCACCCGCGGTCGATCCGACCGGGGGCGTCGTCGACGTGTGGTTCACGATCCGTAACGCCTCGTCGACCCCCATCGACGCGACTGCGGACTTCTGGATGGACACGAGCATCTTCCCGCAGCGCCTCGACGCCGTCGACGATGTCGCCGTGACCGCCCTGCAGCCGGGGGAGACCCGTGTCGTCAGCGCCCGCCTGCAGCACGGCGGACAGTGGACCCTGCTGTCGACCCATGTCACCGTCACCCCGCCCGACAGCGTGGACGGGATGACGCTGACTCCGGTCACCCGTGACGCGCTGGCGCTGATGTTCCCCTGGGTGCTCATCTCCCTCCTCGTGCTCGTCGTCGTCAGCGTGGCGCTCGTGGAGGTCATCCGTGGTGGGCTGCGCCGTGCCGCGATCGCCGTGGCGGTGACGCCGTGACGCTTCTCGACCGGTTCGGGTCGCGGCTGGGCGATACCGCCCGCGCGGTGGCCGCGGCGCTCCCGTCGATCGGGGCGCGACCTTCCGGTGCCGTCGGGCTGCCCGCTGTCGAATCCCGGCGGGCGGGCGTCGTCGCATCCATCGCGTCCGCTCCGGTCGACGCTCCACGCCCGGGCGAGTCGATGCCGCGCGCGGTCGCTCGGGGCGGCAGCCCGGTCGCGGGGCCGCCGCCGCGACCGCCCCGTCGGCCCCCGCGTCCGCGTCCCGCCTACGCCCCGCTGGCTCCGGGTCAGGTCTTCCTCCGCGGCATGCTCGTGTCTCTGTCGGTGCTGGTGCTGGTGTTCCTGCTGAACCTCCTCGTCATCAGCCACGTCTCCCACTTCGCCGCACAGCAGCAGGCGCGCGACGACTTCCGTATGCAGCTGGCGGCCGGGACGGCGCCGGTCAGCGAGGGCGACTTCGAAGACCATCTGCTTCCGGACGGGGCTCCGGTCGGCATCCTGTCGATCCCGCGTCTCGGCGTCGACGAAGTGATCTCCGAGGGCACGACCTCGGGAGTGCTCATGCGCGGGCCCGGACACCGACGCGACACCGTCCTTCCCGGTCAGGCGGGGGTGAGCGTGGTGATGGGGCGCGCCGCGGCGTTCGGCGGGCCGTTCGGTCGTCTGCAGTCCCTCCAGCCGGGGGAGACCTTCACCGTGCGCACCGGTCAGGGAGAGCAGACCTTCGAGGTGCTGGGCGTCCGCTACGCGGGGGATCCGACACCACCGGCTCCGGTGCGGGGCGAGAGCCGGTTGATCCTGATGACCGCGCGCGGGGCGCCGTACCTGCCCACGGGTGTCGCCTACCTCGATGCCCGCGCCACGGGCACGGCGAAGCCCGCCGGCACCCGCCAGACGACCTCGATGACCCTTTCCCCGCAGGCGAAGCCGCTCGCGACCGACATGACGACGGTGTGGGCGCTCGTCTTCGCCCTGCAGTTCCTCGTTGCGGCGGAATTCGTCGCCGTCTGGGCCTACCGCCGCGTCGGGTGGCAGAAGACGTGGATCGTCTTCGCGCCCGTCCTCCTGCTGGCGAGCGTGTTCGTCTCCGACCAGCTCATCCGCCTCCTCCCCAACCTCGTGTGAGTGAACCCGTCATGACCTCTTCCCTCGAATCCCCGCAGCCCGATGATGGCGCCGCCGACGAGTGGACGCTCGACGACCCGGAGCGCACCGACGTGGTCCACGCGGGCCCTCAGGCCGAACCCGACCCCTACATGACCGACGTGCTCGACGCCGACGAGGCTCGCATCCTCGCCGAGCTCGAGCTCGACGGTGTCACCGGCGACATGGCGGGCGCTCCCGCCGCGCTGCCGCGCTCGCGCCGGAGCGGGCGCTTGTTCGCACGCTCCTCGAGCGCCCCCGCGCAGGCCGCCGACGCCGACGCCCACACGGCGGTCTTCGCCCCGGTCGTGGAGCCCGCGCAGGCATCGACCTCCGCGGTCTCGCTCCTCGGCGGCGCCTCGGCGACGGCGGAGCGCCTGGCCGCGGCCGAGCACGCGCTCGCCGGGGGGACGCAGCGCGCCCCGCTGTCCGAGCTCGACGCCCGCTCGATCTCCGCGTGGTTCGGCGACCATCAGGTGCTGCTCGACGTGTCGCTGACGATGCCGGCGGGCCAGGTGACGGCCCTGATCGGCCCGTCCGGATGCGGCAAGTCGACGTTCCTGCGCATCCTGAACCGCATGCACGAACTGGTGCCCTCGGCATCCCTCGCCGGCGAGGTGCTGCTCGACGGCGACGACATCTACGACGCGGGTCATCGCCTCATCGACGCTCGCAAGCACATCGGCATGGTCTTCCAGAAGCCCAACCCCTTCCCGGCGATGTCGATCTACGACAACGTCATCGCGGGCCTGAAGCTCACGGGCGTGCGTGCCTCCCGGGATGAGAAGGATCATCTCGTCGAGACCTCGCTCGCATCGGCCGGCCTGTGGAAAGAGGTGAAGGACCGTCTCCGCGCCCCGGGCGGCGGCCTGTCCGGTGGTCAGCAGCAGCGCCTGTGCATCGCGCGATCGCTCGCGATCAAGCCGCGCGTGCTCCTCATGGACGAGCCCTGCTCCGCCCTCGACCCCACCTCGACGCGCGTGATCGAAGAGACGATGGGCGAGCTGCAGAAGGAGCTGACGATCGTGATCGTCACGCACAACATGCAGCAGGCGCAGCGCGTGTCGCAGCAGTGCGCGTTCTTCCTGGCATCCCAGGGGCAGCCGGGCCACATCGTCGAACACGGCGACACCGACGCCATGTTCGACTCGCCCATCGACCCCCGCACCTACGACTACGTGAACGGACGCTTCGGATGATCCCCACCCGCCCGCGCGCGACGGCGACCGCGATCGCCGTCGCGGCTCTGCTCGTGGTGCCGACGACGGCGGCGTACGCCGAGGACTCCGCATCGATCTCGGGCGAGGGATCGACGTGGGCGCAGAACGCCGTCGATCTCTGGCGCCGCGACGTCGCGGCCGCCCCCGGCCTGACCGTCTTCTACGCGGGTGTCGGCTCCGCGGCGGCCGTATCCGATCTCGCGGCCGAGCGCGTGGACTTCGCCGTGACCGACATCCCCCTCGGAGATGGGGCGTCGACAAACGTGCCGTCGGTCCCGCACGCCTCCGTTCCCGTCGTCGCAGGAGGGATCGCCTTCGCGTACGACCTGGTGGTGGACGGTCGTCCCTTCCGCGACCTGCGTCTGTCGGGAGACGCGGTGGCGGGCATCTTCTCCGGTGTCATCACGCGATGGGACGACCCGCTCCTGCGGGCCGACAATCCCGGCGTCGCGCTCCCGGCCCAGGACATCACCCCCGTGGTGCGCGCGGACGCGGCGGCGACGAGCCTCGGACTCACTCGGTGGATGCAGAGCGAGCACTCCGACGTCTGGTCCCTCGGCGCCTCCACGGTGTTTCCTGCCGTCGGTCCCGCGTTCCGTGCCCGGAACGGATCGCTCGGTGTCGTCGGGGATCTCGCGCAGAGCTACGGTCGCGGAGCGATCACCTACGTCGAGAACGCCTCCGCGGTCGGTGCCGGTCTCCCCACCGCGAAGATCCTGAACACCGCCGGGTACTACGTCGCTCCGACGCCGGAGGCCGTGTCGATCGCCCTGGGGGGTGCGACACCGGATGCCATCGGCACCGGTGTGTGGCGGCATCCCGACGCCCGCGCCTACCCCCTCGCGACCGTGTCGTCGGCGATCGTGCCGACGCAGCCGACGCGGGTCTTCACGGCGGAGAAGGGGCGCACCCTCTCGCAGTTCCTCGAGCACGCCCTCTGCCGGGGCCAGCAGGATGCGGCCGGTCTCGGCAACGCGCCTCTCCCGCTCGGACTCGTCCGGTCCGCCGCCGGAGTCCTGGCCGCGATCCCGGGGAGCGCAGGGGGGATCGACCTGGCCACGTGCGCCAATCCGACCTTCGTCCCCGGGGACTCCGCGGTCGACAACGTCCTGCTGAGGAGCACGCCGATGCCCCCCGACAGCGACAAGCGGATGCCGTCGGGCTCGGAGGGATCCACCGGTACCGACATCGACGTCACCGTCACGGCATCCGATCTCTTCCAGCTCACGGCACCGACCGCGACCTCCATCGACTTCGGGGATCTCGGGCGCGGTCGCGACGGCGTCGCACGCACTCTCGGACGGTTCACCGTCGTGGACGACCGCAACCGCCTCGCCGGGTGGAGCATGCAGATCACCGTGAGCGACTTCATCGGAACCGGTGATCCTGCGCCGCGGTTCTCGTCGTCGGCGCTGGGCATCGATCCGCGCGAGGTCGTCCACCACGACGGCGTCGTCGTCGCGTCGTCGCAGGAGGCGGGGCGGGCGGTCTACCCGATGACCCTGGCGTCCGCCGCTCCGGGGACGACCACGACCCTGGAGGGGGCGACTTTCGACGCCGATCTCGCCCTCCGCGTCCCTCGCGACGCCGCGGTGGGCGACTACCGCTCCACGGTGACCCTGACCCTGATCGCCCGGTGACCTCGTGCGCCGGACTCCCTGGAAAGAAGGCGCGGCATGACCCTCTTCGACGAGCGGACCGAGACACTGCCCGCACCACCGCGCGTCGACGAGTCCGAACCGGCGGGGTCCGGGTCGGGCGTGGCGATCGCGCTTCTCGCGGGGCTCGTCCTCGTGCTGCTGGCGGCGGGGATCTTCATCGCCGAGACCCTCGCCCGGGCCGAGGCCGAGCGGGCGATCGAGGACGGGGTGCGCAGCGCCCTCGCGCTGTCCGACGGAGAACGTGTCGAGGTCGAGGTCGGCGGGCCGGTACTGCTGCAGAACGTGCGCGGACGCCTCGACAGTGTTCGCCTCACGGTGTACAGCTTCCCGACCGGGCGGGCCAACGCCGATCTGACGATGTTCGTCGAGGGACTCCACGGCGTGGGGGATTCGTGGGGGGCGGACCGGATCTCCGGGGCCGCGACCGTCTCCGCCGCACAGGCCACGGCGCTCTTCCTTCCGACCGAGGCCCAGGGGCGGATGCGCGTCGGCTTCTCCGGCGGCGACATGGTCATCAGCCCGTCCGCCCCGGGCGGCCTCGCGATGAGCGCCGCGGTGACCCCGCACGTCGAGAACGGGCGGTTGAGCGTGGGGCTGACGTCGGTGACCATCGGCGACAAGACCCTCACCCCCGATGAGGTCGCCGCGCAGACCGGTCTCGATCCCGCCGCCTTGCAACCCGCATCGGTCTGCCTCGCCGACGAGATGCCGCGGTTCCTGCAGCTGCGGGACGTGCGGATCACCGACCAGCAGCTCCGCTTCGAGGTGGACGCCGACCCCGCCCTGCTGGACGCCGCGTCGGGCGACGAACACGGTTCCTGCCCGTAGGGCGCGGACGCCGAGCGCGCACCGGCGGGGGACGCGTCCAAACCGCCGAGAGGCGGGCGCACGTCCGGAGCTCCCGGTCGGATGCCGGACGCGCCGTCGCCGGTGAGCCGCCCCTCGGATCGTTCACCAGTGCCGGGCGTGGCCTCTCAGCGCCTCACCCGCGCCCGCACCCGCGTCACGCTCGACAGCGTCGCGCGCACCGGCTGCCCGAGGTAGATGCCGAGCGACGCCCCCACCGCGAGCGCGATGCCGATCGTCGCCGCGCCCGCGAGGGTGGTGACGCCGGTCATGAGCACGGCCGGGTCGTCTCCCGACTCCACGATCCCGAGCAGTCCCCGGAACACCGCGGCCCCGGGCACGAGCGGCAGGATGGCCGCCGTCGTGATCGCGACCGACGGCACGTGCAGCCGGTAGGCGACGACGATGCCGACGAAGCTGCCGATGAACGCGCCCACGCCGCTGGCCGCGGCCACCTCGAATCCGAGTCCGGTCGCCGCGACGTAGCCCGCCCACGCGACCAGGCTGAGGGCGGCGCTGACGACGATGATGCGCGCCCCCGCGCCGTTGAAGACCGCCACCGCGACCGCGATCACCGCGGCGCCGACGAACTGGAACACGACCGGTCCGAGGGGGAGGGCGTTCGACGGCGGAGACATCCCGAGCCCGAGCACCCGCACCGTCTCGAGCCCGGCCAGGATCCCGAGCACCACGCCCAACGTCTGCGTCGTGAGTTCGAGGATGCGTCCCGTGGCCGTCAGCGCGAAACCGTCGATGGCATCCTGGGCAGCACCCACCACGGTGAGCCCCGCGAGCATGAGCACGATCCCGGATGCCACGATCACCGACGGTCTGATCGCGGCGGCCGCCTCGATGCCGGTGTAGCGCAGCAGCGGCGACAGCGCCGCGACGACGGTCAGCACGAAGCCGCCCGCGATCTGCGCGAAGAAGTAGGGCACGCGCGCGCGGGCCATCACGTACTGGGTCGTCGCGGCCAGCGCCGCGGCGATGAACGACAGCACCAGCGCGAGCCAGTTCGCACCGAACATGATCGCGACCCCGGCGGCGAGGGTGGCCTGTGAGGCGATGACGATCGCCGGACGATAGCGGAACGGGAGGCGGCGGATGGCGCGGCAGCGGGCGATCGCATCGTCGAGGGCGAGCCCGCCGGCGACCTCGGTGACGAGGGCCTGCAGGCGCTGCAGCTTCGCGTGATCGGGGACCGATCCGCGCACGACGCGCAGAAGGGTCGTGGGGTGCGAGGCGCCCGGGCGACTGTGCGCGATGGTGATCGAGTTGTAGGTGACGTCGACGTGGACGGGGTCGAGTCCGTACGCCCCGCACACGCGCACGATCGTCAGCGTCACCTCGTTCGCGGGAGCGCCGACGACGAGCATCGTTTCGCCGATGCGGATCGCGAGGTCGAGGATGCGCGAGGCCAGTGCCTCGTCGATGACGGGGAGCAGCGTCGTGTCGAGCGACGTCGTGTCGTCGGTGTGCACGAGTCGTCGCAGCGACGACAGCCAGCGGCCGGGGGTGGGCGGCATCCGATCGCTCCAGGAAGGGGGGAGGGGTGGAACCCGTCGATCCTATCCGCGGGACCTCCGCGCATCCGCCCGGGCGACGCATGGCGGAGCGGTCATACGTGCGCCCCTAGGATTGTCCACGGCGCGGCACGAGCGCCGGCGTCGTGACACCCCGACGCACGACCCCTCCGGGAGTTCTCCTCATGGCTCTGATCGTCCAGAAGTACGGCGGTTCCTCCGTCGCCGACGCCGAGAGCATCAAGCGGGTCGCCAAGCGCATCGTCGACACGCGTCGCGCCGGCCACGAGGTCGTCGTCGCGGTCAGCGCCATGGGCGACACCACCGACGAGCTGCTCGACCTCGCGGGCCAGGTCGCCCCGATCCCCGCTCCGCGCGAACTCGACATGCTCCTGTCCAGCGGGGAGCGCATCTCGATGGCGCTGCTGGCTATGGCGATCCACTCGATGGGCTTCGAAGCGCGCTCGTTCACCGGCAGCCAGGCCGGCATGATCACGGATGCCACGCACGGCGCGGCCCGCATCGTCGACGTCACCCCCGTGCGCCTGCGCGAGGCGCTCGACGAGGGCGCGATCGTCATCGTCGCCGGCTTCCAAGGCTTCAACCGCGACACCCGCGACATCACGACCCTCGGTCGCGGCGGCTCCGACACCACCGCCGTCGCGCTCGCCGCGGCGCTCAACGCCGACGTGTGCGAGATCTACAGCGACGTCGACGGCATCTTCACCGCCGACCCGCGCGTCGTCCCGCTCGCGCGCAAGCTCGACCGCGTCGGCAGCGAAGAGATGCTCGAGCTCGCCGCCAACGGCGCCAAGGTCCTCTACATCCGCGCGGTCGAGTACGCGCGGCGCCACGGCGTGCTCATCCACGCCCGGTCCACGTTCAGCTCGGGCGAGGGCACCTGGGTGCTCGACGCCTCGAAGAAATCCCCGCTCGTCCCCGAGGGAGCCACCATGGAAGAGCCCATCGTCGCCGGCGTCGCCACCGACCTCAGCCAGGCCAAGATCACCGTCATCGGCGTGCCCGATGTGCCGGGCAAGGCCGCCGACATCTTCAAGATCGTGGCGAAGTCCGGCGCGAACGTCGACATGATCGTGCAGAACGTCTCGGCCGCCGCCACCGGTCGCACCGACATCTCGTTCACCCTCCCCAAGACCGACGCCACGACCGCCCTCAAGGCGCTCGCCGGCGAGCAGGCCGAGGTCGGGTTCGAGAGCCTCGTGCACGACGACCAGATCGGCAAGCTGTCGGTCGTCGGCGCCGGGATGCGCACGCACTCGGGCGTCTCGGCGACGCTGTTCGAGGCGCTCAGCATGGCGGGCGTGAACATCGAGATGATCTCGACCTCCGAGATCCGCATCTCCGTGGTCGTCCGCGGCGTCGACCTCGCCGAGGCCGCCCGGCTCGTGCACACCGCCTACGGTCTCGACGGCGACGCCGAGGCGACCGTCCACGCCGGCACCGGTCGCTGACCCGCGCCCGACACGTCGTCGGGACACCGCGTCCCTGCGCACGTCGCAGGAGTTTTCCGCCTCGCGGCGCTCGCGTCGGCGGAAATCCGCCACCTCGCGCAGCGTGGCCGTCAATTCTCCTGCGTCGGGTCCCGGCCGTCGCCAGAGCCCCAGCGACCCGCGCTACCCTGACCCGAACGCCGCGTTCGCGGCATCCACCACCCGAAGCACCGAGGTACCCGCATGACCCGCATCTCCGATTCCGGAATCTCCCTCGCCGTCGTCGGCGCCACCGGCCAGGTTGGCACCGTCATGCTCGAGATCCTCGCCGAGCGATCCTTCCCGATCCGCGAGCTGCGCCTGTTCGCCACCGCGCGCTCGGCCGGTACGTCGATCGAGTTCGGCGGGCACTCCGTGATCGTCGAAGACGTGGCCACGGCCGACCCGGCGGGCGTCGAGGTCGCGCTCTTCTCCGCCGGCGCCACAGGTTCGCGCGCCCACGCCCCTCGCTTCGCCGCGGCCGGTGCCCTCGTGATCGACAACTCCAGCGCGTGGCGCATGGATGCCGAGGTCCCCCTCGTCGTGAGCGAGGTCAACCCGCACGCGATCGACCAGGCGGTCAAGGGCATCGTCGCCAACCCCAACTGCACCACGATGGCCGCGATGCCGGTGCTGAAGGTGCTCGACGCCGAGGCGGGTCTCGAGCGTCTGATTGTGAGCACCTACCAGGCCGTCTCCGGTTCCGGTCTCGCCGGCGCGCGGGAGCTGCTCGGCCAGGTCGAGGGCGTCCTCGCGCAGGGCGACGTCGAGCGTCTCGTGCGCGACGGGTCGGCGCTGGACTTCCCCGAGCCCGAGAAGTACGTCGCACCGATCGCGTTCGACGTCATCCCCTTCGCCGGCAACCTCGTCGACGACGGCCTCAACGAGACCGACGAGGAGAAGAAGCTGCGCAACGAGAGCCGCAAGATCCTCGAGCTGCCCGACCTCCGCGTCGCGGGGACCTGCGTGCGCGTCCCCGTCTTCACCGGGCACTCGCTCAGCATCAACGCCGAGTTCGCTCGCGAGCTCTCGCCCGAGCGTGCTCGCGAGATCCTCGCGGATGCCCCCGGCGTCCAGCTCGAGGAAATCCCTACGCCGCTGCAGGCCGCAGGCACCGACCCCAGCTATGTCGGCCGCATCCGCGCCGACCAGTCGGCCCCCGAGGGTAAGGGTCTCGTGCTGTTCATCAGCAACGACAACCTGCGCAAGGGCGCGGCGTTGAACGCGGTGCAGATCGCCGAGCTGGTCGCCCAGAAGCGTCTCGCGACGGCCTGAGGCCACGGCATCCGGGCGCGCGTTGCCAGGTGTCTCGACATCGAACCGACCGATCTCTCGATGTCGAGACACCTCACGGCCCGCACCTAGAATCGACGGGTGACTGAAAACGTCGATGTTCTCCTCATCGGTGGCGGCATCATGTCCGCCACTCTCGGCACGCTGCTGAAAGACCTCCAGCCCGATCTGAAGATCGCGGTCCTGGAGCGGCTCAGCGACGTCGCGCAGGAGAGCTCCAACGCGTGGAACAACGCCGGCACGGGCCACGCCGCCCTGTGCGAGCTGAACTACACGCCCGAGGGCAAGGATGGCTCGATCGATCCCGCCAAAGCGGTGACGATCAACGAGCAGTTCCAGCAGAGCCGTCAGCTGTGGGCCTCGCTCGTGGCCGAGGGAGTGCTCGACGAACCCTCGACGTTCATCAACGCGACGCCGCACATGACCTTCGTGCGTGGCGAGAAGGACGTGGCCTTCCTCCGCAAGCGCTACGAGGTCCTCAAGCAGCAGCCGCTGTTCGCGGGCATCGAGTACAGCGAGGACTCCCGCGTCATCAACCAGTGGGCGCCCCTTCTCATGCAGAAGCGTCGCAAGGGCGAGCCCTTCGCGGCGACGCGCGTCCCCGCCGGCACCGACGTCGACTTCGGCTCGCTCACGCGCCAGCTCTTCGCGAACCTGCGCGAGAAGGGCGTCGAGGTCGTCACGAACCACGATGTCAAGAAGCTGAAGAAGCAGAAGGACGGCTCGTGGGAGGTGTTCTACCGCCATGTGATCGGCGGCACCCCCGGCTCCATCAACGCCAAGTTCGTGTTCGTCGGCGCGGGGGGCTGGGCGCTCAAGCTCCTGCAACGCTCCGGCATCCCCGAGATCAAGGGCTACGGCGTCTTCCCCATCGGCGGACAGTGGCTCAAGACCTCGAACCCCGACATCGTGTCGAAGCACCGCGCCAAGGTCTACTCGCAGGCTTCGGTCGGCGCGCCGCCCATGTCGGTCCCGCACCTCGACACGCGCGTCATCGACGGCGAGTCCTCGCTGCTGTTCGGGCCGTTCGCGACCTTCAGCCCGAAGTTCCTCAAGAACGGGTCGATGCTCGACATCGTCACGCAGGTGCGCCCGCACAACATCGGGCCCATGCTCAAGGTCGCCGTCGACAACCCGGGCCTCATCAAGTACCTCGTGAGCGAGCTGCTGAAGACCCACTCCAAGAAGGTCGACAGCCTGCGCGACTTCATGCCGACGGCGAAAGACGAGGACTGGGAGCTGCTCGACGCCGGTCAGCGCGCCCAGGTCATGAAGCGCGACAAAGAGAAGGGCGGCGTGCTGCAGTTCGGCACCGAGGTCGTCACCTCCGCCGACCACTCGATCGCCGGGCTCCTGGGTGCGTCGCCGGGCGCCTCGACCGCCGTGTCGATCATGCTCGGCCTCATCAAGACCTGCTTCCCCGAGCGGATGCCGCAGTGGGAGCCGCGCCTGCGCGACCTCATCCCGAGCTACGGCGAATCCCTCAACACGCACCCCGAGGCTGCTCGCAGAGAGCTGGATGCCACCGCTCGCGCGCTCGCGATCAACCCCTGAGGCTCGCGTGGCGAAGCTGTACTTCCGCTACGGCGCGATGAACTCGGGAAAGTCCACCGCACTGCTGCAGGCGGCGTACAACTACGAGGAGCGGGGCCAGCGCGTTCTGCTGGCCAAGCCCGAGATCGACACGAAGGGCGCCGACCAGATCGACAGCCGTCTCGGCGTCACCCGGCCGGTCGATTTCCTCGTGGGCCCCGGCGACGATCTGCGGGTGAAGTTCCATGCCACGGCCGGTCACGCTCCGGTGGCTTGCCTGCTCGTGGACGAGGCGCAGTTCTTCACGGCGGGTCAGGTCGACGACCTGCTGCGGATCGCGGTGCTCGACGGCATCCCGGTGCTCGCCTACGGCATCCGCACCGATTTCCGTACCGAGGCGTTCCCGGGGTCGGCGCGACTGATGGAGATCGCGCACAGTCTCGAGGAGCTCAAGACCATCTGCCGCTGCGGTCGCAAGGCGATCTTCAACGCACGGCTGGTCGGGGGGCGGTTCGTCTTCGACGGCGACCAGGTCGCGATCGACGAGGGTCAGATCGCCGGAGAGGTGACCTACGAGTCGATGTGCGCGGCCTGCTACCTGCGCGAATCCGGCGGTCGGCTCGACGGACGCTGAGGCGCCGGCGTCTCGCATCCCGTGTCCTGACGTGCCCCTCCGACCGCTCCGCGGCTGCAGGGCGGCTTCCGGCTGACGTGTGCGTCGCCGGAATACCACTGCGCGATCAGCGTCGCGCCGTCCCGACCGGTGGACGGCGGCGCGGACGGCTCTGCGCCGAGCGATAGCCTGGGGGTATGCGCGTCCTCCTCGCCGGCGGTGCCGGTTACATCGGAACCCACACGGCCGTCGCCCTCCTCGAGGCCGGCCACGACGTCGTCCTGCTCGACGACCTGTCCGGCACGCACGCGGTCGCCGCGGAGCGGGTCGAACGCATCACCGGCAAGCCCGCGCCGCTGGTCATCGGCGACGCCGCCGACGAGGCCGTCGTCACGGCCGTCTTCGACGAGCACGGTCCGATCGACGCGGTCATCCACCTCGCGGCGTTCAAGGCCGTGGGGGAGAGCACCCAGAAGCCGCTGGCCTACTACTCCAACAACCTCGACACGACGTTCTCGCTGCTGAAGGTCGGTATCGCCCGCGGCATCCGGTCGTTCGTCTTCTCGAGCACGGGTACGGTCTACTCCGACCCGGCCGACCTGCCGTTCACGGAGGAGTCGACCACGAGCATCGACCTGTCGAACGCCTACAGCAAGTCCAAGCGCATGAACGAGGTCGTGCTGGCGGACGTGGCCCGGGTGAACCCCGAGCTCAACGTCACGGTCCTGCGGTACTTCAACCCCGTGGGCGCGCACGCCTCGGGTCTCATCGGTGAAGACCCCGCCGGCATCCCGAACAACCTGATGCCGTTCGTCTCGCGCGTCGCGATCGGCACGCTCGACGAGATCGGCGTCTTCGGCGACGATTACGACACTCCCGACGGCACCGGCCTGCGCGACTACATCCACGTCGTCGATCTCGCGGAGGGCCACGTCGCCGCCCTCGAGCAGGCGCAGCCCGGGCACCAGGTGTTCAACCTCGGCACGGGGCGCCCGGTGAGCGTCCTCGAGCTCGTCGCGTCGTTCGAGAAGGCCGTCGGCCGCGAACTGCCGAAGAAGATCCTCGCGCGTCGTCCGGGCGACGTCGCCGCGACCTACTGCGACCCGACGAAGGCCGCCGAGGTGCTGAAATGGCGCACGCGTTTCTCGATCGACGACGCCTGCCGCGATTACTGGAACTGGCAGACGGTGAACCCGGCCGGGTACCAGACCACCGCCTCGGAGTGACCCCGCGCGCGTAAGGTGATGTGGTCTGGCCACATCGTCGGGCCGGGCGAAGGGGGAACCTCATGCCGGACAGCGCACCGCGGGCATGGCAGGTCGTGCTCGAGCGGATCGAGGGCGATCTCCGTGACGGCCGCCTCGGTCCGGGCGACCGATTGCCGCCCGAACGCGAACTGGCCGCGCAGCTGGGCGTGGGTCGTTCGAGCGTGCGCGAGGCCGTGCGCGTGCTCGAGGTGCTCGGTGTCGTGCGTACGGCTACCGGTTCCGGTCCCTCGGCGGGGGCGATGATCGTGACCACCCCGCGCGGGGGACTGGCGGCGTTCCTGCGTCTGCAGGTGGCGGCGAACGGTTTCCCCCTGAGCGACGTGGTGCGCACCCGCGTCGTGCTCGAGTGCGATGTCGCCGAGCGGCTCGCCCGAACCGACGCCGACCTGGCCGAGATCACCGGCATCCTCGACGCGATGGATGCCGAGTCCCTTCCCCCGCGGGAATTCCTTGCTCTCGACGCGCGCTTCCACCAGGCGCTGGCGGAGGCATCCGGCAACGCCGTCGTCTCGGCGATGATGGCGGGGCTGCGCAGTTCGATCGAGGCCTACACCCAGGCCGGAGCCGCTCGTCTGAGCTCGTGGACGGTTACCTCCGAGCGGCTGCGGGGGGAGCATCGGCATATCGTCGACGCCGTATCGCGCGGAGACGCCGCCGCCGCGCGCGAGCGCGTGCGCGCACACATCACCGACTATTACACCGAGGTGGCGCAGGCTTTGAGCCCGTCCGACCCCGCCGACGACGCGATCGACGGCGCGGTGCGCGCCGCCGTCCGCGCCGCGGCGACCGCGTGAGAGGAATCCCCGTGACCGATCGTCCCGCGCGCGCGCCGCGCCCCCAGCACATCCTCCACGTCGTGGATACCCGGCGGCTGAGTCCGCACCTGGTGCGCGTGCGCGCTCGAGGGACGGATCTGGCGGCGTTCCGCGACAGCCCTCACACCGACGCGTACGTCAAGATCACCTTCGCGAAGCCCGAACTGGGCCTCGAGCCGCCGTACGACCTGGTCGCTCTGCGCGAGACGCTGCCGGCGGAGGACCTTCCCGTCACCCGCACGTACACCGTGCGCGCCGTCGACGGCGACGAGCTGACCATCGACTTCGTCGTGCACGGAGACGAGGGCCTCGCCGGTCCCTGGGCAGCGCGGGCCCAGCCCGGCGACCGGCTCGTGGTCTCGTCCCCCGGCGGGGGATACGCCCCCGACCCGTCCGCAGACTGGCACCTGTTCGCCGGTGACGAGTCCGCGCTGCCTGCGATCGCGGCCGCGCTCGAAGCGCTGCCCTCGGATGCCGTCGGCGCGGCGTTCCTCGAGGTGCAGAGCGCTGATGAGCGCGTGCCCCTCTCGGCTCCCGCCGGCATCGTGGTGACCTGGGTGCACCGGGGCGAGGCCCCGGCGGGCTCCACCCCGGTGCTGGCCGAGGCGGTGGGTGGGTGGCATCCCCTCAAGGGGCGCGGGCAGGTCTTCGCGCACGGGGAACGCGAGGCGATGAAGGCGCTGCGCGACATCGTCTTCACCCGGTGGGGGCTGCGACGGGAGCAGGTGTCGCTCTCGGGGTACTGGGCGTACGGCCGCACCGAGGACCGGTTCCAGGCCGAAAAACGCGAACCGATCGGGAAGATCCTCTGAGGGTGACCCAATCCTCAGAGGCGTGTCGAGATCCGGCCCGCGGGGCTCCCGGGCAGGTTGCGTAGCTCGAGCCCGACTTCGCTCCGGTTCCCCGGCGCGGCCGGTCAGGCCTGGTCGCGCTCCGGGAGAGTCGGGATGAGCTGCTCGAGGAACGCGGCGGTGTCTTCCCAGCCGTGCACGGCGTGGCAGGCGACGCCCATCGCGAGCACCGGGTAGTCGTTGCCGTCGGGGTCGAGCCGGTCGCCGACGAAGAGCATGTCGTCGAGCGGGATGCCGGTGGTGTCGGCGAGCTTGCCCATGCCGTAGGCCTTGTCGATGCCGCGGTGGGTGATGTCCACCGAGGTCGAGCCGCCCGAGCGCACCTCGAGGTCGGGGATGCGCGCGGCGACCGCCTCGCGCAGGCTGTTCTTCTTCTCACCCGTGGGGTCCCACGCCATCTTCGCGTCGAGAGGGGCCGACTGGCCGAGGGCGGAGAACGTGATCTGCGAACCGCGGTCTTCGAGGATGTCGCCCCAGGGCTCGGCCTCCCACAGGCCGAGCCGCTCGGCCTCTTCGCGCACGGCCGACAGGGCGCGCTGCTTCTCGTCATCGGTGAGGGAGTGGGCGTACACGGTCTCGATGCCGGCCGGGGTGAGACGGTAGTACTGCGTGCCGCAGGTCGGCATGAGGTGGAACCGCGAGAGCAGTTCGGGGGAGGCCTCGGGCAGGCGCTCGACGACCTGGGTGCGGAACTGCTGCAGCTGCCCGCCGGAGATGATGGCCACCTCGACCCGCTCGGCCAGGGCGAGCAGCAGCTCGCCGATCCGCGGATCGATGGCTGACTTCGACGGGGCGAGGGTGTCGTCGAGGTCGAAGGCGACGAGGCGGGGCGTGGCGTCGGACACGGGGCTCCTAGGGAAGAGGTGGTCGCGCGCGGGAGAGTGTCGACCCTCATCAGGAGACATCGCGCGGGGCTCAGCGATTCTACCGGGGCCACTCGGGGTGCCCCTGCGGATGATCACCGGGTGACAGGCCCCTCAGACCTTGCGCGTGAGGATGCCGATCTGCGCGCCACGCCGGTCGAAGACGGTCATCGTGTCACCTGCGATGTCAGCCGATCCGATGGCGCGCAGCCACGTGTCGACCCCGAGGCACGCCTTGAGCGTCCCGATGCCGAGCGAGAAGGTCAGGTGCCCACCCTCGGTGGTGTACGTGCCCAGGATGCCATTGCATCCGTCGCTTCCCCTCACCTCGCCGTCGAGCAGCGCGAGGTGCTCCGTGCCGGCTCCCACCCACTCCTCGCCGCGGAACGGAGATTGCGCTCTCCCGCCCCGAAGAATCATCATTCCAACGCTCATGAATGCGACGGCCGATAGAGCCCCCCACCAGCGAATCATGAGAATCTCCTCATCTGTGACGGAATGCGAAAAATGTTCTTATGCAACGCTCAGGTTGTCGTAAGGTAAGCCGCGACGCTGAGAGATGGGTGGGGGCCCTGTCACCGGTTCCTGTCCTGCTCGGAGTGCGTTTTCCCTAACGACACGAGAAGAGACGATGACACGAAACATGAAGCGTATGGGGTGGGCCGGTGCGTCCGCCGCTCTCGCGCTCACCGCGTCCGGCTTGCTGGCCCCCGGGGTCGCCTTCGCCGGTGACGATCAGTCGGTTGCGCTCACATCGGGCCCCGAATTCGACGCCACCGCCAAGCAGCTGCTGAGCAGTGACGACCAGGTGCAGGCTGTTGCGAAGGACGGAAACGGCAACGTCGTCGTTTACGCCACGGCCGACGAGAGCGCGCTCCAGGGCGAGGCGAAGACCTTCGTCGAGTCGAAGTCCAACGTCGAGGTGAAGGTCATCTCGAGCCCGATCATGGCGCTGGCCGAGAATGATGTCGTCGCCGGTGCCGGCTACTTCTCGACGGATCCTGCGAACCCCGGCCTCGGAGGTCTGTGCTCCATCGGCTTCGCGGGTTGGAGCCCGCAGGGCAAGCCGGCGGTCATCACGGCCGGCCACTGCAACGAAGACGGTCTCTTCTCGCAGAGCTTCCTGACGCTGCCGTCCGGCGACCCCGCCGGCGGTGGGGCGGAAGACAACTCCACCGCCGCCCTCGGGGATGATCTCGGTACGCTCGCGTTCACCCAGTTCGGCGGCCCGGGCAACTCCGAGGGCGCTGACGGTGATGCGAACTCGGTCGACATCGCCGCGATCGACGTCACGAATTCCGATCTCGACCTGCTTCCCGAGATCACCGACTGGACGACGGCGAAGAGCGACGACCTCTCGTCGTCGGTGATCGACGTGAAGGCAATCGGTTCAGCTCAGCTCGAGCAGCCGGCATCGAAGTCGGGCCGTACCACCGGATACACCACCGGTACCGTCACGGGCATCGACGGATGGTCGCGCATCACCAAGCCGGACAACACCTTCCGTTGGGTGAAGGGATTCGCGGTCGAGAGCGACTCGCGCATCGTCAAGGAGGGCGACTCCGGCGGAGCCGTCTTCCAGGGGAACACCGCCGTCGGTGTCGTCTCCGGCGGAGACCAGGACGGCGTCCTGATGTGGGCCGCGGACTTGCAGGCCGGTCTCGCGCAGACCGGCGGCTACACGGTCGCTCTGAAGATCGACGCCCCCGCACTCACCACTCCCGCCGACGGCGGCACGGTGGGCATCGGCGGCGCGATCTCCGGTACCGCCCAGGTCGGAACCGCGCTGAAGGTCAAGCCGTCCACCGGCGACGCGTTCGATGTGACCGTCGACGGGGCGGGCAACTGGAGCTTCCCCGCTCCCGACAAGCTCGGCGCCTACTCCTTCTCGCTCACCTCGGTCAGCGGCTACAACACCTCGGCCACCGTCGACGCGTCGGTCCAGGTCAAGGCGGAGGCCCCGGTCATCACGAGCCCGGCCAACGGCTCGACGATCGAGAACGAGCTCACGGCGATCTCGGGCACCGGTCTCGCCGGCGCCATGGTGACCCTGACGGGCGACGTCAAGGGCACCGCGAAGGTCGCCGCCGATGGCAGCTGGTCCGTCGAGACCGATCTGAGCATCGGCCAGTACGAGGTCACCGCCACCCAGGCCCGCGACGGCGAGACGTCGGCTGCGGCCACCGTCGAGTTCACCGTCGCCCCCTCCGCGCCGGTCATCACCGGCGTCCAGGACGGGGAGTCGTACACCGGCGCCGCTGTTCCCACGGCCATCTCGGGAACGGGCCTCACCGGTGCCGACATCACGGTGACGATCAACGACGCCAAGGTCGGCGAGACCGTCGTCAAGGACGGCACCTGGTCGGTCGTGCTGAAGGACGCCCTCGCCGCCGGTGACTACGCCGTGGTCGCCACGCAGACGGTCGACGGTGTCTCGAGCTCCGCTTCGGTGCGATTCTCGGTCACGGCCGCTCCGGCACCGGCACCTTCGCCCAGCGGCACTCCCGCTCCGGGCGGTAACCCCGGCGGCGGACTCGCCAACACCGGTATGGGTGACGTCGCCCCCCTCGCGTGGGGCGCTCTGGCCCTCATGCTGGGTGGCTTCGGTGCCCTCGGATACCGCAAGGTGCGTCGCGCCACGCGCTGAGCACCCTGAGTGAGCGCCCCCGGTGCCTTTCCGTTTCGGAAGGCTCCGGGGGCGCTTTTCTCTGGGAAAGGACTGGAGTGATGCACGGCGTTTCGGCGGGCCGCGCCGGGGACTGGCCGAGCCCGTCCGTGCCGAGTCCGAGCAGGGGTGGTCTGGTGGTCGGGAGAGGGCCGTCGCGAAGGAAAAGGAGAAGGGCCCCCGCTGAGCGGGAGCCCTTCTCGATGATGCGATGGTCGGGGTGACAGGATTTGAACCTGCGGCCTCGTCGTCCCGAACGACGCGCGCTACCAAGCTGCGCCACACCCCGTTGCAACTTGAAAAGTCTACCCTGCCGCGGGCCATGCTCCGAACCACGACGGCATCCGGGCGTGCCGTCCTCGACGACAGACCGGTTGCACGCTGAGCTCCCGGGCGGTGAGGTGCGGGCGGCGGCTCCCTGTCGGTGAACCGCCGCCCGGTGTCCTCAGGTGCGCAGAGCCCGACGTCGACGCCCGAACGCGCACGCGACTGCGCCCAGTCCCAGAGCGGTCACCGCGGCCCCCACCGCGCCCGGGAGTGCGGCGGCGGGCGATCCTGTCGCGGCGAGCGAGGCGAGCGCGGGCGGAGCCGCCGGGGGCAGCGGTTCCGCGCCGGTGGGAGGGGGAGTGGGAACAGGGGTCGTCGTGGGCGCGGGCGGTGCGACCTGCTCGGTCTGGGTGGGGGAGGCGAACCGCTCCTTCCATCGGAATCCGAGGGGGAGGTGGGCCGAGACGCCCGGGTCCTGCTCCTCCCGGTCGATCCGCCACACGGCGGTGTAGACACCCGGGCCGGGAAGCTCGGAACTCTGCACCGTATAGGTACCCGCCCCTACCGACGGATCGGTGGTGAGGCTCAGGTGCGTGAGGGGCGAGAGGTTCGCGGGGATCTCATCGGCTTCTGCGGGCCACGCGCCCGTGCGGTAGACGTCGGCCGTCGCCGTGATCGGCACGAAGGACCCGTCGCTGCGTCGAGGCCAGATGCCGTCGACGGGTGAGACCGTGACGTCGTCGACGAACCGCCCGTCGGTGATCCGCGCCGTCGTCTCGATGCGCGGGGAGAACTGCACGGGCCGGGGCGCGGCATCCTGCGTCGACAGGTCGAACCGCGTGGGTTCGGCCGGGCCCGCGGAATCCTGCTGCCCGGGGGTGGTGTAGAAGTGGACGGCCGCAGCGGGAACCGTGAAGGAGCCCGTCGCGCGAACGGTATAGGGACGGCCGTCCTCGGAGGCCGAGGAGGGGGCGATGATCGGGTAGGTCTCGCCGCCGCGGACGTTCTCGCGGACACCGCTGCCCGTGTCGGCGAAGACGGCGTTCTCGAGGTGCACTCGGCCCGTCGCCGCCGGGTCGACGTCAACGCGCACGGATCCGCGGGTGGGATCGCCCTCGTCGGTCGTGAGCGACAGAGCGCCACCGATCCGCGGAACGGGTACGGCCTCGGCCTCGGCGAGGTATTGCATCGTCTGCGCCTGGATGGCGCCGCTGTTCTCGGGGCTGGCGCGTCGCATGATGAAGTCGATCGCGCCGGGCAGATCGTTACCCTCGTATCCCCAGGAGTGCAGCGTGGTGTCGCGGTCGACGACCGCTTTGACCGCCCAGGCGACGCTCGCGGCCTGCACCGGATCGTCGGTCTGCCCGTAGGAGGTCACGAGATGGTTGATCGACACGAGCTGCTGGGGAGAGAGCCCGTTGACGTCGCTGGATGTGCCGTGGTCGGTCGTCGCGTCTGTCGGCACGGGCAGGCCGGGGTGGATGCAGTACGTGTGGACGTCGCCCACCCGCATGGATCCGTGCCATCCCGTGCGGGAAAGCGGGGCCCACGTGCCGAAGCCCGTGCCACGTTCGGTCGCCTGAGCGGCGGGTGCGACGGCGAAGGTGCCGATGAGGATCGTGAGGAGGGCGAGCGCGGCCGGGAGACGACGCGTCGACGGAGGTGGATGGTGCATGAGGGATTCCCTTCGATCGAGGAGTTCGATCGTCCGGGATCCACCGGCCGGTGCATGCGGAGAAGGGACCGATCCGTGGATGGATCGATCCCTTCGCCGACTGTGGAGGAAAGGTCAGCGCGGCAGCAGCGTGAGCAGACTCGCCTCCGGCCGGCAGGCGAAGCGCACGGGAGCGTAGATCGAGTGCCCGAGCCCGGCGCTGACGTTCAGCGGCACGGTGCGACCCGCCGCGTTCCATTCGCTCAGACCTCGCGCCTGATCGAGGGGCAGGTCGCAGTTCGACACGAGAGCCTTCCTGCTGAAGGGCACGCGCACTTGGCCGCCGTGCGTGTGACCGGCCAGCAGGACGTCGGCACCGAGCTCGACGAAGGTGTCGAGCGTCCGACGATAGGGCGCGTGCATGACGCCCAGCGTGAGATCGGCGCTGGGGAGCGTGCCGAGCACCGGCGGGATGAGCTCGGGCTTGTCCCACTTCCGGTGCGCGTCGTTCACGCCGAAAGCCGTGACGCGAAGGCCCTTCACCTCCACCGACACCGCTGTGTCATCCAGAACACTCCAGCCGAGATCGTCGGTGAAGAACCGGTCCAGGGCGTCGACGTCGAGGTGCTTGTGGGCGGGGAGATTGCCCGAGGGGCCGAGGAAGTAGCGCAGCGGGTTGCGCGGAGCGGGTTCCTGGAAGTCGTTCGACCCGTGCACCACGAGGCCCGGGATGCCGCGGAGGGGGGACAGAGCGGCGCGGATACCCGTGAGTCCGTCGCGGTGGCCGAGATTGTCGCCGGTGTTGACGACGAGATCCGGCGAGAGCTCGGCCAATCGCGCCATCCACTCCTGCTTGCGATGCTGCCACGGCGCCATGTGGGCGTCGGACACGTGCAGGATGCGGACGGGCTCGGCGCCCTTCGGAAGGACGCGGAGGGCGTGATAACGCACCGTGAACAGGTATCGCTCGATACCCATGCCCCACACGGCCGCCCCGACGGCGGCCGCCCCCGCGACCCCGAGGGGCGCGAGGGCGGCCTTCACCACAGGACCGGTCACGAGGGGCAGTCCTTGGCGACGATCGTCAGGACCACGTTGGTGCTCTTGCTGGCCGCCGTTCCACCGGCCGGGTTGGTCGAGACGACCTGACCCTCCGCCGGGGCCTTGTCGTCCTTCGAACAGCCGCCGATCGAGACGGTGCCATACCCTGCGGCCAGCATGGCCGCACGGGCCGAACTGACCGGCTGTCCGGACACCTCGGGCACGGTACCGCTCTGCCCGTTGCCGGGGCTCAGGGTGATGACCGAGCCGGCCGGAGCGGACCCGCCGCCGGGGTTCTGGGCCGCGACACGGTCGTTTCCGAACTCCGCGTCGACCGGGTCGCCGATCGAGACACGGAAGCCCGCGTTCTGGAGCGTCGTCCGGGCACTGTCGATGGACTGACCCACGACGTTCGGCAGGTCGGCCTGCTTCGTCCGCAGGGCATTCGAGGGCGGGTCGGGGAAGGCATCTCCGCCGTAGAACTCGTCGGCTGCGCTCTGGGTCGCCCGAGCGATCGAATACCGCATGTCGGACAGCTGCTGACCGTTCCAGTACTTGCCGAACAGCGTCTCGATGCCGCGCCAGTTACCGACCCACACCGCCGTGGTGACCTTGGTCGAGGACTCGATCATCCACGTGTTCCATCCCTCATGCGTACCGGTCTTACCGAGCACGGGAGTGCCGTCGTAAGGGTTCGCCGAGGAGCCGGTTCCGCCGCTGGCCATGACGCCCTGCAGTGCGTAGCCGACCGCGGCCGCGACGTCGGAGGTGAGCGCGGGCTCGCACGCGCGCTCGGGGATCCTCCGCTCCGCGCCGTCGCTGTCGGTGACCTTGTCGATCACCTTGGGCTGGCAGTGCGTGCCCCCGTTGGCGACCGTGGCGTAGGCGCCCGCCATCGCGAGAGGCGACACCGGGTCGTTGCCGATGACGTTGTTCGCGACGGCCATGTCGATGTCGGTTCCGTTGCCGCGCGTGACACCGAGCTTCTTCGCCGTCTTGGCGATGTCGCAGAGGTCGAGTTCGGATGCCATCGCGAGATAGCCGGTGTTCAGCGAGTCGCGCGTGAAGCGCAGGGGGGTGCCGACGTAGCCGGAGCTGTTCCCGAAGTTGTTGATCGTGACCTTGCCGGCGTTGATCCAGTCTCCGGTGCAGGAGTTCTTCATGTTCGGAACCGGTCCGAGACGGCCGTTGAGGTTCTCGTTGAGCGAGTGCCCCTTCTCGATCCAGTCGACGAGGGTGAAGAGCTTGAACGTCGATCCCGCATTGAATCCGTCGGACCCGCCGTAGGTGCTGTCGCCGGCGAACACGATCGAGTTGTACGACGGGTCCGCTTCGGCCTGAGCAGGGTCCTGGGTGAACTTGGTGTTCTGCGCGATGGCGAGGACGCGTCCCGTGCCCGCCTCGAGGCTCACCGCCGTCGAACCGAAGTCCATGTTCGCGTACATGGCGGGCGCGTTGTCGTTCATCGCCTGCTGGGCGGCATCCTGAACACGCCAGTCGAGGGTGGTCTGGATCGTCAGACCGTCCTGGCGGAGGGCGCGCACCCGGTCGTCGGTCTCGTCGCCGAAGGCGGGGTCGTTGAGGATCGTCGCGACGACGTACTGGCAGAAGTACGGGGCGGCGGAGACGACGCAGCCCTGATCGGTCGAGGTGATCGACGGGGTGATCGGCTCGATCGCGAACTGCACGTACTGTTCGTGCGTGATCTTGCCGTCCGCCTCCATACGACTGAGCACGTAGAGCTGACGGCCCTTCGTCTCGCTGTAGCCGTCGGCGGCGTTGACGAGCTGCTCCTGCGTGATCTCGCCGTTGTCACGCAGCGTGTACAGCGCCTGGATCGTGCCCTGGTCGACGTCGTCGATCGATCCGTCGGGAGCCTTGTTCCACGCGGTCGTGCCGTCGTTGATCGATCCCTCGGGGATGTCGATGCGAAAACGGTTCGGGTTCTGCACCATGCCCGCGAGAACGGCGGCCTGTCCGACGTTCAGCTGCGAGGCCGGGACGTTGAAGTAGCGCTTGGCCGCGGCGTCGATGCCGTAGGTGACGCCGCCGAAGTTGGCGATGTTGAGGTAGCCCAGAAGGATCTGGTCCTTCGTGTACTCCTTCTCGAGCTGCACGGCGTAGCGCATCTCCTGGAGCTTGCGCTGGTAGCCCGCGGCGCCGTCGGACTGGATCGCTTCGAGGGCGCACTTCTGCAGAGCCTCGTCGCGCGTCATGGCCGGCTGGGTGTCGGTCGCCTCGACGGCCTTCGCGTCGCGCTCGCAACGCTGGACGAGCACGTTCTTCACGTACTGCTGGCTGATCGAGGAACCACCCTGGGTCTCGCCACCGGAGGCGTTGCTGAGCAGGGCTCGCGTCGTTCCGATGAGGTCGACGCCGCCGTGCTGGTAGTAGCGGGGGTCTTCCGACGACAGGATCGCGTCGTACATGACCGGGTTGACCTGGTCGAAGGTGACGGGGGAGCGGTTCTGGTCGAAGAACTTCGCCAGCACCTGGTCGCCCGCCATCAGCGTCGTCGGCTGCATGAGCTCGTCGGGCTTCAGGTAGCTCGGCATCTTGTCGAAGATCGTGATGGCGCTGGATGCAGCGGCGCCGGAGACGGCGATGGCCGGCGTCACGGCGGCGGTGACGAGGAGTCCGGCGACCGCGCTCAGGCCGACGAGGCCGACGATGCCGCCCAGGGCACCGCTAGCCGTTCGTTTGTTCTCGGGCATAGGGTTGATGCTAAGCGACGTTGCTGGGCGATGCCTCGAAGGCGTGCGCTCGCGCGCGCACGAAACCGTCCCCGCGCGTGAGATCACGCGCGCCGACCCACCGCCGGGAGCCTCGAATGACCACGTGGGAATACCTCACCACGCCGCTGCTGATCCACAACACCGCCGCGATCCTGAACAACTGGGGCAAGCAGGGCTGGGAGCTCGTGCAGGTGGTGCCCGGCCCCGAGGGGGGGCTCGTCGCCTACTTCAAGCGTCCCGTCGGCGGCGGGAGCGCCAACGCCGGTCTCGGTGCCGCGGAGGCGGCCGCGCGTCAGTTCGAGGGTCAGCAGTGAGCGTCAGCGAGCGGCTCGCCGCCCTCGGCGTCGAGGTCCCCGCGGTCGTCCCGCCGGTGGCGTCCTACATCCCCGCGAAGCGCCACGGCGACCTCGTCCACACCTCGGGTCAGCTGCCCATGGTGCAGGGCGCCCTTCCCGCGACCGGCAAGGTCGGGGAGTCCGCGGGTCTGGTTACCCCGATGGATGCCAAGGGCTACGCCCGCCAGTGCGCGCTGAACGCCATCGCCGCTGCGGCGGCGCTGGTCGGCGGTGTCGACAACCTGACCGGTGTCCTCAAGCTGACCGGGTTCGTGGCATCCGTCCCCGAATTCACCGGGCAGCCGGGGGTCATCAACGGAGCGAGCGAATTCCTCGGCGAGGTGTTCGGCGAGACCGGCGCGCACGCGCGGTCGGCCGTCGGCGTGCCGGTGCTGCCGCTGGACAGCCCGGTCGAGGTGGAGGTCGTCTTCACCGTCGCCTGACGGAGCGATCAAGGAGGGGCCGTGGACGCAGACGCCGTCCGCGGCCCCTCGTCGTTCCCGCGGCCGTGCCGGTGGGGAACGACGGCGTCCGTCAGCGTGCGACTCGGCGGATTCTGAACGAGGGAGGAGGACGATCGGCCTCGTGACTCCTCCTCCCGTGCGGCCCGGCTCTTCGCTGGTCGACCCTCCCGTGCACCCGCGACGCTCGGTCGTGGTCGCCGTCGCGACCGTCATCAGCCTCGTCATGGTCGGACTCCTGCTGCGTCTGGGGGAGTTCGACGCGGCCGGATCCGCGGCCGTGCACCATCTCCGCGGAGGGCCGCTCGGTCCGGTGGCGGAGGTGCTCTACCTCGCCCTCAAGCCGCTGCCCGCGACGCTGACGATGCTGGCGGCGACGGGGGCGGTCGCGGGCCTCACCCGGTCGTGGCGGCCCGCCGTCGTCTTCTCGGGGACGATCGCGGTGACCTGGGGGTCGGCCGAGGCGGTCAAGCTCGTCGTCGACCGTCCACGACCCGGACTCAGCGAGGCGGCGATGGCGACGATCGGGCGCGCCGCCGACGCCTCCTTCCCGAGCGGTCACGTCGCCTTCACCGCGGCTCTCGTCGCCGTGTGCGCGTGCCTGGCGTGGGGCACACGGTGGCGCTCGGTCGTGATCGTGCTGGGTGCTCTCCTCGTGGTGTGCATGGCCGCCGCCGTCGTGATCGAGGGAGTGCACTACCTCGGCGACGCCGCGGCATCCCTCGTCTGGGTGGCGGGGGTGTTCCCGGCGGTACGCGGGGGGTGGGCGATGGCCGTCGCGAGGATGGATGCCACGCTGCGGCGCCGACGCTCGCACCGGGTCGTCTGACTCACGGCACGACGGATCTCACCCGCCACCGTCACGCTGCCACGACGGCGGGAGCGTGACGGGGACACGGCGTCCCCGGCCGGCGGACGTCACTTCACCTGGGCGCTGATGACGCTCATCACGGCGGTGTCGGCGAGCGTCGTGGTGTCTCCGACCTCGCGTCCTTCCGCCACGTCGCGGAGCAGGCGGCGCATGATCTTGCCCGAGCGGGTCTTCGGCAGCTCCCCGACGATGTAGACGTCGCGCGGGCGCGCGATGGGGCCGATCTGCTCGCCCACCCATCTGCGCAGCTCGTCGCCGAGTCCTTCGACGGGGTTCTGCTTCAGGTAGCGGCTCTTGATGATCACGAAGGCGACGACGGCTTGGCCGGTGGTCTCATCGGATGCCCCGACCACGGCCGCCTCTGCGACACCGTCGTGCCCGACCAGGGCCGACTCGATCTCGGCGGTCGAGAGGCGGTGGCCCGAGACGTTCATGACGTCGTCGACGCGACCGAGCA
This sequence comes from Microbacterium phycohabitans, assembly GCF_032464935.1. Classification (NCBI taxonomy): domain Bacteria; kingdom Bacillati; phylum Actinomycetota; class Actinomycetes; order Micrococcales; family Microbacteriaceae; genus Microbacterium; species Microbacterium phycohabitans. Next base: position 170,519 of record NZ_JAWDIT010000004.1, read on the forward strand.
GCCACACGTCGCCGTCGTCGTCCAGGCGGGCGCCGTCGCCGGCGAAGTAGTAGCCCTTGTCGGCGAACTTGTCCCAGTACGTTTCGCGGTAGCGGTCGGGGTCGCCCCAGATGCCGCGCAGCATGCTGGGCCAGGGTTCGGTCACCACGAGCAGACCGCCGCTGCCGTTGCCGACCGGCTCGCCGCCGTCGTCGACCACCGCGATCGAGATCCCGGGCACGGGCACCTGCGCCGAGCCCGGCTTGGTCTCGGTGACCCCGGGCAGGGCCGAGATCATGATCGCGCCCGTCTCGGTCTGCCACCACGTGTCGACGATGGGCGTCTCGTCGGCGCCGATGATCTCGCGGTACCAGACCCACGCCTCGGGGTTGATGGGCTCACCGACGGAGCCGAGCAGGCGCAGCGACGACAGGTCGAACTTCTGCGGCACGTCGCGTCCGATCTTCATGAAGGAGCGGATCGCCGTGGGCGCGGTGTAGAAGACCGTGACGCCGTGGTTCTGGATGAGCTCCCACCAGCGACCCGGGTGCGGGGTGTCCGGGGTGCCCTCGTAGAGGAGCTGCGTCGCGCCGTTGGCGAGCGGGCCGTAGGCGACGTAGGTGTGGCCGGTGATCCAGCCGATGTCGGCCGTGCACCAGTAGACGTCGGTCTCGGGGTGCACGTCGTGCACGACGCGGTTCGTGAACGCCGCTTGCGTGAGGTAGCCCCCCGAGGTGTGCAGGATTCCCTTGGGCTTCCCGGTGGTCCCCGAGGTGTAGAGGATGAACAGCGGGTTCTCGGCGGGGAAGGCCTCGGCCTCGTGCTCGCTCGAGGCCTGCGGCACGACGTCGTGCCACCAGATGTCGCGGTCGGGGGTCCATTCCACCTCGTTCTCGCCGCGCTTGACGACCAGGACGTGCTCGACGGTCTCCTGGATGCCGGAGCCGTTGCGGTCGGCGAGGGCCTGGTCGACCGCGGGCTTGAGGGGGGACACCTTGCCCTTGCGCCAGCCGCCGTCTGCGGTGATGACGACCTTCGCTCCGGCGTCGTCGATGCGCGCGCGGAGGCTGTCGGCCGAGAACCCGCCGAAGACGACGGAGTGCACGGCGCCGATGCGGGCGACGGCGAGCATCGAGGCGATGGCCTCGGGGATCATCGGCAGGTAGAGCGCCACACGATCGCCGCGTTCGACGCCGAGGCCGAGGAGGACGTTGGAGAGGCGCTTGACCTCGTCGGTCAGCTCCGCGTAGGTGACGTTGCGCTGGTCGCCGGGCTCGCCTTCCCACCGCAGCGCGATGCGATCTCCGTTGCCGGCTTCGACGTGACGGTCGAGGCAGTTGTAGGCCACGTTCAGCTCGCCGTCGGCGAACCACTCCGCGAACGGGGGGTTGGACCAATCCAGCACCTGGGTGAAGGGCCTGTGCCAGTGCAGTTCGCGGGCCTGGTCGGCCCAGAAGCCCTCGCGGTCGGCGGCTGCGCGCTCGTACAGACTCCGGTCTGCGACGGCGTTCTCGGCGAAAGCGGCCGACGGGGCGAACCGGCGGGTCTCGTTGAGGAGGTGGTCGATCTGGCTGCTCATCGCGGCGCTCCTTCGCGTTCACGTCACACCGCGTCGATGCGCGGCGTTCTACCCGGGTCACGCTAGCGACCGCTCATTCCGGGGGCCACCTCCGATAGTTGGCATCGCCGTCGCCCGGGAAACAGGTGATATATCGCAATGAATAGGTCGCGAGAGTTGGTCCGGCTCATTCACGCGCGTACTCTTAGAACGCCCGAACATCGCTTCCGGCACTCGCGTCGGGGGGAGCCCCCCAATTTTCCTCCGGCGCGCGGCGGCATCCCTCGCCCCCCACTGTAGGGATGCCGCCCCCTTCTTTTTCCGGCCGCTCACACCTTTCCTCCCCAGTGAGGAGAGCCGGCCTGTTGTCCACGGAAGCCCATCCGCGCCCCGCGACGGGGCCCCGCCGATGCCTACCGTCGTGGTCGTGGCATCCCTTCCTTCCCTCGCATCGACCGCCCCGCCCGTGGCCCGGCCGGCGGATCCTGGTCGCGCCGACGACGGGGCCGATGACGATGCCGCGCTGACATTCCTCCGCCCCTTCCTCGACGACCCCGTCGTCACCGACCTCTTCATCAACGGAGAGCACGGGCTCTTCGTCGACCGTGGCGCCGGGATCGAACGGGTGGCGTCCTGGCGGGCGAGTGAAACGGAGGTGCGGCGTCTGGCGGTGCGCCTGATCGCGCGGGGCGGTCGCCATCTCGACGACGCCTCCCCGTGCGTCGACGTGCGGTTGGAGCGGGGCGTGCGCGTGCACGCGGTGCTCGCGCCGGTCGCCGCCCGCGGAACGACCATCTCGGTGCGCGTCCCCCGGTGGGACACTCCCGACCTCGCGCTGTTGGAGCGGACCGGGATGCTGTCCGAGGTTCAGCGCGAACGCCTTGAGGACTTCGTGGACCGACGGCAGAACCTGCTCATCACGGGGGCGACGGGCGCGGGCAAGACCACTCTTCTCTCCGCACTCCTGGCCCGAGTCCCCACCACGCAACGCATCATCACCATCGAAGAGGTGGCCGAGCTGCGTCCCGCGCATCCCCATCACGTCGCGCTCGAGGCGCGCCAGGCGAACATCGAGGGAGCCGGCGGCATCACCCTCGCACGGCTCCTCCGCGAGGCGTTGCGCATGCGCCCCGATCGCCTCGTGCTGGGGGAGTGCCGCGGCGAAGAGCTGCGCGAGCTCCTGATGGCGCTGAACACCGGGCACGACGGGGGAGCCGGCACGCTCCACGCGAGCGGCCTCGCCGACGTCGCGACGCGTCTGGAGGCGCTGGGGGCGCTCTCCGGAATGGATGCCGTGACCACGGCGCGGCAGGTGGTGAGCGCGGTCGGTGCGGTGGTCCACGTCGACCGATCGGACGGGCGCCGACGCGTGACCGCGTGGGGGAGACCGGTCATCCGCGACGACCGACTCGTCATCCAGCCGGAGGAGTGGTCGTGACGGCCCTAAGAACAGACCCTTACGCGACCGTGGTGCGTCTCGCTGTCCTGCTCGGGGGCGGAGCTTCGCCCGCTCTCGCGTGGCGGCACCTGGCGGAGGGAGGAGACCCCACCGCGGCAGCCGCGGCCCGGGCCGCTGACCGGGGTGAGGACGTCGGCGCCGTGCTGACCGCGGCGGGCGGGGCCTGGGTCGACATCGCGGCCGTCTACAGCGTCGCCGTCGAGACGGGGGCTCCCTTGGCCGAGACGCTCCGTTCCGTGGCGGGCGCTCTGCGCGACGCGGCCGAAGTGGCCTCCGAGGTGCGCATCGCGCTGGCCGAGCCGCTCGCGACGGCGCGCCTGCTCGGTTGGCTTCCCGCGGCGGGTGTGCCCCTCGGGGCGCTTCTCGGCGCCGATCCCCTCGGCATGCTTCTCGGCGATCCCCTCGGGCGCGGGTGCTTGGTCGGCGGGGTCGCCCTGGTCGCCGGGGCGCACGTGTGGTCGCGGAGGCTGGCGCGGTCGGCGCGTCCGTCCGCGAGGGTGCCGGGACTCGAGGCCGAGCTGTGGGCGGTCGCGCTCTCGGCGGGCGCGCCTCCCGAGCGTGCGCGCGCGGTGATCGCCCGCCGTGCGCGCAGCCCCGGCGAGTCAGGGGCGCCCGCCATCCACGAGACGCTCGATCTGGCGCTGCGAGCCGGCGTCCCCGCCGCGGAGCTGCTTCGCGCCGACGCCTGGGCGTCCCGGCACCGGGCTCGCACCGAGGGGCGGGAGGCGGCGGCACGCCTCTCGACGCGTCTGCTCCTCCCGCTCGGGGCGTGCACCCTGCCCGCTTTCCTCCTGCTCGCCGTCGCACCGATCGTGCTCGGCCTGCTGCGCTCCGGCGTTCTCCCGTGACCGCTTCATCGATCCCGAACACCCCAACATGAAGGAGACCCCATGTCCGACCTCGATCCTCGCGCCCCGTTCGTCCACGACCCCTCGTCGTTCCCCTTGCTCACCGGCGCCCGCGCGCGCCGAGCGTTCCTCGACGAGCGCGGCGCCGCCACCGCGGAGTACGCCATCGCAACGATGGCGGCCGTGGCCTTCGCCGGGCTGCTGGTCGTCATCATGCGCAGCGACGAGGTGCGCGGCATCCTGACCGACCTCGTGCGCCGCGCGCTCACGGTGCAGTGACGCGGTGGTGTCGGTCGGGCGCCGTCGCGCGCTCGCGGCGGTGCCTGCGGAGAGTGGGCGCCGCCTCGCGCGCGCGGCTGCGCCTCCGGGCCGTTGGCGCGGCCTCGCACTCGCGGCTGGGCGAGTCGGCTGCCACGGCCGCCTCGCGCGTGCGGCTCGGCGACCGGGGCGCGGTCGCGGCGGAGTTCGCCGTGACCCTCCCGGCCGTGCTGATCGTCCTGGCGCTGGGAGTGGGGGTGCTCGGCACCGCCGCGACCACGCTGCGTCTGCAGCACGCGGCGACCGAGGGTGCTCGGCTCCTCGGCCGTGGAGACGACGTCGGAGCGTCGGCCGCGCTCGCCGCAGCCGGCGGCTCGATGACCGTGACGCACGACGACGGTCTCGTGTGCGTGTCGACGTCTGCGACCCGTTCGGTTCCGCTCGCCCTCCCCCTCCCGCCGGCCGCGGCGCGCGCTTGCGCGCTCGACGGTGGCCGCTGATGGCGGGCAGCGTGTCGACCGTCGGTGTGCTGGCGGTCGTCGCCGGTATGGCGGTGGCGGTGGCAGCGGTCGGAGGGGCCGCGTTGACGGCGCGGCGGGTGGCCGGCACGGCGGATGCGGCTGCCCTCGCGGCGGCCGATACGGCCAGTGGCGCGGTGAGCGGCTACCCGTGCGACGCGGCGGCGCGAGTGACCGCCGCAGCCGGGTGGCAGCTGACGGAGTGCCATGTCGACGGCCTGATCGCCACGGTCACCGTCGCCGGGGCGTACGGTGGAGTGCCCCTCGATGCGCGCTCGCGAGCCGGACCTCCCGATGTCTCGAGCCCGTGAGACCTCCCGGAACCCGAACAGGGAGGCGTGTGTATGGTGTGCATCGAAGAAAGGACCCCAGTGGCAAACGGAAAGAAGCTCGTCATCGTCGAGTCCCCGACGAAGATGAAGTCGATCCAGGGATACCTCGGCGACGACTACGAGGTGCTCAGCTCGGTCGGTCACATCCGCGACCTCGCGTCGAAGAAGGAGATCCCGGCCGACAAGAAGGCGGCGTACGGCAAGTACTCCATCGACGTCGAGAACGACTTCGACCCCTTCTACGTGGTCAACGACCGCAAGACGAAGACGGTCGCCGAGCTCAAGCGCGCGCTGAAGACCGCCGACGAAGTCCTGCTCGCCACTGATGGTGACCGAGAAGGCGAAGCCATCGCGTGGCACCTGCTCGAGGTCCTCAAGCCCAAGGTCCCCGTCCGCCGCATGATCTTCCACGAGATCACCAAGGACGCCATCCGCGATGCCGCGGAGCACACGCGAGACCTCGATGTCTCGCTCGTCGACGCTCAGGAGACGCGCCGCGTCCTCGACCGTCTCTACGGATGGGACGTCTCGCCGGTGCTCTGGCGCAAGGTCGGTTCCGGACGCGAGGGAACGGCGCTCAGTGCCGGCCGCGTGCAGTCCGCCGCCACGCGCATGGTCGTCGAGCGTGAGCGCGAGCGCATGGCGTTCGTCTCGGCGTCGTACTGGGATGTCGAGGCACTCGCGTCGCAGTCGGGCTCGTCGTTCACCACGCGACTGAACCGTCTCGACGGAGCCCCCATCGCCCGCGGTGGAGACTACGACGACAACGGTCAGCTCAAGAGGGCCGTCGTCGTCCTCGACGAGTCTGCTGCTCGCTCGCTGGCCGACGCGATCACCGCCGCGGGGCGCGCCACGGTGTCGAAGGTCGAGGCGAAGCCGGGCACGCGCAGTCCTCGTGCTCCGTTCACGACCTCGACCATGCAGCAGGAAGCCGGCCGCAAGCTCTCGATGAGCGCGAAGCACGCCATGGGCGTCGCACAGCGTCTGTACGAGAAGGGCTTCATCACCTATATGCGTACCGACTCGGTCGCGCTGTCGGGGCAGGCGATCTCGGCCGCCCGCGCCCAGGCCGTGGCTCTGTACGGCGACAAGGCGGTTCCCGCGAACCCCCGCGTCTACAAGAGCAAGTCGAAGAACGCGCAGGAGGCGCACGAGGCCATCCGCCCCTCGGGCGAGACCTTCCGCACGCCCGCCTCGCTCGCGTCGTCGCTGGACCGCGACGAGCAGAAGCTCTACGACCTCATCTGGAAGCGCACCGTCGCCAGCCAGATGGCGGATGCCAAGTACGAGACGACGACGGTCACCCTCACCGTGCAGGCCGCGGCGCAGGTCGCCGAGTTCACGGCATCCGGAACCGTCTACACCTTCAAGGGCTTCCTCGAGGCGTACGAAGAGGGCGCTGACGAGAAGCGCAACGACGACGACGCCGACCAGTCGCTGCCCGCCGTCGCCGTGGGCGACGAACTGGCGATGAGCGATGTCGAGCCCAAGGGGCACAGCACCTCTCCCAAGCCGCGCTACACCGAGGCGAGCCTGGTGAAGGCGCTGGAGGAGAAGGGCATCGGTCGCCCGTCGACCTTCGCGAGCATCATCGGCGTCATCCTCGATCGCGGCTACGTCACCAAGCGGGGCCAGGCGCTCGTTCCGAGCTGGCTCGCCTTCAGCGTGGTGCGACTGCTCGAAGAGCACTTCGCCGACCTCGTCGACTACGACTTCACGGCGGCGCTCGAAGACGACCTCGACGCGATCGCCCGCGGGGAGCAGCGCCGGACCGAGTGGCTCAAGTCGTTCTACTTCGGTTCGGAGAAGCAGGTCGGCCTTCGCCACATCGTCGACAACCTCGGCGAGATCGACGCGCGCGAGCTCAACTCCACGCGTATCACCGACACGGCCGTGCTGCGGTTCGGCAAGTATGGTCCCTACCTCGAGGTCACCGATCCCGCGGCGGACGCCGATGCCAAGCCGCGGATCGTGAACATCCCCGAGGACCTCGCACCCGACGAGCTCACCCCCGACAAGGCGCGGGAGCTGATCGAGGCGCCGGTCGCCGGCGATCGCGTGCTGGGGGAGAACCCCGAGAACGGCAAGCTCGTCGTCGTCAAGGACGGTCGCTTCGGACCCTACGTGCAGGAGGTCGACGCCGAGGAACCCGAAGAGGTCGATCAGGCCACGGGCGAGGTCGTCGAGGCCCCGAAGAAGCGCGGCGCGAAGAAAGAAGCCGCCCCGAAGCCCCGTACGGCATCGCTCTTCCGCTCGATGTCGGTCGACACGATCGAACTCGACGCGGCTCTACAGTTGCTCTCCCTCCCGCGCGTCGTCGGTGCCGATCCGGCGACCGGCGACGAAATCACCGCTCAGAACGGGCGATTCGGCCCGTACCTGAAGAAGGGCACCGATTCGCGATCGCTCGACAACGAGCAGCAGATCTTCGACATCACGCTCGAGGAGGCGCTCGCGAAGTACGCCGAGCCGAAATACGGCGCGCGTCGCGCCTCGAGCGCGCTGAAGGAGTTCGACGCCGACCCGGTGAGCGGCAAGCCGATCAAGCTGAAGGACGGTCGATTCGGCCCCTACGTCACCGACGGCGAGACGAACGCCACGGTTCCCCGCGGTGAGAACGCCATGGAGATCACCTTCGAGCGTGCGGTCGAGCTGATCGCCGACAAGCGGGCCAAGGGCCCGGCGCCCAAGAAGACGACCACCGCGCGGAAGACGGCCACCACGAAGACGGCGGCGAAGACGACCGCCGCCAAGACGACCGCCACGAAGACGGCGGCGACCAAGGCGACGGCGACGAAGACGGCTGCGTCCAAGACCACCGCGACCAAGACGGCGACGACACGGACGACGGCAGCCAAGACCACGGCAGCCAGCACGACGGCAGCCAAGACCACGGCAGCCAAGACCACCTCGACCACCCGCAAGGCCCCGGCGAAGAACTCGTGACCGGCCTCGAATCCCGGCCGCTGCACGCCCCACGGGCGGCACCGGCCGGGGGTCCGGGGCTCTTCGTCACCTTCGAAGGGGGAGACGGCGCCGGCAAGACCACCCAGGCGTCGATGCTGGAGGAGTGGCTCGCGGCCGACGGTCGCGACGTCGTGCGTACCCGCGAGCCGGGAGGCACCGAGGTGGGCGTGCGGATCCGGGAGATCGTCCTGCACCACCGCGGTCACATCGCCGCCCGCGCGGAAGCGCTGCTGTACGCCGCCGATCGCGCGCATCACGTGGAGACCGTCGTCCAGCCCGCCATCGCCCGTGGTGACGTGGTCATCCAGGACCGTTATCTGGATTCGTCGGTCGCATACCAGGGCGCGGGCCGTGTGCTCGACGCCGACGACGTGCGCGCGCTGTCGCTGTGGGCGACGGGGGGCCTGCTTCCCGACCTGACCGTGCTGCTCGACCTCGACCCGACGGCGGCACGGCGACGGCTCGATGCCGCCGACAAGCCCTTCGACCGGCTCGAGGCGGAGAAGAGCGACTTCCACGCGCGGGTCCGCGCGGGCTTCCTGGCGCTCGCGCTACGCGAGCCCGAACGCTTCCTCGTGCTCGACGCGACCCAGGCGCCGGAGATCCTGGCCGCGCGGGTGCGGGACGCGGTCGCCGAACGCCTGCGCTGAGCCGGACGTGCACCGACAGCCGATGCTCAGCGGCGGTGTCGGACCCCGGGATTAGGCTGGAACCCATGTCCGTCGCGCTCGAGCCGTCTCCGCGGGCCGCCGGCGCGGCCCCCTTCCCGTGGGACGCCGTGTGGGGTCAGGACGAGGCCGTCGCGAGCCTGCGCCACGCGGCATCCGACCCGTCCGCCCTCGCCCACGCGTGGCTCATCACCGGGCCGCCCGGTTCGGGGCGATCGACTCTCGCCTACGCGTTCGCGGCGGAGCTCATCGCCGACCCCGGCGACGAGCGGGCGCAGCATCAGGTGCTCGCGCGCACGCACCCCGACCTCACGGCTCTCCGGACGGAACAGGTCGTCATCCGTATCGACGAGGCACGCCGTCTCGTCGAGCGGGCCTCCTTCGCGCCCTCGCTCGGCCGTCACCGCGTGATCGTCGTCGAAGACGCCGACCGCATGGCCGAGCGCACGTCGAACGTTCTGCTGAAGGCTCTCGAAGAACCGCCCGAGAAGACCGTCTGGGTGCTCTGCGCGCCGAGCGACGCCGATCTGCTCCCCACCATCCGTTCGCGCGTCCGCGTCCTGCGGCTCCGCGAGCCCTCCGTGGCCGACGTCGCGGGTCTCATCGTCGAACGCACAGGGGTCACGCCCGACGTCGCCGAAGAATCGGCCCGTCACGCGCAGCGCCACATCGGCATGGCGCAGCGTCTCGCCACCGACGACGACGCCCGGGCGCGCCGCGCCGAGACACTGGCGGCGGTGCTGGCCGTGCGGGGGATCGGCGACGCGGTCGAGGTCGCCGGGCAGATCGTGCGTCTGGCGACCGACGACGCGAAAGCGCTCACCGCCACCCGCGACGAGGAGGAGCGACGGGCTCTGCTCCGCATGCTGGGGGTGGCAGAGGGGGCCGCGGTTCCTCCGTCGGTGCGCGGGCAGGTGAACGCGCTCGAAGACGATCAGAAGCGCCGGGCCACGCGGAGCCTGCGCGACGGGATCGATCGGGTGCTCACCGATCTCCAGTCGCTGTTCCGCGACGTCGTGATGGTGCAGTACGGCCGCGAAGCCGACCTGGTCAACGTCGAGCGCCTCGACGCTCTGCGCGCGCTGGCGACGCAATGGACCCCGGCACGCACCCTCGGGGTCCTCGATCGCATCTCCGTGACGCGCCGCAACCTCGAACAGAACGCGGCACCGCTCCTCGCCCTGGAGAGTCTCATGATCACCGTGGCGAACGGATCCGCGCCGTGAGCGTGCGACGGCGCCTGACCGCCCTGGTCGCGGGCCTCGCGGGCGTCGCGCTGGCGCTCACGGGCTGTCTGTACGCGCAGATACCGCCGATGGCCCCCGACGGAGGCCGCTCCCTCGCACCGCAGACCGAGGGCATCGATTCCGCCCTCCTGCCCTACTACGGGCAGACGCTGACCTGGACCGCATGCGGCAGCGCCGGCTTCGACTGCACCACCGTCACCGCTCCGCGCGATTACTCCGACCCGTCGGCGGGTGACCTGCAACTCGCCGTCATCCGGCATCGCGCGACCTCCGGCGAACCGCTCGGGTCGCTGCTGACCAACCCGGGCGGCCCGGGCGTGAGCGGCGTCGACACCGTCCGCGACTCGTTGTCGCTCGTCGCCGACGAGGCGCTCACGCGGTCCTTCGACGTGATCGGGTTCGACCCCCGAGGCGTCGGCCAGTCGACGGCGGTGTCGTGCTACGACTCCGCCGGGATGGATGCCTACCTGTACGACATCCCGCCGGGAAAGCGCGGCAGCGACGAACGCAACGCGGCCCTCGAGCAGCGGCAGGCGGACTTCGCGAAGGCCTGCGAGGCCGGGAGCGACGGCATCCTGCCCTACATCTCCACGGAAAACGCGGCGCGAGACATGGATCTGCTGCGGGCCGTGCTCGGTGACGAGAAGCTCAGCTATCTCGGCTTCTCGTACGGCTCCCTGCTCGGCGCGACGTATGCCGGGCTGTTCCCGGAACGCGTCGGGCGCATGGTGCTCGACGGAGGCATCGATCCGAGCCTGGCCGGCAGCGACAGCGGGATCGCGCAGGCGGTCGGCTTCGAGAACGCGCTGCGTGCGTTCATGGCCGATTGCCTCCGCGCCTCGGACTGTCCCTTCTCGGGATCGGTCGACGACGCGATGGATGACGTGGCGTCCATGCTCGCCCGCGCCGACTCGCGCCCTCTCAGGGGCGCCGACGGGCGCCTCCTCGGCGCCGACTCGCTGCTCACGGCCATCATCGCCGCGCTCTACAGCGACGAGAACTGGCCCTACCTGCGCGTGGCCCTCGCCGACGTGCAGAACGGCGACGCCTCCGTCGCCTTCCAGCTCGCCGACTTCTACAACGGCCGCGTCGACGGGCAGTACATCGACAACACCATGCAGGCCCTGCGCGCCTATAACTGCGTCGACTACCCTCGCGAAGACGATGCCGACGAGGCGGCGCTGCAACAGGAGCTGGAGCAGAAGGCTCCGGTCGTCGCGCCCTACTGGGTCGGTCCCGACGCGTGCGCCGCGTGGCCGGCGCCGCCTACCGGGGAGCCTGGCGCCATCACCGCCCCGGGGTCGCCGCCCATCCTCGTACTGGGCACCACGGGCGACCCCGCCACGCCCTACGCCGAGGCCCAGGCGCTGGCCGATCAGCTCTCGCAGGGAGTCCTGGTCACCTACGTCGGCGAGGGGCACCTGGCCTACAACAAGGGCAACGACTGCGTGAACGGAGCCGTCGACGACTACCTCATCGACGACACCGTGCCCGCCCCCGACCTGCGCTGCGAGTAGCGCCGCGGCGACGCCGTGCGCCTACGCTTGATCCGTCACATCCCGAGGAGACCCCTATGACCGCGCCCATCGCCGACCTGGCGAGCTACATCGACCACACCCTGCTCAAGCCCGAGGCCACGCGCGCCGACGTCGAGCGCATCATCGCCGAGGGCGCCGAGCTCGGCACCTACAGCGTGTGCCTTTCGCCGTCGTTCCTGCCGGTCGAGCTGCCCGACGGCCTCAAGCTGGCCGTCGTGTGCGGATTCCCCAGCGGGAAGCACCACGCCGAGGTCAAGGCCGCCGAGGCGGCGTTGTCGGTCGCCCAGGGCGCGCACGAGATCGACATGGTCATCGACATCGGCGCCGCCATCGAGGGGCGCTACGAGGTCGTGGAGGCCGAGATCCGCGCCGTCCGCACCGCGGCTCCCGCGCCCACCGTCCTGAAGGTGATCATCGAGTCCGCCGCGCTGTCCGACGAGGCCATCGTGGCCGTGTGCGAGGCCGCGGTCGAGGCGGGTGCCGATTTCGTCAAGACGTCGACGGGCTTCCACCCCGCGGGCGGTGCCACCGTCCACGCGGTGCAGCTGATGAAGCGCACGGTCGGGGACCGCGCCGAAGTGAAGGCGTCCGGGGGAGTGCGGACGCGCGCCGCGGCCGAAGAGATGATCGCCGCGGGGGCCTCTCGCCTCGGGCTGTCGTCGAGCCGCGACATCCTCGCCGACCGCTCCGCGACGGGCGACTACTGACCGCGTACCGCGAGGGCCGCGGAAGCATGTAAGATCGATGATCGTGCACGCGACAGCGCGCACATGCCGCCTTAGCTCAGACGGCAGAGCGATTCACTCGTAATGAATAGGTCAAGGGTTCGATTCCCTTAGGCGGCTCCGAAGGCCCCCACCCGCTTCCACCGGGTGGGGGCCTTTCTTCGTCATCGAGATCTCACCGGTCTGACGGTCATCGCACCGCGCGTCCTCGCTCCCGTCGCCACGCGGCGTCTGGAGGCCCCCAAGGGGCCGGGAAGCTCCACGGGTGTCCCGATAGGCTGGAGAGCCGTTCCGCGTCCGCGTGACGCGTCGTCAGCCCGCAGGAGTCCCCGTGTCGAACGCCCTCGATGCCCTCATCGAGATCTTCACGTGGGTCGGGCTGGGCGGCGGACTGCTCCTGGCCTTCGCGGCGGTGGTCCTGCTGCTGCTCGACGGCACGTGGGCACCGGCGCGGGCCGTCGTCGAATCGGTCGACGGAGGCCGCGTCGTGCGGTGGTTCGACGACCGGGGCGGCGTCAACGAGGCGCCCCTGTCGGCCCACGACGACGCGAAGATCGGCACGGCCGACATGGCCGACATCTTCTACCGCCGCGGGGTGCCGCATCGCATGCGTCTCACGCGGAACTCGCCCGTGGTGCGTTTCGTCTCCCTGCTCGCCGCCGGCGTCCTGGCGCTGGGGGCGGTGGCGTTCGTCGTCTCGATCGTGCTGCTGTTCGCCCGCGGGTGACCCCACTCGGCGCCTGAGCCCGGGCCGTGGTCGGCGCGGGTCGCGTCGCGCCCCCGACCCGCCTCGCGCCCGCCCCACCCGTCCCCGACCCGCGTCGCGCTTGACCCGCGTCGCGCCCGACCCGCGCCCGCCCCACCCGCCCCGTACCACGCGCGTCCGCCCCGGCTCCGGCCCGCCCCCGCCCGACGCGCGTAGGCTCGCCTCATGAGCCGCGCCCTGTTCATCGTCGACGTCCAGAACGACTTCACCGAGCGCGGGGCGCTGGGCGTGCAGGGTGGCGATGAGGTCGCCGCTCGCATCTCGGGCTATCTCGCGGCGCACGCCGACGACTACGCGCTGGTCGTGGCCTCGCGGGACTGGCACCACGGCGAGGACGACAACGGCGGGCACTTCTCCGCCACCCCCGACTTCGTCGACACCTGGCCCGTGCACTGCGTCGGCGGCACGTACGGCGCCGACTACGACGAGGTCTTCGACACCACGCGCGTCACGCACCACCTGAAGAAGGGCCAGGGGAAGCCCGCCTACTCGCTCTTCGAGGGGGTCTCCGACGACGGCGAGACCGCCGCGCAGCTCCTCGAGTCCCACGGCATCCGCGACATCGACATCGTCGGCATCGCGACCGATTACTGCGTTCGCGCGTCGACCCTGGATGCGGTGGCGGCGGGCCGCGGTGTGCGCGTGCTCACCGACATGATCGCCGGGGTGCACCCCGATTCGAGCGCCGCAGCACTGCGCGAGATCGAGGCGGCCGGCGCGGTGCTGACCCGCTCAGTCGACTGAGTCCCCGAGCGCGACCGGTTCGTCGTCGTCGGAGCGGGGGATCGTCAGCGTCACGGTCGTGCCCTCACCCGGGGCGCTGGTGATGCGGATCGACCCCCCGTGCTCGGAGACGACGCGCTGCACGCTCGACAGACCGATACCCCGGCCGCCGTCCGTCGCGACCGCGTAGCGCCCCCGGTGGCCCTCCTGCGTGATCGTCGCGAGATCATCGGGGTGGATGCCACGACCGTGGTCGCGCACGCGGACGGCGGCGCCCTCGTCGGTCTCGAACGTGTCGATCTCGATGACATCGTCGGAGTACTTCGCCGCGTTCTCGAGGACATTGGCGATCGCACGACGCAGTCCCAGCACGTCGGCGCGCACCGGGACGGCATCCATGATCCCGAACCGGACGCGGCCGAGTTCGCCCGGCAGCACGAGGGAGACGGCACCGCGGGCGACGAGGTCGAGGGTCGCCCGACGCCGACCGCGCTCGGAGGACGAGTCGACGTCGGCCATGAGCGCCTGGGCCATCGCCACGATGTGGTCGCTCGCCTCTCCGGCGAGGCGCAGCAGGCGGTGGTCCGGCGGCAGTTCCTCGCCGATGAGGTCGAGATAGCCGCGAAGTGCGGTGACGGGGGAGAGCAGGTCGTGCGCGAAGGTCCTCTGCAGGGCCGCCTGTTCGTCGGCGGCGCGCTTCTCGCTCGTGAGATCCCGCACGATCTTGACGAACCCGAGCACCTGGCCCTGGTCGCTTCGGATGGCGGAGATCGTCACGCGCGCCCAGAACTCGCTCCCGTCGCTGCGGACGCGCCAGCCCGTGTCCTCGACGTGGCCGTCGCGCTGGGCAGCGGCCAGCAGCTGGTCGGGGAGACCCCGCTGCTGCGCCTCCTTGCGGTAGAAGCGCGAGAAGTGCGAGCCCAGGATCTCGTCTTCGCTGTAGCCCTTGATGCGCTCCGCGCCGAGGTTCCAGCCGCGCACGAAACCACCGCTGTCGAGCTTCACGATCGCGAAGAGATCGACCTGCTCGTCCCAGTCGCGGGGGACCGAGCGACGGATGCTCGTCAGAGGGTGGTCGCGCATCGCCCCCGGAGTCGCGGGGAGGGTGGGAGGCTCATCCGGTACGGAGGTCATGCGACGCTGTCGTGGGTCGGGATGCTTGCTGAAGGCATCTTCCGATCATGTCGCCCACCCGCCGTGATGAACAGCGATTGACATCACGACCCACCCTCGATCTCGGTCACGAAACGGTCACGAGTGTGCGCTGCCATCCGCTCGACCCGTCGGGAGCGATCGGGGCCTGCTCCTGGATCTGCAGGTTGCCGTCCTTGTCGGTCGCGCGCACCGCGATGTAGTGGCTGCCGGCCTCGGCGGCCCACTCGAGACGCCACTGCACCCACGACTGATCGTTGATCGGCGTCGACAGCTGGGTCTCCTGCCAGTCGCCGTTGTCGATCTGGACCTCGACCTTCTGCACCCCGACGGGCTGCGCCCACGCCATTCCCGCGATGACCACGGTGCCGGCGGGCACCGGAGCGCCGATCTTGGGCGTGTCGACGCGCGACGAGAGCTTGATGGGAGCCTGCGCCGCGTAGCCGCGGGGAGTCCAGTACGCCTCGTCCTTGTCGAAACGCGTGACCGTCAGCTTCGTGACCCACTTGGTCGCCGAGACGTAGCCGTACAGGCCCGGCACCACCATGCGCACCGGGAAGCCGTGCTCGAACGGCAGGGGCTCGCCGTTCATGGCGACCGCGAAGATCGCATCGAGGTTGTCGTCGGTCAGCGCGCTGAGGGGAGTGGATGCCGTGTACCCGTCGACGCTCTCCGAGAGCACCATGTCGGCGTCCGACTGGACGCCCGCCATGCGCAGAACGTCGCGGATCGGGACGCCCGTCCAGATCGCGTTGCCGACCAGGCTTCCGCCGACCTCGTTCGAGACGCAGGTCAGGGTGACGCCGTACTCGTTCAGGCCCATGTTGACGAGGTCGTCGAAGCTGAGCTCGACCGGGGTGTCGACCATGCCGTCGATCTGCAGGCGCCAGGTCGTGGGGTCGACGTTGGGCACCGTCAGTGCGGTGTCGACGCGGTAGAAGTCGCCGTTGGGGGTGATGATGGGGCTCAGCCCGTCGATCTCCCAGTTCGCGCCCTCGGGCACGGTGACCGTGGTGCGCGGCGCGGGCAGACGCAGGGCCTCGCGAGCGGCGGCGACGGAGGAGGTCGTGGCGTTGAGGATGCGCGATCCCACGCCGACGACGACCGCGCCGACGGCGGTCAGACCGGTGAGCAGGAGGAACTGACGGCGGCTCGTGCGCGCCTTCTCGCCGTCGCGGTCCTCGGCCGCGGCGACCCAGCGCTTCAGTCGCGCGATGGTGAGGATGAGGACGGCGACGCCGCCGATCGTTCCCAGGACCGGGGGCAGCCACGCGAGGGCCCCGGCTCCGGCGCGGGTGATGATCGCCACGGTGGCGAGGACGCCGCCGATGCCGACCAGCACGGCTCCGACCGGACGGAACCGGTACTGCAGCACACCGGCCACGGCGGCAGCCACGGCGGCGCCGAGTCCGACGCCGACGAGCAGGGCGATCTTGTCGGTCTCGCCGAACAGCGTGATCGCGAGTTCTTTCAGCGGACGCGGCACGATGTCGACGATGAACGAGCCGACGGCCAGGACCGGGCTGGCGGAACGGGCCACCAGTGCGGCGAACAGTTCGGCGATCGCCAGAAGGGTGGCG
Organism: Microbacterium phycohabitans; assembly: GCF_032464935.1. Taxonomy (NCBI): domain Bacteria; kingdom Bacillati; phylum Actinomycetota; class Actinomycetes; order Micrococcales; family Microbacteriaceae; genus Microbacterium; species Microbacterium phycohabitans. Next base: position 186,837 of record NZ_JAWDIT010000004.1, read on the forward strand.
GCCGACACGATGCCGGCCAGGGCTGCCCAGATCCAGGCGTGCGGTCGGCGCACCGTGGTGGTGTCGGCGGTGGGGGCCGCGGTGTCGGTGGTCATGGCATCCTCGTTTCCGGTGCCGCGCACGCGCGACCCTGCCTCATCACCTGTTCGGAGCGGACGCGGGATCGGATGCCATCGGGCGCGACGCCGTGCGCGCAGGGGCGAGGGCGAAGGCGGCCACCCCGCAGGTGATCAGCACCAGCGCGACGACGAGCCCGGCGGAGAGCGGCTCGCCGAGCAGGGGGACGGCCACCAGAGCGGTCAGCACCGGGCTCAGTGCTCCGGCGGCGGCGGGGATGCTGCTGCCGAGGTTCTTCACCGCGACGACGTAGCAGGCGGTCGACAGTAGTCCCGTCCCGACGCCTTGCACGAGGGCGTAGGCCGCCCAGGCCGGGAAGTCGACGTTTCCCTGGAACGCCTGCGACGGCATCGCGCCGGTGGCGGCGAGGGCGAGCGCGGCGAGGAGCGACGCGACGGAGACGACGGCGATGACCCCGACGGGATCGAGCCGCGTCCGCGCGAGACCGATCGTGTACGCCGCCCAGACGAGACCCGCCGCGAGCAGAACGGCGATACCGCCGGCATCCACGATCCCGCCGATGAGGATCGTGCTCGCCGCGACTCCCGCCACGATCGCCGCGAGCGCGATGAGCCGGGTCCGCGACACCGTCGTCCGCCGGTGCAGGAAGAGCAGGATCGTGACGAAGAGGGGGACCGTCCCGGGCACGAGGAGTCCCGTCAGAGCGGCCGAGGTGAGGTGTGCGCCCCACGCGAAGAGGAGGAAGTGCGGGAGCCCGGCGAGCAGGACGAGGGCGGTGACCGTCGCCGGCTCCCCGCGCAGTCGGCGCAGCGTCCGAGGGATCCACGGGGCGAGCAGGACGGCGGGGACGCCGAAGCGCACGATCGCCGCGTCGCCGATGCCCATCCCGGTCGCCTCGAGCGCTCGGGTCGACAGGGCGAACGACGACCACAGGCAGACGACGGCGGCCACGGCCGCGATCCCGACCACCGTGCGGCGCGACAGGGCCGAGGGGCGGGGCAGGACGAACGTGGTCACACTGCGAGCGTAGGAAGGAGGGCGGCGCAGCGGATTGCGAAGATTGCTCGCTCGACTCGTCGTTTGGCAGAATCTGCCACATGGAAGCCCTCGACGCGATCGATCGCCTCATCCTCGCGGAACTGCAGCGAGATGGTCGTCTCACCAACCAGGACTTGGCCGACAGGGTCGGGCTCTCGCCGTCGCCGTGTCTGCGCCGCGTGCGCCGGCTCGAAGAGGCGGGGACCATCTCGGGGTACCGCGCCGTGGTTTCGCCGAAAGCCGTCGACCTCGAGATCACGGCGTTCGTGCGCCTGCGGTTGGCCTCGCACGAGGGGGCGACGGTGGATGCCGTGGAGCAGCGCCTGCGCGCGATCCCGTCGATCGTGGAGGCCCACCTGCTCGCCGGCGACTGGGATTACCTCGTGCGCATCGTCACACCGACCTTCGAAGCGTACGAACGCCTCCTGCGGGAGCACCTGCGCGCGATCCCCTCCCTCTCCTCGATCGACACCACCTTCGCCTTCGGGGTCACCAAGCCGCTCTCGCCCCTGCCCGTCGACGGTGCGAGCGCGCCCCGTGGGAGCTGACGCGCACCTCGCTACGATGTGACCACCCCGCTCGGGCGTCGCCGGGGCCCCACCGCTCGAGAGGAGCCGCACCGCCGTGGACGACCTCGCGCGCTGGACCGCGGCCCTGACCACGATGGTCGGACTCGGGGTGACGTTGGGCCTGAATCCGGCGCTCTATGCCGCGACGGCCGACGCCCTCGCGCAGAACACCCGGGTCGTGGCGCGCGTGGGCTGGATGGTCGCCGGACTGGCCACCGGGGCGACCGTGCTGTACCTCGCGCTGCAGAGCTTCGACCCGACCGAGTTCGTGGCGGCGGCGGAGCGCGGCACGACCGAGGCGGTGCTCGATCGTCGCGTCGACCTCGCCGCCGGCGCGGTGTTCCTCGCCGGTGCGGTGGCCGTGGGGATCTGGAGACTCCGGAGGCCCGCGCAACCGCCGCATCGCTCGACCGCGTCGTCGCATGCCCATGGGTGGAGCTCGTACGTGCTCGGCGTCAGCTGTTCGATCGTGGGGTTCACCACGTTGCCCATCATGTACATGACCGGTCGCGTGGCCGACGGGGTGAGCGATCACCCCCTCCTGCGGTGGCTCGCGTACGCGGTGTTCCTCGCCGCTCTCGTCGCCCCGTTCGTGCTCCTCGCGACGGCCTGGATGCGATTTCCCACGACGGCCGCGCGCGTGAACGGCGTCTACATGCGGCTGATCGAGAAGGACCACCGCGTGTTGTACGCGGTGGTCCTTCTCGTCGCGGGCGTCGCCTGTGTCATCCTCGGGGTCGTCCCCGGGCGGTGATGCGCGGTCAGCGTGCCCGGCGCTGCTTCGCGAGCTTCGCCACCACGCGACGGCGCACCCTCTGCACCTTGGGGTCGGTCCACACGCGGTAGGCCACGGTCCCCGCGGCCACCGCGCGCCCGATCGCCGTCCGCGCGATCACCGCTCCCGCCAGTCCCACGGCTCCGGTTCCGATCCATCGTGCAACGCCCATGGCGCCTCCTTCAGTCAGCTGGAGACCCAGCCAACGCGATGAAGAGAGGGATGCCGTGCCGCTTGCGCCGCGAGCGGCGGTGTGCTGTCCGCTCAGGCGATGCGCTCGCCGACACCGGCGGCGAAGGGCTCGAGTGCCGCGATCACGTCATCCGACAGTGCCGTGGTGCTGGCGGTGACCGCGTCGTCGATCTGGCTCGTGCGCGAGGCGCCGATGATCGCGGTGGTGACGACCGGGTCGCGCAGCACCCAGGCGACGGCGAGCTGGGGGATCGAGAGCCCGGCCTCGCGCGCGACGCCGTCGATGCCGCGGATGCGCTCGAGGTAGTCGTCGGTCAGCGCCGAGGCGTCGAGGAACCGGCTGTCGGCGGCCCGGGAATCGGCGGGCACGGTGCCGTCGAGATACTTGGCCGTCAGCAGGCCCTGCGCGAGGGGTGAGAACACCGCGCTGCCCACGGCGAGGCCGCGCAGCGTCGGGAAGAGCTCCGCCTCGGGCGTGCGGTCGAAGAGCGAATACCGCGGCTGGTGGATGAACAGGCGCACGCCCTCGGCCGCGAGGAGCTCGTGCGCGCGTCGGGTGAGGTCGGCGGGGTAGTTCGAGATCCCGGCGTAGAGGGCCTTGCCGCTGCGCACGATGTCGGCGAGGGCGTGCACGGTCTCTTCGATCGGGGTGTCGGGGTCGACGCGGTGCGAGTAGAACACGTCGACGTAGTCGGTGCGCATGCGCGTGAGGCTCTGCTCGAGGGAGCGCATCAGGTACTTGCGCGAGCCACCGTCGCCGTACGGCCCCGGCCACATGTCGTAGCCCGCCTTCGTCGACAGGAACAGCTCGTCGCGGTAGCGCCGGAGGTCGCTGTCGAGCACCGTGCCGAACGTGCTCTCGGCGGCGCCGTAGGGCGGGCCGTAGTTGTTGGCCAGGTCGATGTGCACGATGCCGCGATCGACCGCGTGACGCAGGATCTCGCGCTGGACGTCGAGCGTGCGCCCGGTGCCGAAGTTCTGCCACAGCCCGAGGGAGATGCGGGGAAGGGGGATGCCACTGGCCCCGGCACGCTGGAAGGGCACGTCGTCGTAGCGGGTCGGTGCGGCTTCGAAGGGGGAGACGAGGCGGGGGTCATCGGCGGCGATGGGCATGGGACTGCTGCTCCTCGGAACGGGGAAGGGATCGTTCCGACTCTGCCACGTCATCCGCATTCTCGACGGGAATCGGCCCGCGTGGGGCGGTCGGTCAGGGGCCGGGTTGCGGTCGCGGCCCCTGACCGGGCCTCAGTCCGCGAGCTCCTCGCGCAGCAGCGCCGCTCCGGCGGTCAGCGCGCTGACCTTGTCGAACGCGACACGACGCGGCAGCGGCGCCATGCCACAGTTGGAGCTGGGGATGAGCTTGTCGGCATCGACGAACTGCAGGGCGCGGCGGAGGGTGTCGGCGACTTCCTCGGGCGTCTCGATGCGTTCGCTGGCGACGTCGAGGGCGCCGAGCATGACCTTCTTGCCGCGGACCAGCTCGACGAGGTCGATCGGCACGTTCGAGTGGTGGCTCTCGAGCGAGACGATGTCGATGCTCGAGCGCTGCAGCAGGGGGAACGACTCCTCGTACTGGCGCCACTCCGAGCCCAGGGTGGCCTTCCAGTCGGTGTTGGCCTTGATGCCGTAGCCGTAGCAGATGTGCACGGCGGTCTCGGCGCGGAGGCCCTCCGCGGCGCGCTCGAGGGCGGCGATGCCCCAGTCCTTCATCTCGTCGAAGAAGACGTTGAACGCGGGCTCGTCGAACTGGATGATGTCGACGCCCGCGGCCTCGAGCTCGCGCGCCTCGTCGTTCAGGATGGTCGCGAACTCCCACGCGAGCTTCTCGCGGCTGCCGTAGTAGCGGTCGGACAGGGTGTCGATCATCGTCATGGGACCGGGCAGCGCCCACTTGATCGGCCGGTCGGTCTGCGCGCGCAGGAACGCGGCATCCTCGACGAACACCGGACCACGTCGGCTGACGGCGCCCACGACGGTCGGCACGCTCGCGTCGTAGCGGTTGCGGATGCGCACCGTCTCGCGGTTCTCGAAGTCGACGCCGTCGAGGTTCTCGATGAAGGTGGTCACGAAGTGCTGACGCGTCTGCTCGCCGTCGCTGATGATGTCCAGGCCACGGCGTTCCTGCTCCTGCACCGCGGAGCGCAGCGCGTCGTGCTTGCCCTCGACGAGCACGTCGCCCTCGAGCTCCCACGGCGACCACAGCACCTCGGGCTTGGCGAGCCACGCGGGCTTGGGGAGGCTGCCGACGGTCGAGGTGGGCAGGAGCGTCGTCACGGGGCTGGTTCCTTCGAAGGTCATCGGACGGGAGCGGCGTGGTCGGCTGCCCACGCGTCGAGGATGTGGCGGTGGGGCTTCACGAAGTGCTCCTCGGCGTAGCGTCCCTGCGTCACGGCGAGCTGGCTGCGCTCCTCGCGGTCGTAGTCGATGCCGGTCCGCACGAAGTCGGGCTCGTCGAGCGTGGGGCGGTACACCTCGCCCGCCGGGCTGACGGCGTTGTAGATCTCGGGGCGGTAGATCTTCTGGAACGTCTCCATCGTGGCGATCGTCCCGGCCAGCTGCAGGTCGGAGTACTCGGAGGTGAGGTCGTCGCGGAAATAGAACGCCAGCGGCGCGACGCTGCCGCGCGGCATGAAGTACCGCACCTGCAGGCCCATGCGTCCGAAGTAGTCGTCGGTCAGCGAGAAGGAGTCCTGCGCGTACTCGACGCCGAGCACGGGGTGCACGACGCCCGTGCGCCGGTAGGTGCGGCTCGTCGACACGCTGATGCAGATCACGGGCGCCTGCGCGAAGCGCTCGCGGTAGGCGTCGGAGTCGAGGAAGTGCTGGAAGATCTTCCCGTGCAGGATGCCGAAGTCCTCCGGCACCGTGAACCCGGTGCCGCCGGCGTTCGCGGCGGGCAGCACGACGCTGAAGTCGTAGTCGCGAAGGTACGAGGAGAAGTTGTTGCCCACGATGCCGCGGTGGCGCTCGCCGGTGCGCGTGTCGAGGATGCTGACGTCGAGCACCTCGATGACGGGGAACTCCTCGTCATCCGCCCCGTCTCCGAAGCGCAGGTGCACCGAGACGATGTCGAGCTCGACGCGGTACCGGTCGGCATCTCCCGGCACGAGTTCGTTCAGTCGGTGGTTCATCATCGACAGGGCGTTGCGCAGGTTCTGCTGACGGCCCGCGCCGCGCGCCAGGTTGGCGAAGTTCGTCGTCACGCGCGAGGCCTCGGCCGGGGCGTAGTCCTCGTCGAAACGGGTGGTGGTGATGCTGAACGTGATGTCGTTCGCCATGACGGGCCAATCGGGTGCGGGGGCCGGGTGGGCCCGCGGTTGGTGGTGTTCTCCATCGTGCGCCGAGGGCTCGGTCATCGGGTAATTCCCGCCGACTATGCAGTGCTATAGCTTTGAGCTATGGCTAAGCGGTCGAGCGGGATCACGCTCCAGCAACTGCAGTACTTCATCGAGGTCGCCGCCGAGGGCTCGATCTCCGCCGCCGCCGATCTGCTCTACGTCGCGCAGCCCACCATGTCGGCCGCCATGAAAGACCTCGAGACCCGGGTCGGCCGCGACCTGCTCACCCGCTCGGCCCGGGGGATCACGCTCACCAACGACGGCGTGGAGTTCCTCGGCTACGCCCGCCAGGTGGTGGAGCAGGCCGAGCTCCTCGAGCGGCGCTACCTCGGCCGCCCGCCCTCGCGGCGCCTGCTGGGCGTCTCGGCCCAGCACTACTCGTTCGTCGTCGACGCGTTCGTGCGCATGGTGAAGGCGACGGATGCCGCGGAGTACGAGTTCTCGCTCCGCGAGACGCGCACGTTCGACATCATCGAAGATGTCCGCACCCTCCGCAGCGAGCTCGGCATCCTGTTCCGCAACGATTTCAACCGCAACGTGCTCGACAAGCTGCTGCGCGATTCGGGGCTGGCCTTCCATCCGCTGTTCGTCGCGGAGCCGCACATCTTCGTCTCGCGGCGGAACCCCCTGGCATCCCGCCCGCGGGCGACGCTCGACGACCTCGTCGACCTTCCGCGCCTCACCTTCGACCAGGGCGCGAACAACTCCTTCTACTTCGCCGAGGAGATCCTCTCGACGCTGTCGAGCCGCCAGGAGATCCGCGTCTCCGACCGCGCGACCATCTTCAACCTCATGATCGGCCTCGACGGCTACACGATCTCGACGGGCATCATCAGCGACGACCTCGACCCCGAGATCGTCGCCGTGCCGCTCGAGGTCGACGAGCAGATCGAGATCGGCTGGATCGACCGCACCGCGATCCCCCTCACCGAGCAGGCGCAGCGCTACCTCGGAGAGGTGCGCGCGGTGGTCGCGGAGTTCGGGGTCGAGCTCCTCGACGAGGGATGACGGATGCCGCGGCCCCGCCGCATGCCGTCGCGGTGATGCACCGTGCGGCACACTGACCCGCATGCACGGGGGAGCACGACGCGGTATCGGTTCGGTGGCCATCGGCCTTTCTGCTTTGCTGGCGACGGGGTGCGGGGTGATGCCCTCGCCGGAGGCGGAGCTGCAGGACGCGCTCGCGCGCTCGGTGGACAGGGCGCAGGACACGTTCTGGCCGTACCGCGCCGACATCGTCTCCGACCCTGAGGCCGCGATCGCCCGGATCGGATCCGTCTCCGACGTGCGACCCGCGTACGCCGATCCCGCCGTCGTCCCGGCCGGGGGGTCGTTGAAGCTCCTCGGCCTCGCGGCATCCGATGACGGCACGTCGCTGATCCTCGCGACCTCCGCAGGGGTCGAGACGGGCGGCGGTCTCTTCTACGACCAGCGCAGCGCGGCGGTCTGCTTCGAGCTGCGCTTCCCGGCCGGCGAGCGGAAGATCCACACCTTCGCCTCCGACTGCACCGACGGGCAGGGGCACGGCCTCGCCGACGTCGCCGAGGTCATCGACTACACGCGCTACGGGGAGCCACGGTCGATCGACGGCCTCGACGTGCGGCGCACCGTGACCACCGAGGACTATCCGTCGATGCCGTGCCAGTGCGCCAGCGGTGGGACGTGCGACTGCCCGGGCGGGTGAGGCGGTCGGTGCGGCCGCTCTCGCAGAAGACGCGGTCACGGTGGGACCGACCTTCTCGGCTCCGTTTCGGGTTCTCGTCGTGACGGCTCGAGCCGGTCGTCGTCCGGTGCGAGTCGTGCGGGCCCACGGACGCGGATGTTGTCGCTCCGCCTGGGGCCAGCGCGTCAGTGTCAGGATGGGGCATGGCATTCGGGATGGCCCGCGACGTGTTGCGCCCCACGGACTCCTCGCGCGCGGATCGGGTGACGTACGTCGAGCTGTTCTTCGACCTGATGTTCGTTCTCGCGCTGACGCAGTTGTCCGCTTACCTGTACGAGAACCAGACTCCGCTCGGCGGTTTCGAGGGCATCATCATGGTCTGCGCACTGTGGTGGGCGTGGGTGTCGACCACCTGGGTGACCAACTGGCTCGACCCCGTGAAGCTTCCCGTGCGCGGAGCGGTCGTCGCGCTGGGTTTCGTCGCGCTCGTGATGAGCGTCTCGATCGCGGAGGCATTCGGTGATCGAGCGTGGGCGTTCGCGCTGTCGTACGTCGTCCTGCAGGTCGGGCGCACGGGGTTCATCGTGTGGGCGACGGTTCGTCACGACCGGCGGGTGGCGCACGATTTCGCTCTGATCCTCGGATGGACCGTCGTCGGCGGCGCCCTCTGGATCGTCGGTGCCGTGCTGCCGCATGCGTGGCAGCTGCCGTTGTGGACGGCGGCTCTCGCCCTCGAACTGCTCGGCACGATTCTGGGGTACCCGATACCGGGTCGAGGGAAGGTGCGGCTGCAATCGTGGGATCTGTCCGGTCCCCACATCGCCGAACGGACGGCGCTCTTCGTCCTCATCGCCGTCGGCGAGGGGCTCCTCGTCACCGGCCTCGCGTTCGTCGAGAAGGAATCATCCGCGTCGTCGGTCGCGGCGCTGGTGACGGCGTTCGTCGCTGCCACGGCCGCGTGGTGGATCTACTTCGATCACGGCGAGCGCGTCGGTGCGGAGGCGATCGAGGCGTCGGACGAACCGGGCCGACTCGCTCGCACGGCGTACACCTGGGTGCACCTTCCGATCATCGCCGGGATCGTGTTGATGAGCGTGGGCGACAAGGAGATGCTCTCGCATCCCGACCAGCGAAGTGTCGCCGCGACCATCGTCATCGTCGGCGCGCCAATCCTCTTCCTCGCCGGCACCGCGCTCTTCCGGCGCACGCTCGAAAGACGGTGGTCGCGAGCTCAGCTGGTCGGCCTCGTCGGTCTGGCCGTGCTTGCGGCGATGGCTTTCTTCCTCCCGTTCTTCGACGCGCTCCGGCTGTCGATCGCGGCCGCGGTCCTTCTCGTCGGTGTTGCCGCGGGGGAGACCGTCGAGCGGGTGCGTCGCGGGCGCAAGGCGGGGGGATGACTCTCCTCCCGTCAATCGATCGCTGCTGACGAGGAGCGCCCGCATGCTGGAAGCAGAACCGCCCATGGCAACAGGGTCGCGCGAAGTGCTCGGAGGTCGGGACTCCCGCGGAGATCGCTGAGGCGGATATCCGAGGAACGTTGACGTGGTGGGCACGGTAGGACCAGCCTCTAAAAAATCAGCAGGGCTGCTTCCACCCCTGGAAAAACTGCAGAAGTTGGCTGAACTCGCCGCGGTCGTGCCCGCAGATCCCGATACTGACCTGGACGAAACTGGCCGCTCGTGGCTGATCCGCCGCCGTCTCAGCTACGAGCAGGTTGCAGAACTAGTGGAGCTGTATCGATCGGGTGTTGGAACGCCGGCGCTGGCTAAGCGTTTTGGCATCTCGAAGCCGAGTGTGCTCGAGCTGCTCCATGATCGAGGCGTCCGTATGCGCCGTCAGCCACTAACGAAGACGCAACGAGCTCGGGCGGTACGGCTGTACGAAGAGGGTCTCGCCATCAAGCCGATCGCGGCCGAGCTTGGTTCCAGCTTCGGTGCTGTCCACCGCGTGCTCAAGGCAGAGGGTGTCAGGCTGCGTCCGCGCCCTGGTCAGTACATGTAGCCTTCTTGGTTTCATTGCGGGCATGCGCGAATAGCGCTTTCGCGGTCGAGACTGTCGTTCACAAATACCACTGGGGAACGCTTCACTGGGATCGGCGCAATACGGACCGGCGTGGCCGTTCAAGAGCGCTGGCCTACCCACCGGTATCGAAGAGCGAGGTGTCCTCGGCCCCGTCAGTCTTCACGCCCCAAACTCGTGCTGTCTTTACCATGATGCTCCGGTCCACGCGGTACCGGTGCACTGTGTTTGGATCGATGATGAACAGCGCGTCCTCCGAACCACGCTCTGTGCCTCGCTTGTAACGGTCCATCCGACTGGCGGGCTTGTCGACTTGCTCAAACCAGCGAGGGTCACCGAAGAACAGCACGACGTTCTTGCCACTCTTGTTGACACGCGAGGGGTACACAATGCCATCAAGTCGAGGCCTCGCCCAATATCGGAAAGCGTCTGTGAGCACCTGTGTTGGGGCGTAATCCACCGGATGATTCCCATCCAGGATGACCGGCTGTGTGATTCGCTGGACGTAATAGGCCAGCGAGGCCAGCCGGTCGTCGCCCTCGCGAGGTGGGGAGTCGTCAAACACGCTGCGAATAGTAAGCGACGACGTGAGGTCGAGAACGCGGAGACGCTGCTGAAGGACGAAAGCGCCAGCCACTGGCTCGTCATAAGGGCTGTGGGTGGCTACCTCTGCGCACGCAGTCTCCGCATCAAAGGCAGCATAAAACATGGGCACCCCTTGTGCATTCATGCGACCTGCGCTCGCGCGGTCTGCTGGCGCTGGACCGAGTTCAACTGCGGGCGACTCGCGTGCGTCTCGCTCGAGCTTGCGCGAGTCGCGCTCTATACGGGCGCGATACAACTTCGTTCCTGGCTGTAGATGTTGTGTGAGCCCGACGTGCTTCTCTGCGAACACCAGGAGAGACCTCACGAAGGTCCAGTTTCTCTCGGGAGCAGTCTCAGCACGGTCGTTCGAGGGCGGTGTCAGTAGTCGGGACTCGTGCTTCACGCTCTGCTCAAAGTCGTCCCATTCGAACTCGACGCCGGCTTCATAGTCCATGTCGTACGGCTCGAACCAGTCCAGCTCCTCATAGATGAGAGCCGCGACACGTCGGCCCAGGTCATCTACGACATCCCCCGCGACACATCCGTCGAGAAGGTTCGCTACTACTTCTTCCGTCGTCATCGGCTCGAGCAGTTGCTCACCGTCGAAGAACTGGCCCTCGTGGTTGTAGTACTGCGTCGCCGCCCAGTCCACTAGTTCCGCGACATGCTGCAGGTTTACGACCGGTCCACCGAATCGGAGACCGTCTGGCGGACACAGCGCGCAGCTGCCTTCCTCTGCGAATGGAGCGATACGGCGCAGGAGGTGAGCGTCAGAGATGTGCGCGACGCACATCGCGTCCGTTGTCGCGGTCACGCGAGGAAGTTCCATCTGCTCATCGTGCCGGACTTTGTCATCCCAACATGTTGCCACCCTGCGCGACACCTAGAACTAATGTGGGCGCTGCGTACATGCAGCCATCGGGTACGTAAGCATGGCGGAATTGGGTGTCGAGGTGTCGCCTACAACGAAAGCTGGAGTCGGATGAGATAGGCCGGACGATGCTGAACGCTACAGGCCGGTCGGAGGTGGAATCGAGGCCTCTCCGCGGACTGGAAGGCTGTCGCGGCGGAACTCGGTCTAGTCTGGTGCGCAGGCGGATCGGGCAGTAGAAGACGGCGACGCTCGCATGTCTGCCCGATGCGCGACAGGGACCAGGTTGACGCCGAGAACTGGGGAGAGATGGGTACGAGCGAGGACGAGCGCGAATTTCTTGAGGAGGCATCTCAGGCGGTAGATTCTGAGGTTTGCTTCTTGCCTAGCGCTACGGATCAAGCAGTTCGTGTTCTCGGAGCCATCCGCGATTCCGCCACCTGGGTTGCAAGCGATCGTCCCGACTTTTATTCGTTGCCCAATCAAATTGGTCTCGAAGTTATGCGCGTGGACGATCATCCGAAGGTCGGAAAGGTCACGAATCCAACACTGGCGAGGGAGCGCGAAGTCAAGCGCGAGCTTCTTGCTGCATTCCCCTCGATCGCTAAGGATGCGAGAATATCCGTTCTTGCGAGCACGGACCTGCCAAGCTATCAGGACCATAATATTGAGGCCTACCGTGACATCTTCCATCGCGTTCTCACGGGGCATGCGCGGAAGGTTGAGGCATACCGAGAGAACCATCCCGGATATTTGATAGTAATGCTCGTCCGGGACGAATCTTCAGCATATGCGATCACCGAGCAGCCGGTCCCCGTCTTGAGAAACGGGCAGTCAACGCCTGCTAGGCCTCATCTCTGGTTTCTAGACTCTCACTTTACAAATGTGATCGCTGAATCGAACGCGGACTTCATTATCTGGTCGACTCCGTATAAGCATGTGTGGCATCTCGACCCAAGTGGCCAGCGTGTGAAAATGGATCTGCCGGCGCTCGCGATTTATGATGTCGCCGAGATGGCGCGCTGGTCAGAGTCTGTGACGTACGATCCAAGATTTATCGTGAGCCTCGAAGAATAGGCGCAGGTGAACGGAATCAAGCGACATTCTTGCGCATGATGAGGATTGTTTCTCTCGCCATAGTTTCGCCTGCCGCGTTCCGTCTTGCCATGCGTTTCCGTGATGGAAGTAGTCGATCGATGCTGCGCACGTGGCGATAGTTGAGCGCCTCGAGTATCTCCTGCGTGAATGCCACCAGGGGGACATCGGCGTCCGCGACGCGTCGCTCGCCCAGAGTCAGGAATATGTAACCGCCCTGGCGGAGTGCACGGTCGGCCGAACGAAGTGCCCGGCGATAGTCGTCAACGAAGGTAATAACCTTCTGCGTCGTCCCATTTTTGTAACTGCGGTCATTAATCCACTTGGTTAGGGAAGGCACCTCTTCCGCAATCTGAGATGGCACCCCCTTCGCAGCGGTGAGTCGACGTCCCCCCAGACTGACCGTGTCGAGCGTTCCAGGACGTGAGATTCTGTCGATGACTACCTCCCCAACGAGATCGCTCGCTGCTATCCATTGGAGCGGCAGGTAACTGTACTGACCGTACGGCACGGTTGTGTGGTTGTCGCCATATGGAGGAGAAGTCATGATTGCATCGACAAGGGTACCGTCGGGCAGCCCCTCCATGACGTCCTCACAAAAAAGCGTGACAGTCCCGTGATTCGGCGGCAATGCGGTCTCATGGTCTCGGATGCCGTCCACGTTGCTTGAGAGAATTAGCCCAAATTGCTTCAGCGCGTCAGGCGATCTATTCTCCATATCCTCATCTGAGTACTTATGCAACTTAAATGTCGAGAGGCGGGAATTTGATACGAACCGAACAGTTTCGGCTAGGCACACCCATAGAAAGCGTCGTAATCTTTTGTCTTCTTCGCCTCTGATGGCCTCGTGAAGACGGCTCAGATCTCTGATCACGGTCGGATCAAACCACTTGTCGCGGTGCGCGAAGTTCAGAGTCCACTCGGAAGTCGAATATATGGCGCGGTTCAAGACACGCTTTCCGCCGTCCCGAGCAAATTCGCTCTGTGGCGGGTGAGCTTTGACATGACTGAGTAGCACGGCCATGGGGTTGATGTCTGAGCCGATAAACGAAAGGCCCAGATAAAGGGACTCCAGTAGGACAGTTCCGGATCCCATGAATGGATCGTAAATCAGCTCCACGCCGGGATCTGTCTCAAGTAGATCCTCCAGAAGGGCTCGTTGCAGTTCTGGGACCATCATGGCCGGATATTGGAAGTACCCGTGGCCGCCCACCCGGCCGCTTATTCCCCTGAAGTCCCAGTAGTGCGGGTTCTCCTGCGCTCGTTTGTCGAGGCGCGCCTCGAGTGACTCTGCGGGGCCCTCGGTCAGAGTCGGGAGGTCGCTTCGAAGCGCATGCTCAGGTATCATCTCGCGTCGAGCCTAGTCCCAGGGAGGCGGCATCTAAGCATCACGCGGCCCGGACATCGTTGTTCCTAACACGATCACGCACTGAGGGCATCGCTGATGGGTACCTGGCGAAGCTGCTCCACCAATCGCTCCTCGAAAGTTCCACCTGAGGTCCGACCGTGCCGGTCACTCAGGTACTGGTGCCAACGAGATGGGTGACGAGCATTCCCGACTTGCCATACGTACGCATGCGATGCCAGCTCGAGCTGGCGCCGTAGCCACGCCTTCTGGTCGTCGAGGTGGGCTTTGGCTAACCCCGACACGGGAATCGTCCCGAATCCAAGCAGGACTGCGTCCGCCGATCTCAGCTCGCGACTGATTAGATCGCGTGCCTTCAGCCAACCGTGACGATCGCAACCGAGTAGGCGGATGTCTCGCGAGCTTTTGCTCGGCTCAGCGAACAGATTCGCAATCGTGATATCCGGGAAGCCAAGCAGAGTGCCGGCGGCCTGCACTCGCCGCGCCGTGCGGCTGTATTGATCCAGGGAAGGGTTCGCGAGAATTGCCAGAAGGCGGCGCGTGTACTTCCCTCTCTTAGTCAGTCCTGGCATCGCGCGTTAGATCACGTACTCCGGGGCCGCCTGGACAGAGCCGGGTGGCATCGTGTGTCGCATGATCTCGGCGGGCGTATCGGGCCTGGACTGGTACTGCGACAATTGAACAAGCAGCGCCTTCGCGTGCGCCTCAACCAGGCGACTCACGCGTCTCACCCCGAATGTAACGGCCCCAGTGTCCGCCGTCACCTGAAGGCTTATCGTCCCGTCCACGAACAACTGACCGAATGCCGCTTCGTAGAGCCGCTCGGCAACCTGAGCCCGCTCTGCAAACTGGTCCTTCGCGGGTAAGAGCACAATGCTGGCCTCTGCGGTTTTAACTCGAGATGCGGTCCAGTCGCGTAGCTTCTTCGGAATCTTCGCCCATCCTGCGGAAAGAGCGTGAGGGTTTGCAAGAGACTTGTTGATCTTCGATGATCCGTCTGTGGAAAGAACACACGCATCCAGAACCTGAGGCGGAAGGTAGATCCTGCGCGCAAGATTCGCAAATAGGCGAGCCTTCGTCTCAGGCCTCAAAGTGCCCACCGGGAACAGGCGCGCGGCAGACCCATCGGTAATTCGGGGTTCTTCCTCGAGCATGGCCAGAGTGAAGGCGGTCGGCGCGTGAGCCCGCTCGCCGTTCTTTCTCACCATGAGATCGCATGACTGGGCTAGAAGGATGGCGTGGCCAGTACGTCCATCTCGCCCGGTCAGTTCGTAAATGTCGCCCACTTCGGTCGCGCTCTTCGCCGCGATTAGGTCGGCCGTGTCATCGAATCGCTCTCCCCATTCCAGGGCGCGCGTATCTGACGAGCGGGGGAGAACGTCAGAGATCGTCCTCGCGGCGGCCCTTCTGAGCCTTTCCATCTCTGATGTGGGTGGATTATGAGCGAGGTGTTTCTCGGTTCGGCGGCGAAAATATGATCGAGCAAGCCTCAAGAGGCCGTCGCCTTCAAAGACGCCCTCGTCATATGCGCTCGCAGCGGATGCGAGGATTACGTAGTAGCCGATTCCTTCGAGAAAATCTTGCGTCTCTCTGAACGCTTCAGCCAGGGCGCCGTTGGTGTGTTCCTTCACGCGGGCGAGTTCGGTCACATGAAGGAAGAAACGAAGACCCTCGACAAAATCTTGTGGCGCGCGTACTCGATCTTTTCCAATGGCTGGAATTGCCTTCTTGATCTTCGATCGAAGTTCCTCCGAGACTTTCACCTCAGCTTCCGGTCCGCGCGCGTCCTGGGTCAAGATTCCGCAGTAGACGCCGCTTCGTTCCGTCTCATGAAGCTCGCGAATGAAATCGTCGCCGCCTGTTGGCCCAGCGTTTGCTCGGGACAAATTTCGGTCGAAGAAAATAAGAGTGCCGGGGTGCCCCTCGCTCAGGAGGGTGTCGCGCTGAGCTCGCCATTCTGCGACGGAGAGCGGGATGTACTCGACCCTTCGTGGCAGGTACGGTTTGATGGCGTCTAAGGTGGCAAGGTTGCGAGGAGTGTCGTCCGGCGCGGGGAGCGCTCGGATGATGGACAACTTCTCCGTATTGTCGAGATCCTGCCAAAGTGAGTCTATGTCGTCTCGAATTTCGTCTCCTAGTGAGGAGTCGCGACTATCTTCCACAAGTTCATCGATCCCGTGGATGGCAGCCGCAGCGGAGAGTTCGGCTCTCACATCAAGGTAGCCGACCTTGACGTCGATCAAATTCTGCTGATCTGCTTCCGCGTCAAGGTCGTCGTCGATGACAAGGAGGCGAGTAATCTTCAGCTGTTGGAGCAACTCGCTGATCGCGTTGCGCACTTCCGGACTAGGTGCGGAATCTGCAGACAAGACACCAGTGCTCATCATCAGTCCTCAGCGTTGAAGGTTGACACGAAAGCGGAAGCGGTTGCCAGCAGTATTGCGCGCTGGGTCGAGTGAGATTGAGAAGCCTTCCGATGCGAGCAGCTGCTGCACGACGAACAGTCCGAGACCCCTGCCCTGTCTTGCGGGCTTTCGGGTGACGAAGGGATCGAACAAGAATTCGTCGACGGTCGGATCCACGCCTGGTCCGTTGTCTTCGAGGGTAAACCCATTCTCATTGATTGTGATCAGCACGCGACCGTGATCTACCCAGCCGCGCCGAATCGACTCCATTACCCAAAATTCGCTATTGAGTATGAGGTTGTCCAACACTTGACCGAGTTTTCCGCGGCTCATCTTCACGGAGAGGGGCGCGGTCGTTGCCACCTCGAACGAGATCTGATCACCCCGCCATCTGGCGTTGAAGTATTCCGCGGTCTCCGCGACAACGTGACCCACGTTCACCGTCTCCCTCCGGTCTCGTACGTAACGCATCGACGAGTCAAGATGAGAGACTTGCTTGTGGAGCGACTGTATGGAGGAACGGACCTGTTCGATGTATTCACCGAATCTCGAATTGCGTACTTCTACGTCGTTATACTGCGCGATTTGACGGCTACGCTCTCTGAGCCTGTCAGTAACGTTGAGTACCTCGTGTGAAACCGCCTCGGCAGTGATCCCAAGGGACACGACCTCCCAGACTTCCCTAACCTGACGCTCGGCCTCGATGAGCCGTTCCAGAAGGAGGTCCACGACCTCGCGCCGATCTGCAATCTCACTTGTGGCGGTCTGAACCGCCATCAGCTGATTTTGGAGGGCATTCAGCGCACCAGCCATGTCGTGAGCAATTTTTGCGTTCTCCGAGATGAGATCCGGCGTGACAACATAAGAGGACTCGAGACGCTTCTGCTGAACTTGGAGTCTCGTCAGTTCATTTTGCGCATTCCGTGATGCAGCAGTTGCGGCCACGGCCTTGGTTTGCGCTTGATGAGCTCGCTCGAATTGCTGAGTAATGTCGCGCGCAAGCTCCTTTGACGATGACCGCTCGCTTAGGCCGTTACGGTCCTGCTTCCTAAACTTGAGGTAGTCGTTGTAGCCGCGCCGAACGACTGTCTGAAACAGCTCGGATAGCTCGAGCCAATTCCGGAGTATCAGCTGAAAATTTCGGTAGGGTGCAAGATCGCGAAATTCTTCGCGATTACTAGTCTCCTCGAGGGCGGAGTTGTGTTCCGCGGTGAGGTTAATGTGACCGACCACGTTATCTGGGCGGAGCGTGTAGTAGGAGCTTCCTGTGGTCCACTGCGCACCCAGATTGAGCCAGTCCTCTCGCATCCGGATGCCGAAGCCGTTTCGGTAAAGCCTCACGCCTGTGACCGCCTTGACCCATTGCGAGTAGTCCCCGCGGTCATCAAAAACGTTCTCTGCGGCGCGCCGTGCAAGCATGTCGATGCGACCCTCGAAAGGGCCAGGGTCTGCGATTGCGCCGTCCTTCCCTGTTTCGATTCCAGGGATGCTACTTGCTACGACGGCTGTCTCAAAGAAGCAAAAGTGTCGGTAGTCACCTCGCTGAAGTTTTAGTCTTTCAGCGCGCGGCTTGCGATTGCTGGAGAACCATTCGAGGAAGGCCGCGCCGTCGTCGGGTTCAATGAATTCCGCCCAGTCGGCGGCTCCTTCGGGATTCCTATCGGGACGAAGATACTCTTTTCGCATGCCTCCCCGCACGTGCAGTACGCCAGAGTGGTACTCCAATTCATACGTCACAGGGGCGATATCGAGAGCCTGATGTGTCAACTCGCGGAGATCAATCCGGGTGCCGTTCACGCGCAGAGTAATACGAAATCCCTGCGCATCGTCGTACGGGGATATCATGTCAGCGATATCTCGCTGGAATAGTGCTCTCGAACGGTCCCAATGGTCCGGCTGTCGGAGGCCGCGAATATTGATAGTGGTTCCGGTGCGCGACGGATCATCTGTCTGACGGATGATGATCGGGACGTCCGAAAGGGCGTCAACGTCGGTGAAATCGTCCCAGAATATCGAGGCGACGAGCGTGGCGTCGGCGGTCTGTGTCCGAGTCTTTAGATCGAGCGCTCGACCGAGGCGTTGCGCCCCCAGGCGGCCGAGCCCTTTATCGCCTAGTGGTGTGCGATTGTATTGAGTGGTGCGCTCTCCGCGCGCCTTCATCTGCCGCTTTGGACTGGCAGAGACTGTGAGCCAGCCGCGCTTAATGTCGTCTATTGACATTCCTATGCCGTCGTCCGCAATCTCGATATTCCCCTGGACGGGCTCGGGCATCCGTCGTAACCGGTCCTCGAGAACGAGAATCTGGTCCATTGCCTCGTCGTGCGAGATGACGGGACTGTCTTGTCCGTCAATCACGAGATGGAGCCCTTGTAGCTCGGATTCTATGGCGCTGCGCTGAGCGATAATGGTTCGGGCTTCGTCCGGGGATATACGTTTCCCTGAACGGAGTTCGGTCCACACCGCCGTGTCGATTACAACCCGGACGCTTGGAGAATCTGCATCATAAGAGTTTTTCATCAACTCGGTTAGCGCCTGAACATCGTCGGTGATTAGGTCTTCGCCGAGCTTGAAGACGACGGACGGGTGCACGGTCAGCGCGAAAAGTTCTTCCTTCGGCGTCGACGTCACTCTTGCCCCTCCCTAGAGATCATCTTCCACAGACTAGCTTTTCTGCAGCCACGCCCGGCGCGGTGGGGCGTCGAGCCGTGACGCAACGTGCTGCACAGGGGAGCTCGGATCGAGGTCAGCCTGTTGAGGTTGGGTCTGCTCCGCTAGACGTGCGGAGTTGGATGTGTGGCCGCGCTATTGCCGAGGGGCCGATCTCCGCCCGGGGCTGCGATGCAAGGTCGACGGTTGAGGCGTGATTTCGAGTTCTGCAAGCGAAGAGGCGGCGACCATGCACAACGGTCGCCGCTTCCGTCGCGGCTGCTCGCCCTCATCGCTGCAGGCCTCAACGCGCTCAATCTCCACTTCAAGAGCGCGTGACATCTCCTGTAGGAGCGCCGCCCAGATCACCGTTTCGAAGTAGTCGTCGCGGTAGACCGGCTCCTCGTGCCACCGGTTCCCATCGAGCTCCCGGCTCCGGACTCGGTAGACCCCAGGTTCGAGCAGCCGCTGACGGATCTCGCTCGGCAGATCGGTACTCTCGCCCTCGTCGTCGGTCAGTCCGACGACCGCGACGTCTTCGACGAGCCGCGCGTCGCGCGCCTCTGGAACGTTGAACCGCCACAGGAACGTGGCGCGCCGATTGAATGGCAGGTCGCGGATGAGTCCTTCCTCGTTGACATACATCGTGACGCCGAGGTCCGGGATGTCGACCGCTTCAATCCAGCCGCCTACGGCCCGCTGAAAGTCTTCGAGCGAATCCAGCGCGTCAGTCCTGAGGGGTGCGGTGTTGTCTGCCGGAATGATGATGCCCTGAACCATGGTGGTGTTCCTCCTTTGTGCGTGCGACCGGGAACCGGGGTGGTTCTCGTTGAATCGCAGAGCACAAACGAGGTCGGGTAATAGGTGCGGGGGAGTTGGTGCGGGGCGGCCGGCGAGCAAGCGTCCGAGTGAGACGTCGCTCGAGCCGGCCGCCCGGGTGAGGTGAAGCCGTCAGGTGCCCTGCGGCTTCGGCGGCGTGCGCGGGGGCTTCGGTGCCGGTGTGGCGTCGAAGATGGCGGCGATGGCGTCGCGTTTGCCTGCCGCCTCGCGCTCGATGTCGTCGCGCACATCCTTCGCGCGGCGTTGGATGGCTGGGTCGGCTTTGGTCTTGTCGATCCAGGCTTCGATGGCGAGGCGGACTTCGTCGGTGACGGTCCGGTCGTTGAGCTGGGCGATGATGTCCAGCTGAGTGCGGGTGGCCTCGTTGAGTCTGACCGCGAGGGGTCTGATCGGGCCGTAGCCGAGTCCGTTGGCGGACACAGCCGAGGCGGGCGGAGTAGTGGTGTTGGACTCGCTCATGGACGGGTCACCTTCCTTGACGGGTGCGGCCCGAGAACTCGAATGGTTCTCTCCAAGACCGCATACCGGCAACGAAGCTGTGGAGCGGGTGCCAGGACTGAACTGCAACACCCGCTGCCACCAGTGAACGACGGGACGCGCGGCGCGCCAACCGTCCGATCGAACAAGAGCCGAGGTGCATTGGAATATGGCGGGGTGGCGTGAAGCTCGCGATACTGTGGCGCTCAGTCTGACAAGGAGCCGCGCAATGCCTCTCACGTTCGGTCCGATTTTGCTCGACGCGGGCATTGACCCAGCACGAATCCTTGTCATTCGTCACGCCTTCGTGCAGGAGCACGAGGAGAGCGGCCTTCGCGGACTCCATGCGGACTCCACGCACAGCGAGATCTTCGACTACACCCGCCAACAGTCAGCGGATGCGCGTCGTTTCCCTGTCTCTCCGCCAGGGATCTGGGTCGTTTTCATCCGAGAGGGCGGCGATCGAGCGCGGCTTTGGTCTGTGGTCGAGAACCGAGGCGAGGTGGCGAACACCGGCGTGCTGAGGACTTTCGACGTAGTGGAGACCGGCCACCTTGCGGATCTCCGATCTCGCCTAGTGATCGAATGGAAGTCGCCTAGGACGTGGCGCATGAGCGGGACCGCTGCCGCGTCATATGCAGTGATGAGCATCGCGGACGCCGAGCCTGTTCCGTTCCCGGGCTTTGGTCAGCTGCTGCTCGACTACTCGACCATGCAGGCGGTGCTGCGCGAGCCCCGCTACGCCTCATGGCGAACCGCGCTGTCGTCCGTTCTCGGCGTCTATCTCATTACCGACACTCGCAGCGGCAAGCATTACGTGGGCAGAGCCAACGGCAAGGAGAGTGTTCGGCAGCGGTGGGGTGCCTATGCCGCCAACGGCCACGGCGGCAATGTTGAACTTCGCGGCCTCGACCCTTTGGGCTTCCGGTTCTCGTTACTTCGTGTTTTTGATCCGTCGACGCCTCCGCGGGAGATCGACGCGGCTGAGCGGCACTTCAAGGACGCGTTAGATTCGCGGCGACACGGACTGAACAGAAACTAGTCATCATCATCATCCGCGGTGTCGTCATCCTCCCCGTACCAGAATTGCTGAGCGCTACCGACCTGACTCATCACGGACTCGAAGTCGGCGGTAGCGTTCTCCAGATCAATTTCCGCCTGGGCGTGTTGAGCTTTTAGAGCAGCGGTGAGCGCCTCATCGCCGCGAGCGTATGCGGCGTCAATCTCGGCCACGAGTCGCTCTTCTCGAAACTCGGCTTCCTCCTGAAGAGCGCCGGCCTTTCGGGCTTCTTCTTGAAGTCGCTCCAGATCTGCTGCCGCCTGGTCGGGATCGTCATCTGCTCGCGTCATGCCTCTAGAGTGCCATCGGAGCGTTGAGGAGGGACAGGCCGGTCGTGGGTGCGACGGGCCTGTCCCTCCTCAGGTGTTCGTCTACGCCATCAGGACATTAAGTTCGACCTAAGGCGAGCCGTCAGCAGGACGGCGATGCCAGCCAAATTAGCGTGCTGGCGCCAATCCCCGTTGTAGCCGTTGCCCTGGCGTCGAACCCAGTCACTGCCAAGCCATCGCTTACGGTCAGTGCTGCGTATGCCGAGCCGCTGGTCGCTCCGCGCACCTCGATCTCGTGTGCGCCTATGGCCACATCCGATTGGATGGTAACGGTCTTCGAGATCGTCCCATCCGCACTTGCGGTGGTCGACAGCAGCTTGACCGGTGTGGAGTGGAGCCAGATCTCGACCTGCTCACCGGCCGCGAGGCCGGATGCATTCACCGTGATCGGGTTTCCGCGGGCGACCGTGGTCGACGACAGCGAGATAGCGATCGGTTTCGATGTAGCGATCGGAGAAGGGGAGGGCGTCTCGGTTGACTGCGGGGTGGGCGTCGCAGTCGGCTCAGTAGTAGGTTCCGGTGATGGCGTGCCCGTGGGCTCGGGCGACGGAGTCGCCGTGGCGGTTGGAGTGGGCGTAGGGCTAGGGGTGGGGTCGACCTTCTCGGGCACGGTGAAGGTGTAGGGCTCAACGATGTCCTTGATGGGGAGACAGTCGCAGTACCGCAGGTACGTACTCATGATGTGCCGGGTGTAGGTCCCCGGCTTCAAGGTGACACTCTGATCGAATGTCGCAGGCCCGTCGACTCCGGTGAGCTGCTTGCCGAACGTCGTGCGCTCTCCGGCAGCGTCATCGACGTACACATCCAGCAGAGGGTCGATTCCTTCCCGCTCTATGTCGGGACGCAGGTCGTAGTCGAAGGTGATCGTGACCTCTCCGGTGTTGGAGTACATCGATGCCGCACTCTCAATACTGGAGCGCCCCGGCGACCTATACGCCGGTGCTACGGACGAACAGCGACGGATGCTGAATCAGGCGGTGTTCTCGCGCATCTATGTCGAAGCAGACGAGGTGACGGGCGTGGAGTTTAACGAGCCGTTCGACGTGCTCATCGCCGCCGACGAGCAGTACGCGAACGCCACCAGCAGCGGAGAAACCAAAACCGCCCCTGCGAACAGGGGCGGTGGGAAATCGTCGGAAGTCGCGACTCTCGTAAACATCGCCAAGGACGATATTTCGAGTAACGCTGACGTGGTGGGCCCGGAGGGGCTCGAACCCTCGACCCGCGGATTAAAAGTCCGATGCTCTGCCAACTGAGCTACAGGCCCTGATGACTCCAGCCTACCGGGACGCCCGAGCCCGACGTGCTCATCGACGCGAGCGGGCGACGATCCAGAACAGATAGGCGCCGCCGACGACCCCGGTGAGCAGTCCCACCGGGATCTGCAAGGGCGCGAGCGCCCGCTGCGCGACAACGTCGGCGATCACGAGGACGGTCGCGCCGGTCAGGGCCGACCCGAGCAGGGGGATGCCGCTCGTTCCGAAGAGCCGTCGGGCGAGCTGGGGCGCGGCGAGGGCGATGAAGCCGATCGGGCCCGACACCGCGGTCGCCGTTCCGGTCAGCAGCGCCGCGACGACGAGCAGCACCAGCCGCACCCGCGGCGTGCGCACCCCCAGCGAACGGGCGGTGTCGTCGCCGAGTTCGAGCGCACGGAGGTCGCGGCAACGCAGCACGAGAACGAGACTCAGGATGCCGATCGACGCGATGAGCAGGACGACGTCATCCATCGAGGTGGCGGCGAGGCTGCCGTGCAGCCATTGGTCGGCGTTACGGGCGATCTCGATCGGCGCACGCGTCAGCAGGTAGTCGTTCACCGCGGCAAGCAGCATCGACAGGGCGATGCCCGCGAGGATCGTGCGCTCGCGCGAGACGCCGACGCTGCGCGCGATGAGCATGACGACCGCGACCGTGAGCAGTCCGCCCATCCACGCGCCCGCGGCGGGCGACGCCGTGGGCGCCACGACGATGAGTCCGACGAGGGCTCCGGTGGCCGAGCCGGCGGTGAAGCCGACGATGTCGGGGCTCGCGAGCGGATTTCGGGCGAGAGTCTGGAAGACGGCGCCGGCCAGTCCCAACGCTGTTCCGATCAGCAGGGCGGCGAGCACGCGCGGCACCCGCAGCCCCAGCACGACGACGCTCGTGCGCGCATCCGCACCGCCCGAGAAGACGGATGCCACGTCGCCCAGCGACGCCTGGAACGATCCGGTCGTCACGCCCACGACGGCGGCGCCGAGGGCGACGACGACGATCGCCGCCGTGACCGCGGCGTACCGACGTCGTCGCGCGACGGCCGCGGCGGCGGTCATGAGGCCCTCCGGATGACGAGCCACAGCAGCAGGGGAGCGCCCAGGAACGCGGCGACGATCCCCGCTTCGATCTCGCCCGGGGGAGCGATGACCCGCCCGATGACATCGCTCGCGACGGTGAGGGCCGCCCCGGTCGCCGCGGCGAGGGGGAGGCATCCGCGGACGTCGATGGCCCCGAGCCCGCGCACGAGATGGGCGACGAGCAGTCCGATGAAGGCCAGGGGTCCGGCTGCGGAGGTGGCCGTCGCGCACAGCAGTGTGATCGCCGCACCCGCGCCGATCACCACGAACGCGGGGGACACCCCGAGAGCGCGCGCCAGGTCGGCACCGAGGCGCAGCTGATCGAGACCGCGCGAGACGATGATCGCGATCGCGACGCCCACGACCGCGAACGGCAGCAGCTGCAGGGCGACATCGGGGTCGCGCCGCTCGAACGACCCGACCGCCCAGAAGCGGAACGACTCGAAGGTGTCGTCGTCGACGAGCGTGATGATGCGCACGACCGCTCCGAGGCACGCGCTCAGCGCCACTCCCGCCAGCACGAGACCCACGGTGTCGCCGCGCCGACCGGCCCGGGCCGCGGCCGTCACCAGCACCGCCGCGCCCGCGGCGCCCGCGAACGCGAACCAGACGTAGCCGCTCGCCGTTCCCACGCCGAAGAAGGCGATCGCGGTGACCACTCCCACCGCAGCCCCCGCGTTGACCCCCAGCAGTCCCGGGTCGGCGAGCGGATTGCGGGTCACGGCCTGCATGAGCACTCCGGCGACGCCGAGGCACGCGCCGGTCAGCAGCGCCGTGAGGGTGCGCGGCGCGCGCAGCTCGTGCACGATGACGCCCACGGCATCCCGTCGGTCGGAGAAGAGGGTGGCGATGACGTCGCCCGGGGCGAGAGGGCGGGATCCGATCGCGAGACTCGCGACCGCCAGCAGTGCCACTGCCCCGAGCATGGCCAGGGTGACGACGATCGTGCGCGCGCGGGTGCGGCGACGCCGCGCGAGGACGTGTTGTGCGACGACCGATGGCGGGGCGGCGGCGGTCACGTCGGGCACACAGGTAAGGATAACCTAACCGTGTGACCGTCTTTCGTTCTTCGTCCGTGACCCACCGTTTCCGTCCCCGGTACCTGCTCGGTGCCCTCGCCGCGGCGACCCTGCTGACCCTCGTGGGGTGCGCGGGGACCGCCGCCCCCGCCGTGTCCGTCGACTCCGAGGCCGGGTCGACCGGTGACTGGGTCGTGGCGCGCGACCTCGAACCCGGGATGGGCTCGAGCGAGGGCGACGGGGTCTTCCCCCGCGAGGTGACGCACTTCGCCGGCGTGACCCAGATCGCCGCGGCGCCCACGCGCATCGCGGTGGTCTCCACCGGTCAGCTCGACGCGCTGCTCACCCTCGGCCAGGTGCCCGCCGCCGCGACCCGCGCCGAGAACAGCGGCCTCGTGCCGGCGTACCTCAGCGAGGCCTTCCCTCAGGATGCCGCGGCCCTCGATGCCATGACCGACATCGGTCAGCGGACGGAGCCCGACCTCGAGGCCATCGCGCAGACGGCCCCCGATCTCATCCTCATCAACGCCACGCGCGGTGCCGAGCTCTACGACGCCCTGTCGGCGATCGCGCCGACGGTCGTCACCAAGGGCAACGGTGTGAATTGGAAGAGCGACTTCCTGCTCATCGCCGATGCTCTCGGCGACGAGGGGGCGGCCCGCGGCATCCTCGATTCCCTCCAGGGCGAGAGCGCGGCGTTCGCGGCCGGACGAGAGCAAGGCGCGACGACCGTGTCGTTCCTGCAGTCGACCGGTGACCGGACGCGCATCATGGGCGTGCCGTCATTCACCGGCGGTCTCGCGCAGGACCTCGGCCTCGGCCGCCCGTTGTCGCAGCAGTTCGATGAGACGTCGCAGGAGATCAGCGCGGAGCAGATCGACCTCGCCGACGCCGACCACGTGTTCTACGCGGGCACGGGCGAGGGGGTCGCCTTCATCGAGGGTGCTCCGCTGTGGTCCACGCTCGCATCGGTCGCCGACGGGAAGGCCGTGGCGGTCGACTACGACCCGTGGTTCCTGAACGCCGGGCCGACCGCTGCTCGCCTCGTGCAGGACGAGATCATCCGCGAGGTCGGCGCCGACTGACCCGCAGACGAAAGCGAGCGCCGAACCCCCTCGCCTGGGGTCCGGCGCTCGCCGTCAGGTCCGATCAGACATCGATCGGTCGGTAGCGCGATTGCTCACGCTCCGAGGACTTACATCGGGGGCATCAGCACCGAGTCGATGAGGTACACGGTCGCGTTGGCGGTCTGGACGCCACCGCAGATGACGTTGGTCGAGTCGTTGACCGTGATGGCGTCACCCGAGCCGGCGACCGTCAGGTCCTGGCCCTCGACGGTGGTGTGCGTGCCGTCGATCTCGTCGGGGGTCAGCTGGCCCTGGACCACGTGGTACGTGAGGATCTTGGTCAGCAGGTCGCTGTCGGTCTTCAGCGTGTCGATGGTCGCCGAGTCGATCTTGGCGAAGGCGTCGTCGACCGGGGCGAAGACGGTGAACTCGCCGCCGTTGAGCGTGTCGACCAGGTTCACGTTGGGGTTCAGCTGGCCGCTGACCGCCGCGGTGAGCGTGGTGAGCAGCGGGTTGTTCGAGGCGGCGACGGCGACCGGGTCAGCGGCCATGCCCTCGACCGAACCAGCGCCCGAGGGAACGGCGGCGGCGTAGTCGGCGCAACCGGGGCCCACGAGGTTGGCGGCGGGGTCCATCATCGACGCCGACGCGGAGGGCGACGCCTCCATCGAGGGGGCCATCGAGCTGCTGTCCTCGGCGGTGCCGCCCGAGGTGGTGCCACCGGAGCAGGCGGTGAGAGCGAAGGCCGAACCCAGAACGAGGGCGAGACCGGCGACGACAGGCTTCTTGTTGGTGAGCATGACATTCCTCCGAAATCGTTCGGATCGCGTCTGCGACCCGGCAGGGACACCCCGGTGCGAGGGGCGGTTCGCCGTGGAGCGGCTTACACAGGGTCTTCGGGACCCCCCGGGGATCGGATTGCGAAATGTTGCGACAGCGGGCGGAATGGCATCCCATTTGCGGTAGAAAGGCCCGGTCAGCGCAAATTAAATATTCTTGAGACTGTTTTTGCCCACGGCCCCACAGCGTCCTCGCGTACGCTGTCGTGCCACTCCCTAGCTCAACCGCGACGCGCGCGCACGTGCGAGGGACTCTCGGCGTCGGTAGGCAATGATGGATGCCATGGTGATCGACGGCTACGACCTCCCCGACGACGGGGCGGGCGCTGCCGACCAGATCGGTACTCTTCTGCTGCGCGTCGCCGATGGCGATCGCTCCGCGTTCGCGGCGGTCTACGACGCCCTCTCCGCTCGCGCGTTCGGACTCATCCTCCGCGTCCTCGTCGACCGCGCCCAGAGCGAGGAAGTCCTCCAAGAGGTTTTTCTCGAGGTGTGGCAATCCGCCGCACGGTTCACTCCGAATAGAGGTCAGGGAAGATCGTGGGTGCTCACGATCGCGCATCGGCGAGCGGTGGACCGGGTTCGGTCGTCGCAGTCGAGCACGGATCGGGATGTACGCGCGGGATTCCGCGATATGGACGTCGCCTACGACGACGTCTCCGAGAGAGTAGAACTGAAAATGGAAGGGCGGCGCGTCGTCGATGCATTGGCGACGCTTCCCGACGCCCAGAAGGAAGCCCTCACGCTCGCCTACTTCGGTGGATACAGCCAGAGTGAGATCGCAACCCTCGTCGGGGCGCCGCTGGGTACGGTCAAGACCAGGATGCGCGACGGTCTGTCGCGACTGAGGATGGAAATGGGGGTGGACAAGTGAACGAGAGGGATTTCGCCGACCTCGCCGTCGGACACGCATTGCATGCGTTGTCGGAGGCAGATGAACGCGCGTACCAGGAGGCACTGGCGGGCAATCCGCACTGGGACCACCACGTCCGCGACGCGAGCGACATCGTCGCCGCGATCAGCGCTTCCGTCGAGCCCGTCGAGCCTCCTCCGTCCGTGCGCGCATCCCTGTTCGCGCGCATCTCGGAGCTCCCCCAGGACTCAGCCTCACCCGCGATGTCGGGAGATGACCTCTCGCCGCGCCTCGACGACGAAGACTTCGCCGCCCTGGGTGCCGCCCCTGTCGAGCCCGAGCGCGAGACCGTCGCCGTCGGCCCGTCCGCGGCATCCGGGTGGGGACCGCGTCGATGGTTCACGCTCGCAGCTTCGTTCGCGGCCGTCCTCGTGCTCGGTTTCGGTGCCGTGACCGTCAGCCAGATCTTCGCCCCGCCGGCCGCCGTCGTGGCGCTGCAGCAGATCGAAGACGCCCCCGACGCGCAGTCGGCGACCGCGACGATGGCCGATGGCACCGTGGCGACCGCGCACTGGTCTCCGTCGACGGGTCAGAGCGTGCTCGTCACCGACGGCATGCCCGCTCCCGAGCAGGGCAAGACCTACGAGCTCTGGTTCGTCCGCGATCAGACGCCGATCGCCGCGGGCACCTTCAAGCCGGATGCCGACGGCAAGGCGACAGCGGTCCTGCAGGGCGAGATGCACAGCGGTGACGTGATCGCCGTGACCATCGAGCCCGACGGCGGCTCGCCCGACGGCACTCCGAGCACGGCGCCCGTCGTCACTGTCGCGACGGCCTGACCCGCGGTCGTCGGACGGTCGCCTCGTGCCGTCCGGCCCGCCCCCGCGGGGCACGCCCTAGCCTGGAACGATGAGCGATTCACCCCGCGAATTCCACAAGCCGGTCCGGCGACCCGCCGAGCTCTTCGACCGCCTGTTCTCGGCGGAGGACCCCGCCGAGGTGTCGCGCGTCGCCCACAGCACGGCTCAGGCCCTGCTGTCACGGGTTCGCGCGGATCCGAGCGTCGATGTGGTGGAGCGCCTCGTCGCGTTCACCGATGATCACGGCATCGACGACATCGCGGAGCTCTGGTCGCGGTCGCCCGCTCGGTCGCTCCCGGGTGCGCTGTGGCGCCTGTACCTGCTGCAGCTGATGATCCACGACGACGCCGCGACGGCGGCGCTGCTCTACGAGCGTGGACGGGTGGAGATGGCCACCGTCGACGCGGTCGTCGCGGGCGCGCCCGCCCCGGCCGGACCGGAGGAGCTCGTGCAGCTCATCGACACCATTCTGCGCGGTCTCTTCGAGGGCGACTTCGCGGTCGCTCTCGATCGCGCCGCCGCGTTCTGCCGCGTCCAGGCCGCCGGTTCGACGCATCTCGCCGACGATTACGAGAACACGGAGTCCGAGCGCGCGACGGCGCTCACCACGCGCGCGCTGCGCCTTGCGACCTACGCCGACGACCTCTCGGCCTCCGCGTCGCTCTGGCGCCGCGACGCCCTCACCTGAGCCGTCGCACCCTGCGCCAGCGGCCCTCTCCCTGTTGAGCGTCCAGCACACGCCGCGTCCGCGCACACTCCATCGGCGTGTCCTGGACACTCGCAGCAGGGCAGGGTGCCGTGGGTCACGCCGTGCGCGTGAGGGGAGGGGAGCGGCTGGGCGGAACGACGTCACGCGAAAGCCCCGCGTCGGCGATGGATGCCGGAAAAGAGAAGTGCCGGACCGCAGAACGCCTCTCGGCGCAAGGCCGCTCATAGCGGCAGAAGATGGAGCCCGGGGTTACTGCGGCCCGGCTAGAGAAGTGTAACAAGGCCGCCCCCGAGACATTCCCTCCGCGGCCCCCGTTGACAAGGCCCGGGCGTGTCGGCACCTCCGTCTAGGCTCGCAGCATGGCTTGGCGTTTCGCTCTCATGATCGACCCCGTGGCATCCGACGACGAGGTCGGCGACGTCGCGAGCACGCTCCGCCCGATCGATCCGACCGCCCCGGCCCTGCAGCTTGGCGATCTGAGCGCGCAGCGCGGCGACGGCGTGTTCGAGTCGATCGGGGTCGTCGACGGGCACCCCCACGAGGTCGGCCCGCACCTCGAACGTCTCGCTCATTCGGCGTCGCTCTGCGATCTGCCGGCACCCGACCTCGCGCAGTGGCGCGCCGCGGTCGAGCGCGTCTGCGCCGAGGCGGGACCGGGGGAGAGCGTCATCAAGCTCATCCTGAGCCGCGGCGTCGAGGGAGGCCCGACGCCGACCGCCTGGGTCACTCTCGCGACCGCCCCCGACAACGCCGCGGCGCGACGCGACGGTGTCCGCGTCGTGACGCTAGATCGCGGGTACCCGCTCGACGTCCCGGCCCGCGCGCCGTGGCTCCTCCTCGGCGCGAAGACGCTCTCGTACGCCGTGAACATGGCCGCGATCCGAGAAGCGAAGCGCCGGGGAGCCGACGACGCGGTGTTCGTCACGACCGACGGGTTCGTGCTCGAAGCGCCCACGGCATCCGTGCTCCTGCGCATCGACGGCCGGTTCGTCACTCCCGCGCCGAGCGCCGGGATCCTGCACGGTACGACGCAGCTCAGCGTGTTCGCGCACCTCGAGCAGCGTGGCCTCGCGACAGCGTACGAGAACGTTCCCGTTGCCGACCTGGAGCGGGCGGATGCCGCCTGGCTCATGTCGAGCGTGCGCCTCGCGGCCCCGATCTCCGCCGTCGACGGCCGCCCCCTCTCCGTTGACCACGCCCTGACCGATGAGCTGAACGGCTTCCTGCTCGGTCGCCGCGGCTGACCCGAGACCGCCGAGGGACGAAGAAGGCCCCCGCCGGAGCGGGGGCCTTGCACTCGCATCGGACTGCTTACCCGAAGCGTCCCGAGACGTAGTCCTCGGTGGCCTGCACAGTCGGCGCCGTGAAGATCGTCGAGGTGTCGTTGTACTCGATGAGCTTGCCCGGCTTGCCGGTGCCCGCGATGTTGAAGAACGCCGTCTTGTCGCTCACGCGCGACGCCTGCTGCATGTTGTGCGTGACGATGACGATCGTGTACTCGTTCTTGAGCTCGGAGATCAGCTCCTCGATCGCGAACGTCGAGATCGGGTCGAGGGCCGAGCACGGCTCGTCCATCAGCAGCACGTCGGGAGACACCGCGATGGCGCGCGCGATGCACAGACGCTGCTGCTGACCACCGGACAGGCCGCCGCCGGGCTTGTCGAGGCGGTCCTTGACCTCGTTCCAGAGGTTGGCGCCCTGCAGCGACTTCTCGACGAGGGCGTCGCCGTCGCTCTTCGACAGGCGCTTGTTGTTCAGGCGCGCACCGGCGAGCACGTTCTCACGGATCGACATCGTGGGGAACGGGTTCGGGCGCTGGAAGACCATGCCCACGTGACGACGCACGAGCACGGGGTCGACGCCCGGACCGTAGAGGTCGTCGCCGTCGATGAGCACGCGGCCCTTGACGTGGCCGCCGGGGATGACCTCGTGCATGCGGTTCAGGGTCCGCAGGAACGTGGACTTGCCGCAGCCGGAGGGTCCGATGAAGGCGGTGACGGAGCGAGGCTCGATGTCGATCGAGACGCCCTCGACCGCGAGGAAATCGCTGTAGTAGACGTTGAGGTCCTGGACCTCGATGCTCTTGGACACGAAAGGTGCCTTTCTGGGCTCAGCGCGCCTTGGGCGCGAACACCGCCGCCACGATACGGGCGATCAGGTTGAAGATGACGACGAGGACGACCAGGAGGAAGGCGGCTCCCCAGGCCTGGGCCTGGGAGGCGTCGATGTCCTGCCCGGGGAAGCTGTACGCGGTGTACGCCATGACGGGGAGGGTCTGCATCGGGCCTTCGAACGGATTGGCGTTGAAGTTGTCGGTGAAGCTCGCCGCGATGAAGATCGGCGCGGTCTCACCCACGACGCGGGCCACTGCGAGCACGACGCCGGTGATGATGCCCGAGGCCGCCGTGCGCAGCACGACCTTGATGATGGTCGCGGAGCGCGGCACGCCCAGGGCGAGGGAGGCCTCACGCAGGTCGGCCGGCACGAGACGCAGCATCTCCTCGGTGGAGCGGATGACGATCGGGATCATCAGCACCGACAGGGCGATGGATGCCGAGAACCCGCTGAACGCCTTCGGGCCCACGATCAGGCTGAACAGCGAGAACGCGAACAGACCGGCGACGATGGAGGGGATGCCCGTCATGACGTCGACGAGGAAGGTGATCGCCCGACGCAGCGGGTTGTTCGGCTGGGCGTACTCGACCAGGTAGACCGCGGCCAGGATGCCGATCGGCACCGAGATGAGGGCGGCGATCCCCGTGATGATGAGCGTTCCGGTGATCGCCTGCCAGGCGCCGGCGGTTGCGACGACCTCGAGGGTGTCGGGGTCGAACGCCGTGCCGCCGACCTGGGTGATGAACTGCAGGTTCACCACGGCGAGTCCCTTGGACACGACCGTCCAGAGCGTCGAGATCAGCGGGGCGACGGCGAGCAGGAACGCCGCGGTCACGAGTCCGCGCACGACGCGGTCGACGGCCTTGCGACGGTTCTCGACGATGCTCGAACCGACGCCGATGGCGATCAGGTAGAGCACCGCCGTGAGGATGAGCCATGCCGCGAGATTGAACCCGCCGAACAGCAGCTGCAGGCCCGCGACGACGATCGCGACGCCCACGAGCACCATCGGCTCGATGAAACGGGGCAGCTGGCCGCTGGTGAGAGCCAGCGGCGCGGAGGGAGCCGTGACGGTCATGAGCGCTTGCCCTTCTTGCGACCCTTGGCGCCGGGGCCCGTCGCGCCGATGATGTAGCGGGCGAACATGTTGACCGCCAGCGAGATGACGAAGAGCATGAGGCCCGTGCCGATGAGCGCGGAGCGCTGCAGGTCGGTCGCGATGGGGAAGTTCAGCGCGATGTTGGCCGCGATGGTCTGCGAGTTGTACCCGTCGGTCAGCAGCAGCACCGAGTAGATGAGGCTCGGGGAGATGATCAAGGCGATCGCCATGGTCTCACCGAGCGCGCGACCGAGCCCGAGCAGCGTGGCCGAGACCATGCCGCTGCGGGCGTAGGGGAACACCGAGAGGCGGATCATCTCCCAGCGCGTGGCGCCCAGGGCGAGTGCGGCCTCTTCGTGCAGGCGCGGGGTCTGCAGGAAGATCTCGCGGGTGATCGAGGTGACGATCGGAAGGATCATCACCGCGAGCACGACGCCACCGGTGAGCATCGTCGAGCCGGTCGACGACACGGGCCCCTGGAAGAGCGGGATCCACCCGAGGTACTGGTTGAGGAACTCCCCGACGGGCAGGAGCAGCGGGCGCATGACGATGATGCCCCACAGGCCGAACACGATCGAGGGCACCGCGGCGAGCAGGTCGACCACGTATCCGAGGGCGCCGGCGACGCGGCGGGGCGCGTAGTGCGAGATGAAGAGCGCGATGCCGATGGCCACCGGGGTCCCGATGATCATGGCGATGAACGCCGCCCACACGCTGCCGAACAGCAACGGGCCGACGTACTCCCAGAAGTTCGACCACTGGCCGTTCTGGTAGCCGGCGAGGTCTCCCTCGCTCCAGTTGGCCGTGATCGCCGGGAGGCCGCGGATGATCAGGAAGATCGCGACGCCCGCGAGGATGATCATGATCGACACCGCTGCCGTGGTCGACAGACCGAGGAAGACGGAGTCACCGAGTCGGCGCTTGCCCACGATGCTCGTACGGGCCGGGGTCGAGGCGTTCGGATCGGTCGGTTCGGTCGGGGCGGTCTCGGTGTCGGAGACGGTGTCAGTCACGGGGGACCTCACGCTCGGCACGGGTCATGGGTGCTCCTCGGTCGGGTGGTCTCTGAGGATTCGGCTCAGCGGAGCGTTCGATCGGGTCGACCGTTCCGATCAGCCCGGCCCGACCCGCACGCGAGGTGCGGGCCGGGCCGAAACCGAAGAGATGTTTACTTGATGGCGGCGAGCGTCTCGGCGGCCGCCTCGAGCACCGAGTCGGGCAGCGGGGCGGAGCCGGCGTTCTTCGCGGCGACCTGCTGGCCGAGGGTGCTGGTGACGAAGCCGAGGTACGACTTCACGAGCTCGGCCTGCGTGGCGTCCTTGAACGTCGAGCAGGTGATCGCGTACGACACGAGCGGGATCGGGTAGGAGTCGGCGGTCAGCTTCGAGTAGTCGAACTTCTTCGACAGGTCGCCCTCGACACCGTTGCTGGCGTCGACCGCGGCGGCCTCGAAGGTCGCGGTGACGGCCTCGGCGCTGTAGGGGACAGCGGTTCCGTCGGTGACGATCGCTGCGGCGTTCAGGTCGCCGATGGCCGAGTGGTCGGCGTAGCCGATGGTGCCGGAGCCGGCCTTGACGGCCTCGACGACGCCCGAGCCGCCCTTCTGCTTCGAGACGTTGCCCTCGATCGGCCAGTCCTTGCCGGCGGGGGAGGTCCACACCGACGACTGGGTCGCGGCGAGGTAGTTCGTGAAGTTCTGGGTCGTGCCCGAGCCGTCCGAACGCGCGACCGTGGTGATGGCGCCGGCGGGGAGCGCGGTGCCGTTGTCGGCGGTGATGGCCGGGTCGGACCAGTCGGTGATCTGGAGCGCGAAGATCTTGGCGATGGTCTCGCCCGAGAGCTTGAGATCGGTCACGCCGGGGATGTTGAAGATGATCGCGACGCCGTCGAGGTAGACGGGGATGTTGACGCCGCCCTCGGTGCACAGAGCCTCGGACTGCGCGGTCTGGTCGGCGTTGAGGGGGGCGTCGGAGCCGGCGAAGTCGTACGCGCCGCTCAGGAAGTTGGTGACGCCACCGCCGGAGCCCTGCGACTTGTCGTAGTTGATCGTGACGCCCTTGGCCTGCGCGTTGTAGGCGCTGGTCCACGCGGCCTGCGCGTTGGACTGGGCGCTGGAGCCGCCCGCCGTGATCGTGCCCGAGAGGTTCGGGTCGATGCTGAACGCCACGTCGGACGAGGTGGGCGATGCCGAGGAGCCCGCGGCGTCGCCGGAGCCCGAGGTGCCGGCGCAGCCGGCGAGAGTCAGGGAGGCCACGGCGGCCAGGGTGCCCAGCTGGGCGAGTCGGGAGAGCTTCACGGTGTGAATCCTTCGCATGTTTGGGAACGGAACCCGGTGCAGGGTTCGTCGGGAACGGTAAACAGCGACTCTTAAGAGTGTGCGTTGCGTGGGTGAACGGAAGGTGAACCGGGGTGGCCCGTACGGGGTGTTTCCCGGGGCCTTGTACTGTTCACCCCCGTGACGACCTCTGCCTCCGCCGCCCAGGCTCCGCTCGATCGAACGGATGCCGCGGCCCCCGCGCGCACGCTCATCGATCTGCTGTCGGCGGTGGCCGCGCGGCATCCGGAAGCATCGGCGATCGACGACGGCTCCGGCGCCCTCAGCTATCGAGAGTTGCTGGCCCGTGTCTGGCGGACGGCGGCGGCCCTGCACGACGCGGGAGTGCGACGCGGCGACCGGGTGGGTGTGCGCATGCCCTCGGGGTCGAAGGAGCTGTACGTGTCGATCCTCGCCGTGATGGCCGCGGGGGCGGCCTACGTGCCCGTCGACGCCGACGATCCCGACGAGCGGGCGCGGCTGGTCTTCGGCGAGGCGGGCGTGCGCGGCATCATCGCGGGCGACGGGGAGTTCGTCTCGGACGAGACCGCGGGCGACCTCGTGCGGCTGTACGACGGAGCGGCGCCGCATCCCAGTACCAGCGCCGTGCCGATCGTCGCACCGCCCACCGTCGACGACGACGCGTGGATCATCTTCACGTCGGGCTCCACGGGGGTGCCCAAGGGCGTCGCGGTCACGCACCGCTCGGCGGCGGCGTTCGTCGAGGCCGAGGGGCGCATCTTCGTGCAGGACGAGCCTCTCGGCCCCGGCGATCGCGTGCTCGCCGGCCTCTCCGTCGCCTTCGACGCGTCGTGCGAGGAGATGTGGCTCGCCTGGGGGCATGGCGCGTGCCTCGTCCCCGCCCCGCGCTCCCTCGTGCGCTCCGGCGAGGACCTGGCGCCATGGCTGCTCCGGCAGGGGATCACGGTCGTGTCGACCGTCCCCACCCTGGCCGCGATGTGGCCGGCCGACTCGATCGAGAACGTCCGTCTGCTGATCTTCGGCGGCGAGGCCTGCCCGCCGGAGCTCGCCGCCCGCCTCGTCGCCGAGGGGCGCGAGGTCTGGAACACCTACGGCCCCACCGAGGCGACCGTGGTGGCATGCGCTGCTCCGCTGGACGGATCGCTCCCGGTGCGCATCGGCCTACCCCTCGACGGGTGGGCACTCGCCGTGGTCGACGGCGAGGGTCAGCCGGTGGCCGAGGGCGAGGTGGGGGAGCTCATCATCGGCGGCGTGGGGCTGGCGCGCTATCTCGACCCGGCGAAGGATGCCGAGAAGTACGCGCCGCTGCCCACCCTCGGCTGGGCGCGGGCGTACCGCTCGGGCGACCTCGTGCGCTTCGAGTCGGAGGGACTGGTGTTCCAGGGTCGCGCCGACGACCAGGTGAAGGTCGGGGGCCGCCGCATCGAGCTCGGCGAGGTCGAGTCCGCCCTCCAGGACCTCCCGCAGGTGAGCGCGGCGACCGTCGCGGTGCGCACGACCGAAGCCGGCGTGCCGGTGCTCGTGGGGTACCTCGTGATGGAGGAGGGCCGCGAGCTCGACCGGTCGGCCGCCCGTGCGCTTCTGGCCGAGCGCCTGCCAGCGGCGACGATCCCGCTGCTCGGCGTCGTCGAGGCGCTCCCCGTGCGCACGTCGGGGAAGGTCGATCGCGCGGCGCTGCCGTGGCCGCTCCCGGGGGTGGAGGCTCCGGCCGCCACCGACTTCTCGGTCGACGAGTCCTGGCTCGCCGAGCAGTGGCAGGCCGTGCTGGGACTGCCGGTGACCGATCGCAAGGCCGACTTCTTCGACCTCGGCGGCGGATCCCTCGCCGCCGCCCAGCTCGTCTCGCGCATCCGTGCGCGCGTTCCCGAGTTCTCGGTCGCCGACATCTACGACGTGCCGCGTCTGGGCGCGATGGCCAAGGCGCTGGGGCCGCAGCTGGTCGACGAGACGCCGGCATCCTTCCACCGCGCCGTCCCCACGCCGCGCGCGACGCAATGGGTGCAGACGGTCCTGGGCGCTCCGCTGTTCATCCTCTCCGGCATCCGCTGGCTCATGTACCTGCTCACCGCCTCCGCGATTCTTCGGCTGCTGCCCGGCTTCGACGTGCTGCCGAGCGTTGCGTGGCCCGCGCTGGTGATCGGACTGCTGGTGTTCGCGACGCCCTTCGGGCGCATGGCGATCGCCGTGGCATCCGCTCGTCTCCTGCTCGCGGGTGTGCGGGCGGGCGACTACCCGCGCGGTGGCTGGGTGCACATCCGTCTCTGGCTGGCCGAGCAGATCTCCGATCAGGTGGATGCCGTGGGCCTGGCCGGAGCGCCGTGGGTGTCGTACTACGCCCGCGCCCTCGGCGCCCGCATCGGCCGCGACGTCGACCTCCACGCCCTGCCACCCGTGACGGGACTGCTCGTGGTCGGAGACGGCGCCTCGATCGAGCCGGAGGTGGATCTCACCGGGTATTGGATCGACGGCGATCTCGTGCGCATCGGCGAGGTGCGCATCGGTGCGGAGGCGACGGTGGGGGCGCGCTCCACGCTCGCGCCGGGAACGCGCATCGGGCGACGCGCCGAGATCGCCCCGGGTTCGGCCGTGTTCGGACGCGTCAAGGCGGACCAGTCGTGGGCCGGTTCCCCCGCCGTCCGTGTCGGCGGCACCGCGAAGGACTGGCCGACCGAGCGCCCGGCGATGCCGACCCGCTGGCTGTGGGCCTACGCCGCCTCGGCGATGCTGCTCGCGATCCTGCCGCTGGCCGCCTTCACCGTCGGAGGGCTCGTCCTCGCGCAGGGCATCCGCGGGTCGGCGACCCTCGCCGCGGCCGCGGGGGCGGCCTTCGCGTGGCTCGTGCCCGCCGTCGCGGTGACCGGGCTCGTGTTCGCGGCCTCCGTGGTGCTGCTCGTGCGCGTGTTCTCGCTCGGCCTGGTCGAGGGAACGCATCCGGTCCGCAGTCGCATCGCCTGGCAGGCGTGGACCATCGAGCGCCTCCTGGATGCCGCCCGCACGATCCTCTTCCCGCTGTATTCGTCGCTGTTCACCCCCGTCTGGCTGCGGATGCTGGGCGCGCGCGTCGGCCGCGACGTCGAGGCGTCCACCGTCCTGCTCATCCCGTCGATGGCCCGCATCGAGGACGGGGCGTTCCTCGCCGACGACACGATGGTCGCCTCGTACGAACTGCGCGCGGGATGGATGCGGCTCGGGCCCGTGCGCATCGGCAAGCGCGCCTTCCTCGGCAACTCCGGGATGGCGGCTCCGGGCCACCGCGTGCCGCGCGACGGGCTCGTCGCCGTGCTGTCGGCCGCGCCCCGGAAGGCGAAGGCCGGGTCGTCGTGGCTCGGTTCGCCCGCGGTGCGCCTTCGACGCCTGTCGGCGGAGGGCGACGAGTCGCGCACGTACCGGCCGACCGCGGGGCTGCGGCTGGCCCGCACCCTGTGGGAGCTGTGCCGTTTCGTTCCCGTCGTCGTGACGTGCGGGATCGGTCTCGGCGTGATCTTCGCGCTCGCCGCGCTGTGGGAGGGCCTCGGGCCGGTGTGGACCCTGCTGCTGTCGGGCGTCGTGATGCTCGCCGCCGGCGCCGTCGCGGCGGGCGTCTCCACCGCCGCGAAGTGGGCGATCGTCGGCGTCATCCGGGCGGGGGAGCAGCCGCTGTGGTCGAGCTTCGTCTGGCGCACCGAGGTCTCGGACACCTTCACCGAGATGGTCGCGGCGCCGTGGTTCGCCCGCGCGGCGGCCGGTACCCCGGCCCTCGCGGTCTGGCTGCGGAGCCTCGGCGCGCGCATCGGCCGGGGCGTCTGGTGCGACAGCTACTGGCTGCCGGAGCCGGATCTGGTGACGCTCGGCGACGCGTCGACGGTGAATCGGGGATGCGTCGTGCAGACGCACCTTTTCCATGATCGAATCATGAGCATGGACACCGTCGAGCTCGAGCCCGGGGCCACACTCGGGCCCCACAGCGTCGTGCTGCCCGCCTCGACCCTGGGTGCACACGCGACCGTCGGTCCCGCCTCGCTGGTCATGCGCGGCGAGACCGTCCCCGTCGGCTCGCGGTGGAGCGGCAACCCCATCGGCCCCTGGCGTGCGGTGAAGGTGCGCGCCTACCAGTCGACGACGTGAGCGGCGCCGACCCGTACGCCCCGCAGAGCGGAGACACCTCGTACGACGTCGAGTCGTACGACCTGGCGCTGAGCTATCGCGTGCGCACCAACCGCCTCGAAGGGGTCGCGACGGTCTCGGGCATCGCGCGAGAAGCACTGTCGTCGTTCGCCCTCGACCTCGTCGGCCTGCGGACGAATCGCGTCCGGGTGGACGGCGCACCCGTGCGGTTCTCCGCGGGCCCGCGCGTGCTGCGCGTCACCCCCGGCCGCACGATCGCCGCGGGGGAGCGTTTCGCGGTGGAGGTGACCTACGGGGGCGCCCCGGCGCCCCGACGCTCCCGGTGGGGCACGGTGGGCTGGGAGGAGCTCACCGACGGCGCCCTGGTCGCGGGGCAGCCGATCGGGGCCCCCACGTGGTTCCCCTGCAACGACCGGCCCGACGCCCGCGCAGGAATGCGGATGGAGATCACCGTCGACGACGGCTACACGGTCGCGGCCACCGGTGCGGCGGGAGCGACCACGCGCCGCGGCGGGCGGGTGACGACGACCTTCTTCTCCGGCGTTCCCACGGCGACCTACCTCGCGGCGGTGCACGTCGGCCGGTACCGCACGCGTCCGCTCGTCGGCAGCGGTGACGGCGTCGTCCCGCCCGTGACCGTCACGGCCCCGCCCGCGTTGACGGCGGCCGCCGATCGCGCGTTCGCGACGGTGCCCGAGATGCTGCGGCTGTTCGACCGTCTGTTCGGCCCCTACCCCCAGGAGGCGTGCAGCCTCGTCGTGACGGCCGACGAACTGGAGATCCCTCTCGAGGCGCAGGGGCTCGCCGTCTTCGGCATGAACCACCTCGTCCCCGCCGCACAGCGGCTCGTCGCGCACGAACTCGCCCACCAGTGGTTCGGCAACAGTGTCGGGCTCGCGCGCTGGAGCGACATCTGGCTCAACGAGGGCTTCGCCTGCTACGCGGAGTGGCTGTGGTCGGAAGAGTCCGGCGGCGCCGACGTCGAGACCTGCGTCGCCGAGAACCACGCCGGCCTGGCCGCCCAGCCCCACGACCTGCTGCTGGTCGACCCCGGCCCCGACGACATGTTCGACGACCGGGTCTACAAGCGCGGCGCAATCGCCCTGCACGCCGTGCGACGCACCCTCGGCGACGCCGCGTTCTTCGATCTGCTCCGCGCCTGGACGGCCGAGAACCGCCACAGCCTGGTGACGACCGACGACTTCCGTCGCGCGGTCGAGGGGGCCGGCGGAGCGGATGCCGCGGACGTGCTGTCGCGATGGATCGATCACGAGGCGCTTCCCCCGCGTCCCTGAGCGGACCGCGCGCGACGGGCTCAGCCGAGGGCGACGGCCGCGACGAGGCCGTCGGGTGCGTCGAGGTCCCAGCCGCGCCACACGATGGACGAGGGCGCATCGTCGGGGGTCCGCGGCCGGATGACCGCGTTCCACGGGGAACCGGGACCGCGCACCTCGACGCGCGCCGGGTCGACCGCGAGTCCCCGGCCGTCCGCTTTCAGCACCGCCTCGACGCGGGCCCAGTCGATCGCCGTCGCCGTGGCGTCCGCGAGGACCCGCTCCAGTCCGCGCGCCCCACCGGGAGCCGTGTCGACACCGAGTCGCGTACGCTCCCGCGTCATCGCGACGACCGCCCACCCCGGCGCGTACGAAACCGAGACCACGGCATCCGCCCCCTCCACGTGCACGCGACCGTGATCACCGCCGCAGGTCGGGCACCGCGAGGCGAAGCGCGCCTCGGGCACGAGCTGGGCCAGCAGGCGCCGCGACACCGCTCGCCGCGCCGTGCCCGCGGGCACCTCGCCCCAGGCGACGACGACCCCCGTGGGGAGCGTCACACCTGCGGCTCGTGGGTCTCGATCGCCACGATGCCCGCGCCCGGGTGCTCGACGGGCACGTGCACCACGGAGAACGCCGCCGGCTCCAACGCCGAGGCGCTGCCCAAGTACGACCCGCTCATCGTTCCCGTGGCGAGGGCGAGCTCGTGCAGGATGTCGGGGAGCACGGGGCCGTGGCTGGCGAGGACGACCGGTTTGCGCGACCGCACCCGCTGACCGATGACCGACCGCGCGTCGGCGCGCCCCTCCTCCCAGGCGTCCTGGCTGATCGACGGGGAGAACTGCACGCGTTGGCCGATCGCCTGGGCGATGGGCGTCGCGGTGCGGACGCACCTCTCGGCGGGGCTCGAGATGACCCGTCGCACGCCGAACGCGAGAAGCGGCCCCACGATCGCCTGGGACTGTCGACGACCGCGCGGGGTGAGAGGCCGCGCGTCGTCGGCGCCCTCCCAGTCGTCGCGCGAGCGTGCTTTGGCGTGGCGGAGGACGACGATGGGGAAGGTGGGCAGAGCGCGTTCGTCGACCAGACGCTGGAACTCGTCGAGGATCTCGACGTCGACGGGGTAGCTCAGATTCTTGCGCGCCTTCTTCAGGCTCATCCACTCGATCGCCGCGACCTCCTTGTTCGGCACGAAGCTGGAGGTGCGCACGGCCGCGTCGGTGGCTTCGGCCGCCCAGTAGTGCACGATCTTGGTCCGGCCGTTCGGCATCCGGTATCTCGACACCCCCACGGGCACGCCGAGGGCCACGCGGATGCCGGTCTCTTCCCGGATCTCGCGGACCGCGGTCTCGGCGAGGGTCTCACCGGGGTCGACCTTGCCCTTGGGGAGCGTCAG
Organism: Microbacterium phycohabitans; assembly: GCF_032464935.1. Taxonomy (NCBI): domain Bacteria; kingdom Bacillati; phylum Actinomycetota; class Actinomycetes; order Micrococcales; family Microbacteriaceae; genus Microbacterium; species Microbacterium phycohabitans. The sequence continues at coordinate 228,141 of NZ_JAWDIT010000004.1, forward strand.
ATCGCGGTACTTGGTGCGGTGGATGAGGAGCACGCGGAGCTTGCCCTCGACCATGCGCCACACGACACCGCCCGCGGCGTAGACGGCGGTCTCGGTCACCGGGCCGTCCGTGCGCGTCGCTTGCGCTGCACGAGCGCCATGGTGTGCTCCTGCAGGTCGACCAGGGGCGCTCCGTCGGCGTCGACGCTGCGACGCGTCCACTCGCCTTCCGATCCCAGGTGCCACGAACTGGTTCGGTCGTCCATGGCCAGGTCGAACAGCGTCGTCAGTTCGCGCAGCTGGTTCTCGTCGATCACGCGCACGAGCGCCTCGACGCGGCGGTCGAGATTGCGGTGCATCATGTCGGCGCTGCCGATGAAGATCTGCGGGTCGCCGTCGTTCGCGAAGGAGAAGATGCGCGAGTGCTCCAGGTAGCGGCCGAGGATCGACCGCACCGTGATGTTCTCGCTCATCCCGGGCACGCCCGGCTTGATCGAGCAGATGCCGCGCACCCACACCTCCACGCGCACACCGGCCTGGCTCGCCCGGTAGAGCGCGTCGATGATCTGCTCGTCGACCATCGAGTTGACCTTGATGCGCACGCCCGACGGCTTGCCGGCGAGGGCGTTCTGGCGTTCCTTCTCGATGTGTCGCAGCAGGCCCTTGCGCAGGTGGAGGGGGGCGACGAGCAGGCGCTTGAACTTCTTCTCGATCGCGTAGCCGCTGAGCTCGTTGAACAGGCGGGTGAGATCGCGCCCGACCTGGTCGTCGACCGTGAACAGGCCGAAGTCCTCGTAGATGCGGCTCGTCTTGGGGTTGTAGTTGCCGGTGCCGACGTGGCTGTAGTGGCGCAGCCGCCCCTCTTCTTCGCGGATGACGAGGGCGAGCTTGCAGTGGGTCTTCAGACCCACGAGACCGTAGACGACGTGCACGCCGGCCTTCTCGAGCTTGCGGGCCCAGACGATGTTGTTCGCCTCGTCGAAGCGCGCCTTGACCTCGACGAGCGCGAGCACCTGCTTGCCGGCCTCGGCGGCGTCGATCAGGGCCTGCACGATGGGGCTGTCGCCCGAGGTGCGGTAGAGCGTCTGCTTGATGGCGAGCACGTGGGGGTCGCGTGCGGCCTGCTCGAGGAAGGCCTGCACGCTCGTCGCGAACGACTCGTAGGGGTGGTGCACGAGCACGTCGCCCTTGCGGATCGCTCGGAAGAGATCGGCGCGCCCGTTCTGCTCGGGCGGCTGGAACGCCAGGGCGGTCTTGGGCACGTGCGGCGGGTAGTGCAGGTCGGGGCGGTCGATGCGGGAGAGGTCGAACAGGCCGCGCAGATCGAGCGAGCCGGGCAGGCGGTAGACCTCCTGCTCGGTGATGTCGAGCTCGCTCAGCAGCAGCGCCCGGGTCACGTCATCCATGTCTTCGGTGATCTCGAGGCGGATCGGCGGACCGAACCGGCGACGCAGCAGCTCGGCCTCGAGGGCCTGGATGAGGTTCTCGGTCTCGTCCTCCTCGATCGTCATGTCCTCGTTGCGGGTGAGGCGGAAGGCATGGTGGTCGAGCACCTCCATCCCCGGGAACAGGTCGCCGAGGTGGTTGGAGATGAGCTCCTCGAGGGGCAGGTAGCGCACGCCCGGGCCGTCGCCGGCGACCTCGACGAAGCGGGGGAGCATCGGCGGCACCTTGAGGCGCGCGAACTCCTGCCGCCCGGTGCGGGCGTTGCGGATGCGGATGGCCAGGTTGAGCGAGAGTCCCGAGATGTAGGGGAAGGGGTGCGCCGGGTCGACCGCGAGGGGCATGAGCACCGGGAAGACGTTGCGCTGGAAGTACTCGGTCAGACGCGCGGCGGTGTCGTCGTCGAGCGAGTCCCAGGTGACGACCTCGATGCCGGCCTCGGCGAGGGCGGGGCGCACCTTCTCGGTCCACGCTGCAGCGTGGCGCAGCTGCAGGCGGTGGGCCTCGGCGGAGATGTCGGTGAGGACGTCGAGCGGGGCGCGGCCGACGTTGGTGGGGACGGCGAGACCGGTGACGATGCGGCGCTTGAGGCCGGCGACGCGCACCATGAAGAACTCGTCGAGGTTGCTGGCGAAGATGGCCAGGAAGTTCGCGCGCTCCAAGACCGGGACGGTCGGGTCTTCGGCCAGCTCGAGCACGCGCTGATTGAACGCCAGCCAGCTCAGCTCGCGGTCGAGGTACCGGTGGTCGGGAAGCTGATCGTCTTCGGCCTCGACGGCCTCGTCGAAGTCGTCGTCGTCGGCGTCGCCGAGTCCGGCATCCAGCGCGTCGTGTTCCATCATCCCCACATCATGGCAGGGGTCGGTGACACGGGAGTGAACGGGCGGTTCCGCGCGTCTCAGGCGGGGGTGGATGCCGCTGCGGGCGCGTCGTCCTCGTAGACGTTGAAGCGGTAGCCCACGTTGCGCACGGTGCCGATGAGCTGCTCGAGATCGCCGAGCTTGGCGCGCAGTCGTCGCACGTGCACGTCGACCGTGCGGGTGCCGCCGAAGTAGTCGTAGCCCCACACCTCGCTGAGCAGCTGCTCGCGCGTGAAGACGCGCGAGGGGTGCGTGGCGAAGAAGTGCAGGAGCTGGAACTCCTTGTAGGTGAGGTCGAGCGGTTTGCCGTGCACCTTCGCCGAGTACGACGATTCGTCGATCGTGATGCCGGAGGTCTGGATGCGGGTGGACACCTGATCGACCGTGCGGCGCCCCATGGCGAGGCGGATCCGCGCGTCGATCTCGGCCGGGCCGGCGCCGACGAGCACGACGTCGTCGATGCCCCAGTCGGTGGACACGGCCGTGAGCCCGCCCTCGGTGACGATCAGGACCAGCGGGGCCTCGACGCCGGTGGTCGACATGATCTTGCACAGCGACTTCGCACCGACCAGGTCGAAGCGGGCGTCGATGAAGATGACGTCGGCGCTGGGGGCGTTGATCAGCTGCGCCGCTTCGGCGGGGATCTGGCGCACGCGGTGGCTCAGCAATTCGAGCGCGGGCAACGCCGCACCGCCGCCGGGGGCGGAGCTGAGAACGAGAAGCTGAGCCAAGTTGGACCTCCCCGCGCGGCCTGCCGCGCACCCGATCATCTTAGGGTGACGCGCCCCGGCGCACCGTCACCGGCGCTTCGCGTGCACCGACGAGGCCTCCTGGGCGATGATGGGGGCATGTCCACTCCCGACCTCGCTCCGCGGCGCACCTTCGGCGGGATCGTCGCCGTCTGGGTGCTCGCCGCCCTGGCCGGCGTCGCGATCGGCCTCTTCGCCCCGGCGGAGTGGCGCGCCCAGTGGATCAGCGTCGCCCTGGGCGGTTGCATCATCGCCGCGTTCGCCGTGCAGCTCTGGTACGGCCGCTCGCAGGCCTTCATCCAGCGGATGGCGCTCAGCAGTCTCGGCGCGCTCGTCGTGCTCGGCGTCATCACGGCCGGTTTCGCGCTGGCCGAGCTCGCCGCCCTCTAAGATCGAAGCATGGACCTCCTCGCGCTCGAACTGTTCTTCGTGGGACTTCTCGGCCTCGCCTCGTTGGCGATCGCGTTCGTGTCGGGAACGGTCATCTGGAACCTCTATCGCGGCCAGCGCTGAGCGCTCTCGTGATCGAGATCCCGACCGACCTCCCGGCCGACCTCGTCCCCCTGTCGTGGCTCGTCGGCGTCTGGGAGGGCACCGGCGTCATCGACTACGAGGCCGACGGTCGCGCCTTCTCGGGTGAGTTCGCGCATCGCGTGAGCTTCAGCCACGACGGAGGCGCCTTCCTCAACTACTCGGCCGACGCCTGGCTGCTCGACGGCGACGAGCGACGCCCGCTGGTCTCCGAGATCGGATACTGGCGTCTGGCGCGTCCCGCCACCGACGCCGACGCCGGTCCGGCACTGCTCCCCGCGACCGCCGCGGCCGTCGAGCGCACCGCCGACGACGTGGAGTCCCTGCGCAACGCCGACGGCGGATTCGACATCGAGGTCAGCCTCGCGCACGCCGACGGCGTCCTCGAGCTCTACGTCGGGCAGGTGAAGGGCCCGCGCATCGACCTCGCGACCGACGCGGTCGTGCGCACCGCCGGCGCGAAGCCGTACGCGGCCGCCACGCGGCTCTACGGTCTCGTCGACAATCACCTCCTCTGGGCGTGGGACATCGCCGCCCTCGGCCGCGAGCTCGGCTCGCACGCCTCGGCCCGTCTCGCGCGGGCGGAGTGAGATGAGCGCGCTCACCGACGTCCCCGGTGCCGTCGTCGACGAGCGGGGTCTACGCCATGTCGGCTCGCCCGTGGCGGAGCAGCGGAGGCTGGCATCCGGTGGGGCCCTCGCACCCCTCGGCGACCGTCGCGTCATCTCTGTGGGCGGCGAGGATCGACGGAGCTGGCTCGACTCGCTGTCGTCTCAGGCGCTCACCCACCTCGCTCCCGGCGTGTCGACCGAGCTGCTCATCCTCGACCCGCAGGGTCGCGTCGAGCACGCCGCGGCGGTGGTCGACGACGGCGAGACCACGTGGCTCCTCGTGGACGCGTCCGACGCCGAGGCCCTCGCGACGTGGCTGAACCGGATGCGTTTCCGTCTGCGGGTGGAGGTGCGCGACCGCTCCGACGACCTGTTCGTCGTGGGGGGCACGCGTGCCGCCGTCGCGGCGCTGACGACGGTCGCCCCGGCGTGGGTGGATCCCTGGCCCGAGGTCTCGCCCGGGGGGTGGGCCTACGCCCGGGTCGAGCCGCACCCCGGCGCCGAGCGCGACTGGGCGGAGGCGATCGTGGATGCCGCGGAACACGTGCGTCTGATCGATGCCGCCGTCCGTGGCGAGGTCGCTCTGGCCGGTCTCGACGCCGTCGAGGCGCTGCGCGTCGCGGCATGGCGTCCCCGCGTGGGCGTCGACGCCGACGAGCGGCTCCTGCCGCACGAGATGGACTGGCTGCGCACGGCCGTGCACCTGTCGAAAGGCTGCTACCGCGGGCAGGAGACGGTGGCCAAGGTGCACAACCTCGGTCACCCGCCGCGCCGCGTGGTCGCCCTGCAGCTCGACGGCAGCGACAACATCCTGCCCGCCCGGGGCGACGAGGTGCGCGCCGGCGATACGGTCATCGGAACCATCACGTCGGTGGCCGTCCACCACGAGGAGGGGCCGATCGCCCTCGCCCTCGTCAAGCGCACCGCTCCCGAGGACGTACCCCTCGTCGTCATGACCGCCGACGGTCCGCTCGCCGCGTCCGCCGAGACGGTCGTCCCGGCTGATGCCGGAGCGACCGCCGCGGTTCCGCGACTGCCGCGCCTGGGCCGCCGCCGCGCGGCGGAATGAGCGGCGACGAGTCGTCGACGACCGTCGGGGTCGTCGTCCCTCGTTCGCGCTGGCGGTCGACGCTGTCGCGTCGGCTGCATCGCGTGCGCGAGTCGGTGCCCGCGATCGCGCAGATCGTGGTGGCGGCGACCGCCGCGTTCGCCTTCGCGCACGTCGTCCTCGGCCATCCCGTCCCGCTGCTCGCCGCGACCGTGACGGTGTCGAGTCTCGGCCTCGTGCGCGACGCGCGCCCGTGGCGGGTGGCCGAGACCGTCGTGGGCATGCTCGTCGGCATCGCCATCGCGGAGGTCGTGCTGCTGGTCGCGGGCAGCGGGTGGTGGCAGATCGCCCTGGCGATGACGCTGACCCTGGTCGTCGCGCGATTCCTCTCCCCGCAGCCGGGTTTCGCCCTGGCGGCCGTCGTGCAGTCGCTGATCGCTCTCGTGCTCGTGACGGGAGCGCCCTTCCTGCGATTGGTCGACGGGGCGATCGGCGGTGTCGCGGCCCTGATCGTCACCGCGCTGATCCCGCGCACGCTGCGGCGCACCGAGCTCCGCGACGCCGACGAGCTCTTCGACGCTCTCGACGCGGCGATGGCGACGATCGTCCGCGCGCTGCGCCGAGGCGATCGCGCGCGGGCCGAGCGCGGCCTCGAGCGCGCGCGCTCCCTGCAGACCTACGTCGACGCGTGGTCCGGGTCGCTCGAGTCGGGCCGCGAGGTGGCGCGCATCTCGCCGTTCCTCCGCCGCCAGCGCACCGAGCTGCAACGCCACGCACGCGTGCGGGAAGCGCTGGATCTCGCGACGCGCAACCTGCGGGTCGTCGCCCGCCGTGCCGCCTACCTGTGCGCCGACGGGCAGCCCCGGCCCGTTCCCGCCGATCTGCTCGCCGAGCTCGCCCGCGCCGCGGGGCTCGTGCGGGAGGGGCTCGACGACATCTCGCTCGAACCCGCCGCCCGCGAGACGCTCTCCGCCCTCACCCGTCGCCTCGACCCCGCGAGGCTGCTCCCTGAGGGCGGGGTCGGCGAGCTCAACCTGATCGCCGCGATGCGCCCGCTCGCCGTCGATCTGCTCGTCGCGGCGGGGATGCCCTCGGCCGAGGCGCGTGCGCTCCTGCCGCGCATCTAGCGTCGGCGGCCCCGCTCGGCTCCGGCCCATCGCCGACCGGCCGGTTTCGGCGGTCCGCACGCGGATCGCACGATGGCTGCACGGATCAGCCGGGAGCGACGGCCTCCCACGCCACCCCGACCTCGCCCAGGCGCCACCTGTCCGTCCGCACGAGCGGCCAGCCCGCGTCGGCGAGGGCGGCCATCGCCGTGCGCCAGCGGTGGGTCGGGCCGAAGGGAGCCACCGCCGCCGCGCGCGTCCATTCCCGATCCAGGGATGCCACGAACTCGTGCACCCGCTCGCCGGCGACGTTGCGGTGGATGAGCGCCTTCGGCAGCCGCTCCGCCGCGATGGCGGGGGATTCCAGGTGACTCAGGCTCAGCGACACCGTGAGGCTGCGAGGGACGGCATCCGCTCCCACCTCCGCCCAGGTGGCGATGCGTCCGATCTCGTCGCACGTGCCCTCGACGAGGATGCCGTCGGGCTGCAGGCGGTCGCACATGCGCGCCCAGGCGTCGGCGACGTCGGCCTCGTCGTACTGCCGCAGCACGTTCATCGCGCGGATCACGGCGGGGCGGCGTCCGCCCGCCACGGGGACCTCGAAGCCCCCACGGGCGAAGGCGACGCCGGCGACCCCTGCGGCCTGCTCGCGTGAGCGGGCGACCCGGTCGGGGTCGATCTCGAGGCCTAGGACGGTGGCATCCGCTCGTTGCCGCCTCAGACGGGCGAGGAGCTCGAGGGGCGTCACCGCGCTGGCCCCGAACCCGAGGTCGACGACGAGGGGGTCGTCGGTGCGGCGGAGGACGGGGTGGCGGGCTATCCAACGGTCGACGCGTCGCAGGCGATTGGTCCCCGTGGTGCCGCGCGTGGGGCGTCCGACGGGCGAGGGTGTCACTCGGACATGATGCCAGCAACCACTCGCGGAGCGCGGGTCCCGCGTCGATAGCATGGAGTCATGCCTCACACGCTGATCCTCCTCCGCCACGGGCAGAGCGAGTGGAACAAGACCAACCAGTTCACCGGCTGGGTCGACGTGCGACTCACCGACCAGGGCAAGGCCGAGGCCCAGCGCGGCGGCGAGCTGCTGGCCGAGTCCGGCGTGCTGCCCGACGTGCTGCACACCTCGGTGCTCAGCCGCGCGATCCAGACGGCCAACATCGCCCTCGACGCGGCCGACCGCCTGTGGATCCCGGTGAAGCGCTCGTGGCGCCTCAACGAGCGCCACTACGGCGCGCTGCAGGGCAAGGACAAGGCGCAGACCCTCGAAGAGTTCGGCAACGAGCAGTTCATGCTCTGGCGCCGGTCGTTCGACGTGCCGCCGCCCCCGCTGCCCGCCGACGACCAGTACAGCCAGGTCGGCGACCCGCGCTACGTGGGGATCGACGGCGAGGTGCCCGACACCGAGTCGCTCGCCATCGTCATCGACCGCATGCTGCCCTACTGGCACTCCGACATCGTGCCCGACCTGCAGGCCGGAAAGACCGTGCTCGTGACCGCGCACGGCAACTCGCTGCGCGGCCTCGTGAAGCACCTCGAGGGCATCAGCGACGCCGACATCGCCGAGCTGAACATCCCCACCGGCATCCCGCTCGTCTACCGTCTCGACGACGACATGAAGCCCCTCGGCCCCGGCGAGTACCTCGACCCCGAGGCCGCTGCCGCCGGTGCGGCCGCCGTCGCCGCGCAGGGCAACAAGCACTGACGCCGACACGACGAAGGGGTGGATGCCACGGCATCCACCCCTTCGTCGTGTGCGCGGTCAGATGACCGGGCTGGGCTCCTGCTCGGTCTCGTCGTCGGCGCCGGCCCAGTCGCCGGTGGCCAGGTAGACGACCTTCTTGGCGACCGACACCGCGTGGTCGGCGAAGCGCTCGTGGTAGCGGCTGGCGAGGGTGGCGTCGACCGTGGCCGTGGCCTCGCCCTTCCAGGACTCGCCGAGGACCTTCTCGAACACGCTGATGTGCAGCTCGTCGATGTCGTCGTCGGTGTCGCGGATCGACTCGGCGATGCGGAGATCCTGCGTGCGGAGCAGCTCGGCGAGCTTGCGCGCGACCTCGACGTCGAGTTCGCCCATGCGGGTGAACGTCGTGCGCAGGCCCTTGGGGATGGCGCGCTCGGGGAAGCGCGAGCGCGCGAGCTGGGCGATGTGCTCGGCCATGTCGCCCATGCGCTCGAGCGATGCGCTCACCCGCAGTGCGGTGACCACGATGCGCAGGTCGCGGGCGACGGGCTGCTGGCGGGCCAGGATCTCGATGGCCAGCTCGTCGAGCTCGACGGCCTTCTCGTCGATGACCGCATCGGCCTCGATGACCTCTTCGGCGAGGGAGACGTCGCTCGTGCCGAAGGCGCGCGTGGCGCGGTCGATGGCGACCGTCACGAGGTCGGCGATCTCGACCAGGCGGCTCTGGACGTCCTCGAGGGACTGGTGGAATACTTCGCGCATCGCGGGTACCTTCCTCGTCGGCGGCACGGCACATGGGTGTCCCGCAACCCTCGGGGATTCTTCCCAGCGAAGGTTAACGAGTGGTGCTGTGACAGTGAATAGTAGCTGCTGCCCGACGCCGGGCGGGGGTGAACGGCGGGTGACGTCGCATCCGCCCCTCTACGCTGTGGATATGGAACAACCGCAGCTCTCGCTGCTCGCGCTCCTGGCAGGCCTTCTCATCGGGGCCGCGGTGGTCGGCCTCATCGCCGGAGCCATCCGCGCTCGCAACCGCACTCTGGCTCAGACCTCCACCGAGGTGCCGGAGGGCGTGGAGGCCATGCTGGATGCGATGGACGACCCCGCCTTCGTATGCGACACCTCGTCGACCGTGCTGGCGCTCTCGCCGGCGGCGGAGGTCTTCGGAGTCCACGCGGGCGAGGTGATCGCCAGCGAAGAGCTCAAGCGCGTCGCCCGCGTCGCCCGTGACACCGGCTCCGGCATCGCCGAGAACCTGCGCCTGCGCCGGGGCGCTGCCCCGGCCGAGCCGAGGCTGGTCGCGGTGCGCGCCACCCCCATCTCGGGACGACTGACGCTGCTGGTGCTGCGCGACATCACCGAGCGCGAGCGCGTCGAAGAGATGCGGCGCGACTTCGTCGCCAACACCAGCCACGAACTGAAGACGCCCGTCGGGGCGGTGAGCCTGCTCGCCGAGGCCATCGAGTCCGCTGCCGACGATCCCGCCCAGGTGCGGCACTTCTCGACGCGCCTGCAGGCCGAAGTGACCCGGTTGAGCGCGCTGGTCAACCGCATCCTGAGCCTGTCGCGCCTGCAGGCGGCCGACGAGCTGCGCGACGTGCGGGATGTGTCGATCGACGAGGTCGTGACCGCCGCGGTCGAGGCGTATGCGGTGCAGGCCGACGCCGCCCAGGTGACGGTGGTCCGCGGCGGCACGAAGGGGCTGTGGGTGCGCGGCGAGCCGCAGATCCTCACCGAGGCGCTCGGCAACCTCGTCGCGAACGCGATCGCGTACTCCCCGGAGGGGTCCAAGGTCGGCGTCGGGGTCAAGCTCGACGACGGGGTCGTGGAGATCGCCGTCACCGACCGCGGGATCGGCATCCCCGAGAGCGACCAGCACCGGGTGTTCGAGCGCTTCTACCGCGCCGACCAGGCCCGCTCGCGGCGCACCGGGGGAACGGGGCTCGGCCTGTCCATCGTGAAGCACGCGGTGCAACGGCACGGCGGCGAGGTGCGTCTGTGGTCCCGGCCCTCCCGCGGCTCGACCTTCACCATCCGCCTTCCGCTGTCGGAGACACCCGATCTCGACGGCGTCCGTTCCAAACCGCGTCGCAAGGGCCGCAAGGCCATCGCAGCGATCGCCCCACCCGTGAAGGGAGACACCGCATGACCCGCGTTCTGATCGTCGAGGACGAGCCCGACCTCGCCGACCCGCTGGCCTACCTCCTGCGCCGCGAAGGGTACGAGGTCGAGATCGCCGAAGACGGCGCGCTCGCGCTGACCGCCTTCCGCGAGCGGGGAGCGGACATCCTGCTGCTCGACCTGATGCTCCCCGGGATGCCCGGGACCGAGGTCTGCCGCCAGCTCCGTCTGACCTCGCAGGTACCGATCATCATGCTGACCGCGAAGGACTCCGAGGTCGACATCGTGGTGGGCCTGGAGCTCGGCGCCGACGACTACGTCACGAAGCCGTACTCCACGCGCGAACTGCTCGCGCGGATGCGGGCGGTGCTGCGTCGCCGCACGCCCGATGACGCCGATCTCGACGACCGGGTGCTCTCGGGTGGGCGTGTGGTGCTCGACATCGACCGGCACACGGTCGCCGTGGACGGGAGCGAGATCAGCATCCCCCTCAAGGAGTTCGAGCTGCTCGAGGTGCTCATGCGCAACGCCGGTCGCGTGCTCACGCGCGGTCAGCTCATCGACCGCGTCTGGGGGACCGACTACTTCGGCGACACCAAGACGTTGGACGTGCACATCAAGCGCATCCGCTCGCGCATCGAACAGAACCCGAGCGAGCCCAGCATGCTCGTCACGGTGCGGGGCCTCGGTTACCGCTTCGAGGCCTGACGCCGGTCGGACTCACCACGAACGACGAAGGCGCCGACGGAAATCGTCGGCGCCTTCGTCGTTCGTGTCAGGACGTGGGGGTCGCGGAGGGCGACGGCGTCACGGTCGGCATGACCGGGATCGGGGTCACCGAGAACGACGGAGTCGGCGTCGGGGCGAGGGGGGAGAGGTACTCGAGAGCCCCGTCGAGCACGGGCACCTGCATGAGCGAGCCCTCGCCGTCGCCGGACTGGAAGTACACGGGCACCGTCGTGCCGGGCATCGCGTCGATGCCGTCGAGACGCAGCGGCTCGGTGTCGCTGGTGAGGTCGCCCAGGCTGACGGTGCGGTTGGCCGGCACGTTCACGGTCGCCTTGACGGCCGAGGAGCCCTCGCCGACCTCGACGCGCAGCGTGAGCGGGTCGGTGGTGTCGTTGACGATGGCCGCGACGAAGTTGCCGGTCGTGCCCTCTTCGTCGGCGACGATGAGGGCGTTGCGCACGTGCAGCGGGCCCGCGGCGGCGGGCACGTTCACGCCGTCGGAGGCGGAATAGTCGATGGTGGTCGCCTGCGGTGCGATGAGGTTGCACCCCGTCGTACCCAGGACGACAGCGGCACCCACGGCGATGGACGCGATCAGGCGCGTTTTCACGGATCCTCCAAGAACGGCAGACGACATCGGAATCATCCTACGTGGTCCGCGGTGGCGCCCCGGTCCCGCCTCCCGCCTCGCGTACGCGGGGGCGAGGGGTGGCATCACGGTGGGCGGAACCTTAGCGCATGCGGGCCTGTGGTATCCTGGATGTTGCCGAAAGGACATAACTCCATGCTTTTTGAGGTTGGCGAGACCGTCGTTTACCCGCACCATGGCGCGGCCACGATCATCGAGGTCAAAGAACGCGTTATCAAGGGCGAGACGAAGAAGTACCTGAAGCTCAACGTCACCCAGGGAGACCTCGTGATCGAGGTCCCTGCCGACAACGTCGACCTCGTCGGCGTCCGTGACGTCATCGGCAAAGAGGGTCTCGACCGTGTCTTCGAGGTGCTGCGCGCGCCCTTCACCGAGGAGCCGACCAACTGGTCGCGTCGCTACAAGGCGAACCTCGAGAAGCTCGCTTCGGGCGACGTGATCAAGGTCAGCGAGGTCGTTCGCGACCTGTGGCGCCGCGATCAGGATCGCGGCCTGTCGGCCGGCGAGAAGCGCATGCTCGCCAAGGCGCGCCAGATCCTCGTGTCGGAGCTCGCTCTGGCCGAGAAGACCGACGAAGACCGTGCGAGCGTCGTGCTCGACGAGGTCCTCGCGTCCTGACGTCTTCGACATCGGCGCGCGTCCTGCGGGGTGCGCGCCGACAGTCGTCGTGGGCGCTGCGAACGCGCGGCCGCGCTAGCGTGAACGGGTGACTCTCACTCCGGTTCCGCGTCTCGCTGTCATCGTCGTCGCCGCCGGTTCCGGCACCCGTCTGAAGGGTGGTGCGCCCAAGGCCTTCGTCGGCCTCGACGAGCGCAGCATCCTCCACCACGCTCTCCGTGGCGTCTTCGCGGCCGCCTCCGCGCAGGTCGTCGTCGTCGTGCCCCGCGGGTTCGAGGGCGAGGCTCTGACCGACGCGCGCGATGCCGCCGGTGAGCGCGCCGACCTCGTCACGATCGTCACGGGCGGCGAGACCCGCCAGGCGTCGGTGGCCGCGGGACTCGCGGCGCTGTGGGCCGACGTGGAGATCGTCCTCGTGCACGACGCGGCCCGCGCGCTCACGCCCCCCGCGGTTTTCGACCGCGTGGTGGGCGCGATCGATGCGGGGGCTGCCGCGGTGATCCCGGCCGTGCCGGTGGTCGACACGATCAAGCGCATCGACGCCGAGGGTCGCGTGATCGCGGCCGTGGACCGTTCCGAGCTGGCGGCGGCGCAGACCCCGCAGGGGTTCCGTCGGGACGTCTTGGAGGCTGCCTTATGTGACGCGGAGGCCGACCACACCGACGACGCCGCGGCCGTGGCATCCGCCGGTCACCCGGTTGTGACGGTGGAGGGAGACGCGGTGGCGTTCAAGATCACGACGGCGTCCGACCTCGACCGCGCGCGAGCACTCGTCTCCGAACGCCCATCGATCGTCGCCGCCCCGACGCGGGCTCCGCGCGGGCCCCAGGTGGGCATCGGAACCGACGTGCACGCCTTCGGGGGCGAGGGCACGCTGTGGCTCGCGGGCCTCGAGTGGCCCGGAGAGGCCGCCCTCTCGGGACACTCCGACGGGGACGCCGTCGCTCACGCGATCGTCGACGCTCTGCTCGCCGCCGCGGGGCTCGGCGACATCGGGACGCATTTCGGGACCGACCGCCCCGAGTTCGCCGGCGCCCACGCCGACGCCTTCCTCTCGCACACGGTCGGGCTGCTCTCGGCCGCGGGCTGGCGGGTGGGCAACGTCTCGGTGCAGGTGCAGGCGAATCGGCCCCGTTTCGCCTTGAGGCGCACGGAGGCGGAGAAGGCGCTCTCGGCCGCGGTCGGTGGGGCGCCCGTCTCGGTCAGCGCCACCACCACCGACGGGCTCGGATTCACCGGGCGCACCGAGGGTGTAGCCGCATTCGCGACCGCGCTCGTGCTGCCGGCCTGAGCCTGCGGGTCAGAGCCGCCGCGTCATGAACGTCGACAGCGGGTCGGGAGCGTAGGGCGGGAACGCCGGGCACTCCTCGAATCCCTCGCTCGCGTACAGCCGGCGCGCGGGGACGAAGTCGTCGGTGCTGCCGGTCTCGAGCCAGAGGCTGCGGATGCCGCGCTCCTGCGCGTCCTCGACGATGTGACGGAGGATGGCGCGACCGATGCCCTGACCGAGGAACGCCTCGACCACCCGCATCGACTTCAGCTCCGCGCGATCGTCGCCGAGGTCTTTGCAGGCCCCGATCCCGGCGAGCTCGTCGTCGACCCACGCCGACCACACCGTGATGCCGTCGGCGGTGAGACCGTCGAGGTCGAGGGCGTGCACGCTCTCGGCGGGGGTGTTCTCGTGCATCCCCGCGAGGTGCGCGGCCGCCAGTGCGCGCGTGGCATCGGAGGTGAGGTCGTCGGGGCGGATCAGCAGAGGCACCCCGGCACCCTAGCGGGGTCGTGTTTCACGCACGGGTCGTGCGGAGGGGCGGCCGGTAGGCTGGGAGGGTGACCGTTCGGCTGTATGACACGAAAGCGCAGGCTCTGCGCGAGTTCGTCCCTCTCGACCCCTCGAACGTCACCCTCTACGTCTGCGGACCGACCGTCCAGTCCGGTCCCCACATCGGTCACGTCCGGGCGGCTCTCGCCTTCGACCTGCTCCGCCGGTGGCTGCACCACCGCTTCGGGCGGGTGACCTTCGTGCGCAACGTCACCGACATCGACGACAAGGTGCTCGCGAACGCCACCGAGACTGAGCCGTGGTGGGCGCTGGCCTATCGCATGGAGCTCGAGTTCTCGCGGGCGTACGCGGCCGTCGGCATCCTTCCGCCCACCTACGAGCCGCGCGCCACCGCGTCGGTGACGCAGATGCAGGAGCTCATCGCCGAGCTCATCGAGCGCGGCCACGCCTACGCCGCCGAGGGCGACGTGTACTTCGACGTGCGCTCCTGGCCCGCTTACGGCGAGCTCACGCGACAGGGCCTGGATGCCATGGAGCCCGCCGCGGACGCCGATCCCCGGGGCAAGCGCGACCCGCACGACTTCGCGCTGTGGAAGGGCGCGAAAGAGGGGGAGCCGGCGTCGGCGACGTGGGCCTCGCCGTGGGGTGCGGGTCGCCCCGGCTGGCACATCGAGTGCTCCGCGATGTCGCGGCGCTACCTGGGCCCCGAATTCGACATCCACGGCGGCGGCCTCGACCTGCGCTTCCCTCACCACGAGAACGAGATCGCGCAATCCACCGCCGCGGGCGACGCGTTCGCGAGGTACTGGGTGCACAACGGCCTGGTCACCGTGGACGGGCAGAAGATGTCGAAGTCGCTGGGCAACTTCACCCTGGCCGCCGACGTGCTCGACGAGCACGACCCACGCGTCGTGCGATACGCCCTCGCGGCCGCCCACTACCGCTCGAGCCTCGACGTGTCGGACCGGGCGTTCGCCGAAGCCGCCAGCGCGCTCGAGCGCATCTCGACGTTCCGCCAGCGTGTCCTGCGCGCAGCCGACGCCGATCCGCTCGTGATCGTGCCGGGCGAGGTCCCCGCGGAGTTCGCCGCCGCCATGGACGACGACCTCGGGGTGCCCCAGGCGCTCGCGACGCTGCACGAGACGGTGCGCGCCGGCAACGCCGCGATCGACGCGGGAGACACCGCCGCCGCGGTCGCCGCTCATCGCTCGGTCGCGGCGATGCTCGGCATCCTGGGATTGGATGCCGCCGAGCCCGCCGTCGCCACCGGTGCTGCGGACGCCGCACTGGACGCCCTCGTGCGGGAGATGATCGCGCAGCGCGCCCGCGCTCGCGCCGACAAGGACTGGGCTGCCGCCGACCGCATCCGCGATGCCGTCGCCGCCGCCGGAATCACGCTGGAGGACACTCCGGCCGGAACCAATTGGAGTATCGATGCCTAAGCCAGGACGCCCGGGAGCACGCAACCCCGGCAAGAAGAAGGGCCCCCTCAAGGGCACCGGCGGGCACTCCCGCAAGGCGCTCGAGGGGCGTGGTCCCACCCCCAAGGCCGAAGACCGCGCCTGGCACCCCGCCGGCAAGCGCAAGGCCGCCGAGGAACGCTACGCGGCCGCCGGTGGCAAGGGCCGGCCCGGTGTGCGCGCGGTCGGCAACCCCAACCGCAAGAGCCCCAAGGCCGCCGACGACACCGAGACGGTCACCGGCCGCAACTCCGTGCTCGAGGCCCTGCGCGCGAAGATCCCGGCCACGGCGATGTACATCGCGCAGCGCGTCGAGATGGACGACCGCGTGAAGGAGATGCTCTCGATCGCGACGAACCGCGGCATCCCCGTCCTCGAGGTGACGCGGCCCGAGCTCGACCGCATGGCCGGGTTCGACGGCGTCCACCAGGGCGTCGCGCTGAAGGTGCCGCCGTACGCGTACGCCCACCCGCAGGATCTGCTCGAGAAGATCATCGACCGCGGTGAGGTGCCGCTGCTCGTGGCCCTCGACGGCGTGACCGACCCGCGCAACCTCGGTGCCATCATCCGCTCCACGGGTGCCTTCGGCGGTCAGGGCCTGATCATCCCGCAGCGTCGTTCGGCGAGCGTCAACTCCGCCGCGTGGAAGACCAGTGCCGGTGCCGCCGCGCGCATCCCGGTCGCTCTCGCCGCGAACCTCACGGCCACGCTCAAGGAGTTCAAGAAGCAGGGCGTGTTCGTGCTGGGACTCGACGGCGACGGCGACGTGTCGCTCCCCGCCCTCGAGCTCGCCGACCGTCCCGTCGTGATCGTCGTCGGATCCGAGGGCAAGGGTCTGTCGCGCCTGGTCACCGAGACGTGCGACCAGGTCGTCTCCATCCCCATCTCCGCCGCCACCGAATCGCTGAACGCCGGTATCGCCGCATCCGTCGCCCTGTACCAGGTGTCGACGCTGCGCGGCACTGTCTGACTCCCCGAGAGGAACGCTCATGCCCCGCATCGCCGTCATCGGAGGCACCGGCTACGCCGGCAGCCACATCGTGACCGAGGCCGTCCGTCGCGGCCACACGGTCGTCTCGATCGCGCGCACGGTGCCCACCGAGCGCGTCGAGGGGGCGACCTACCTCGAGGGCACCGTCCTGGACGTTCCGGGCCTGGTCGCCCAGCTCGAGGGCGTCGACGTGGTCGTCTCGGCCGTCGCCCCCCGCGGCGACATGGAGGGCAAGCTGCGCCCCGCCGTGGCGGAGCTCGTCGCGGCCCTGCCGGAGAACGTGCGCATCGGCGTCGTGGGCGGGGCGGGCGGATCGCTCGTCGCCGAGGGCGGGCCGCGCCTGATCGACACCGACGGTTTCGCCGAGGAGTACAAGCCCGAGGCGCGCGAGGCCATCGGCATCCTCGAGGACCTCCAGGCCGACGACACCGGCCGGGACTGGTTCTACGTGCACCCGGCCGGCGGCTTCGGCTCCTGGGCGCCGGGGGAGCGCACCGGCACCTACCGCGACGGCGGCGACGTGCTCGTCGTCGACGACAAGGGCGACTCGTTCATCGGCGGGGCCGACTTCGCCGTGGCCGTGCTCGACGAGATCGAGACCCCGAAGCACACGCGAGAGCGCTTCACGGTCGGCTACTGAGCCGTCGCGACACCGAGGCCGCGGCATCCCGGATCTGATCCCGGATGCCGCGGCCTTCGCCGTGCGGCCGCGCGTCGCCGCTCTGCGCAAGGGCGCACGATCGCCGCGAGGTGACACCTCGCGGCGGTGGCGGAACGCGGGGTCTCGGACCCACGGTGCGACCTCGCGGGTGGAGGATGGCCGCACCGTCGGCGACGCGCGGGCGGCTCAGACCAGGTCGCGCCAGTTCACCGCGTCGGTGTCGGTCGTCGGGACCTCTCCCGTGGCGGGAGCGTCGGCGTCGGAGACCGTCGGGAGCGACATCGTGTCGGTCGGCGGACCCATGACGGTCGCCTCGTCGCGGCGGTGGCGCAGAACGTCGTCGATGTACGAGCTGACGACCTCGGCCAGGGGCACGGACCGGCCGCGCGCCTGCGACATGTACCAGCGGTGCTCCAGCACCTGGTGGAACACCTCGGCGGGCTCGAGCTTGGCGCGCAGGTCCCACGGGATCGCCATGACGATCGGCTCGAACACGCGCGTGAGCCATTCGTGCGCGACCATCTCCTCGTCGGCGCCGAGGCGCGACACCCGAGCGCGGAACTCGTCGAGGTCGTTGAGCAGGCGGCGGGCCTGATTCTCCTCGACGTCGAGCCCGGTCAGCCGCAGCAGACGGCGCTGGTGATGCCCGGCATCCACGACCTTCGGCTGGATCGAGACCTGCGTCCCGTCGCTCGCGGTGCGGATCGACATCTCGCCAATGTCGAAGCCCAGGGCGTTCAGGCGGTGCACGCGCTCGGTGATGCGCCACGACTCGTCGACAGCGAACGTCTCCTTGTCGGTGAGGGCTCCCCACAGCGAGTGGTACGAGGCGACGAGGCCGTCGGCGATGGCGATGGCATCCACACCGCCCTCGAGACGCCCGCCGGCCTCGAGGTCCATGATCTCGCCGGCGATGTTGGTGCGGGCGATGTCGAGGTCGTGTGCGCGCTGGCCCGGGCTCAGGCGGTTGCCGTGCAGCTCACCGGTCTCGGCATCGACGAGGTAGGCGGCGAACTCGCCCGCGTCGCGACGGAAGAGGGTGTTCGACAGCGACACGTCGCCCCAGTAGAACCCGACGTTGTGCAGCCGCACGAGGAGGACGGCCAGAGCATCGACGAGGCGCGTCGCGGTGTGCGGTCGCAGCACCTGCGTGAACAGGGCGCGGTAGGGGAGCGAGAACTTCAGGTGCGCGGTGACCAGGGCCGCGGGCAGCGGGCGTCCCGAGGCGTCGGTGCGCCCCGCGATCACCGCGACGCGGTCGACGCAGGGAGCGTCGAGACGGTCGAGGTTGCCGAGCATGTCGTACTCGCGTCGAGCCATCTCCTCGGTCGTCTCCTTGATGGCCACGACGCGACCGGAGAGGTTCGCGAAGCGCACGAGGTGACGCGAGATGCCCTTGGGCAGGGCGACGATGTGGCTGCTGGGCCAGTCGGCGAGGCCGGTGGACCAGGGCAGCTGCAGGAGGCCCGGATCGACGGTGCTGGCGGTGATGCTGAGCGATTCGGACACGGGAACCTCCGGTGAAAACGGTGCGGCGCGCCCCCGGCCCGACGAGGTCGGGGTTCCGGGGACGCGCCGCGTCGGTGCGTGGGTCAGGCCGAGGCGATGGCCCGGTCGGTCAGGCGCTCGCCCGACTCGAGGTCGAACACGTGCACGTGTCCGGGGACCGGGGCCAGAACGACCGTCTCGCCCGCGTTGGGGTGACGACGACCGTCGACGCGCGCGACCAGGTCGGTGCGCTTGCCGTTGATGTCGGTGTGACCGTAGAGGTAACCGTCGGCGCCGAGCTCCTCGACGAGGTCGACGACGACCGAGAGGCCGCGGCCGTCGGCCGGGGCGACCTGGATGTCTTCCGGACGGACACCGATCGTGACCTCGGAGCCGTGCGCCTTGCCGATGGTGTCGGCCTCGACCGGGACCACCATGTCGCCGAACTGGACGCCACCCTCGGCGAGGTCCGCCGTGAAGAGGTTCATCGCGGGCGAGCCGATGAAGCCGGCGACGAAGACGTTCTTCGGGGTCTCGTACAGATCGCGCGGGGTGCCGACCTGCTGGAGCAGGCCGTCCTTGAGGACCGCGATGCGGTCGCCCATGGTGAGGGCCTCGGTCTGGTCGTGCGTGACGTAGACCGTGGTGACGCCGAGGCGGCGCTGGAGAGACGCGATCTGGGTACGCGTCTGGACACGGAGCTTGGCGTCGAGGTTCGACAGCGGCTCGTCCATGAGGAAGACCTGGGGCTGACGGACGATCGCGCGGCCCATGGCGACGCGCTGACGCTGACCACCGGAGAGCGCCTTGGGCTTGCGGGTGAGGTACTGCTCGAGGTCGAGGAGCTTGGCGGCCTCGAGGACGCGAGCGGCGCGCTCCTCCTTGCCGACACCGGCGATCTTGAGCGCGAAGCCCATGTTCTCGGCGACGGTCATGTGCGGATACAGCGCGTAGTTCTGGAAGACCATCGCGATGTCGCGGTCCTTCGGGGGCACGTCGGTGACGTCGCGGTCGCCGATGAGGATGCGGCCCGAGTTGACCTCTTCGAGGCCGGCGAGCATGCGCAGCGAGGTGGACTTTCCGCAGCCCGAGGGACCGACGAGGACGAGGAACTCACCGTCCGCGACGTCGAGGTTGAGCTTGTCGACCGCGGGGCGGGTTCCGCCCGGGTACAGACGGGTTGCGTTGTCGAAGGTGACGGACGCCATGTTTTCTTCTCCTTCACCGGCAGGTACGTGCCGGACGATCCGTAGTGAATGGAATGAACGGGGGCGACCCCGTGCGCCCGACAGTGGACGCAGGGTCAGTATCGCACGTGTCTGGTCATTTCTCAGCCAGCCTGGTTAGCATCGTTGATCGTTCGCCCCACCCGCGCGTTCCCCCCGATTTCATGCGGCAGACGTTTATGCCCGGAAGGTTTCATGTCCCACGACCAGTCCCCGAACGTTCCCGCCGAACGCGACCGTCGCGAGGCGGTGCGTGAGAAGGCGCAGCAGGTGAAAGCCAAGCAGACGCGCTGGCGCATCGCGCGCCGCTCGTTGCTGGCCGTCGGGGCCGTCGCGGTGATCGCCGTGGGAGCGGTCGGCGTCTCGGCCGCGCTGAACTCGCGCGAGGCTCGCTCGCAGGCACTCCCCGACGCCGCGACCGACGACGGTTTCGTCGTGACCTCGGCATCCGGTGTCGCCGACCCCCTCGCCGACCAGACGGTCGACGGCAGCGCCGCCACGATGTCGGCGGATGCCGCGCCCACGGCCGCTGCGACGCCGGAGCCCACCGCGACCGCCGCTCCCGTCGACATCCGCGTGTACGTCGACTACATGTCGACCGAGGCGCACGAGTTCCAGGCGGCCAACGCGACGCAGTTGTCGAAGTGGGTCGACGACGGCGCGGCGACGCTCACGTACTACCCGGTCGCGATGCTGACGTCGAAGTCCAACGGCACGAAGTACAGCCTGCGTGCGGCGGGTGCGGCCGCGTGCGTCGCGACCCACGCCTCCGACCGCTTCTTCGCCTTCAACCACGAGCTGCTCACGAACCAGCCCGCGGTGGATTCCGACGGGTACAGCGACCAGCAGCTCGCCGACATGGCCCAGGGTGCCGGTGTCAGCGACGTGGCGACCGTGCGCGGCTGCATCGAGGACGAGACGTACACCTCGTGGGCGAAGGCCGCGACCGACCGCGCCATCAAGGGTCTGCCCGGCACCGATGGTCACGCGCTCACCGCGACCCCGACGGTCCTCGTCAACGGCACGGAGTACGTCGGCAACATGGATGACGCGAAGGAATTCGCCCAGTTCGTGCTCACGGTCGACAGCAACGCCTACTACTCCACGGCGACTCCCACCCCCACCCCGTCGACGACCCCCGCGGGTTGATCGCGCCGCTGCGACGCAGCGACTTATGAGATTCTGGTGAAATGGAAGACGAGCTCGAGGACTCCCCGCCGCGGCGGTCCCGTGATCAGCTGCGAGCGTGGGTCGAGGAGTTCCTCTCGCAGGGTCATGCCATGACCGGCACGATCAAGGTCGTCGACCAGGAAGACGCCGACGGGCAGGACACCGGTCTGGTCGTGATGACCATGCGCAACACCACGGCGTCGGTCTACATGCAGCCGCGCGGCTACGACGACCCTCTGTGGGAGGCGACGCTCACCGCGCGTCCCGACGACCTCACGCTCAGCCCCCACGACATGGCGAGCCTCGCCGCCGAGCTGGTGATCGCCGGCAACCTCTGCTCGTTCCTGCAGTTCAAGTCGCTCGAGTGGGATCGACACAGCGGCCGACACGCGGAGTGAGCGCGTCGAGGTCATAGACTCGATCGCCGAGGCGATGATCGCCTCCCGCCGGCTTGGCGCAATTGGTAGCGCACCGTACTTGTAATACGGGGGTTGCAGGTTCAAGTCCTGTAGCCGGCACCTCACCCACGGAACGACCCGGGCGTCCGGCGCTCAGGACCCGCGACGCGCGGTCCACTCCCGGAACGGCGCCGTCGCGTCATCCACCCGGACCTGCTCGGCGGGCAGCGACCGGTGCTCCGGAGCCTTCGCGTACTCGTCGTAGAACGTCGCCAGCGATATGAGCCGGTTGCCGTCTTCGTAGTGCTCGCCCTCCTCCTCGCGCGTGACGGCGAAGAAGAGGCGGTCGGGCTGGGCGTAGTAGACGGCGCCCAGGCACATCGGGCACGGATAGGCCGTGACGTACATGTCGTAGCCGGACAGGTCGCCGATGCCCTTCTCGGCCGCGGCGCGGATGGCGCGGATCTCGGCGTGGGCGGTGGGATCGCCGTCCTGCGCGACGTGATTGACCGCCTCGACGACGATCTCCCCGTCCTTGACGATGAGACAGGCGAAGGGCTTGCCTCCGGCGTCGACGTTCTCCTGGGCTCGCGAGACGGTGAGGGCGGACAGTTCCTGGTGGTTCATGGCTCGACGCTAGGTGGCCGCCCGCCCGGCGTCGGGGGCTGGGCTCCCGGGGGCAACCGTGCTACCGCCTCCGCTGGTTCACGAGAGGGCGTTCGCGAGCGCGACGAGGAAGACGCCGGCCGCGGCGATCGTGACGAGCCCCGCGAGCAGGGCGCCGGCGATCGCGATCGGCCGCAGGGGGCCGGGCCGCGTGCCGGTCTCCCAGGCGAACAGGAGGGCCGCGACGCCGACGACGAGCATGATCAGGTCGCCCACGAGACCGGCCGGTGCCCACACGACGCTCGCCATCGCCGCCAGCCCGGCGAGCAGCGCCAGGACGTGGCGCACGTGATTGCCGGGCGGGGCGGCGTCGGAGCTCATGGCGGGGCTCGTCAGCGCGGCTGAACGCGCAGCCACCGCGTCCCGTGCGCACCGAGGGTCAGCCCCGCCCCCAGCCAGACCGGCGCCGAGGAGACGAGGTCCAGCGCCTCGGGCGCCAGGCCCGACAGGGTCAGTCCGTCGATCTCGACGGCCGAGTCGGCGACGTTGGCGACGACGAGGACGGCGAAGCCGGTGTCGCCGGGGCGGAGGAAAGCGACGACCGACGGAACGTGCGCGTCGAAGGCGATGAGCTCGTTGCCCGCGAACTCCGGGGTGGAGCGGCGCACGTCGAGCAGGCGCGAGAGACGGGCGAACACGCGTCCGGCCGGGGTGGCGGCATCCGCCCGGTCCGCGTAGTTCTGCGCGGGACGGAACGGGCGGTGCACCCACCGACTGTCGCCCGCTTCCTCGGGGCGGTCGGAATAGCCGTAATCGTTGAGCTGGGCCACCTCGTCTCCGAGGTAGAGCAGCGGGATGCCGCCGGTCGACAGGGCGAGCGCGTGGGCGAGGATGACGCGGTCCTCGCCGCCGGCGTCGCCGGCCTCGATCCCGGCGAGGGAAGCCGTGGTGCCGGTGACGCGGGCGTCGCCCGTGCGCGGGTTCTCCTGGAACGGCACGCCGCGCGCGAACGTGCCGGGGGCCTGACCCACGTAGAAGTCGTTCAGGAACCGGCGGTGCGGGTAGCCGTCGATGCCGAGCTCGGCGGCGTCCTCATCGGCGAAGGTCCAGCCGATGTCGTCGTGGCTGCGGACGTAGTTGACCCACGCCGTCCCCTCGGGCAGGGCGTGTCGACGCTCGAGGGCCTGCTGCAGCAGGCGTCCGTCGCGGGTGGCCAGCGCCTCCCACGTGAGGGCCATCTGCAGCGGGTTGTAGGAGAGCTGGCATTCCTCGGGGGAGATGTAGGAGACGACCTCGTCGGGGTGCACGATCGCTTCCGACTTGAACAGCAGTCCCGGGGCGGCCATCCGCAGCACCGCGTTGAACGCCTGCAGCAGCAGATGCGCCTCGGGCAGCGACTCGCACGTGGTGCCCAGTCGCTTCCAGATGAAGGCCACGGCATCCATCCGGAGGATCTCCACGCCCTGGTTCGCCAGGAACAGCATCTCGCCGGCCATCGCCTCGAAGACGGCGGGGTTGGCGTAGTTGAGGTCCCACTGGAAGTGATAGAACGTCGCCCAGATCCAGCGCCCGTCTTCGAGCTGCACGAACGAGCCCGGGTGGTCGTCGGGGAAGATCTCGCGCGTCGTCTGCTCGTAGGCGTCGGGCATCTCGCGGTCGGGGAAGATGAGGTAGAAGTCCTCGTACCCGCGCTCGCCGGCGATGGCCTTCTGCGCCCAGCGGTGCTCGTTGCTGGTGTGATTGAAGATGAAGTCGACCACGAGCGAGATCCCGGCCCGGCGCAGCTCCGCGGCGAGCTCGGCCAGTTCGGCCATCGTCCCCAGCTCGGGGTTCACGCGACGGTAGCTGGACACCGCGTAACCGCCGTCGCTGTTGCCCTCGGGGCTCTCGAACAGCGGCATGAGGTGCAGATAGGTGAGGCCGAGCTCGCGGAAGTACGGAATGGAGTCCCGGATGCCGCTGAGCCCGCCCGCATAGCGGTCGACGTAGCAGACGCCCCCGACCATGCGCTCGCTCTCGAACCACTCGGGGTCGCTCTCGCGCGCGCGGTCCAGGGCCTTGAGGTCGGCGGGGCGCGCCGCCCAGGAGCGCCGTGCCAGATCGACCACGGATGCCAGACGCTCGAAGCCGTCGACCCGCTCGCCGTAGAGCTGGGTGAACAGGTCGTGCAGACGAGGGAGGTGCACCTCGGCGTTCGCCAGGAATTCGCGGTCGACGTTGTCGGCGGTGAGATCGGCGAGGATCGCGGAGACGTCGTGGGAGGTGCGCTGGAGCTGTGTCACGAGGGAAAGCCTGACGCATGCCGGGGCCTCTCGTCGACAACGATCCGAGAGCGGACCGACCCTGGTGGCGCACCGGCCCTCCCGGCGCCTCGCCGTACGATCGAGGGTGGCCCCCGAGCGGGGGAGCGAGGGGAGAGCGGTGTCGGAGCGCGGAACCGTCGGCATCGCCGGCGCCGGAGCGGTGCTCATCGGCGCCCTCACGGCTCTCCAGGCCCGTATCAACGGCACCCTCGGAGCCGAGATCGGCGACGGGTTCGTCGCCGCCGCGATCTCCTTCGGTTCGGGATTGCTCATCCTCATCGTGCTCTCGGCCGTGCTGCCGCAGGGGCGCAGCGGGTTCGGACGCCTCGTATCCGGCATCCGGTCGCGCACGATCCCCGCGTGGATGCTGCTCGGCGGTCTCGCCGGAGCGTTCACCGTCGCGAGCCAGGGGCTCACGGTGGCGACGATCGGGGTCGCCCTGTTCACGGTCGGCTTCGTCGCCGGGCAGACCACCGGCGGGTTGGTGCTGGATCGTGTCGGGTTCGGGCCGGCGGGTGTCGTGCCGGTGACGGTCCGACGCGTCGTCGGCGCGCTGCTGGCCATCGCCGGGGTCGTGGTGTGCCTGTCGGGGGACGCGCTCGGCGGCGTCCCCCTCTGGATGCTCGTCGTACCGGCGATCGCCGGCGCGGGCGCCGCCTGGCAGCAGGGGACGAACGGGCGACTGCGCGTGCGCGTGGAGAGCCCGCTGACCGCGACGCTGGTGAACTTCATCGGCGGCACCGTGGTGCTGCTCGTGGCGGCGTCGGTGCACGTCGGTGTCGTGGGCGCTCCCCGCGTCGTGCCGACGGAACCGTGGCTCTACATCGGCGGAGCGGTGGGCGTGATCTACATCTTCCTGTCGGCGGTGGTCGTGCGCCGCACGGGCGTGCTGCTGCTGGGGCTCGGGTCGGTGGTCGGCCTGCTCACCACCTCGGTGCTGCTCGACGCGCTGTGGCCCGCTCCCGCCGCCCCCGCGACGGCGGTGGCGCTGCTCGCCGCAGCGGTCGCGATCGCCGGGGTCGCCGTGGCCGCCGTCCCGTGGAGGCGCCGGAGTCGCTGAGTCCCGTACGGGACGGATGCCATGGGCCCGCCGTTCGGCCCTGCCCGGCCGCGGCCGGTCGGTTTCGCCCGCCCCGGCCGTGGGGCGGCGAGATCACCCGCCGAGAACGCGACGACGCCGCCGACCGGAGCCGGCGGCGTCGGGGCCGTTCGATCGTGCGCGTCAGAGGCGCGCTTCGTCGACCTTGCGCTTCTTCTTGCCTCCCGGCATGCGGGAGAGGTGCTTCGCGGCATCCACCGTCTTGCGTCGCACGGGCCGCGACATCTTCGGCTTGCCGCCGACGTAGAGCCAGCCCAGCAGCACCTCGTGCTTCGCCAGCCCGTGCGCCTTGGCGAGCACCCTGTGGCGGGTGTTGTCGTCGGTGCGCCAGAACACCCCGAATCCGGCCTCGTCGAGCACGAGGCTCAGCATGTGGGCGACACCGGATGCCACGGCCTCCTGCTCCCACGCGGGGATCTTCTTCGAGCCGAGATCGGCCACCACCGCGATGATGAGCGGCGCGCGACGCGGCTTGGAGGAGTACCCCTTCTTGCCGTCCGCCTTGTTCAGCGCGCGCGCGAGGAGATCGCGATCGGCGCCGCGGATCTCGATGAGTCGCCACGGCTTGAGGCTCTTGTGGTCGGCGACGCGACCGGCCGCGGCGACGAAGGCCTCGAGCTCGGGGCCGGTGGGGGCGAGGTCGGTGACCTTCGACCACGACCGGCGGTCGCGCATCGCCTCGAGGGCGCTCATGCCTCGTCGGCGGGGGAGTCGGCGGGGGTGAAGTTCAGCGACAGCGAGTTCATGCAGTAGCGGTCGCCCGTGGGGGTGCCGAAGCCGTCGGGGAAGACGTGGCCCAGGTGCGAGCCGCAGTTCGCGCATCGCACCTCGGTGCGCTGCATGCCGTGGCTGTTGTCGTCGAGAAGCTCGACCGCCTCCGGCCGCACCGACTCGTAGAAGCTCGGCCACCCGCAGTGCGAGTCGAACTTCGTGCCGCTGCGGAACAGCTCGTTGCCGCACGCGGCGCAGGTGTACAGGCCGGCGCGGCTCTCGTCGAGCAGCTCACCGGTCCAGGCGCGTTCGGTGCCCGCCTGGCGCAGGACGGCGTACTGCTCGGGGCTGAGTTCGGCGCGCCACTGGTCGTCGGACTTGTCGACGGCGTAGGTCATGTGTTCTCTCCTTCGTCTGCCTCCATTGTCTCGTGCCGGGCGCCGGTCAGGTCGTGCTGCGATGATTCGACGGTGGATCAGGATGCCGTGCATGCCGTCGTCGAACGCTACGGGCGGTTCGCCCGCGACGAGGCGCCCGGCAGATCCGCGGTCTACGAAGCGTGGGCGCGTCGGGTGGTGGACGATCCCGCGGTCGCGGCGGCCCTCGCACCGATCCCCGACACCCGTCGTCAACCCCCGCTGGTCTTCGCCGTGATGCGCGTGCTGGGGGCGCCGATGAGCGACGTCGACGCGTGGGCGCGATGGGTGGTCGCCAACGCCGAACAGGTCGCCGCGCAGTGCGCGGCGCGCAGCGTGCAGACGAACGAGCCGTTGCGGTGCGCGGCGCTGCTGCCGGCACTCGCTCGCATCGAGGGACCGATCGCGCTGCTCGAGGTCGGCGCGAGCGCCGGGCTGTGCCTGTACCCCGACCGGTATTCGTACCGGTACCACCGGGGAGACGAGCTCGTCGCCCTCGATCCCGCGGACGGTCCCTCCGCCGTCGAACTGCACAGCGACCTCACCGGTGACCCCGCGCTGCGGATGCCCGAGATCGTCTGGCGCGCGGGAATCGACCTCCACCCCCTAGACGCCCGCGACGAGGACGACAGGGGGTGGCTCGAGGGTCTGGTGTGGCCGGGGGAGGAGGGGCGCCGCGAGCGCATCGCCTCCGCTCTCGACATCGCCGCCGCGGACCCGCCGCGACTCGTGTCGGGCGACGGTGCCGAGGCCCTGCCCGCGCTCGCCGCCGACGCGCCGACGGGCGCCACGCTCGTGGTCACGACGCCGGGGGTGCTGGCGCACGTGCCGCGCGCGCGACGCGGCGCGATCATCGACGCCGCCCGGGCCGCGGGCCGCTGGGTGACACTGGATGCCCCCGCGCTCCACGACGGGTGGACGAGCGTGCCGCGTCGGGAGCGAGGCGGTTTCGCCCTCGCCCTCGACGGCGAGGTGCTGGCCGAGGTGGATCCGCTCGGCGCGTGGGTGGCGTGGCATCCGGGGCGGACGGCGGCAGCGCAGTAGCGTGGCCGCGTGCCTCTTTCGGACCGCGATCTCGCCTTCCTCGCCTTCGAGGGTGAATGGCGGCGCCACGCGGGTGCGAAGGAGGAGGCGATCCGGGCCGAGTTCGGTCTTACGCCTGCCCGCTACTACCAACTGCTCGGACGATTGATCGACACTCCTGAGGCCCTCGCGCACGATCCCATGCTCGTGCGCCGTCTGCGGCGGCGACGCGACGACGGGGCCGCCCAGCAGCGCGCGCGGCTGGGCCGGACGGCCGCCCGCTGACGGGGCGCCCCGGCGTCGACCGATAGCATCGTCCAATGGCCAGATCGACCTTCCCTCGGGATCGCTTCGACGACCTGCCGGACTCCACCGGCCGCGTCGGAGCGCACCGGGCCGAGAGACCGCGCCTGCGCGGATGGATCGTCTTCCTCTGGGCGGCCATAGCCACGCTCGTGCTCATCATCGTGGGCATCTTCGGCTCCCTCGTGGCGTCGGGCCGCATCAGCTTCGGAGCCGACGACGTGCCCGCTCCGACGGTCTCGGCCGAACCGACCACGCCCGCCGTCGTCGACACCTCGTACTCCGTCGTGGTGCTCAACGGCACCGGCCAGGACGGCCTCGCTGCATCGGTGCGCGATCAGATCGTGGCGGCCGGCTGGTCCGGCGACACGGTCGAGACGGGCGACTCCGACACCACCGACTTCGCGCAGACCACCGTCTACTACCTCCGCGACGCCGACGCGGCGGCGGCGCAGGGCCTCGCGCAGACCATCGGCGGTGCCGAGGTCGCGCAGAGCGATTTCCTGCAGCCCACCGACGACCCGAACACCCCCGACGACGAGAGCGCCGTCAAGCGCCTCGTCGTGGTGATCGGACTCGACCGCGCCTCCGGCGCGACCCCTTCCGCCACGGCCCCGTGACCCCGGGTACGCCGCGTGTTTCCGCGGCGTAACAAGTTGGGGGCACGCGCGTCAACAATGGCCGGAGGGGCCGGTTCGGCGGCGTCCGGCGTGCTTACGATGACCGAGTCATCCAGCAACAGGAGATTCGCATGACGCAGGGCACCGTCAAATGGTTCAACGCCGAGAAGGGCTACGGGTTCATCACCGTGTCCGATGGGCAGGACGTGTTCGTCCACTACTCGAGCATCGAGATGTCGGGTTTCCGCGTCCTCGAGGAAGGTCAGGCGGTCGAATTCACCGTCGGCACCGGTCAGAAGGGCCCGCAGGCGGAGTCCGTGCGCCTGGCCTGATCCGCTGGCTTCAACGCCGTGGCATCCCTCTCGGGGATGCCACGGCGTTCGTCGTCTCGCGACAGTGCCGCGGCTTGCACTCCCCAGGGGCGAGTGCCAGAATGAGTTAGCACTCGCTTTCGTCGAGTGCCAAAATCTGGAAGTCACCCGTCCGGGAGGGACGACACACTTATGGCAAAGATCATCGCTTTCGACGAAGAGGCCCGCCGCGGTCTCGAGCGCGGCCTCAACACGCTGGCCGACGCCGTCAAGGTGACCCTGGGCCCCCGCGGTCGCAACGTCGTGCTCGAGAAGAAGTGGGGCGCCCCCACGATCACGAACGACGGTGTCTCGATCGCCAAGGAGATCGAGCTCGACGACCCGTACGAGAAGATCGGCGCCGAGCTGGTCAAGGAGGTCGCCAAGAAGACCGACGACGTCGCGGGTGACGGCACCACCACGGCCACCGTTCTCGCCCAGGCGCTCGTTCGCGAGGGCCTGCGCAACGTCGCCGCCGGCGCCGACCCCATCAGCCTGAAGAAGGGCATCGAGAAGGCCGTCAAGGCCGTCACCGACGAGCTCCTCGCTTCCGCCAAGGAGGTCGAGTCCAAGGAGCAGATCGCCGCGACCGCGTCGATCTCCGCCGCCGACCCCGCGATCGGCGAGCTCATCGCCGAGGCCATCGACAAGGTGGGCAAGGAAGGCGTCGTCACCGTCGAGGAGAGCAACACCTTCGGCACCGAGCTCGAGCTCACCGAGGGCATGCGCTTCGACAAGGGGTACATCAACCCCTACTTCGTCACCGACCCCGAGCGTCAGGAAGCGGTCTTCGAAGACCCGTACATCCTGATCGCGAACCAGAAGATCTCCAACATCAAGGACCTTCTGCCGATCGTCGACAAGGTGATCCAGGAGGGCAAGGAGCTCCTCATCATCGCCGAGGACGTCGAGGGCGAAGCTCTCGCAACTCTCGTGCTCAACAAGATCCGCGGCATCTTCAAGTCGGTCGCCGTCAAGGCTCCCGGCTTCGGCGACCGTCGCAAGGCGCAGCTGCAGGACATCGCGATCCTCACCGGCGGCCAGGTCATCACCGAAGAGGTGGGCCTCAAGCTCGAGAACGCGACCGTCGACCTGCTCGGCCGTGCGCGCAAGGTCATCATCACCAAGGACGAGACCACGATCGTCGAGGGTGCCGGTGAGTCGGAGCTGATCGAGGGTCGTGTGACCCAGATCCGCCGCGAGATCGAGAACACCGACAGCGACTACGACCGCGAGAAGCTCCAGGAGCGCCTCGCGAAGCTCGCCGGTGGCGTCGCCGTCATCAAGGCCGGAGCCGCGACCGAGGTCGAGCTCAAGGAGCGCAAGCACCGCATCGAAGACGCCGTGCGCAACGCCAAGGCAGCTGTGGAAGAGGGTGTCGTCGCCGGTGGTGGCGTCGCGCTCATCCAGGCCGGCAAGAACGCCCTCGGTGACCTCAACCTCACCGGTGACGAGGCCACGGGTGCCAACATCGTGCGCGTCGCCATCGAGGCCCCGCTCAAGCAGATCGCGCTCAACGCCGGTCTCGAGCCTGGTGTCGTGGCCAACAAGGTCGCGGAGCTGCCCGTCGGTCACGGCCTGAACGCCGCCACCGGCGAGTACGGTGACCTGTTCGCACAGGGCATCATCGACCCCGCCAAGGTGACCCGCTCTGCGCTGCAGAACGCGGCATCCATCGCCGGTCTGTTCCTGACGACCGAGGTTGTCGTCGCCGACAAGCCCGAGAAGGCCGCCGCTCCCGCGGGCGACCCGACCGGTGGCATGGACTTCTGATCCACGCTGACGCCTGAGAACGCCCCCTCCTCCGGGAGGGGGCGTTCTTCGTTCACGGGCCGGACTCGAATGAGAGTTCTCTTATCCGGCCTCCGCCGCGTGCAGCCTCCGACTACGCTCGGTGGAATGAGTGATCTGTTCTCTTCTCGTGAGGCGGAGGCGGCGATCGCGCGGATCGAGCAGCAGGTCGCCGAGGCGCAGCTGCGGGCGGAGCAGGCACAGCAGGTGCAGGTCGACATCGATGCCGTGCGGGCGACGGCGACGGCGCCGCGTCGCGAGGTGTCGGTGACGGTGGATGCCACGGGCCGGTTGGTCGGTATCCGTCTCGCCGACGCGGCGTACGAGTTGCGCCCCGACGCGTTGGAGCGGCTCATCGTCGAGACGGCGGGGGATGCGCAGCGGCTGGCGGGGGAGCAGGCACTGGAGATCTCGCGTGCCGCGTTCGGTGCGGACTCGGCGATCGTGGAGCGGTTGGCGGGCGAGATCGAGCGGCAGTCGCCGCCGTCCCAGCCGATGGGCTTCCGGGTCTGACGCCGTGGCGGAGCGTATCGCCGTCGATGTCGGGCTGATCGGCTCGCACGCGTCGCGGTTGGGGGCCGTGGCATCCGATATCTCCGTCGCCCGTGACGCGGGCTCGGCGGGCGGGCTGCACGCGGAGGCGTTCGGGGTGTTGTGCGCGTTCCTGGTGCCGCCGGCGACGATGGCCGCGGATGCCGCGGGGTCGTTGATCGGCGCGGCGGGAGAGATGGTGCGTCGCTCGGCAACCGAGATCGTCGGTGTGGGGGCTGATCTGGAGGCGTACGAGCAGAAGGTGCTCGAGTGGGTGCGGTCGCTGGAGGCGGGCCTGTGAGCAAAGCCCTCATCGCCGGTCCCGTCGACACCGCGACCCCGTTCAGCGGGGCGGGTCTGCTGGATTCCGGTGCGCAGTTGGTGGTGGCGATCGAGTCGGGCAACTGGGTCGAGGGCGGCCTCGCCGCCTTCAGCACCGTGGCGGATACCGTCGCTGCGGTGATCGATCCGTTGGGCTCGCTGATCGCGGCGGGCCTGGGGTGGTTGATCGACCACTTCGAGCCGATCAAGGGGTGGTTCAACGACCTCACCGGCGATGCCGGCGCCGTCGCCGGGTTCGCGCAGACCTGGACGAACGTCCAGAGTCAGCTCGACGCGTCCGCTGATTTTCTGGACCGGGTGGTCACCGACCTCGACGACATGGCCGGTGAGGCGATCGAGGCGTACCGCCGGTTCCAGGTGGACGCGGCCGCGCACATCCGCGCGTCGGGGCAGTGGGCGGGTGCCATGGCCACGGGCCTGCAGATCGCCTCGACCATCGTGCAGGTCGTGCACGACCTCGTGCGCGACATCCTGTCGCAGCTGGTCGGCTCCGCGATCTCGTGGGCGACGCAGGCCGTGGTCACCGTCGGCATCGCCACCCCGTGGATCGTCGCGCAGGTCTCCTCCCGCGTCGCGAGCTGGACCGCGAAGATCAGCTCCAAGCTCACCGGACTGCTGCGCTCGTGCGGCAAGCTCGGCGACCTGCTGGGCGAGCTGAAGGCGCTGATGTCTCGCGCCGGGTCGATGTTCGACGGCACCCTCGTGAAGCGGTCCGCCGCCACGTCGCACGGTTCGACGCCGCGTGCTCCTCGTCCCCGATGGGGCGACGAGGACGGCGTCGTCGACGTGCAATCCGTCCTGGATACACCGACACCGGAGCCGCCCGTGGGACCTGTCACACCGTCAGACGTCGTCTTCGACATTCCCCAGGACGCGCACGTGTTCTGGTCGGGGCGAACGGACATCGCGACCGAGGCAGGCACGGGGACGTACGGAAGCAGCGGTATCGCTGCCGGCCTTGCGAAACAGCATGACGCCACCACTCTCGAGATGTATCTCACTGAGAATCGCATCGCCATGCCCAAGTGGGGCGATGAGGGCGCCGAGGCGGCGTGGGGGGAGATCTCTCGACGATACGCGGATGCCGCCAGCGGAGAGGTGCATGTGGTGCTCGGCGCCCAAATGCGGCCTGGCAATATTTGGGAGACTCGCGAATTCGGAGCGCTCCAGGCCAATCCGGACGTGACCCGCATTGTGGCCATCGACCCGCGCACCGGTGGCACTCGGACCATCTTCGAAAGGTGAGAGCATGACAATTCTCGATGACGCCGTCGTGGCGTACGTGTGGCGGCCCTCGTCGTCGATTCCCGGTAAGCATCCTGACGCGGTGTCTGACCCCGCACTACGCGCTCGAGTAGAAGAGATCATCGCGGAACTCGATGCGATCCGACCTGGGGCGGACGCCGCCGACCTCATGCCATGGGCCGATAGAGAAGCACGTGCTGTGGCCGCAGGCCACCCGGAGCTCGGCGAACCGGGGATCAAGGCGTTGCGTGATCTGCTCAGCTGGACCTGGCGCTGACGGGTTGCAAGACTCCCGCATAGCGTGCCAGCGGGTTCGGAGCAGATGAAAGCCGCTCGAGAATGAGTTGAGAAAGGTCTCGAGATGGCCTTGACAACTATCCGACGTGGGCAATCGAGCGAAGAACTCGGATGTGCGATCTTGCGCACCCACGATGAACGAGGACGCGCGGCCTTGCGTGATCTGCTCGGGTGGATCTGGCGCTGACCGGGAGAAACGTCGACGGAGAATACTCGAGCGTGGTGATCGGACTCCGCCCGCACGAAAATGCCCCGCGCGTCCGGCCGTCAGGCGTCGGGATCGGGCCGGTAATCGTCGGGAAGGCGCTCCAGCGGCTGCGTCTCGATGAGGGCGTGCTCGGCCGCATCGCGGCGGTCGGCCAGAGGCAGCGAGACGCGGAAGGTCGCGCCTCCGCCCGGCGTGTCGACCACCTCGACCGTGCCGTGCAGCAGATCGACGATGGATGCCACGATCGACAGCCCGAGACCCGACCCGCCGGTCTCGCGCGTGCGCGAGGTGTCGGCGCGCCAGAAACGCTGGAAGATCTGATCGCGGATCTGCTCGGGAACACCCTCACCGTGGTCGATGATCTCGATCCAGCCCATGTCGTTCTCGGCATCCACTCCGATGCGCAGGCCGATGGGGGAGTCGTCGGCGGTGAAGCGACGCGCGTTGCCCAAGAGGTTGGCCACGACCTGGCGCACCTTGTTCTCGTCGCCGAGGACGATCGGCGCGAGTCGCGGGGCGGAGCGCGTGAGTCCGGCCGGTGGCGTCACGGGGGCGTCCCCCGTCGTGGCGGCCGGGTCGGCGGCATCCTTCTGCCGACGGCGCAGGCGCGACAGCGTGGCTCCAGCGATCGCCATGGCCGACGTCGAGGGGGCCGCGCGGCGGCGGGTCGCGGCCTCGGCGGGGTGGCCGCCCGAATCGAGCAGCGGATCGAGGGTGATGGTGGGCAGCACGAGGGGGCCGCGCGACGTGGTGTCATCGACGGTCACCTCGCGCTGAGGGGAAGTCACGCGTAGGTCGAGA
The DNA here is from genome assembly GCF_032464935.1 of Microbacterium phycohabitans. NCBI lineage: Bacteria > Bacillati > Actinomycetota > Actinomycetes > Micrococcales > Microbacteriaceae > Microbacterium > Microbacterium phycohabitans. The sequence continues at coordinate 262,089 of NZ_JAWDIT010000004.1, forward strand.
GCCGCATCGCGCGCGATGGGCCGCAGGTCGAGCTCGGTGATCGAGACGTCGCGACGCTCGTCGAGGCGGGCGAGGGCGAGGAGGTCTTCGACGAGCGCGCCCATGCGGATCGCCTCCTTCTCGATGCGCTCCATCGACTGGGCGACATCCTCATCGGAGCGGATCGCGCCCATGCGGTACAGCTCGGCGTAGCCGCGCATGGTCACGAGCGGTGTACGCAGCTCGTGGCTCGCGTCGCCGATGAACCGGCGCATCTGCCGCACCGTGGCATCCCGCTGCCCGAGCGCGCCGTCGATGCGCGCGAGCATGGCGTTGATGGCGGTCTTGAGCCGCCCCACCTCGGTGTCGGGCACGATGTCGGTGAGACGCTGACTGAAGTCGCCCGCGGCGATGTCCATCGCCGTCGTCTCGACCTGGCGGAGGTTGCGGAAGGCCAGCGTCACCAGCCACCGCGTGAGCAGGGCCGTGGCGATGAGGATGAGCAGCGCCACGAAGGCGTAGATGCCGAGGTACGCCGCGACGATCCGGTCGGTGGGCGCCAGGGGCTGCACCACCATCTGCGTGTAGACCCCGGGGTTGCCCGGCACTTGGAGGACGCCGACGCGCGCGAGGAAGTGCGCCCCGGAATCGGGGTCTTCCAGCTCGATGCGCCGATCGATCTGGCCGTACGTCTGCTCCACGGTGAAAGTGTCGGGCAGCTGCGGCAGCACCTTCGACGACGTGCCGTTGTAGAAGGCCTCGCGTCGACCGTCGGGCCCGTAGACCACGACCATCGACCCGATCTGCGGGGCGTTCTCGACCTGCGTGAACTCGATGCCGCCCTCGACCGGCGTCGTGGTGAAGATGCTGTTGGCGATGCTGCCCGCCGCCTGCTGGGCCAGCTGCTCATCGAGGTTGTTCACCAGCGTGGTGCGCAGGAACACCATGGTGCCGATGCCCGCGGTGAACAGGCCGATCGCGAGGAGCGCGACGGTCACGCCGGTGACCTTGGTCCGTAGGCTCAGACCCCGCCACCAGCGCGTCAGGGCATCGTCGGAGGGTGACAGGACGGATGCCTTCCGCTCAGGCGCTCTTGCCCGACTTCAGCATGTAGCCGAAGCCGCGCTTGGTCTGGATGAGCGGCTCGGAGGAGTGCGGGTCGATCTTGCGACGCAGGTAGGAGATGTAGCTCTCGACGATGCCGGCGTCGCCGTTGAAGTCGTACTCCCAGACGTGGTCGAGGATCTGCGCCTTCGACAGCACGCGGTTGGGGTTGAGCATGAGGTAGCGCAGGAGCTTGAACTCCGTGGGGCTGAGGTCGATCGACACGTCGCCGACGCTGACGTCGTGGGTGTCCTGGTCCATGGTCAGCTCGCCCGTGCGGATGATCGACTCCTCGTCGGCCTGCATCGTGCGGCGCAGGATCGCCTGGATGCGGGCGACGATCTCGTCGAGGCTGAAGGGCTTCGTGACGTAGTCGTCGCCCCCGGCGTTGAGGCCCTCGATCTTGTCCTCGGTCTCGTCCTTCGCGGTGAGGAAGAGGATGGGTGCGGTGTACCCGGCTCCGCGCAGACGCTTGGTGACGCTGAAGCCGTTCATGTCGGGCAGCATCACGTCGAGCACGATGAGATCGGGTTCTTCTTCGAGCACGGCCGAGATCGTCTGCGCGCCGTTGGCCACGGCTCGCACCTGGAAACCGGCGAAGCGCAGGCTCGTGATGAGCAGGTCGCGGATGTTCGGTTCGTCGTCCACGACGAGGATGCGAGGAGCTGTCATCCCCTCATTATCGTGATCCGACCCAGCAATGTCCTGGATATGGAACGGAAAGCCGCGTGCTGCTATGCGTCAGACGGCCGCGGCGTCGATCCCGTCGGCATCCAGGATGGTGTACGCGTAGCCCTGTTCGGCCAGGAAGCGCTGGCGGTTCTGCGCGAAATCCTGGTCGACGGTGTCGCGCGCGATCAGCGTGTAGAAGCTCGCCGTGTGGTTCGACTGCTTGGGTCGCAGCAGGCGTCCGAGGCGCTGGGCCTCCTCCTGGCGCGAGCCGAACGAGCCCGAGACCTGGATCGCGACCGAGGCTTCGGGCAGATCGACCGAGAAGTTGGCGACCTTCGACACCACCAGCAGCGGGATGCTGCCGTCGCGGAAGCCCTGGAACAGTTCCTCGCGCTCGGGGATGGGGGTCGAGCCGGTGATCTGCGGGGCGTTGAGGGCCTCGGCCAGTTCGTCGATCTGGTCGAGGTACTGTCCGATCACCAGGACGCGCTCGCCCGGATGCCGCTCGACCAGGCGACGGGCGACGTCGATCTTGGCGGGGGCGGTCGCCGCCAGTCGATAGCGGTCCTCGTCGGCGGCCGCGGCGTATTCGAGGCGCTCGTCGGCGGGCAGGTCGATGCGCACCTCGTAGCAGGCGGCGGGGGAGATGAAGCCCTGGGCCTCGATCTCCTTCCACGGCGCGTCGAAGCGCTTGGGGCCGATGAGGCTGAACACGTCGCCCTCGCGACCGTCCTCGCGCACGAGCGTCGCCGTCAAGCCGAGACGCCGGCGCGCCTGAAGGTCGGCGGTCAGCTTGAAGACCGGCGCCGGGAGCAGGTGCACCTCGTCGTAGAGCACGAGACCCCAGTCGAGGGCGTCGAGCAGGGCGAGGTGGGCGTACTGGCCTTTCCGCTTGGCGGTGAGGATCTGGTACGTCGCGATGGTGACGGGCTTGATCTCCTTGACCTGACCGGAGTACTCGCCGATCTCCTCCGGGGTCAGGGTCGTGCGGCGCAGCAGCTCGTCGCGCCACTGCCGTGCGCTGACGGTGTTGGTGACGAGGATCAGGGTCGTCGTGCGGGTGTCGGCCATGGCCCCCGCGCCCACGAGGGTCTTGCCCGCACCGCAGGGGAGCACGACGACGCCGGAACCGCCCTCCGAGAACGAATCGACGGCCTGGCGCTGGTACGGCCGCAGGCTCCACCCGTCTTCGGCGAGGTCGATCGGATGCGGAGTGCCCGGGGTGTAGCCGGCGAGATCTTCCGCGGGCCAGCCGATCTTCAGCAGCTCCTGCTTGATGTGGCCCCGGGCCCAGGCGTCGACGATGAAGCTGTCGGGGGTCGGGTGCCCGATCAGCAGGGGCGCGATGCGCTTGTTGCGCGACACCTCGCTCAGCACCGCCGCATCGGTGGAGCGCAGCACGAGCTCTTTGTCGTCGTTGCGTTCGATGACCAGGCGTCCGTAGCGGTTGACCGTCTCGCGGATGTCGGTGCTCACGGAGGCGGGGACGGGGAATCGCGACCACGTGTCGAGCGTCTCGAGCATCGCGTCGGCGTCGTGGCCGGCCGCGCGGGCGTTCCACAGGCCCAGGCGCGTGATGCGGTACGTGTGGATGTGCTCGGGTGCGCGCTCGAGCTCGGCGAAGACCGCGAGCTCGTGCCGCGCCGTCTCCGCCTGGGGGTGCGCGACCTCGAGGAGGACGGTGCGGTCGCTCTGCACGATCAAGGGGCCGTCAGACATAGCGTTCGAGTCTACCGGGGTCGCGAGCGACCCGGCGTTCGCGGGTCTCAGTCGACCGGGGCGACCCCGTCGATGTGCGAGAGGGGGAGGGTGCGCTCGACATCTGCCGCGCGGTCGCGGCCGCGCAGGCGTCCGCCGCCGAGTCCGGTCGCCTCGAGGCGGAACACGCGCGCCGACCCGTCGGGCAGCCGCACGGTCACGTCGACGACGGCGCGGGCGCGCACCGCCTGGTCGAGCTCGCGCTCGAGCCACGCGGCATCCGAGTCCTGGGCGCCGTTGCGCAGGCGCTCCAGGAGCGGGGCGTAGACCTCGTCGGGATCGGATGCCGGCTGCTCGGCTCCGGCGAGCTTCGCGCGCTCGAGTGCGCGCGGCCGGCCGTGCGCGTCGACGGCGACCGCGGGATAGTGCGCGTCGGTGAGCGCCCAGAACACGACGTCGGCCGACACGTGGGAGACGAGGTCGTCGCCGTCGTCGCGCGCCAGGGCGATCGAGCGCAACGACTGGTCGACCTCCATCGAGCGTCGTAGCGTCTCGTCATCGGTCGTCACCCGGGTGAGCGATGTGTCGGCGTCGACGCCCACGCGCACGCGGCCGTGCTCGGCGGACGTGCGCTCGATGACGTACGCGAGCGGCTGCGGGAGGCCCGTCAGCGAGATGTCGGTGAGGAACGCCCGGAGCGAGTCCGCGGTCTCGCCCGCGGTGATCGCCGCGCCCACGGTGCCGGCGCTGAAGCGGTAGCTCGACGCCTGCGCGCGGGACTCGCGCGCCGCCATCGTGCGCAGTCGCACGTCGAGGTGGGGTGCCAGGGGCCCGGGAGCGATCGCCGTCAGGTCGTTCTGCAGGTAGACGCGGTCGACCTCGGGGGGCAGCAGCTCCTTCAGCGCGGAGGTGTCGAGCTCGCCTCCGGCCGCGAGGGGCACGGCCCACGGGGCCACGCGTCCTGCCGCGTCGAGGAGGCCCCAGCGCACCAGCCGCCGGATCCACACCGTCGCGCGCTCGGGTCCGTCGGGGTCGAAGGGGGTGGCGTCCGCCCAGCGCTCGGTGGGGATCCACCCTCCGCCGTCGGCGCGATACGCGCGGGGGAGCGCGTCGCGCAGCGCCTCGGCCGTGCGGCTCCAGCGCTCGAGCGTCGGCAGGCGCAGCCATTCGCGTCCGTGCTGCGACACCAGCCACGCCCGGTCGTTCGCCCCCAGCAGGCCCACGTCGGCGGCGAGTCCGACCAGCAGATCGGCTTCCGCAGCGGTGCTGACCGCCCCCGCGTCGACGAGACGGCGCCGCTCCGTGGCGCCCAGCGAACCCGACCCGATCCGGCCGAGGGGGGATTCGAGCGTGAGCATGAGGATGTCGGCGACGGAGGCCGCGTTGGTGAAGGCGGCTTCCGCGGCCGCCGCCGCCGTCTCCGCGGATGCGGCGGGCGCCGACGCGGGCTGAGGGTCGGGAAGCCCGTCGGGGAGCGCCTCGCGCACCGCGCCGACGACACTCGGGAACGGGATGCCGTCGTCACCGACCAGGGCGTGCGCCGCCAGCGCGTCGCGCGCGGCGCCGGTTGCTGGAGTGCCGCCGACGGCATTGGTGAGTGCGACCGCTTCGTCGCGCGTGAGAGCGGGGAGCTCGCGGGCGACCGAGGCGGGGTCGAGCAGTGCCTCGGCGGCGTCGAACATGTCGCGCCACGGGCTCGAGGGCGACACGTGCCGTCCGGCGAACAACCGCGCGAGGTCGGCGTCGTCGCGCGCGCTCAATGAGACCGCCAGAGCGCGTTGTGCGGAGGTCTCGGGCACGTCAGCGGGCCTTGTTGGCCCGCGCCCTTCGGACGAAGCTCATGATGAGCACGGCGAGCAGGCACCCGAACGCGACCGGGGGCGCGATGTAGACGATGACACCGATCGTCGGCCAGAGGCCCGAGCCCATGTCGGCACCGGCGCTGGAGCCCACGATGATCGCGAAGAAGCAGACGATCGACAGCACGAGCAGCCCCAGCGACATGAACGCCAGGATGCGGTCGATGCGTCGGACGGGAACGTCGTCGCCCGGCGTACTGCCGCCGGTGGTGCGGGTGCTCATCGCGCTCAGCCTACTGCCTGGCGCCGGTGTCGTAGTCTGGAAGACCGGGATCCGCTCGGTTCCCGCGTTCCGCCGCGCATTCGCGCACATATCCAGCGAGGTGTCCATGCCCACCGGCAAGGTCAGGTTCTACGACGACGAGAAGGGCTTCGGCTTCATCAGCACCGATGACGGCCAGGACGTGTTCCTGCACGCCACGGCTCTGCCCGCCGGAACCCCCGCTCCCAAGGCCGGGACGCGCCTCGAGTTCGGTGTCGCCGACGGAAAGCGCGGTCTCCAGGCGCTGTCGGTGCGCGTGCTGGACGCCCCGGTGAGTCTCTCGAAGCGCTCGCGCAAGCCGGCCGACGACATGGCGATCATCGTCGAAGACCTCGTCAAGCTCCTCGACGGCATCGGCGGCGACCTGCGTCGCGGTCGATACCCCAACGGTCCGCACGCCCAGAAGATCGCCGCGGTCCTGCGCAAGGTCGCCGATGACTTCGAAGCCTGAGCAGGGGGAGACCGCGCAGGTCGCCGACGAGCGCCTGACCGGAGCGCACGACCTCGCGCTCGCGGCTCTGCACGAGATCACCCCCGCCGACACCGTCGGCCCCGCCGCGGGGTACGCGCTCGAAGACGACGGCGTCGTCTCGCTCCGCTTCCACACGCGCCTGTCGGGGTATCCCGGCTGGTTCTGGACGGTGAGCGTGGCCGTCGTCGAGGAGTCGGAGCCGACCGTGCTCGAGGTCGAGCTGCTGCCCGGTGACGGAGCGCTGCTTGCCCCCGACTGGGTGCCGTGGGCGACGCGACTCGCCGAGTACCAGGCGGCCCAGGCCGCCGCTGCAACCGACGACGCCGACGCCGACGCGGATGACGACGACATCGACGACGACCCCGAGGACGAGCACGACGAGGAGGACGACGACGAGGAGGACGAGCCCAAGGCCCGTTTCCACGCCGGCGACCTCGACGGCGTCGACATCGACGAGTTCGACGCGGACCACGCGGTCGACCAGCGGTCGGGCGACGAGGACTCGGATGCCGAGGACTCGGATGCCGACGACAGCGACGCCGATGACGACGATCGCGATGACGACGACGACGACAGTGATGACGACGACGCCGACGACAGCATTGACGACGACGACAGTGATGACGACGACGATCGCGACGAGGGCGACCGCAGCTACTGACGCATCGCTCCCGACACGACGAAGGCCGCCCCGCGTGATGCGAGGCGGCCTTCGTCGTGTCGGGTTCAGGCGCCGGGCAGGCGCTCGATCGTGTAGTCGATCGCCCCGATGAGACGGCGGACGTCGTCGGGCTCGATCGAGACGAACGTCGCCACCCGCAGCTGGTTGCGGCCGAGCTTGCGGTAGGGCTCGGTGTCGACGATCCCGTTGGCGCGCAGGCTCTTCGCGATCGCCGCGGCGTCGATGCTGTCGTCGAAGTCGATCGTCACGACGACGGGGGAGCGGTCGGCCGCGTCGGCGACGAACGGGGTCGCGACCCTGCTGGCATCCGCCCAGTCGTACAGCGCCGACGACGATTCCGCGGTGCGGGCGCCCGCCCACGTCAGGCCGCCGTTGTCGAGGATCCAGCCCAGCTGCTCGTCGAGGAGCAGCAGGGTGGCCAGTGCCGGGGTGTTGAGGGTCTGCTGCAGGCGCGAGTTGTCGAGCGCGTTCTTAAGGCTCAGGAACTCGGGGATGTAGCGGTCGGATGCCGCGATGCTCTCGATGCGCTCGATCGCGGCGGGCGACACGGCGGCGTACCACAGGCCGCCGTCGGAGCCGAGGTTCTTCTGCGGGGCGAAGTAGTAGACGTCGGCCTGCGTCACGTCGAAGTCGATGCCGCCCGCAGCGCTCGTGGCGTCGATCACGGTCAGCGCTCCCGCGTCGCCCGCGACGCGCACCACCGGGGCGGAGACGCCGGTCGAGGTCTCGTTGTGGGGCCACGCGTAGACGTCGACGCCCTCGACGACCTCGGCGACGGTGCGGGTGCCGGGCTCCGCCTTGCGGACGTCGGGGGCCTGGAGCCACGGGGCGGCCGCGGCGGAGGCGAACTTGCCGCCGAACTCGCCGAACACGAGGTTCTGGCTGCGGTTCTGGATGAGACCGAAGGCCGCGGCATCCCAGAAGGCGGTCGACCCTCCGTTGCCGAGGATGATCTCGTAGCCGTCGGGCAGCCGGAACAGCTGCGACAGGCGCTCGCGCGTGCTGGCGACGAGGTTCTTCACGGGCGCCTGGCGATGCGAGGTGCCGAGGATGGACGCCCCGCGGGTGACGAGGGCCTCGAGCTGCGCACCGCGCACCTTCGAGGGGCCGCACCCGAAGCGACCGTCGGCGGGCAGGAGTTCGGCGGGGAGTTCCACGTGCGGCATGGGTCCGATTCTAGGGTCCCGCCCCTCGGGCGCCGGCGCCCGTGTCGGAGGGGGTCGGTAGGCTGGGAGGACTTGCCGCGCGACATCGAGGACTCCTGAATGACCGATCTGATCGACACCACCGAGATGTACCTGCGCACCATCCTCGAGCTCGAGGAGGAGAAGATCGTGCCGCTGCGCGCGCGCATCTCCGAGCGCCTCGGCCACTCGGGGCCGACGGTGTCGCAGACCGTGGGACGCATGGAGCGCGACGGCCTCGTGGTGGTCTCCGAAGACCGACGCCTCGAGCTGACCGCCGACGGGCGTCAGAAGGCCGTCGACGTCATGCGCAAGCACCGACTCGCCGAGCGCCTGTTGAGCGATGTGATCGGTCTCGACTGGGCCTACGTCCACGACGAGGCCTGCCGGTGGGAGCACGTCATGAGCGAGCAGGTCGAGCGCCGACTCGTCGAGCTGCTCGGCCACCCGACCGAGTCGCCCTACGGCAACCCCATCCCCGGCCTCGACCAGCTGGGCGACACCGTGAGCTCCACGTTCGATGACGGTGTCGTCGGTCTGGTCCGCAAGCTCACCGACGCGGGTGGTCCGATCTCGGGCACGGTTCGTCGTCTCGCCGAGCCGGCGCAGGTCGACCCCGAGTTGCTGCAGCAGCTGAAGGCAGCGGGCGTCCTGCCCGGAGCGCGTGGCGACTTCCGCTTCAACGAGGGGTACGTGCTGGTGCAGATGGAGGGCGTCGACGAGGGGCTCGAGCTCCCCGTCGAGGTCGCGTCGCACATCTTCCTCGTCGCCGAGGCCTGAGCGGCGCGATCGCGGCCGAGGCTGAACCTTCGCCGGGCATCGGGTGATCACCAGGAGCGGAGCGTGACATGTTCGTTATCTTCGGGTAGCCTCTGAGAGTCCACAGGCGAGAAGCCCGCCGTCGGACCCCTCGCGGTTTGCCTCATCGGCTCGTCGTCCGCAGAGGGTGAAGCCCGCACATCGTGCCCCCATCATCGAGTGCTGACGAGCCAGCGTCCCAGACGCAGAGGCGCCGGAGGAAGTTTGGCTGAACACAACGATCCCGCTGCGGACCTACCCGAGGTCCCTGCAACGGGTCCCACTCGCAAGAGCGTGCGCGCAGAGGTCGCCCGACCGACCCGCCGCCCGATGCAGTCCCGCTCCGCAGCGACCGCACCCGCCGTCCGCACCGCTCCCGCTCCCACCGGCTCGGCCCGGCGTCGAGGGGGGAAGTCGTTGCGCAGTGCCGTGATTCTCTCGATGGTCGCAGGTCTCGTGGCGACCGTCGCGATCCCCGCCTACGCGGCCACGATGCCCGCGGCTCAGACGATGTCGCTGCAGCAGATGTCGGCGCCCGACAACCAGTCGCTCGTGGTCGCCTCCGACGCGACGGCGGAGGGCCTCGATCGCAGCAGCTACTCCGCCACCACGGCGGAGGAGATCCAGAAGAAGAAGGACGAGGAGGCCGCCGCTGCCGCCGCCGCTGCCGCTGCCGCGGCCGCTGCGGAGCGTGCGCGCCAGTCGGCATCCACCGCGAGCTCGTCGGTCTCGAACGTCGACCTGAGCATGACCGCTCCCGGCTCGGGCGAGGTGCGCTGGCCGCTGACCAGCTACATCCTCGGCCGCGGGCTGTGGGACTCGGGCTACCACCAGGGTGTCGACCTGCTCGCCCCCGGCGGTCAGCCGATCTTCGCCGCCGCGGCGGGAGTCGTGAGCGTGTCGTCCGAGAGCTACGGCGGCTACGGCGTCGGCATCGTCATCGAGCACGTGATCAACGGCCAGAAGGTGTCGACCACCTACGGCCACATGACCTACGGCAGCCGCCAGGTGCAGGCCGGCCAGACGGTCGCCGCCGGTCAGCTCATCGGTCTCGTCGGCTCCACCGGCAGCTCGACCGCGAACCACCTGCACTTCGAGGTGCACATCAACGGTTCGGTCGTCGACCCCTACGCGTGGCTGCAGCAGAACGCGGGCTGATCCCTTCCCCGTGAAAGCGGCGTGCCGGAGACGATCGTTCTCCGACACGCCGCTTTCCGTTTCCCCCCTCACCCGACCCCGGGCGTGTCGCAGTGGGTTAGCCTGTCAGCGACGTCGGAAGAACCGGAGGGACCGCCGATGAACACCAGCCCGCGCATCCGCACCATGGATGCGCTCGGGCTGCTCGTTCTTCGGCATCGTGTGTTCGGATGCCGCGGCTTCGCCGCGATCACCCAGGCGCTGTCTGTCTAGACAGCGCCTTTTTTCATACCCCTGCGCCTCACCCGTCGTCGCGAGTCGAACATCCGAGAAGCCGTCTCGGCCATTCGAGAGGAAGCGAAATGCGCACACTGGTCCTGAACGCGGGCTACGAGCCCCTCGCGGTCGTGTCGTTCAAACGAGCCCTCGTGCTCGTGATGAACGAGAAGGCCACGGTCATCGAACACATCGAGGAAGACCCCGTCTGGGCGGCGGCGGGAACCTACGATCGCCCGGCGGTGATCATCCTGACGCGCTACGTCCGGGTGCCGGGGGCGCGTCAGGTGCCGGTCACGCGTCGCGGCGTCCTGCGGCGCGACGCACACCGGTGCGGATACTGCGGCAAGGCCGCCTCGACGATCGACCACGTGCTCCCGCGGTCTCGCGGCGGCAAGGACACGTGGGAGAACCTCGTGGCCTGCTGCCTGGCCTGCAACAACATCAAGGGCGATCGCACCCCGCAGGAGATGCGGTGGGAGCTGCGACTCGTGCCCGCGCCGCCGCGCGGATCGTCGTGGACGGTGCGCGGCGTCGACAAGAGCGACCCGCGGTGGGAGCCCTACCTGGCGCTGGCCGCCTGATCTGACTCACACGGAAGGCTCGGCCGGGCTCTCGCTCGGCCGGGCCTTCCGCGTGCGTCCGCACCCGGCCGGGCTGTCCGTGCGCGCGCGAGTGGGCTGCTTCCGTGTGCGTTCGCGTCCGGTTGGGCCTTTCGTGTGCGTTGGCACCCGTCGGTCGGTGCGGGGCGGCCTCATCCGGGGTCTGGATTCCGCTCGACCACCGTTGTACGCTAGGCGAATGCTTGTTCGCTCAACGAACGTCGACGCATGATCGACAAGACCGTCTCCGACATCGCAGCCGCCGTCTCCGGCATCCGCGACGGTGCGACCGTGATGATCGGCGGTTTCGGTCGTGCCGGCCAGCCGGTCGAGCTCATCGACGCGCTCATCGCCCACGGGGCGTCGGGGCTCACCGTCGTCAACAACAACGCCGGCAACGGCGACACGGGCCTCGCTGCCCTGCTCGCCGCGGGTCAGGTGCGCAAGATGATCTGTTCGTTCCCGCGGCAGAGCGACTCCTGGGTCTTCGACCGCCTGTACCGCGCGGGCGAGGTGGAACTCGAGCTCGTGCCCCAGGGCAATCTGGCCGAGCGCATCCGAGCGGCGGGAGCCGGTATCGGTGGCTTCTTCACGCCCACCGGTTTCGGGACCCAGCTCGCCGAGGGCAAGGAGACGCGGCGCATCGACGGACGCGACTACGTGCTCGAATACCCCATCCGCGCCGACGTCGCCCTCATCAGCGCTCGACGTGCCGATCGCTGGGGCAACCTCGTCTACCGCGAGACCGCGCGCAACTTCGGCCCCATCATGGCCGCGGCCGCCACGACCACCGTCGTGCAGGTCGACGAGATCGTGCCGTTGGGCTCGCTCGACCCCGAGAGCGTCGTCACCCCGGGTCTCTACGTCGACCGCGTCGTCGCCGTCGGCGAGCGTCGATGGCTCCGCGACGGCGCCTTCGTCGGCGGCGTCGACATCGAAGGACGCCCCCTGGAGTCCGAGGAGGGCCCCGCATGACCACGCGCATCTCCCGCACGCAGCTCGCCGCGCGGGTGGCATCCGACATTCCCGAAGGCGCGGTCGTGAACCTCGGGATCGGCGCTCCCACGCTGGTGGCCGACTACCTTCCCGAGGGCCTCGAGATCGTGCTGCACACCGAGAACGGCATGCTCGGCATGGGTCCCGCACCCGAGCGCGGACGCGTCGACCCCGACCTCATCAACGCCGGTAAGCAACCCGTGACCGCGCTCGCGGGGGCGGCGTACTTCCACCACGCCGACTCGTTCGCGATGATGCGCGGCGGGCACCTCGACGTGTGCGTGCTGGGTGCGTTCCAGGTGTCGGCCGGGGGCGATCTCGCCAACTGGTCGACGGGGGAGCCCGGGGCGATCCCCGCGGTCGGCGGGGCGATGGACCTCGCGATCGGTGCGAAGGACGTCTACGTCATGACCGACCTGCTCACCAAGGGCGGCGAGCCCAAGCTGGTCGCCGCCTGCACCTACCCGCTCACCGGCGTCGGCTGCGTCTCGCGCGTCTACACCGACCGCGGTGTCTTCGACGTCACCGCCTCCGGCTTCCGCGTGCGCGAGCTGTTCGGCGACAACACCCACGCCGAGATCGAGGCCCTGCTCGGCCTGACGCTGGAGGTCTGACCCATGCCCGCATCCTTCGTCTACGACGCCGTGCGCACCCCGTTCGCCCGGCACGGCAAGGCTTTCGCCGACGTGCGCCCCGACGATCTCGCCGCGACCGTCATGGCATCCGTCGTCGACCGCACCGGCATCGACCCCGCCCGCATCGAGGACGTGATCTTCGGCGACGCCAACCAGGCGGGGGAGGACAACCGCAACGTCGCGCGCTTCGGCGCGCTGCTCGCGGGCTTCCCGTCGTCGGTGCCGGGCACCACCATCAACCGCTTGTGCGGATCGTCGCTGGACGCCGTGATCCAGGGCTCGCGCGCGATCGAGGCGGGCGACGCCGAGCTGATCCTCGCCGGCGGCGTCGAGTCGATGACACGCGCGCCGTTCGTGGTCGAGAAGAGCCCGCGCCCCTTCCCCGCCGCGAACCAGACGATGTGGAACACCTCGATCGGCTGGCGCATGACCAACCCGCGGCTGAGGTCGGACTGGACGATCTCGAACGGCGAGAGCGCCGAGAAGCTCGCCGAGATCTACGACATCTCGCGCGAGGACCAGGACGCCTTCGCCGCCCGCAGCCACCGCCTCGCCGCGGCGGCCTGGGCCGCGGGGCGCTTCGACGACGAGATCGTGCAGGTCGAGGGGCACGCGCTCGCCCGCGACGAGGGCATCCGCGACGATTCGACGGCCGAGGTGCTGGCGGGGCTGCGACCGGCGTTCCGAAGGGACGGCTCGGTCACGGCGGGCAACTCCTCGCCCATCAACGACGGCGCCTCCGCGGTGCTGCTGGGGGCGGAAGGGGCGGTGGATGCCGAGCCCCTCGCGCGCATAGCGGGACGCGCGGCGTTCGGCAACGACCCCGACGTGTTCGGCGTCGCCCCAGTCGAGGCGGCCAATCGGGCGCTCGCGCGAGCCGGACGCTCGTGGGCGGACGTGTCGTTCGTGGAGCTCAACGAGGCGTTCGCGTCGCAGACCCTCGCGTGCGCGAAGCTGTGGACCGAGCTCGACCCCGAGCTGCTCAACCAGAATGGGGGAGCGATAGCCATCGGGCACCCGCTCGGCGCCTCGGGCGGCCGGATCATCGCGCGCGCGGCGCACGAACTCGCGCGCCGCGGGGGCGGAGTCGCGGTCGCCGCGATCTGCATCGGCGTGGGCCAGGGGCTGGCCGTCGTGCTCGAGCGCTGACTCGTGGGCGTCTGCTGCGGGCGGTGCCTTCCGGGCGGTGCGTCGTGGACGCCGACCCGCGGATAGGGTGAGGCGGTGGACGAGCGGGATGCGACCGACGGCGGCGACGTGGTGCAGGCGTTCGTCCGCGGCCTCGCGGTCATCCGCTGCTTCGACGCCCAGAACCGGTCGCTGACGCTCAGTGACGTGGCCCGCCGCGCCGACGTGACGCGCGCCGCGGCCGGTCGGTTCCTGCGCACCCTCGAGGCGCTCGGTTACGTCCGCAGCGACGGGCGGATGTTCACTCTCACGCCGCGCGTGCTCGAACTCGGCTTCAGCTACCTCTCGGCATCCACTCTTCCGGACGTGATTCAGCCGCACCTCGAGGCCCTCTCGCGCGCGACCGATGAGAGCGCCTCGGCGGCCGTGCTCGACGGTGCCGACATCGTGTACATCGCGAGGGTGCCGCTGCGGCGCATCATGTCGGTGGGGATCACGGTGGGAACGCGCTTCCCCGCGGCGGCGACGAGCATGGGGCGCGTCCTGCTCGCGCACGCGGAGCCCCGCGTCGTCGACGCCGTGCTGGCCGCGCCGCTGCCGGCGCGGACGCCGCAGACGATCACCGACCCGGCCGCCCTGCGCGCGGAACTGGAACGGGTGCGCGAGCGCGGATGGGCGCTGGTCGACGGCGAGCTCGAGCCCGGGCTCACCTCGCTGGCCGTGCCCGTGCGCGGCCGCGACGGCGCGGTCGCCGCGGCGGTGAACGTCTCAATGAGCAGCGGGCGGCACTCTCGGGAGACGGTGGTCGAGAGGTTCGTGCCGACGATGATCCGCGAGGCTGCCGCGATGCAAGCGGACCTCCGGTTGCTCTGACGCGTCTCAGTACTACGGAGATCCTCCGGCGGATCGCCCGTTGCGGCCGTTTCCCTCGATAGGGTCGAGATGTCGGCGTGATCGATTCCGCGACGACGTGGGGGAGTCTTCCGAGTCGAAGCAGCTCCGCGTCCGCGAGAGAGCGCCGGTCGCCGCGGATCAGCGCGGTGCAACGCCCGCGGAAGGACAGCCCCCGATGACCTCCGACATCCCCGCCCCCGGATCCGCCGTCGATCGCACGGGCCTGATGGACTCGCCGCCCGAGGAACGATTCGATCGCATCACGCGCCTCGCACGCGAGCTCTTCGACGTCGACTACGCGCTGGTCAACATCGTCGATGACGACGAGGTCTACACGAAGGCGCAGCCGGACGGACCGCGGTTCGGGCGCTCGCCGCGCGAGGCCGTCTTCTGCGGCGAGACGGTGAAGCAACAGGGCATCCTCGAGGTCGACGACGCCACCGCCGACGACCGCTTCCGCGACATCGCCGCCGTCACCGGGTACGGGATGCGCTTCTACGCGGGCTTCCCCTTGCGCACCGACGACGGCGACGCCGTGGGCACCCTGTGCCTGCTCGACTCCGACCCGCGCTCCCTGACCGACGCGCAGCGCAGAAGCCTCGAGCAGTTCGGACGCTGGGCGCAGGCGGAGGTGCGGCAGAGCGAGGCGGACGCGCCCGCTTCCGTTCCGTCAGCCGTACGCGAGGAGCGAGGAAGCGCCGACGGGGTGCGCTTGGCATCCCTCGCCATCCCGCACGGCCTCGTGAGCGGTGACAGCAGCGGCTGGCAGCAGGTGGGCGGTCGGGTCGTGGTCACCCTCGCCGACGTGATGGGCAAGGGCGAGGCCGCCGGGGCCGTCGCCGAAGCCCTGCTCGCCGCCCTGCAGGCTCGACGCGACATGGACCCCGTCGAGGCGATGCTCTCGGTCGAGGGCGAGGCGCGTACCGACGGCCGCTACCGCGACGTGTTCGCGACCGTCTTCCACGCCGTGGTCGACGCCGCGTCCGGCACGGTCGACTTCGTCGACGCCGGTCACGGTCTGACCCTCGTGCTGCACGCCGACGGCACGAGCGAGCGCCTGGACTCGCGCAATCTCCCGCTGGGCCTGCGTCCCGCCGACGTCGAGTGGGAGCCGGGCCGCGTGCGCGTCGGTCGCGGCGACCTGATCGTCAGCGTGTCGGACGGCGCCCTCGACGCGTACGACTCCACCCTCGAGAGCCTCCGCATGATCGGAGACGACCTGCGCGCGGCTGCCGACACCGGCGGGTTCTTCGACGAGCTCGCGCTGAAGGTCTCCACGCACGAGGTCGACGACGACGTCACCGCCATCGTTCTGTCGGTGCACTGACCGACCCCGGAAGACGGATGCCGGGTCCTCGCGGTCGCGCGAGGCACCCGGCATCCGTCGTTCCGGCCGTCAGCGGGGGATGACGCCGAAGAGGAAGCGCTTTCGGACCATGAAGAAGATGATCCCGATCACCGCCGCGTGGATGAGCGTGCCCTGCCAGAAGCTTCCGCGGTCGAGCCCGGGGATGTTCGCGACGGCGAGCACGAAGAACACGTGCACGATGAAAACGTACAAGCTGGCCTGGCCGAGGGGGATCCAGAGCCAGCCCATGCTCTTCTCGATCGGCTTCCAGGCGACCGTCAGCACCGCGTAGGTGCACACCAGCACGAGCGGCAGGTCGAGCAGACGACCCCACTCGAGGAAGATGCGCTGGTAACCCGAGTCGTACAGGCTCGCGTACAGATCGGCGGGGAAGGGTACGGGGGTGAAGCCGTACGTCTGGCCGGCCCAGAGGTAGACCAGGATGCCGGCGTAGCCGACCACGAAGAGACCGACGCCGATCTTGCCGGGCAGCGTCGTGAGCGCGCGGATGATCTGGCGACGGTAATACCCGATCACGAGGCCGTGGGTGAACAGCACCTGCCACAGCGCGAGGGGGAACACCGCGTCGAACTGCGACGGCAACCGCAGGAAGCCGGGAGCCAGGTCGTGCAGCGCGTACACCACCCAGCTCAGCGCGAGCACGAGCCACCACAGGCGCCGCTTGATGAGCCACATCAGCGCGGGATACGCCAGGCTCAGCACGACGAACAGGCCCATGATGTTGAAGGGCCACGGCCCCATCTCGAGCAGGAGGAACTGCCGCACCGCGTACCACGGCGGCGGGTAGTCCAGCAGGCGCTCGCCGTTGGGGTAGAGGTCGTACACGCGCCCGCTGTCGCCGGAGCCGCCCTCGCCCGTCCCTCGATCGGTGAAGGTGGTCACCGCGGAGGCGTCGACGAAGGGCAGGAAGCCGATCGCGAAGACGAGCAGGATGACGGCCAGCGCGACGACGTACTGCTTGCGCGCGCGTCCCCACGCCGCCACCGCCGCGCCCCACTCGCCGGCCCGGGCGATCGCCGCGGGGAAGACCATGCCCAGCACGATGCCGCTCAGCAGCACGAACAGCTCGGCGCCGGTGATCGCGCCGATGGCCTTGAGCGAGGCGTACGCGAACGGGCTCGTGACCTCGATGTGCGTCACGACCACCACCACGATGATGAAGCCGCGCACCATGTCGATGCGCAGGTCGCGACTGGCCGAGCTGTCGTCGTAACGCCACTTCGGCAGGGCGCGGCCGACGATCCCGGATGCCAGGAAGGCGACCGCGAGGACGGCGGCGCTGCCGGTGATCCAGTTCATCTCCTCGTTCGGCTCTGACCCGCCCTGGCGCACCTGCACGGTGGCCGCCACCCCCTGCTCGGGGGTGACCACATCGGAGACCGGTCCCCACCGGATCAGGCCGGTCGAGAGCAGGTCGTCGCGGAGGGCGGTGGCGAGCTCGCCGTTCGCGGTCGCGCGCCAGTCGACCTCGCGGCCACCGGCCTCGGCCTCTTCGCGCACCACCTCGAGCCACGTGATCCCGGCGATGAGGGGATGGTCGCCGAGCTCGGCGAGCACCTGCGTCCACCACCCGCGCTTGACGGTGAGTTCCGAGTCGCCCTCGCGACCGAAGTCGTACAGGGCGCCGGTGTCGAGCAGGAGCGGCTTGCCCTCGCCTACCGCGAAGCGGTCGTAGAACGACTCGCGCTGGCCGGTCGTGTAGCCCCAGCGCTCGTCCAGCCGGGCGGCGACCTCACCGTCCTCCGGGGCGGTGTTCTGCTCGAGCGGCACGTCGCGGCCGGCGGCGGCCGCCGCCTCGCCCTTGCCGAAGTAGTACAGCGACAGCCCCACGCGGTCGACGGAGTCGGCATCCGGGAAGTACGGACCGTACGGGTCGTCGGCCTCGGTGAACAGGCCGTCGCCGTCGGTGTCGATCGCGGCGCGATCGCGGGCGGTGATGGCGTCGAGGCGACCGTCGGCGCGCTCGAAGGGGTATCCGGCGCCGTACGAGGGGCTCCACACCATCTCGGCCTCGGACGAACCGGCGTGCACCGCCGCGGCGACGTCCTCGAACGCGGCGACGTAGGCCGTGGGCTGTTGTCCCCACGACACCCACGAGCCGTTCATCTCGGGGGCGAAGCGCACGAACTGCTCGGTGCCGTACTGCGAGTGGTAGCGCTCAAGACGCATGGTCAGCTCGGCCGCGTCGGCGTCGGTCAGGGCGTCGAGCTCGACCGAGGGCTCGAGCGTGAGCACCAGCGAGGCCCCCTGCCCCGCGACCTGCAGGGCGGCATGTTGCCACTCCGAGATCGAGCGGGCATCGAGCGGGTACGACAGGCGCACGCTGTACATCGCCGGGGTCTCGCCGAGGCGGTTGCGGTAGCCGTCGGGGCCGTCGTTCCCCCAGTCGAGCTCGGGGCCGAAGCGCACGCCGTCGATCGCGGGGGCCGGCGGGGTCGTGCTCGGGGTGGCGGACGGCGTCGCCGATGCCGCGGGCGCGTCCGGGGTGGCGGTGGATGCCGGAGTCGCGGGCGCCTTCGTGACCGCCGCGGCCGCCGGTGCGGCGGGCGCCGCCGCAAGGGCGGGGGCGGCACCGATCAGAAGGAGCGCGGCGGAGGCCCCCACAGCCGCCGCGACCCGTCGGACCACGCGCCTCACTCTCGTCTCGTCTCCAATGTCCAGACGTTCCGGTCGCCCTCGCGACGCAGCCCGACGTCGTCGACGCCCGCGTTGGCGAGGGCGAGACCGCGGCCGCTCTCCTCATCGGCATCCGCCATGTGCACCGTCGCCAGGTCGAGCAGGGGCGGGTCGCCGTCGTCGCGGAAGGTCGCGCTCAGGGTCTGCGCGTCGGCGAACAGGTCGAGCGTGAACCGGCGCTCGTCGGACTCGCCGCGCGAGTGCTCGACGATGTTGCCGGCGATCTCGATGACCGCGGTCTCGAAGCCGAACCTCGTCATCGGCGCCACCTCGCCGACCTCCTCCCACCACTCGGCGAGCAGGTCGAAGATGGCGTCGAGGCTCGCCGGGACGACGGCCGCGTCGAGGGAGCGGCGTGCTTCGGACTCAGTCACGGAGGGCCTCGTCGACGCTCGGACGCGGGCGCAGGACCCGGTCGAGGTTGGTGAGACCGAGAACCATCGTGACCTGCTCGCTCGGCGCCGCGAGGCGGAGGTCGCCGCCCGCTTGGCGCGCGGTCTTCAGGCAGGCCACGAGCGCGCCGAGGCCCGACGAGTCGACGAACTCGGTCTGCGAGAGGTCCACCACCACGATGCCGCCCTTGCCGCGGGTGATCTCGGCGGTGACCGTTTCGCGGAACGACTTCGCCGAGACCATCGTCAAACGGCCGCGCGGCGTCACGACCGTCCCGTCGGCACGGGGATCGATGTCGACCTGGAGCATGTCAGTAACCTTTCGGTTGGTGATCGGAGGCGGAGTACAGCACCGCGCGGACGATGATGCTGAAGACGGCGAGGTCGTAGAGGACCCACGCGATGTTGATCAGCGGAGCGATGCCCTCGGCCTGCCCCGCGGCGTACCGCACGGCCACGACGCCGAGCGAGGCGACGAGGGCGACCATCACCCACAGCTGCGGCTTGACGAGGTCCCAGCGGGGGCGGTTCTCGACCGAGCGGGTCTTCGGGGTGACCGAGAACCCGAGCGAACGACCGCGGTAGACGTTGTCGAACGCGCTCGTGACGGAGCGGATCCACACAGGGAACAGGGCGAGCGAGTACTGCGCGCCCCTCCAGGTCGGTCGGCCGTTGGCGACCACCAGGAACAGCACCTGGTTGATGACGAAGAAGGGGATGAAGCGGGCGAAGAAATCCACGCTCCACGCCTGGACGGGCATGACTCCAAATGACAGGTACAGCACCGGCGCGGCGACGTACACGATCGCGGCGAACCCCGACAGGTAGCTCCACATCGTGCCGAAGTACATCAGACGCTGTCCCCAGTTCATGCCCTTCTGCACGAGCGGGTTCTCGCGGAACATGACCTGCATCGTGCCCTGCGCCCAGCGCAGGCGCTGGGTGAGCATGGTGGGGAGGTCCTCCGGGGCGAGGCCCTTCGCGAGCACCTCGTCGTGGTAGACCGACTTCCACCCCAGGCCGTGCAGACGCATCGAGGTGGCCATGTCCTCGGTGACCGAGATCGTGGCCAGCGGCATGATGGCCTGCGCCTCTTCCTCGCGTCCCACGTCGAAGGACTCCACGAGCATGCTGACCGACTCCACCGCGGCCAGGGGCGACAGGCTGCGCTCGCCGAGGGCTTCGAGAGCGAGGTCGTCGATCGCCGCGAGGGCGGCGGGGTCGCCCGTCACCTCGGCCAGCTCGGCGAGTTCGGCGCGCACGTCGGCGATGTCCTGATCGGCGAGTTCCCGGCGCACCGCCACGATCTGCCGCTGGAACCCGTAGGTCAGGTCGGCCAGGGCGTCGCCGCGCGCGATCCCGGCCTTCAGGTCGTCGAGCGCGCGGGAGACGCGATCGAGGGATGCCACGATGCGGGCGTCGGACGCGTGCTCGCGCCGCGCGCGGGCGAGCACGCGACGCGAGGAGCGGATGCCGCGGTTGACCGCGAGCGTGACCTCGCCGACGTAGCGCGAGACGCCGAGTTGCATGAGGGCCTCGCGGCGCAGGATGGCGTTAGAGCCGCAGAAGAAGGCGGCGTTCCACCCGTCCTTGGACTGCTGGATGGGTCCGTAGAACAGCGGTGCCTGACTGCCGAGCGGATCGCTCGCGGGGACGTTGGTGAACCACTGCGGCGTCTGGACCAGGGCGACGCGGTCGTCTTCGAACCAGCCGAGCGTGCGGTCGAGGATGTCGGGGGACGGGATCTGGTCGGCATCCAGGATGAGGAAGAACTCGCCCTCGGTCACCATCAGGGCGTTGTTGAGGTTGCCGGCCTTGGCGTGACGCGGCCTGTTGCGCCACGCCTCCGAACGGGTGATGACGCCGATGCCCTCGGCCTCGGCGAGGGCGCGCAGTTCGGGGCGGTCGCCGTCGTCGAGGATCCAGGTCTCGTGGGGGTAGCGGATCGCCTTGGCCGCGCGTGCGGTCTCCATGACGAGATCGAGGGGCTCGTTGTAGGTGGTCACGAGGACGTCGACCGTCACCTCGTGCTGCAGCGGGGGAGCATCGTGCCGCTCGCGCAGTCGCCAGGCGCCGAGGCCGAAGAGGAGCGAGTCGATGAGACTGTAGGTCTCGGCGAGCACGAGGGGGACCGCGATCCACCAGGACTCCCAGTTGACCGACGCCAGCCACCGCCATGTGATGTAGTTCAGGCCCGTCGCAGCCGACAGGATGACGATCACGCGCACCAGGGCGAGGCGTCGTGTGCGCGAGACATCACGACGCCTGGCATCCCGCCGCAGATCATCGCGGCGGATCGTTGTTTCGACGACCAATTGGGGGGACCTTCCGTCGCTGTTCATCTTCTATGGAAGACGGGGTCTGTCGTCGATCCTTGACGCGCGCGTCGTCGGGACGAGAGGGTACGCTCCCGCGGACACGGGTTCGTTGCGGCGGGTTCCGTCGTGAGGGATACGACGCGGCGGGTCCGACCCGGCTGATGCATCGCGACGGGCCCGATGATCCGGCGATGTCGGAGGTCGATCGTATCTTCGACCACAGGGATTGAGACACTAGAACACATGTTCTAACCTGTGGGAGTGAGGGCGATCGTGAGAGACCAGGTACAGGCCGTACCCGACATCACCGCGCTGCGCGATCGCCTCGAGCGCATGCAGGGGCGGCGCATGGACGCCCCCGTGCTGCCCACGCATCCGGCGTTCTCGTCGCTGCTGCCCGGCGGGGGGCTGCGCTCGGGATCGGCGTACGCGCTCGCCCGCTCGGCATCCCTCCTGCTGGCCCTCATGGCGCGTCCCTCGCAAGACGGCGCGTGGTGCGGGGTCATCGGCATGCCCGAGCTCGGGGCCGAGGCGGCCGAGAAGTACGGGCTCGATCTCGACCGGCTCGTCTTCATCCCCGACCCCGGACCGCGCTGGCTCGCGGTGACCGCGACGATCACCGAGGTGCTCCCCGTGGTGGCCGTGCGTCCGCCCGTCGGTTCCCCGGCCGCGCGGGGAGGGGCCGAGACCACCCGGCTGGCGGCGCGACTGCGCGACCGGGGGTCGGTGCTGCTGGTGCAGGGCGCGTGGCCGCAGGCGGAGGCCGTGATCGACGTGGCCGACCCGCACTGGACCGGGCTCGGACAGGGGCACGGCTACCTGGCCGGTCGCGAGCTCACGGTGTCGGTCAGCAGTCGTCGCTCGCCGAACGCCCGCCGCGCCCGCATGCTGTTGCCCGCGGCCGATGGCTCGATCGAGCTGCTGGGCGCCCCCGCCGAGCGCCTCGTGCCCCGCGAGCGCGAGGCCTACCCCGTGCGGGCGGTGGGCTGATGGCGGCGCCGACGCGCAGTCTCGTGCTGTGGTTCCCCGACTGGCCGATCACGGCGTTCGTGCGCGAGGCCGTGTCTCCTCCGAAGCCGGATGCCGCGGTGGCGGTGTTCGCGAACAACGTCGTCGTCGCGTGCTCGTGGGCGGCTCGCGCGCAGGGCGTGCGACGCGGGCAGAAGCGGCGCGACGCGCAGGCCCTGTGCCCCGGGCTGCAGGTGGTGCCCGCCGACCCCGTGCGCGATGCCCGCGCTTTCGCCCCCGTCGTCGCTCGCGTCGAGGAGCACGCCCCCGGGGTGCAGGTGGTGCGTCCGGGGCTGTGCGCCTTACGGGCCCGGGGTCCGGCTCGCTATTACGGGGGCGAGCTCGAGGCGGCGCGCAAGCTGCTCCGCCTGCTCGACGACGACGGGTTCGCCGGGGTGCGGGCGAGCGTGGCCGACGGCGTCTTCACCGCCGAGCAGGCGGCGCGTACTGCCGGTGTCGACGAGCCCGTGCGCGTCGTTCCGCCGGGAGAGGCGGGAGCCTTCCTCGCGCCGCTGTCGATCGCGACCCTCGACGACGACGAGTTCGGCAGCCTCCTCTCGCGCTTGGGGGTGCACACCCTGGGCGAGCTGGCGGGCCTCCCGGTCGAGAGGGTGCGGGAGCGCTTCGGCGAGCGGGGGGTGCGTCTGCACGCCCTGGCGGGAGGTCTCGACTCGCAGCCGGTGCAGCCGCGCACACCCCCGCCCGAGCTGCACCGAGACGTCGCCTTCGAGCCCCCTCTCGAGCTGGCCGACCAGATCGCCTTCGGCGTGCGCGTGGCGGCCGAGGAGTTCATCGCTCGCCTCGGCGCGCACGACCTGGTGTGCACCGAGCTGCGTGTCGTCCTCACCGGCGAACGGGGCGAGCGCAGCGAGCGCGTGTGGCTGCACCCCGGTTCGTTCGACGCCGCCGGCGTGGTCGACCGCGTGCGCTGGCAGCTCGCCGAAGACGCCCAGGGCATCTTCGGCAGCGGGGTCGCGGGCGTGCACATCGAGCCCGAGGCGGTCGACGCCGCCGCTCATCACGCCCGGGGACTGTTCGGCGCGGGTCCCGACGAGCGCGTGCACCACGCGCTCTCGCGCGTGCAGGCGATGCTCGGGCACCGCGCCGTGGTGACGCCGGTGATCGGCGGTGGGCGGTGGCTCGCCGAACGCCAGGTGCTCGTGCCGTGGGGCGACCGCGCCGTCACGGCGAAGGAGCGCACGCGCCCCTGGCCGGGGAGCCTCCCCGACCCCCTGCCGGCGACCGTCTATCCCGAGCCTCGCCTGGTGGGGGTCACCGACATCGCGGGGGCACCCGTCACCGTGGGGGAGCGCGACGCGCTGAGCGCTCCACCGGCGGTGCTCGAGACGGCGGGGCAGCGTCGACGCATCCAGGAGTGGGCGGGCCCCTGGCCGATCAGCGAGCGCGGATGGGATCCGCTGCGCGCCCGGCGGGCGCACCGGTTCCAGGTCGTCGACGCCGACGGGGGAGCGTGGTTGCTCGTCGTCGAAGAAGGGGAATGGCGAGCGGAGGGACGCTATGACTGAGGGCGTACTCGAGCGTGGGACCCCGAGCGGCGGCGCGTCGGGCTCTGCTCGGATCGCTGCACGCGCCGCGGTGTGCCGCCGTGCTCCGGGCGGGGCGCGCGGGTCGGCCGCCGCCGGGACGGAGGTGCGCTGATGGGCTGGACCAACCCGCCGGTGAAGTGGTCGGAACTCGAACGACTGCTCAGCGACGCGCGGCGGCCCACCGGCGCCCCGCCGAACGGCGACGGCGGCGACAGTCCGGCGTGGTCGCACAAACGCGGCGCCTACGTGCCCCCGACGATCGAGCGTCCGGCCGACACCGTGCCGTACGCCGAACTGCACGCGCACTCGTCGTACTCGTTCCTCGACGGGGCGTCGTCACCCGAGGAGCTCGTGGAAGAGGCAGAACGCCTCGGCCTGCACGCCCTCGCCCTCACCGATCACGACGGGTTCTACGGCATCGTGCGTTTCGCCGAGGCCGCCGAGGCGCGTGCGGTGAAGACGGTCTTCGGGGCCGAGCTGTCGCTGGGGCTGCCCGGCCCGCAGAACGGCGAGGCCGATCCGACCGGGTCGCACCTGCTCGTGCTCGCGCGCCGCGAAGAGGGGTACCACCGGCTCGCCGCCGCGATCACCCACGCGCAGCTCGAGGGGGCCGAGAAGGGGCGTCCGGTCTACGACCTCGACGACCTCGCCGAACGCGCCGGGGGACCGCGCGACCCCCATTGGGCGGTGCTCACCGGATGCCGCAAGGGCGCGGTGCGTCAGGCCCTGGCGTTCGAGGGGCCGGCGGGTGCGGCACGCGAACTCGACACCCTCGTCGACCTGTTCGGGGCCGAGGCCGTCTACGTCGAGCTGATGGATCAGGGCGACCCGCTCGACTCGCGCCGCAACGACGTGCTCGCCGGCCTCGCGGCCGAGAGAGGGCTCGCGACCCTGGCCACCAACAACGTGCACTACGCCGCCCCGCAGAAGCAGCTGCTCGCCGCCGCCGTCGCCGCGGTGCGGGCGAACCGCGGCCTCGACGAGCTCGACGGGTGGCTCCCCGCCCACGCCGGGGCGCACCTCCGCTCGGGGGCGGAGATGGCGGCGCGTTTCGCCCGGTATCCCGGCGCCGTGGCGCGCACGGTGGCGCTCGCCGACGAGATCGCCTTCCCTCTGCGCCGGGCCAAGCCGGCCCTGCCGAAGCAGAGAGTGCCCGAGGGGCATACGCCCATGTCGTGGCTGCGGCACCTGGTCTGGGAGGCGGTGCCGACGAAATACCCGAACCTCTCCGACGACGACCGCCGCCGCATCGAGCGCGAGCTCGAGGTGATCGAGATGAAGGACTTCCCGGGATACTTCCTCATCGTCTACGGCATCGTCGCCGAGGCCCGCCGCCGCGGCATCCTGTGCCAGGGGCGCGGGTCCGCCGCGAACAGCGCCGTCTGCTACCTGCTGAACATCACGGCGGTCGACTCGATCTTCTATCGGCTGCCGTTCGAGCGGTTCCTGTCGAGCCTGCGCGACGAGGAGCCCGACATCGACGTCGACTTCGACTCCGACCGGCGCGAAGAGATCATCCAGTGGGTGTACCAGGAGTACGGGCGCGAGCGCGCGGCGCAGGTGGCCAACGTCATCCAGTACCGCCCGAAGAACGCCGTGCGCGACATGGCCCGCGCGCTCGGGCACTCGCCGGGGCAGCAGGACGCCTGGTCGAAGCAGGTCGAGCGCTGGGGCGCGACCCTCGAGACCGGGTCGGACCACGACATCCCCGATCAGGTCATCGAGTTCGCCTCCGAGCTGCTGAAGGCGCCGCGGCATCTCGGCATCCATTCGGGGGGAATGGTGCTCACCGACCGGCCGGTGGGCGAGGTGGTGCCCATCGAGCACGCGCGCATGGAGAACCGCACGGTCATCCAGTGGGACAAAGACGACGCGGCCTGGATGGGGCTGGTGAAGTTCGATCTGCTGGGCCTGGGCATGCTCGCGGCGTTGCAGTACTGCTTCGACCTGATCCGGGATGCCACGGGCGAGAAGTGGGAGCTGTCGACGCTGCCGAAGGAAGAGAAGGCCGTGTACGACATGCTGTGCCGGGCCGATTCGATCGGGGTGTTCCAGGTGGAGTCGCGCGCGCAGATGGGACTGCTTCCGCGCTTGCAGCCGCGGAAGTTCTACGACCTGGTCGTGCAGATCGCGCTCATCCGCCCGGGACCGATCCAGGGCGGGGCGGTGCATCCCTTCGTGCGGCGCAAGCTCGGTCAGGAGAAGATCACCTACGTGCACCCCAAGCTCGAGCCGGTGCTGTCGCGCACGATGGGTGTTCCGGTGTTCCAGGAGCAGCTCATGCAGATGGCGGTGGCCGTGGGCAACTGCTCGGCCGAAGACGCCGACCTGCTGCGGCGGGCCATGGGATCCAAGCGCGGGCTCGAACGCATCGACTCCCTCCGCGAGACGCTCTATGCCGGCATGGCCGAGAACGGCCTGGTCGGGCAGGTCGCCGACGAGCTGTACGCGAAGATCCAGGCGTTCGCGAACTTCGGGTTCGCCGAGTCGCACTCGCTGTCGTTCGCGCTGCTGGTCTACGCGAGTTCGTGGATCAAGCTGCATTACCCGGCGGCCTTCCTCGCGGGGCTCCTGCGCGCGCAGCCCATGGGGTTCTACTCGCCCGCGACCCTCACCGCCGACGCCCGCCGTCACGGTGTGGTGGTGCGCCGGCCCGATCTGCTGCGCTCGGAGGTGCAGGCGTCGCTCGAGGTGCTCGACGACGCCGCTGCTTCCGGAGCGGGAGGGGATGCCGGGGTGCCGCCGGAGGCGTCGGTCGGCAGGGGCGACGAGAGGCGGCGGGGGTCGCGGGATGTCGCGGACGCCCCCGGCTCCGACGACGCACCGCGCCGCGGGGTCGGGGCGCCGACGGGGCGTGACACGTGCGCGGATGCGCATCAGCCGCCGACGGGGGAGTTCGACCCCTCCGAACCCGACGAGACCCTCGCCCATCGCCGAGACGGGGGATTCGCCGTGCGGCTCGGGCTCGCGGAGGTCACCGGGATCGGGGTCAAGGTCGCCGAACGCATCGTCGCCGAGCGCAAGAGCGGGGGCGCGTACCGCGACCTGCGCGACCTCGTGCGACGCACGGGACTCGTCACCGCGCAGATCGAGGCGCTCGCCACGGCGGGGGCGTTCGAGTGCCTCGGGCACACCCGGCGCGAGGCGATCTGGCTCGCCGGATCGGCGGCGATGGATCGTGCCGAGTTCCTCCCCGACTCCCTGGTGTCGGTGCAGCCGCCGCTGTTCACCGACCCCTCCAGCTACGAGGTGCTCGCCGCCGATCTGTGGGCGACGGGACTCTCGGCCGACGACCACCCGCTGACCCATTTCCGCTCCGCGCTCGACGCCCGCGGGGTGATCACCTCGCGCGAACTGCGCACGTTCGAGACCGGTCGACGCATCGAGGTCGCGGGTCTGGTCACCCACCGGCAGCGGCCGGCCACGGCATCCGGGATCACGTTCCTCAACCTCGAAGACGAGCACGGGCTCATGAACATCATCTGCTCGGTGGGGGTGTGGAACAGATACCGGCGCGTCGCCCGCGAGTCACCCGCGCTCATCGTGCGCGGAATGCTCGAACGCTCGGTCGAGGGGGTCACCAACGTGGTCGCCGACGGGTTCACCGATCTGCGCGTGGGAGTCGCGCACGCCTCGAGGGACTTCCGATGACGTCGGGCGCTCTCACTAGACTCGGGGCGATCTCGCCCGGTTCCGCACCAGACAGGGGAAACGACCATGACCGACACGCCCACACCGCCCGACGGCTGGTACCCCGACCCCGCCGGAGGCGGCGGCCTGCGCCGCTGGGACGGCACGAGCTGGACCGACGAGGTGCGCGCCGTCGACGGATCGACGCCGACCGCCCCGGAGGCCGCGGGGCCGTCGACGAGCGAAGACAGCGCCGTCGCCCCCGACGCATCGGCCTCGAACTCATCGGAGTCCGTCGCGGTCTCGGACGCCCGGGAGTCCCTCGCTCCGACCGACCCGGACGAGGCCGTGACCGCCTCGGAACCTGCCGCTGAGTCCGCCGCCGCTGAGTCGTTCGCCGCTGAGTCCGCCGCGGCGTCGGAGCCGTCAGCCCCGGAGCCCGTCGTCGCTGCGGACCACACCGCCGAGCCCGATCCGGTCGCCGCCGCAGCCCCGGCCGCAGTCCGCGCCGCGCCCTCGGCCGTGCCGCCCATCGTCGCCCCGCCTGTGGCGCCCGTGCCTCCGGCACCCTCGTCGTCTTCCTCCGCTGCATCCGCTCCCACGTACGGGGCGTACGCGTCCGCGGCGAGCACTCCGAACTCGCCCAGCGCGTCGGGCTACGCGGGTGCGCCCGCCTCCCCGGGTGCGCCGGCGTACCCGGGTGCCGCAGCGTCGACGGACGCGGCCCCGCGCACCGACATCCCCACCAACACCGTCTGGGTCTGGCTGCTGGCCTTCCTCCCGCTGGTCGGGGTGCTCTCCCTCTTCCTGTTCGACTGGTCGACCTTCATCCAGGAGTCGTTCTACGCACAGGTGTACGGCGGAGGATCCACGGCCACCGAGACGATCGTCTCGGCCGTGGTCACTCTCGCGAGCGTCGTCTACTACGCCGTCACGGTGCTGTTCGCGTTCCTCGACTGGCGTCAGCTGCGGGCTCGCGGGGTGGAGCGGCCGTTCCACTGGGCGTGGAGCTTCTTCGTGGTGATGATCAGCAGCGCTCTGGTCTACGTGATCGGTCGCGCCGTGATCCTGCGGAAGCGCACGCGCAGCGGTCTCGCGCCGATGTGGGCGGCGATCGCGGTCAACGTGGTGTCGCTCATCGCGATCATCGTGTGGGGGATCTACCTGCTGTGGCAGATCATCCCGCTGATCGAAGAGCTGCAGTACTACGGATACTGAGTCGACGGACGGGTGAGGGCGTCCGCGTCCTCACCCACCCGGACGCCGTGCGGCGCAACGGTCGCGCTCCTCGCGCATGACGCTTCGTGACGCCATGCTTCGCAACATGACGGCGCCGGAGCTTCACGCTTCTCACCGGCATACGCTCCTCGAGCCGGCGCCTGACGCCGAACATCCCGGGGAGGCCACGCATGTCCACACCGTCCATCGCCCAGCAGATCGACGACTTCACCGGCGGGTTCGAGTCGCAGATCGGCGACCGCCTCGCATCGGTGTTCTCCGAGGAGCAGTCCGACCTGCGCGACGCGGGAGTGCCTCACGCAGCGCTCGGTGTCGGAGACCCGGCGCCGGACGCCGAACTCATCACCGCAGAGGCCGTTCCGACCACCTTGGAGGCCGAACGCGGCGGTGCGGCATCGGTCGTGGTCTTCTATCGCGGCGCCTGGTGCCCGTACTGCAACATCACCTTGCGCACCTACCAGGAGCACTTGCTGCCCGTGCTGCGCGAGCGGGGCGTGCGCCTCATCGCCGTCTCCCCGCAGACGCCCGAGGGGTCGACGCAGAGCGTGACCAACGGCTCGCTCGCCTTCACCGTGCTCTCCGACCCCGCGAACGCGCTCGCCGAGAGCTTCGGCATCGTCACCGAACCGAGCAGCGCCGCGCGGGCAGCGCACACCGAGCTCGGCTTCGACGTGGCCGACAGCAACGCCGACGACTCCGCTCGCATCCCGTTCCCCTCCGTCTACGTCATCGACGCGGACGGCGTGATCAGATTCGCCGACGTGCACGTCGACTACACGACGCGCACCGAGGTCGACGAGATCATCGCCGCACTCGAGGGGATCGGCAAGGGCTGACGTGAGGGCGAGGATCGCGCGGCGCCCCGTACTCGGCCCGTCAGCTCCCGGGTGACACGCGAACCGCCGCGATCGCGTCGAGCAGCGCGTGGGCGGTGTCGTCTTTCGATCCGGATGCCGTCGCGACGACGCGTCCGTCCCGATCGACGATCGTGAGGGCGTTGTCCAACGCCTCGAATCCTCGCGTCCACCCCACGGCGTTCGCGGCCAGGAGGTCGACGCCCTTCCGCGCGGCCTTGGTGCGGGCGCGCTCGAGGAGCTCGTCGTCATCGGCCACGGTCTCCGCGGCGAAGGCGACGATCGTCTGCCCCTCCCGTCGGGCCGCGACGAGCCCGGCGACGACGTCCCGGTTCTCGGTGAGTTGCAGGGTCAGTCCGCCGGGGGAGTCCTGCTTGCGGAGCTTGTGCGCCGATACCTCGGCCACCGAGTAGTCGGCGACCGCCGCGGCCATGACGATGACGTCGGCGCCGGGGGCCGTGGCATCCATCGCCCTTCCGAGCTCGTCGGCGGTTCCCACCGACACGACCTCGACGCGGGGGTCGGGGCGCACGTCGGCGTCGAGGTGCGCGGCGACGAGGGTCACCCGCGCGCCGCGGTCGGCGGCGGCGCGGGCGATCGCGACACCCTGTCGTCCGCTGGAGCGATTGCCGAGGAAGCGCACCGGGTCGATCGGCTCGCGCGTGCCACCGGCGCTCACCACGATCGAGACGCCCTCGAGGTCACGCTCGCGTTCGACGAGGGCGAGCGCGGCCGCGACGATCTCCTCGGGTTCGGACATGCGCCCGGGGCCGGAATCGCCGCCGGTGAGCACGCCGTCATCCGGGCCCACGACGTGCACGCCGCGAGCGCGGAGCACCTCCATGTTGTGGACCGTCGCGGGATGCCGCCACATCTCGGTGTGCATCGCGGGAGCCACGACGACCGGGGCCGTCGTGGCGAGCAGGGTCGTTCCGAGCAGGTCGGACGCGAGTCCGGCGGTCATCGCCGCGAGGGTGTTGGCGGTCGCCGGGGCGACGATCACGAGGTCGGCCGACTGCCCGAGAGCGACATGGCGCACCTTCGCGACGTCGTCGTGCACCGAGGTGGTCACGGGATTGCGGCTGAGCGCCTCCCACGTGGGCAGGCCCACGAATCGCAGGGCGTCGTCGGTGGGGATCACGTGCACGTCGTGCCCGGCCTTCACCAGCAGCCGCACGAGGCCGACGGTCTTGTAGGCGGCGATGCCCCCGGTCACTCCCACCACGACGAACATCGCCCCAGTCTTCCAGGTCGACGCACTGGGCGGGGAAGGGTCCGACGCCCGTGGGGTCAGGGCATCCGGTCTGTGAATGCCGCTCGGGGTGGACCGGGGCAGGGGATTGGGCGAAGACAGGATGCCGGGGGCGGGGGTGGTCCTGGTCTCGAGTGAGTGCCTGTTTCGGTGGGGTGCGGGCCCGGGGCGGTGGGGCTTGCCGGGGCAGGGGATCCGGCGAAGACAGGATGCCGAGGCTGGGGACCGTCCTGTTCCCGTGCCGCCCGGGCGAGGTCACGGCACCGGGCGCCCGCGGCGCGGGTACCGTGGGAGAAATGTGCACGGTCGTGATCGACGTTCCCGCCGAACCCGGCGAACCGGTGCGGGTGCTGGCCGTCCGCGACGAGGATCGCGAGCGTCCCTGGCGCGGGCTCGGCGCGTGGTGGCCCGAGCGCCCCGGCATCCTGGGCGTGCGTGACGACCGCGCGGGAGGGGCCTGGCTCGCCGTCGATCCCGACGCCCGGCGGCTCGCCGTGCTGCTGAACCGCGAGGATCTCTCCGACCGTCGCGACGACGAGGTGGTGAGCCGCGGCGCCATCCCCCTCGATGCGGTGGGCGACGGCATCCCGGAAGTCCCTCCCACCCGCGGCTTCAACCTCGTCGAGGTCGATGCCCACGGTGCGCACCTGGTGGAGTGGGACGGCCTCGAGGCTCGACGCACGCGACTCGCCCCGGGAACGCACATGATCGCCCACCACGCGGTCGACGACCCCGGCACCCCGCGTATCGCGCGCTGGCTCGGGGCGTTCCGCGACGCCGGGCTCGCACCGGGGGAGGACTGGTGGATGCCGTGGCTCGGCGTCGTCGAAGCGTCGACCTCCGACCCCTCGGCGTCGGTGCTCCGCCGCGACGAGCATGACGGACACGTGCTCGAGTCGCTGCTGGTGTGCGCGGCGACGATCGGTCCGGACGGTATCGAGGTCCGTGAGGCGAGTCCGGTCGAGCCGGGCGCGTGGGACGACGGTCTCGTCGAGGGGCTGCAGCATGGCATCCGGGCCCTGTCGTCGCGTCCCGCCGCGGCGGAGACTTCCTCGTCTCGCGCCGCTTCGTCTCGCGCCGCTTCGTCTTCCAGGGCGCAGTAGGCTGGAAAAGCCCCGCCTCCGTAGCTCAGGGGATAGAGCGCCGCACTCCTAACGCGGGCGTCGCAGGTTCGAATCCTGTCGGGGGCACCTCATCGCCAGCGCTCGTCCGCCCACCTCGGCGGCATCGCCGCGACGCCACCGGATCCCAGGTTCAGCGGTTCCGCGCCGGATCATCCGTTCCGCGCGAGACCACGCCTCGCGGGCCTCGGCGATCGTGTCGCCTCGGTCTGATTCCGTGACGTCGGCGTCGGGCCCGCCAGGGATCGTTGCTCCTCCGCCTCCCGCATGGCATGATTACTGAACGATCGGTCGGAAAACCTCGAAGTCGAGGTGGACGCGACCCCGCCAGAGCCGGCGGGGGAGAGGATGGCGATGTCGCAGGCGTTTCTCATCGGCGGTGCGCGCACCCCGGTCGGGCGGTACGGCGGGTCGTTGGCATCCGTCCGCCCCGACGACCTGGCGGCCCTGGTGGTCGGCGAAGCCGTGGCCCGCGCGGGAGTGCCCGCCGAGGCGATCGACGAGGTGATCCTGGGGGCCGCGAATCAGGCGGGTGAAGACAACAGGAACGTCGCCCGCATGGCCGTGCTGCTCGCCGGACTCCCGGATGCCATCCCCGGCCTCACCGTCAATCGCCTCTGCGCCTCGGGGATGAGCGCGATCGCGCTCGCGTCGCAGGCCGTCCGTTCGGGCGACGCCGACATCGTCGTGGCCGGCGGCGTGGAGTCGATGACCCGGGCGCCCTGGGTGCAGGCCAAGCCCGACCGCGCCTGGGCGAAGCCGGGAGCGGCCTTCGACACCTCGATCGGCTGGCGCTTCACCAACCCGCGGCTCGCGGCGCGCGACAAGGCCACCTTCTCGATGCCCGAGACGGCCGAGGAGGTCGCCCGGGTCGAGGGCGTCTCGCGCGCCGATGCCGACGCCTTCGCTCTGCGCAGTCACGAGAGGGCCGTGCGGGCTCAGGATGCCGGACGCTTCCGCGACGAGATCGTCGCCGTCGAGACGGTGCGAGGTGTGGTCGACACCGACGAGGGGCCGCGGCGGGACACCTCTCTCGACGCGCTCGGAGCGCTCCACGCCGTGGTCGCGGGCGGCGAGGTCGTCACCGCCGGGAACTCGAGCTCCCTCAACGACGGGGCCTCGGCGATCGTCGTCGCGAGCGCCGAGGCGGTCGAACGCCACGGGCTGCGGCCGCGGGCGCGCATCGTGTCGCACGCCTCGGCGGCGCTCGCCCCCGAGGTCATGGGGCTCGGTCCCGTGCCCGCGACCGAGAAGGCGCTCGCGAAGGCCGGGCTGTCGGCATCCGACCTCGGCGCCGTCGAGCTCAACGAGGCTTTCGCCTCGCAGTCGCTCGCGTGCGTGCGGCGCCTCGGACTCGACCCCGAGATCGTCAACGCCGACGGCGGCGCGATCGCCCTCGGGCACCCGCTCGGGTCGAGCGGATCACGGCTGATCGTGACGCTGCTCGGGCGCCTCGAGCGCGAGAACGCACGATACGGGCTCGCGACGATGTGCGTCGGCGTGGGCCAGGGCACCGCGATGATCGTGGAGCGGATCGATGGCTGAGACGACGACCCCGGTGTCCGAGAACGCGCAGGTCCCTGAGCCCGTCGGATGGACCGGGACCCTTCGCGGTGTCCGGGGGCCGGAGGCTTCGACAGGCTCAGCCACCGGCGCGTCGGGCTCAGCCATCGGCGCGTCGGGCTCAGCCATCGGCGCGTCGGGCTCAGCCATCGGCGCGTCGGGTCCCGACGACTCCGCATCGAAGGTCCCTGAGCCTGTCGAAGGGACCGGGACCCCCGCAACGCCCCGCCTCCGCGTCGACAGGAGCGACGACCGCGTCGTCGCCACCCTCGACCGACCCGACGTGCGCAACGCGATCGACCAGGCGATGGTCGACGAGCTGCACGCTCTCTGCGCCGAGCTCGAAGAGGCCCCGCGCACGCTCATCCTCACCGGAGCCGGAGGGATCTTCGCCGCCGGCGCCGACATCGCGCAGCTGCGCGAGCGCACCGGCGACGACGCCCGCCGCGGCATCAACGCCACGGTCTTCGACCGCATCCGCCACCTGCCCATGCCGGTGATCGCGGCCGTCGACGGCTTCGCGCTGGGCGGGGGCGCCGAGCTCGCCTACGCCGCCGACCTCCGCATCGGCACCCCGCGCGCGCGCTTCGGCAACCCCGAACCGGGACTCGGCATCATCGCGGCGGCCGGAGCCTCGTGGCGGTTGCCCGAGATCGTCGGTCACGCCCGCGCGAGCGAGCTGCTGCTGACGGCCCGCACCATCGACGCCGACGAGGCTCTCGCGTGGGGCCTGCTGTCGAGCGTGCACGAACCCGACGCACTGCTCGCAGCGGCGCACGCGATCGTCGACCGGATCGCGGCGAACTCCTCGCGCGCGACGATCCTCACCAAGCGCGCCCTGCTCGCTCCCCGCGCGCGGCACCCCGCGATCGACGGCGAGCTGCAGGCCGAGCTCTTCGACAGCGCGGAGAAGCGCGCCCGCATGACCGCGTTCCTGGAGAGGAAGAAGAAGTGACCACGCTCCCCGACGTCGCCGCGCCCGCAGCGGCATCCCTCCCGACGACCGTCGGCGTGCTCGGCGGGGGCCGCATGGGCGCCGGGATCGCGCACGCGTTCCTCCTGGCCGGTGCCCGCGTGCACGTCGTCGAGCGCGATGCGCCGGCAGCCGACGCCGCCCGCGAGCGCGTCGAGACGGCGTTGGCCCGGTCCGCCGGGAAGGGCATCGAGATCCCGGATGCCGACACCCTCACGACCAGCACCGACACCGCCGCCTTCGCCGGCGCGGGTCTCGTGATCGAGGCCGTCCCCGAGGATCGAGCGCTCAAGCTCGACGCTCTCGCACGGATCGAGAGGGCCGTCGACGACGCCGCGGTCGTGGCATCCAACACCTCCTCCATCTCGATCGACGCGCTCGCCGGAGCGATGCGGCATCCGCAGCGCTTCCTCGGCCTGCACTTCTTCAACCCCGTGCCGGCCTCGGCGCTGGTCGAGGTGGTCACGGGCGCGCGCACCGACGCGCGAGTGGTCGACGATGCCCGCGCGTGGGTCGCGGCCATCGGCAAGACCGCGGTCGTCGTGCGCGATGCGCCCGGTTTCGCCTCCAGCCGCCTCGGCGTCGCCCTGGGGCTCGAAGCGATCCGGATGCTCGAGGAGGGCGTCGCGAGCGCGCACGACATCGACACGGCGATGGAGCTGGGGTACCGGCATCCGATGGGCCCCCTGCGCACGACCGACGTCGTCGGACTCGACGTGCGCCTCGGCATCGCCGAAGAACTCGAGCGCGCGTTCGGTGCGCGCTTCACCCCGCCCGCGCTGCTGCGAGAGCTCGTCGCCCAGGGGCACCTGGGTCGCAAGACCGGCCGCGGATTCTACGAATGGAGCGAATGATGACGTTTCTCCCCAGCTATGTGAGCGGCTCCTGGTGGACGCCGCAGAACGACCCCGACGCCGCGATCGTGCGCGATGCGTCGACGGGTGAGGAGATCGTGCGGGTCAGCACGCGCGGGCTCGACCTCGCGCGAGCCGTCTCGTACGCCCGCGAGATCGGCCGCACGAGCATCGACGCCCTCACCTTCCACCAGCGCGCGATGGTGCTGAAGAACCTCGCGATCGCGCTGAACGAACGTCGGGAGGAGCTCTACGCGCTGTCGGAGCGCTCCGGCTCCACGCGCCGCGACTCGCTCAGCGACGTCGACGGGGGAATAGGCGTGCTGTTCACCTTCTCGTCGAAGGCGCGACGGGAGCTGCCCGCCGGAAAGGTCGTGCTCGACGGTCCGGTCGAGCCGCTGTCGAAGGACGGCTCGTTCCTCGGACGGCACGTCTACACCCGCCTCCCCGGCGTCGCGGTGCAGATCAACGCCTTCAACTTCCCGATGTGGGGCGCGCTCGAGAAGTTCGCGCCGGCGTTTCTGGCGGGCCTGCCCACGATCGTCAAGCCCGCGACCCCGACGGCGTACATCGCCGAGGCGTGGGTGCGCATGGTCGTCGAGACGGGGCTGCTGCCCGAGGGAGCCCTGCAGCTGGTGAGCGGGAGCGTCCCGGGCCTGTTCGACCTGCTCGACCTCGGCGACACCGTCGGCTTCACCGGCAGCGCCTCCACCGCCGAACGCCTGCGCGCGCAGGCCAAGCCCGGCGTGCGCTTCACGAGCGAGACCGACTCGATCAACGCCTCGATCCTCGGCCCCGACGCGGTGCCCGGCACCCCCGAATTCGACGCGTACGTGAAGCAGCTGCTGGTGGAGATGACCACCAAAGCGGGGCAGAAGTGCACCGCGATCCGCCGCGCGATCGTGCCGGCCGGGATGACGGATGCCGTGGCCGCGGCCCTGCGCGCGAAGATCGCCGAGCGCGTGGTCATCGGCGACCCGCGCACTGAGGGCGTGACGATGGGCCCGGTCGTCTCGACCGAGCAGCGCGACGAGGTGGTGCGTCAGGTGCGGGCCCTCGAGCAGGCCGGTGGGCGCTTCGTGGTGGGATCGGCCGAGCCGCCCGCGGGGGCCCCGGCCGAGGGGGCGTTCCTCCAGCCGATGCTCTTGGCCTTCGCGGATGCCGCGACCCCCGCCGTCAACGACATCGAGGCCTTCGGGCCGGTCGCCAGCATCGTGGAGTACGCCGACGTCGCGGAGGCCGCGGCGATCGTGGGCCGGGGTGGCGGGTCGCTCGTCACGAGCGTCGCCACGCACGACCCCGACGTCGCGACCGAGCTGCTCACCCGCATGGGCGCGATGAACGGTCGCGTGCTCTTCCTCGACCGCGACGACGCCCGCACCTCGACGGGCCACGGCGCTCCCGTGCCGCATCTCGTGCACGGCGGCCCCGGCCGAGCGGGCGGCGGCGAGGAGCTCGGCGGCATCCGCTCGGTGCTCCACTCCATGCAGCGCACCGCGATCCAGGGCTCGCCGCGGATGCTCACCGCCCTCACCGGGGTCTGGCATCCGGGAGCGCAGACCGACGCCGCCGGCATCCATCCCTTCCGCAAGCCGCTCGCGGACCTGCGGATCGGGGATGCCGTGGAGTCGGCCGAACGCGAGGTCACCCTCGACGACATCGAGGTGTTCGCGCGGTTCACCGGCGACACGTTCTACGCGCACATGGACGAGGAGTCCGCGGCGGCGAACCCCTTCTTCCCGGGGCGCGTCGCGCACGGCTACCTGCTCGTGTCGTGGGCGGCGGGATTGTTCGTCGACCCCGCCCCCGGCCCGGTTCTGGCGAACTCGGGCCTGGAGAATCTGCGCTTCGTCACGCCCGTGTCTCCCGGTGACCGCATCCGCGTCGCCCTGACCGCGAAGCAGATCACTCCGCGCGAGACCGACGAGTACGGGGAGGTGCGCTGGGATGCCGTGATCCGCAATCAGGACGATGAGCTCGTGGCGCAGTACGACGTGCTGACGCTCGTGGCGAAGACGTGGAGCCCGGCCGTCGCGCTCGCTCCGCAGCAGGCGGGAGCCCTGGCGTGAGCCTGCGGCCGATGATGCGGAACGACCGCGCGTCGGCGATGCTCGGCATGGTCGTCGAGCACGACGCACCGGGGGAGTCGCGCGTGTCGATGACCGTGCGCGACGACATGCTCAACGGCTTCGCGATCACCCACGGCGGGCTCGTGTTCACCCTCGCCGACACGGCGTTCGCGATCGCATGCAACGAGGACGAGCGGGTGACCGTCGCCGGCGGTGCCGACATCACCTTCTTGAAGTCGACGACCGCGGGGCAGACGCTCACGGCGACGGCTCAGCGTCGCGCTCGCAGCGGCCGCACGGGCCTGTACGACATCCGCGTCACGGACGAGACCGGCGACCTCGTCGCCGAGGTCCGCGGTCGCAGCATCACGACGGACCGTCGCCCGCCGGCGGCGGTGGCGGACCCCGCGGCGGACGCGGGGGTTCCGGTCCCTTCGACAGGCTCAGGGACCTCTGCAGCGACCGCATCACCCGATCCCGAGCGCGACGACGCGCTCTCCACCACGGAGGTGTCCTGATGACCGTGACCACCGCATCGCGCCCGGATTTCCTGGCATCCGTCGATCCCACCGGCATCCCGCTCGAGAGCCTGCGCGCGCTGCAGCTCGAGCGTCTGCAGTGGACCGTCCGCCATGCCTACGAGAACGTCGCGCTGTACCGGCGGAAGTTCGACGAGGCCGGGGTCGGTCCCGATGACATCCGCACGCTCGACGACATCCGTCTGCTGCCGTTCACGACCAAGGCCGACCTCCGCGAGACCTACCCCTTCGGAATGTTCGCGGTGCCGATGGCCGATGTCCGGCGCATCCACGCCTCCTCGGGCACGACGGGGCGCCCGACCGTCGTCGGCTACACCGCGGGAGACCTCGACCGGTGGGCCGATCTCGTCGCGCGGTCGCTGTCGGCCGCCGGCATCCGGGCGGGCGATCGCGTGCACAACGCCTACGGCTACGGACTGTTCACCGGCGGCCTCGGCGCGCACGCGGGCATCGAGCGGCTGGGGGCGACCGTGATCCCGATGTCGGGCGGGCAGACCGCACGGCAGGCGCAGCTCATCCAGGATTTCGAACCGGATGCCATCCTCTGCACGCCGAGCTACCTGCTGACCATCGCCGATGCGCTGGAAGCGGCGGGGGTCGACCCGCGCTCGACGTCGCTGAAGGTCGCCGTGCTCGGCGCCGAGCCGTGGACCAACGAGATGCGCCGCGAGATCGAGCGCCGTCTCGACCTGGTCGCCGTCGACATCTACGGCCTCAGCGAGGTGATGGGCCCGGGGGTGGCCTCGGAGAGCGCTCTGACGAAGGACGGCCCGCACGTGTGGGAAGACCACTTCCTGCCCGAGACCATCGACGGCGAGACGGGCGAGCCCGTGGCCGACGGGGAGCTGGGCGAGCTGGTCTTCACCTCCCTCACGAAAGAGGCCTTCCCCGTCATCCGCTACCGCACGCGCGATCTCACGCGCCTGCGCCCCGGCACGGCCTTCCCGGCGATGCGCCGCATCGAGAAGATCACCGGTCGCAACGACGACATGATCATCCTGCGCGGGGTGAACCTCTTCCCGACCCAGATCGAGGAGATCGTGATGGGCATCGAGACCCTCACCCCGCACTTCGTGCTCGAGCTGCGCAGGGAGGGGCGGATGGATGCCATGACCGTGCGCATCGAGCGTCATCCGGCCCTCGAGCGCGAGGTGTGCGAGGCCGCCGGCGTCGTGTTGCAGCAGCGCATCAAGGTGCTCATCGGCACCACGGTCGACGTGCGCGTCGAGGAGCCCGGCATCCTGCCCCGCTCCGAGGGCAAGTACAAGCGCGTCTACGACCTGCGCTGAGCGGGGGCCGTCGGCCCACGCCGAGGACGCACCGCGTCGTCGACACCGCACCCGTTCGGCGCCGATCGGATGCGGTCTCGACCGACGCCCCCGTGCTCGCCGCACACGAGGGGTCGGGGGTCATTGCGGACCGCCATCCTCGCGGATACACTTTACTGAACGATCGGTCTGTAAAAGGAGTCGACGATGACGACAGCACTGACGGCGGATGCCGGCACCCTCGACGGCGAGGCGATGTTCGACGCCCTCATCGAGGCCGACGGGCGGATCGAACCGCGCGACTGGATGCCGGAGGCATACCGCCGCACGCTCATCCGGCAGATCTCGCAGCACGCGCACTCCGAGATCATCGGGATGCAGCCCGAGGGGGCGTGGATCACGCGGGCACCGAGCCTGAAGCGCAAGTCGATCCTGCTCGCCAAGGTGCAGGACGAGGCGGGCCATGGCCTGTACCTCTACTCCGCGGCGCAGACGCTCGGCATCACCCGCGACGAGATGACGCAGCAGCTCGTCGACGGCAAGGCCCGCTACTCGTCGATCTTCAACTACCCCACCCCGACCTGGGCCGACATTGGCGCGATCGGCTGGCTCGTCGACGGAGCCGCGATCTGCAACCAGGTGCCGCTGTGCCGCGCGTCGTACGGACCCTACGGGCGCGCCATGGTGCGCATCTGCAAGGAGGAGTCGTTCCACCAGCGCCAGGGCTTCGAGATCCTGTTGACGCTCATGCAGGGCACCGAGGAGCAGCGGGAGATGGCTCAGGATGCCGTGAACCGCTGGTACTGGCCGAGCCTCATGATGTTCGGACCCCCCGACGACGACTCGCCCAACTCGGCGCAGTCGATGGCGTGGAACATCAAGCGCTTCAGCAACGACGACCTGCGG
Organism: Microbacterium phycohabitans; assembly: GCF_032464935.1. NCBI lineage: Bacteria > Bacillati > Actinomycetota > Actinomycetes > Micrococcales > Microbacteriaceae > Microbacterium > Microbacterium phycohabitans. The sequence goes on from NZ_JAWDIT010000004.1 coordinate 302,045, forward strand.
CAGCGGTTCGTGTCGATGCTCGTACCCCAGGCGGCGGTGCTGGGCGTGACCCTGCCCGACCCCGACCTGCGTTTCAACGACGAGACCGGTCAGTACGACATGGGCGAGATCGACTGGACGGAGTTCCACGAGGTGCTCGCCGGGCGCGGCCCCCTGAACACCCTGCGCCGGCAGCACCGCCGCGAGGCGCACGAAGAGGGCGCCTGGGTGCGCGAGGCCGCCGCCGCCTACGCCGCGAAGAAGAACGCCGCCCGCACCCAGACGGCGGCCGCCTGATGGCCACGCCCGGCGGCAGCCCCGCCGAGACCTGGCCCCTCTGGGAGGTCTTCGTGCGCGCGAACCGCGGTCTGAGCCACGTGCACGTCGGCTCGCTCCACGCTCCCGACGCCGAGCTCGCCGTGCGCAACGCGCGCGACCTCTACACCCGCCGCGGCGAAGGCGTGTCGGTGTGGGTCGTCCCCTCGGATGCCGTGACCACGAGCGACCCGGGAGCCAAGGGGGCGTTCTTCGAGTCGCCCGCGGGCAAGAACTACCGGCACGCGGTGTACTACACCGCGTCCGAGGGGGTGCCGCACCTGTGAGCTCGTCGATCGATCAGGGGTCCCGCTCCCGTCGACAGGCTCAGGGACCTCGGGATGGCGTCGCGGCGGTGGCTGAGCCTGGCGAAGCCCCCGACGCGGAGTCCCGCTCCCGTCGACAGGCTCAGGGACCTGGGGATGGCGTGGCGGCTGTGGCTGAGCCTGTCGAAGCCCCCGACGCGGGCGGCCACCGCGACGACCCGCACGGCGTCGATCCCCACGGAGACGTCTCGCTCGACGCGCGCGAACTCTCCGCCGAGCTCGCCGGCGGCGAGGACCGCGCGAGCGACCCCGACGTCGCCGCGTACGCGATGCGCCTCGGCGACGACGCCCTGATCCTGGCGCAGAACCTCTGCGGCTGGGTGGCCCGGGCCCCCGAGCTCGAGGAAGACGTCGCCCTCGGCAACATCGCCCTCGACCTCCTCGGCCACGCCCGCTCGCTCCTGCGTTACGCGGGCAGTCACGACGGTCGGAGCGAGGACGATCTTGCCTACTGGCGCGACGAGCGCGACTTCCGCAGCGCATGGCTGTTCGAGCTGCCGAACGGCGACTTCGCGCACACGATCGCCCGGCAGTTGCTCGCGTCGACGTACCTGCTCGAGCTGTACCGCGAGCTCGCGGCATCCACCGATCCCGTGCTCTCGGCGGTCGCCGCCAAGGCCGAGAAGGAGGTGGACTACCACCGCGATCACGCCGTGCAGTGGACGCTCCGTCTCGCCGGCGGCACCGACGAGTCGCGTCGCCGCTTCCTCGTCGGCCTCGACGACACCTGGCCGTACCTCGACGAACTGTTCCGCGACGAGCCGCTGCACGACCGGCTCGAGGGCGTCGCCGTGCGCCCCTCCACCCTGCGGGGCCGTGTCGACGACGTGCTGGCGGCCGTGCTCGCCGAGGAAGACGTGCCGGTCCCGTCGTCGATCCCGGCGTCGTCCGCGGGAGGACGTCAGGGACGGCACCACCCCGCGTTCGGGCCGCTCCTCGGCGAGATGCAGGTGCTGGCCCGCCGGCATCCGGGGGCGACATGGTGACCGCGACGCTCGAGCGCGCCCGCGAGGTCGTCGCGGCCGTCGTCGACCCCGAGGTGCCCGTGCTCACGATCGACGATCTCGGGGTGCTCCGCGACGTGCGCTTCGACGGCGAGACCGTGACCGTCACGATCACCCCCACGTATTCGGGATGCCCCGCCGTCGACGCCATCCGCGACGACATCGTGCTCGCCCTCACCTCCGCCGGCTTCGGCGACGCGGTCGTGAAGACGACGCTCACCCCGGCCTGGACGACCGACTGGATGAGCGAGGCGGGCAAACGCAAGCTCACCGAGTACGGCATCGCACCGCCCACCGGCCGGGCCCCCGCGGGTCCCATCCGCGTCAAGCTCAGCGTCGCGTGCCCCCGGTGCGGCTCGCTCGACACCCGCGAGGTCTCGCGTTTCGGCTCCACCTCGTGCAAGTCGCACTGGGAGTGCCGCGCGTGCCTCGAACCCTTCGACCACTTCAAGGCCCTCTGATGACGATGACGGATGCCACCCCCTCGAGCCCCGCGGGAGCCTCGACCCCGGGGCCCGTGCGCGAGACGGGCGGTCGTGCCCGCGCCCGGTTCCACACGTTGCGGGTCGCCGACGTGCGCCCCCTCACCCCGACGGCGATCGAGGTGACCTTCGACGTGCCCGACGAGCTCGCCGACGCCTTCGACTACGCGGCGGGCCAGTACGTCGCCCTGCGCGCCCGCGTCGACGGCGACGACCTGCGCCGTTCGTACTCGCTGTGCCGCCCGCCGGCGCGCGGGACCATCAGCGTGGGCATCAAGCGCGATCCCGACGGGCGCTTCTCGACCTGGGCGCACGAGGGCTTGCGCCCGGGGGATGAGATCGACGTGATGAGCCCGCAGGGCACGTTCGTCTCGAAGGCCTCGACGGCGACCGGACACGTCGTCGCGATCGCCGCCGGATCGGGCATCACCCCGATCATGGCGCTCGCGACCGACGTGCTCGAACGCTCCGCCCACAGCCGCATGACGATCGTCTACGCCAACCGGTCCTCGACCGACGTGATGTTCGTCGACGAGCTCGCCGACCTGAAGGACCGCTACCCCGCGCGCCTCACGCTGCATCACGTGCTCTCGCGGGAGCAGCGCGCGGCGCCGGTGTTCTCGGGACGCATCGACGACGAACGCCTGCGCCTCATCCTGTCGCGCCTGATCGACCCGGCATCCGTCGACGAGTGGTTCCTGTGCGGCCCGTTCGCCCTCGTCGAGCTGTGCCGCGAGGCGCTGGCCGAGGCCGGGGTCCCGCGCGAGCGCTTGCGTTTCGAGCTCTTCACCGCGGGCGACGGCGACGCGCCCGCGCAGACCGGGGGAGCGCGACCCGTGCGCGTGCGCGCCGACGAGCCGGTACGCCGCATCGACTTCACCCTCGACGGCCAGTCGGCGTCGGTCGACAGCCCGGTGGACGCGAACGAGACGATCCTGGCCGCCGCCCTGCGTGTGCGGCCCGACGTGCCCTTCGCGTGCGCGGGGGGTGTCTGCGGAACCTGCCGCGCACGCGTGGTCGAGGGGGCGGTCTCGATGACCGAGAACTACGCCCTCGAACCCGACGAGATCGAGCGCGGCTACGTCCTCACCTGCCAGTCGCACCCCACCTCCGACGCCGTGCGCGTCGACTACGACGGCTGAGGGGATGCCGTGATCGACTACCGCCTCGACGAGGGCGTCGCCGAGATCGTCCTGAACGCTCCGACCCGCCGCAACGCCCTCGGTCTCGACGACCTGCGAGAGCTCGGTTCCGCCTACGAACGGGCGGAGTCCGACGGAGCCCGGGCAGTGCTGCTGCGCGGAGAAGGACCGTCGTTCTGCGCCGGCCGCGACATCGCGGGCGTCGATCCGGCGACCGACGACGTCGGCGGCTACCTCGACGACACATTGACGCCCCTGCTCCGCCGGATGGCGGCCTTCCCGGCCCCGACGTTCGCGGTCGCCCACGGCGCGTGCCTGGGCGTCGGGCTCGGCCTGCTCATCGCGACCGACGTCGTGTACGTCGCCGACACCGCGAAGATCGGCTCGCCGTTCGCCGCCCTCGGCGCGACGCTCGACTCCGGCGGTCATGCGCTCTTCGCCGAGCGCCTCGGCATCCACGCGACCCTCGACCTCATCTACACCGGCCGCATGCTGTCGGGTGAGGAAGCGGTGCGCGCGGGCCTGTTCTCCCGCGTCTTCGCGGCCGATGAGGTGACGGATGCCACGGCGCTCGCCGCCCGCACCGCTGCGGCAGGTCCCACGGCGGCGTTCCGCGCGAGCAAGCGCATCGTCTCGGCGATCCGCGACCAGCGCCTGGGGCTGTGGGATGCCATGGCCCTGGAGAACCGCGCCCAGGCGGCGCTCGCCGCCACCGACGATTACCGCGAGGGGTTCGCGGCGTTCTCGTCCAAGCGTCGACCGGAATTCACGGGGCGTTGAGGCGGGCGCGGCAGGCCGCTTCCCGCGTCGACGGGACATCGCATGCCGTCGCCGGGGCATGGTGGGTGCGCAGGGGCGGAGCGTCGCCCCACCGCGCGCGGCACCGCCCTGCTTGAATCGGGAGATGCCGCGCATCGACGATGACGACGAACTCGCGACCCTCCGGCGCCGGGCCTTCGCCCCCGGCGCCGACATCTCGGCCGACCCCGCGGCGCTGGAGCGTCTGATCGAGCTGGAGGAGCGTGCCGCTGCCCGCGACCTCGCGTCGCGCGGCGGCGGATCGCGCGCGGATGCCGCCCCGAACCCGGCAGCGCGCGGCTCCGGTGCGGACACCGCGCCCGTCACGGGGCTCGACGGCCGCCCCCGCGACGGCGCTCCCGGCGGCGACCCCACGGCGTCGAGCGGGGATCCGTCGAGACCGGACGCCGACGACGCCTCCGCGGACGGGCCCGGCGTTTCCCGCCCGGCACGCATGCGGATGCCACGCCTCCGGCGCTCCACGGTGCTCCTGCTGGCGGGGGCGGGGGCGATCGCGGCCACCCTGGTCACGGCGCTCGTGCTCGTTCAGCGCGTGCAGACGGATCCCCTGCAGGTGGGCGCGACCCAGGTCGCCCGGCTGACGCCCGACCCGGCGTTCGAGATCCCGAGCTCGCTGTACCGCGGCATCACGGGCAGCGTGAAGGCCTACACCGCGTTCGAGGGCTTCCGGGTGGTCTCGTACCCGTCGTTCCGAGCCGGCGAGGAGGCGGCGCGCTGCATGACCGTGTACCAGCCCGACCTTCTCGATGACAGCGACGACGGCTTTTCATACGACGGTCAGTTCCTCCTGCCGTCGTGCGGGGCGGGGCTCTTCCCCGCGACCTTCACGATCCTCCTCGCCGAGGACACGCCCGAGCGTGGCCCCACGGACCTGCCCGCCGACACCGCTCTGCAGTTCGTCTACGACGAGGAACTCGACGAGGTCGTGGTCTTCGAGGGCTGACCCCGTCCCGCCCTTGCGGCGTCGCACGGCGGTCGCGACGCCCCCGTCGCCCGTGATTCCGCCGCACATGACGATGCCCCGACCCGAAGGTCGAGGCATCGTCGAAACGCGTCAGCGTGTCACGCGGCGGTGGTCACCGCGAACTGCACCGATCCCTGGGGATCGATCTGCGCGTCGAGCACGCGGTCATCGAGCACCGTCGCGGCGTCGGTGTCGAGGAAGACCCGCGCTCCGGAGTTCTCGACGACGGTGTCGGCGGGCTCGGGCGCGTCGACGACCGACAGCGCGAACTGCGACTCGGGCGAGCCCGCTCCGGCGATGCGCACCCCGCCCTGCGGGGCGTCGGGGAACTGCGCGGTGATGGTCTTGACGGCGGTCGTGGCCTCTTCGGTGAGCGTCAGCATGGGTGACTCTCCTTCTCTGATCGACGACAGGAGTCAGCCACGATGCCGAGAATCGCTCCGGCTCTCAACTCCTCGCGACCATTTCCAGGGGTTTCCCACCGGCCGTCCAGGCGTCAGGGGAGCAGGCCCGCGCGACGCGCGCGCGTCACCGCGGCGTGCCGCGTCGAGGCGTCGAGCTTCGACATGGCCGAGGCCAGGTACGACTTCACCGTGGTCTCGCGCAGACCCAGGGATGCCGCGATCTCGCCGTTCGTGGAGCCCACGGCCGCGCACGCGAGGACGTCGATCTCGCGGCGCGACAGGTGCACGTCGGTGTCGACGCCCGCGGTCGGAGCGTCTCCCGTCAGCGCCGCCAGACGCGTCTCGATGTCTTCGAGGCGGCGGCGCACCGCGTCGTCGCCGATGGTGGCGGCGAGGCTGCGCAACTGCGCGTAGCTCTCGCGGATCTCCTCACGAGCGCCCGCACTGAGCCCGCCCTCCGGTGCCGGCGCGGCCGCCATCCGGCGCTCCACCTCGGCGCGCACGCGCAGCTCCGTGCCGAGCTCGCCGGCCACATCGAACGCCGGACGGGCCTCGACCTCGCCGACCTGCGCCTGCGCCCATGAGCCGCAGTACAGGATGCCGCGGGCCGCGCCGCCGACGAGGACGGGCACGGCGAAGAGCGTGGCGATGCCTTCGCCGAGGATCGCGCGGTCGTAGTCGTGCGTGATCGAGCGCGACGTGCGGTAGTCGAGGGTCATGCGGGGACGCCGCTCGACGAGCGCCCGGCCGCCGAGGCCGCGGCTCGCGTGGACGACGAGGCCCTCGATGCTCCGCGTGCGCGCGCCGACGATCGTCGACACGTGCACCGCTCCGTCGTGTTCGAGCCCGCCGAAGGCCACGGGGAAGTGCGTGCGCCGAGCGAGCTCGCTCACGGCGTGCGACACCAGTCTCGTGTCGTCTCGAAGTGTGGACGGTGCAACCACGCACTACCTACTTCCGGGGGTGACGGCTTCGTCGCCGCGTTTCGTAGCGTCGACCCTACCACCGGGGAAGCGCCAGCCGACCCGGACTTTTCCCCCTAACGGTGCAGTGTTGCGCCGCACTCATGAGGCAAGGAGGCCACATGACGGACCGTCGCATCGACGGCGCCCACACGGGCGGCGTCGACTACATCGCGGTCGAGGAGTCCGCCCCGTTCCAGGAGCTGAAGCGGCGCCAGCGCAGCTTCGTCTTCCCGCTCGCGGTGGCGTTCCTCGTCTGGTACTTCGCTTACGTGCTGTTGTCGTCGTTCGCCCCGGATTTCATGGCCCAGCCGGTGTCGGGAGCGATCACCGTCGGGCTGCTGCTCGGACTCGGGCAGTTCGTCACCACGTTCGCGATCACCATGGGCTACGTCGCCTACGCCAATCGGCGACTCGACCCCGGAGCCGAGCAGTTGCGCCACGAGCTCGAGCAGGCTGACGGGGGTCGCGCATGAACGACGTGCTCGCCACCCTCGACGCGGCCGTCCAGACGGTCGAGAACAACCCGGTGCTGAACATCTCGATCTTCGGCGCGTTCGTCGCCGTGACGTTGTTCATCGTCATCCGGGCCAGTCGTAACAGCAAGACCGCCGCCGACTACTACGCCGCCGGTCGCTCGTTCACCGGGCCGCAGAACGGGTTCGCGATCGCCGGCGACTACCTCTCGGCGGCGTCGTTCCTCGGCATCGTCGGTGCCATCGCGATCAACGGTTATGACGGGTTCCTGTATTCGATCGGCTTCCTGGTGGCGTGGCTCGTGGCCCTGCTGCTGGTCGCCGAGCTGATGCGCAACACCGGCAAGTTCACGATGGCCGACGTGCTGTCGTTCCGCCTGAAGGAGCGTCCGGTCCGCATGGCCGCCGCCATCACGACCCTCGCCGTGTGCTTCTTCTACCTGCTCGCGCAGATGGCGGGTGCCGGGGGACTGGTCTCGCTGCTGTTGGGCATCACCGAGCGCGTCGGTCAGTCGATCGTGGTCGCGGTGGTCGGCATCCTGATGATCGTCTACGTGCTGATCGGCGGAATGAAGGGCACGACCTGGGTGCAGATCGTGAAGGCCTTCCTGCTCATCGGCGGCGCGGTGGTGATGACGGTCTGGGTGCTCGCGATCAACGGCTTCAGTCTCAACACGCTCCTCGAGAGCGCGGTGGCGGCCTCGCCCAAGGGCGATGCGGTCCTCGCGCCGGGGCTGCAGTACGGCAAGAACCCGTGGGACTTCATCTCGCTCGCCCTCGCCCTCGTGCTGGGCACCGCGGGTCTGCCGCACGTGCTGATGCGCTTCTACACGGTGCCCACGGCGAAGGAGGCGCGACGCTCGGTGGTCTGGGCCATCTGGTTGATCGGGCTGTTCTACATCCTCACGCTCGTGCTCGGATACGGTGCCGGCGCCCTCGTCGGGGCGGACACGATCCTCGCGGCTCCGGGTGGGGTCAACGCCGCAGCGCCCCTCCTCGCGTTCGCCCTCGGCGGTCCTCTGCTGCTCGGCTTCATCTCGGCGGTGGCGTTCGCGACGATCCTCGCGGTCGTGGCGGGACTCACGATCACCGCGGCGGCCTCGTTCGCGCATGACATCTACGCGAACGTCGTGAAGAAGGGCGACGTCCCGCCCGACGGCGAGGTCAAGGTCGCCCGGCGGACCGTGATCGTCATCGGCGTCCTCGCGATCCTCGGCGGCATCGGCGTCCAGGGACAGAACGTGGCCTTCCTCGTCGCCCTCGCCTTCGCGGTCGCGGCCTCGGCCAACCTGCCGACGATCCTGTTCTCGCTGTTCTGGCGCAAGTTCACCACCCGCGGCGCGGTGTGGAGCATGTACGGCGGCCTCGGCTCGGCGCTCGTGCTCATCTTCCTCTCGCCGGTGTTCTGGGGCACGCCCACGAGCGTGTTCGCCGACACCGGGGTGGCCGTCTGGCCGCTGAACAACCCCGGCATCGTGTCGATCCCGCTCGGGTTCTTCCTGGGCTGGCTGGGCTCGGTCACCTCGCGCACGGCCGAGGACCGCCGCAAGGCGGCCGAGATGGACGTGCGATCCCTCACCGGTTACGGCGCCGAGAAGGCGTCGAACCACTGACGCGACCGCGCCCGGTCCCGCTCCGGCGGGGCCGGGCGTCGTCGTGCCGAGCCCTCGTGCCGCCCTCCGCGCGCTCGCCGATCATCGCCCCGAGGCGTCCGGCTTCACCCCGCGGCGCGGAGCCTCTCGCCGAGCACCACCCTGCTCTCGAGGTCGAGCAGGTGCTCCTTCACCTCGGGGTGGCCGCCGTACTCGCCGATGGACCCGTCGGCGCGCACGACCCGGTGCACGGGGACGACGATCGAGAACGGGCTCGAGGCGCACGCCGTGCCCACCGCCCGAGCGGCGCGCGGGGCGTCGGCCATCAGCGCCACCTCCCCGTACGAGGCGACCTCGCCGTAGGGGATCGCGCAGGTCGCCTCGAGCGCTGCGCGCGTGAATCCGCGAACGAGGCGCCAGTCGAGAGCGACGTCGAACGCGCGCCGTTCGCCGGCGAAGTACGCGTCGAGCTGCGCGACGAGGTCCGCGCCGACGGATGGGTCGGGCTCGGGCACGACGCCCAGGCGCTGCGAGATCTCCGCGCGGGCGAGGTCGATGCCGTCGTGGGCGACGTCGAGGCGCACCAGGGCGTCGTCGATGAACGTCAGCAGGATCGGCCCGACGGGGCTGTCGTATTCGGTGCTCGTGACTGTGTTCATCTCTTCATCTTCTTCACCGTCGCCGAGCCCCGCGGGGTGATCCCGCGGAAGTGGGGAGGATGCCGCCGATCCGCCGCCTGGGGAGGAAGCGCCGGTGGCGCGGCGTGTCGCCGATTGTCGCGAAACTCGCCGCCGCTACAGGGGTTCCCCGATCGCCCGGCTTAGTCTGACAGGTGTGTGGCGAGCTGAGGACGGTACCGTGATCGGTGCCGACGGAGACGATTCGATGTCGTCCGTCGATCCGGGCGAGCTGCGATTGTCGGAGCCCGGCATCGTGGTCCGCCACGTCGCCGACCCCGAACGCGATCGCATCCGCGCCGAGGCGGCAGCCCTGGGCGGGCGTTCGACGCTGCTGCGGTTCGACGACGCGCTCGACGCGGGCATCGACATCACCAAGGCCCACCCCGGCTCGCTCCCGCAGTTCATCACCGGTCGCGCGACGATGCTGTCCAACCTCTTCCGCGACGAGGTCGCCCTGCGCACGGCCCGCATGGCGGCCGACCGCATCACCGCCAAGAACGTCGAGTTGCGCACCGCGCGCGGACTCGAGCCCGTGCACCTGGCCGTCGGTCTCTCGGCGTGGAAGATCGGGGGAGTGGAGTGGTCGGCGCCCGTGCTGCTGCGCCCGCTCGCGATCCGCCGTCACCACGGCGACTTCGAGCTCAAGCTGCACGGCGCCTTCGTGATGAACCCCGAGCTCGCGCGCGCGTTCCGCACGCATCTCGGCATCCAGATCGACAGCGCGGCGCTCGCGGGTCTCGCCTACGACCAGGGCGTCTTCAAGCCGCAGCCCGTCATCGACCACATCCGTCGCCTGACCTCGCACGTGCCGACCTTCGTGGTGCACCCGCGCCTGATCATCTCGTCGTTCGCCGACGTGGGCTCCGGCATGGCGCGCGACACGCACGACCTCGACGACCCCCTGCTGAACGCCCTCGCCGGGCACCCCGACGATCGCGCCCGGGTCAGCGTGCGCCGTGCCGACCCCGCCGTCGTGAGCCCCGACGAGCGCGCGCCCGCCGCCGACACGCTGCTGCTCGACGCCGACGCCGAGCAGGAGCGCGTGCTCTCGCGCATCGCGGCCGGTCACTCCCTCGCCGTGCACACGCTGCCGGGCACCGGCGGCACGCAGACGGTGATCAACGCGATCGGTCAGCTCGTGCACGACAACAAGCGCGTGCTCGTCGTCAGCGCCCGCCGCTCGACGCTCGACGGCATCCGGCACCGCCTCGCCGGCGTCGGTCTCACCGGACTCGCCGTCTCCCCGCACCACGTACGCCGCGACCTCATCCGCGCGATCGGCCGCAACGAGAAGGCCGAGCAGCCCAAGGTCGCCGAGATCGACGACGCCCTCGTGCGCCTGCGCACGGTGCTGCGCGACTACCGCTCGGCCGTGACCGAGCCGCATCTGGCGCTGGGGGTCTCGGCGCTCGATGTGCTGCGCGCGCTGACGTCGCTGGCATCCACGTCTCCCGCCCCGTCCACCGAGGCGCGGTTCGATCTCGCGACGCTCGAGCGTCTCGCCGGTCGTCGCGATGCGGCGACCCGCGCGCTCGCGATGGCCGCGCGCTTGGGCGAGTTCCGCTTCGGCCCCGATGATTCGCCGTGGTACGGAGTCAGCTTCACCCGCACCGAAGACGCGCGGGCCGCCCACGATCTGGCGGGCAAGCTGCACGCCACCGAGGTGCCGCGCCTGCTCGAGCGCGGTTACGAGCTCATCGCGCAGACGCGTATGCGTCCGTTCCAGACGGTGTCCGAGCTCGGCGCATACCTCAAGCTCCTGCAGGGCATCCGCGAGTCGCTCGACCGCTTCAGCCCCAGCGTGTTCGAGCGCCCCCTCGGCGAGCTGATCGACGCGCACTCGCCGCGTCGCGATGCCTCGGCGATGAGCGGTCCGAACCGCCGCCGACTCAAGCGCCTCTCCAAGGAATACGTGCGCCCGGGCGTGCACGTGCCCGACATGTACGAGGCGCTCGTGCGCATCCAGCAACAGCGCACCGAGTGGCAGCGCGTGGTCGAGGCCGGCGTCACCCCCGAGGTGCCGCTGGGTCTGGCCGACGTGCACGTCGCGTGGCAGCGCACCGATGCGTTGCTCGGCGAGCTCGACCAGGTCCTCGGCCGTCAGGGCTCCGACCGCCTGGCGACCCTGCCCGTGCAGCGTCTGATCCGCACCCTCGCCGGGCTCGCCGCCGAGTCGACCTTCTTCGACAACCTCGTCGAGCGTGCGCAGCTGCGTTCCGAGCTCGCGCGCCTGGGCCTGGAGCAGCTCCTCGTCGAGCTGTCGGTGCGTCACGTTCCCGAGGAGCGCGTGGGTGCCGAGCTCGAGTTCGCGTGGTGGCAGTCGGCCCTCGAGCATCTGCTGCGCACCGACCGGGCGCTGCTGGGCGCCAACACGAGCGTCGTCGACCGTCTCGAGCGCGACTTCCGGCTCGTCGACGAGGCGCACGCGGCCGCCGCGGGACCCCTGCTGGCCGCGCAACTCGCGACGCAGTGGCGCATCGGCATCGTAGACCACCCCGACGAGGCTGCCGCGCTCAAGCGTTCGCTGAAAGACGGGCTGCACACGGCGCAGGAGATCTCGGATGCCGCCCCCACCCTGCTGCGCACCCTCGCGCCCGTGTGGCTGGCGTCGCCCTACGAGGTGCCCGATGTGCCGCACGATCTGGCGTTCGACGTCGTGATCATCGCGGATGCCGCGGCCCTGTGCCTCGCCGAGGCGACGCCGGCGCTGCGCCGCGCGCGGCAGGTCGTGCTGTTCGGCGATCCGGTCGTGCAGAAGCCGACGCCCTTCCGCGTGAGCGCCGCCATCGCCGCCGCGCCCGACGACGCCGACGAGGTGCCGTTCGATGAGACCTCGGTCTTCGAGCGCATCGCGGAGCTGCTGCCGGTCGAGACGCTCACCCGCAGCTACCGCGCCGGGGGAGAGGACCTCTCGCAGCTGGTCAACGACGCGTTCTACGGCGGAGAGATCGTCTCGCTGCCCTGGGCCGGTTCGTACCTGGGCCGCGGCAGCCTGAGCGTCGACTACGTCGAGGGCGGAGTCGGAGCCCCCGATCCCGTCAGCGGTGCCGTCGAGAGCCCCGACGCCGAGGTCGCCCGCGTGGTGACCCTCGTGGTCGAGCACGCCGTGAACCGCGCGTCGGAGTCGCTCATGGTCGTCACGGCGAGCCGCAAGCACGCCGAGCGCGTGCGCGCCTCGGTCGTGGCGGCGCTGGCCGGCCGCTCCGACGTCGCGGAGTTCGTGTCGAGGGATGCCGCCGAGCCCTTCGCCGTGCTCACCCTCGAGGAGTCCGTGGCCGAGAGCCGCGACCGCGTGGTGTTCTCGCTCGGCTTCGGTCTGACCCGTCACGGGCGCGTGCTCAGCGACTTCGGCGACCTGTCCACGCCCGACGGGGAGCGCCTGCTCACGGTCGGCATGACCCGCGCGCGCCGCTCCATGGTGATCGTGTCGTCGATCCGCCCCTCGGCGTTCGACGACGGCCGCCTCGAGCACGGCGCCGCGACCCTCATGGGCATCCTCGGCAACGTCGCCGCCCGCGGCCGCGAGAGCCGCCTCGAAGACCTCGCCGATCCGCTCACCCGCGCGCTGGCGCGGGAGCTGCGCCGCCTCGGCGTCGAGGTCGACGTCGACTACCGCGGACTCCTTCCCCTCGTCGCCCGCTACAAGGGCAAGGCGGTGGTGGCCGAGAGCGATCCCGAGACCATCGGGGAATCGCTGCGCGAGACGCTGCGCCTGCGCCCGCAGATCCTGCGGCGCCTCGGTTGGCACTACGTGCGCGTGCACGCGTTCGACCTCTACAGCGACCCGGCGGGTGTCGCCGCGCGCATCGCGGAGCTGTTGGGCGTCGCGCCCGACGACTCCGCCGCGCCCGACGCCACGACCGAGTCCCTCGACCTGCCCGGCTGAGTCCGCGATGACCGAGGATCCGGATGCCACCGGCTGAGCCCGTCGACGCCTCCGACGCCGCGGACGTCCCGGTCCCTTCGACAGGCTCAGGGACCTCCGATGCGGCGACCGCGGCTGAGCGTGCGGCGGTGGCTGAGCCCGTCGAAGCCTCCGACGCCCCCGCCGATCGCCAACCGGTCGTTCGCGTGCGCGGTGCCCGCCGCGCGCGGCTGCTGGCGGCCCCGGGAACGACGGCCGAGCCGGCCCCCGCCGACGATCCCGCGCGCGGCACGGGCACGCGGCCCACGGCATCCGGACCCAACGACGAGCGCATGATGCGCGAGGTCCCCCCGCACTACTGACGGAGACGGCGACGGCGTCCGGCCGGACCCGTGGTCCCGCGCGGACGCCGTCACATCGGCTCCGACTCGCTCAGAGCTTGTTCTGACGCTCCAGGAGGTCGCGGATCTGCACGAGCAGCTCCTGCTCGGTGGGCAGCTTCGGCTCCTCCGATGCCGCCTCGGCCACACCGGCGCGCGCCGCGGCGCGAGCCTTCCAGTGGTTCATGGGGTACACGAACACGAAGTACACGATCGCGGCGACGGCCACGAAGTTGATGATCGCCACCAGGATGGCGCCGAATTCGAACGTCGAGGTGCCGCCCAACAGGGTCGGGACGGTGACGTTCAGATCGCTCAGGTCGCCGACCTGGAACAGGAACCCGATCAGCGGGTTGATCAAGCCCTGCACGAGGGCGTTGACGATGGCGGTGAACGCCGCTCCGATGACGACCGCGACCGCGAGGTCGATGACGTTGCCGCGGAGGATGAACTCCTTGAATCCTTTGATCATGCGCTGGCTCCCCTTCTGCCGCGCCGCCTCGGACTCAGGAGGCCGAAGAGGGAGCGGACGTCTTCGTTTCCGACTTCGATGATGCCGAAGAACCGGACGACGCGCCACCGGACGACGACGCGCTCGACCCGCGGGAATCGGTGCGGTAGAACCCCGAACCGTTGAAGGTGACCCCGATCGATCCGTACTGCTTGCGCACCTCTCCACCGCACTCCGGGCACTCGGTGAGCGCGGCGTCGGAGAAGGACTGCACGGCGTCGAAGCGGTGGCCGCACTGCTTGCAGGCGTAGGAGTAGGTGGGCATGGGTCTTCCTTCGGGTGGTCAGGCGTGATGAGAGGCGAGCGCGATGGTCCGCGTGGGCGTGACCACGCCCGTGACGGGCTGGTCGTGCACGTCGCGGGGCACATCGTCGACGAATTCCGAGTCGAAGATCACCGCGTACACCGGCGGGCACTTCTCCATCGAGCCCAGGGTCTTGTCGAAGTAGCCGCGTCCCCAGCCCAGGCGCATCCCGTGTCGGTCGACGGCGGCCGCGGGGATGACGAGCAGGTCGACGTCGTTGACGGCGATGGGGCCGAGCACGTCGCCGACGGGCTCGGGCAGGCCGAACAGTCCCTCGGCGATCTCGGTCTCGGGGGTGGCGACGCTCCAGTCGAGGAGCCCGTCCTCGCGCGTGATCGGAAGCAGCACCCGGATGCCGCGCGCCACCGCCGCGGTCACGAATGCGTGGGTGCCCGGTTCGGTGGGCGTCGACAGGAAGCACGAAATGCTTCGCGCGCCCAGCCGGTCGACGAGGGCGTCGAGCTGCTCCTTGATGCCGGCCTCCGCCGCGTCGCGGGTCTGGGACGACACGATCTGGCGTCGTTCGCGCAGATCGGCGCGCAGTGCGCGCTTGGCCTGCTCGATGCGATCCGGCATGCGGGTAAGTCTACGTGCGCGCGTGTTGACGCCGACGACACACGCTCCCGCTAGGGTATGCCCATGCCTCATAAGCCCTTCAAGGCCGTGATCCCGGCCGCAGGACTCGGTACTCGCTTCCTTCCTGCCACCAAGGCCATGCCCAAGGAGATGCTGCCGGTGGTCGACAAGCCGGCCATCCAGTACGTCGTCGAGGAGGCGACCGCCGCCGGCATCCAGGACGTCCTGATCATCATCGGACGCAACAAGAACAACATCGCCAACCACTTCGACTCGATGCCGGAGCTCGAGACGAAGCTCCGCGAGAAGGGCGACCACGACAAGCTCGCCAAGGTGGAGCACTCCTCCGACCTCGCCGACGTGCACATGGTGCGCCAGGGTGAGCCCAAGGGCCTCGGCCACGCGGTGCTGCGCGCGCGCAGCCACGTCGGCGACCACCCCTTCGCGGTCCTCCTGGGCGACGACCTGATCGACGAGCGCGACCCGCTGCTCGAGAAGATGATGGCCGAGTACGACAAGCGCGGTGCCACGATCATCGCCCTCATGGAGGTCGACCCCGCGCAGATCCACCTCTACGGTGTCGCCGCGGTCGAGCCGACCGAAGACGACGGCGTGGTCAAGGTCACGCAGCTCGTCGAGAAGCCCAAGGCGGAGGACGCCCCCTCGAACCTCGCGATCATCGGCCGCTACGTCCTCGGTCCCGACGTGTTCGACATCCTCGAGCGCACCGAGCCCGGCAAGGGCGGCGAGATCCAGCTGACCGACGCGCTCGAGGAGCTCGCGACCGGTGGTGGCGATGGCGGCGGCGTGTACGGCGTCGTGTTCCGCGGGCGCCGTTACGACACGGGTGACCGCGTCGACTACATCAAGGCCATCGTGCAGCTCGCTGCCGACCGCGACGACCTGGGCCCCGCTCTGCGTCCGTGGTTCAAGGAGTTCGCGCAGGGTCTCTGACCCGGCGGAGCACTATGGATCTATCGATCCCGAGGCGGCACGGCGAGGTGTCGATCCGTCTCATCCGCAACCGCGACGCGCGTGTGCTGCAGCAGCAGCTGATCGACAACCGCCCGTGGCTGCGTCCGTGGGAGGCGACCAGCCCCGACGGCCCCGTGTCGTTCGACATGCGGCTCGGCATCCGTCGCCTCCTCCAGCAGTACCGTGACGGCCTCGGCGTCCCCTTCGTGATGGCGTGGGACGACGAGGTCGCCGGGCAGCTGAACGTGTGGGGCGTCTCGCGCGGCTCGCTCGCGTCGGCGACGATCGGCTATTGGGTGGCGGAGGAGTTCGCCGGACGCAACATCACGACGATCAGCGTCGCGATGGCCACCGACGTGTGCTTCACCGAGCTCAACCTGCACCGGATCGAGATCTGCATCCGCCCCGAGAACCACGCGAGCCTGCGGGTGGTCGAGAAGCTCGGCTTCCGCTACGAGGGGCTGCGCCGCCGCTACATCCACATCGACGGAGACTGGCGCGACCACTACGCCTTCGCCCTGGTGCGCGAAGAGGTGCCGCACGGCGTGCTCGATCGCTGGGCGCGGGGGCAGGTTCCGCCCGACGCGGCGCGCATCCCTCCGGCCGACCGTCTGTGAGGGTCGTCGCAGCGCATATGACCTGCGTTGCGGCGAACTCTCGGCACGACACGCGGGGGGATGCCGAGGTGTGATCTCTCGGTGACCTACCTTTATCCCATGGGTGGCCAGGTGCTGAGCGGCGGGGTGATCGTCTTCGTGGCGGTCGCGCTGTGGTTGGTCTATCTCCTGCCGTCGTGGCAGAGCCGGCATCGGTTCACCTCCGCCGAACGAAACGCCGTGCGTCTCAATCAGGCTCTCCGCGTGCTCGCGGAGACGGCGGAGACGCCGCGCGAGGTGCACCTCGAGCTCACCGCCCGCACCGCGCACCAGCAGCAGAAGCTGGCTCGTCAGGTGCAGGCGCAGAAAGCGCAGACCGAGCTGGCGGCGGCGAAGGCCCGTCTCGAGGTCGCGAAGCTCGAGAGCGCCCGTGACCGCGACGTCGTCAAGGAGCAGCGCGCCGCCGCGATCGAGGTGGCCCGCGCCGAGCGCGCCGCCGCCGTCGAGGTGGCCCGGGCCGAGCGTGCCGCGGCGCTGGAGAAGACGCGCGCCGAACGCGCAGAGGCCGTGGAGCGCGCACGCGCCGAGCAGGCCGCCGCGGTCGCGATTCCCGCCGCTCGCCGCTCGCGGGTGCGCCGGCGGTTCCGTCTCGTCGTCTCCGTCGCGCTGCTGGCCGGACTCATCGCTGCGGGCTTCGGCGCCGTGCAGCTCGTCGGGGGAGCCGCTCCGCTGCTCCTGCTCGCGGGCGCGTCGGTGGTCGTGGCATCCCTCGTCATCCTGCGTCGGATCTCCGTCGTGGCGACCCGCACCGCGCAGCGCCCCGTCGAGGTGTCGGTGCGCCGCTCCGTGGCCGAGGTACAGGACGTCGCCCTCGTGCCCGAACCGCGCCCGACGTGGACGCCCCGTGAGCTGCCCCGCCCGCTCGTCGCCTCGGTCGGCTCCCGTGCTGCAGCGACCGTCGACGAGCAGCTCGCCCGCGAGGCCCTGCGGGCCGCGGCCCGCGAAGAGGCCGCTCGGCACATCGCCGCCGAGCAGGCACCCACGCCGATCGAGACGGCCCGCCCGGCCGCTGTCGCCCCCGTCGCTTCGCCGTACGCGGCCATGGGCTACGTCGACGACAGCGAGATCGAGAGCCACGTACAGCGCCTCCTCGCGCGTCGCGCATCGGGGGAGTGAGCCGCGCTCCCTTCCGTCGAACGGATGCCGTCGAGCGGCGCCTTCGACTCGGCATGCTTCCTCCGGTACATCCCCGTGTGAGCCCGGTTCGTCGTCACGTCGCGGCGCGCCCGGGCTGCGGCCCGCGTCGGGTGACGTGCACGTGGCGTGATAGTGTTTACGAGGTTTCCGGGCCTGTGGCGCAGTTGGTAGCGCGCCTCGTTCGCATCGAGGAGGTCAGGGGTTCGAATCCCCTCAGGTCCACCAGAACCGCAGCGGCGCCTCTCCTTCGGGAGGGGCGCCGCTCTCGTTCTCCCGGGTCACCGCGGCGCCCATCCCGCTAGGCTCTGGCTCATCCACGATCCTCCGAGCACGGGAGCCGCGCCATGATCCTCGCCCACGACGTCTCCGGTTCCGGTCCGCTCCTCGTCCTGGTGCACGGGATCACCGAAGACCGCCGCAGCTGGGATCCCGTCGATCTCAGCGGATCGTTCACCGTCGTGCGCGTCGACGTCCGCGGCCACGGCGATTCGGAGGCGGCGGAGCCGTACGACATCCCGACCCTCGCGACCGACATCCACGACACCGTCGCGCAGCTGCAGGAGAAGGGTGCCGTTCCCGACGGCCCGCCGATCGTCGTCGGGCACTCGATGGGCGGCATCGTCGCCACGGCCTACGGCGCGCTCTTCCCGGCGCGGGCCGTGGTCAACGTCGATCAGCCGCTGCACCTGGCCGGGATGCAGCAGCAGATCCAGCAGGCGGAGGGGATGCTGCGCGGAGAGCAGTTTCCGCTGTTCATCCACGGCATGTTCGCGCAGATGGCGGGGGAGCTCGACCCCGGCGAAGTCGAGCGCGTGAACGCTCTGCGCGCCCCCAAGCAGGACGTGGTCCTCGGGATGTGGAGTCCGCTCCTCGACGGCTCACCCGAAGAGCTCGCCGGGCTGGTCGACCGGCTCACGCGCGTGCCCGCCGATGTGCCCTACCTCGTCATCACCGGGCTCGACGCGGGTCCCGAGTACGCGGCGTGGCTGCAGCAGATCATTCCGCACACCGTGCACGAGGTGTGGCAGCCTCCGACGCACTACCCGCACCTCGTCGATCCGGCGCGCTTCGTCGCCCGCGTCGACGCGTTCGCGGGCTGAGCCCAGCGCACCAGCGGGCGTCACGGCCCGTCGGCAGCCCCGCTCCCGTGGCCGCGCATCACCGTGGCAGACCCGCCTGGCGGGGTCATTCCGCCGCAGTGCCCTCAGCCCACCCGCCGGGCGCGGCGACGTTGAACATCCACGCCACACCCCACGGGTCGGTGAGCTCGCCGTAGAAGTCGCCCCACACCTGCTTCTCGAGCGGCTGCTTCACTTCGGCGCCGCGCTCGACGAAGCGATCGTAGAAGCCGCGGACGCGGTCGAACTCGTCGCTCATGAACGCCGCGTGCGCGCGCGTGGCGCCCCACCCCTCGGCGGGCTCGTCGAACCCGTCGGCGCCCATCACGGTGAAGCCCTCGGCGCGCAGCTCCGAGTGCATCACCCCGTCGGCGGGGGCGTCCGGGATGCCGAAGTCGGCGAACGTGTTGATCGTCAGCTCGCCACCGAAGACCGACTGGTAGAAGGCCATCGCCTCACGGGCGGAGCCGGCGAACGAGAGGTAGACGACGAGAGAGGTCGACATGGTGGCATCCTTCATCTTCGAGAGCGGATCGGCCCTCACGTTAGTCCCGTGACGGGGGAGAGGGAAGGTCTCTCAGGCCCCCTGGAACGTGCGCAGCTGCGCGAGCAGGCGGGGGGCGCTCGCGTCGAAGGTGCGACCCCCGACGAGGATCCCGATCACGAAGACTGCGATGCCCAGCGCGGGGCCAATCCCGAGGGCGAGCCACCCCGCGGTCGCGGATCCCGTGACGGTGGAGATGATCGCGGGGACCACCGCCGGCAGCGACACGACCGCGGCGAGACCCCAGCAGAGCAGGAACGCCAGGAACATCGAGAACGTCGAGCCCGGCACCCGCTTGAAGGGCGAGTCGCCCGGCGCAGGGGTGGGAACGACGAAGAGCGCGGAGCTGACGGCGCTGACGCCGAGACCGACCAGGGTGAGCGCGAGCGAGGCACCGAGGACCGCCGGCAGGAGATCCCACCGCCCTGCGATGGCGACGGTGGCGACGTCGATGATCAGCACGAGCGGGACGCTGACGGTCGCCGCGCCCAGCATGCGTCCGAGGCGGTCGTCTCGCCCGGTGATCCCCGTCTGCAGCACCGTCGCGAACGCCGTGCCGTCGTACGAGACGTCGGTGTACGCCAGGACGCCCGCGAAGAAGCCCACCAGCAGCCCCGACAGTGCGAACAGGGGCCCCGACGTCTGGCCACCGGAATACACGAGCATCAGGATCGGCATGACCGGCAGGATGAGCAGCTGCCGCAGGTAGCGCATGTCGCGCGTCCATGACGTCAGCGATCGCGCCCACGTCGCGCCCACGGGAGTGGAGGGCATGACGCCGAACCACGCGAGCGACCCGCTGCGGCTCCTCGCCGCAGAGCGGGAGGGCGGAGCGACGACGGATGCCGACAGGCTCCGCCACCACAGGAACCACAGCAACGCCAGGGTGGCCACGGCGATGAGCAGGCGGAGGGCGCCCGTGAGCCACGCCCCGGTGGCGAGGTCGCCGGGCACGGCCCAAGCGGCGCCGATCGGCGTCCACGACAGCGCGTCGACGATGCTCTGCAGCTGCACTCCCTGGTCGGTGGCGGCGCGCAGGGCGTTCATGACGCCGATCAGGAGCGGACTCGCGAAGATCAGCGCGAGGAAGCCGACGAGTCCCACGATCTCGCGCGTGCGACGCCCGCTGCCCAGCCCTCCGGCCAGCGCGGCGACGGCGCGCGACGCGACGACGCAGATGAGCACGCCGAGCGGCACGCACACGACCGCCGCGATCGCGGCCACCGGCTCGCGCGCCCACACCAGGAAGGTCGCGAGCGCCCCGAGGGTCGTGGCGATGCCGGGCACGCCGGTGAGGCCGCCCGCGGTGATCGCGACCATCATCTGGCGCGTCGTCATCGGGAACGGCGCGAGCTTCGCAGGGTCCAGGGTGGTGTCGATTCCCGCGGCGAAGACGGGGCCGATGACCCATCCGAGGGTCAGCACCGCCCCTGCGGCGGTGACCGCGGCGCGCGCGACATCGAAATCGAGGGTGCCGACGAAGAACAGCCCCACCCCCACCAGCAGCAGCATCCACAGCGCCCCGAGCAGGCCGAGGATGAAGCCGACCAACTGCATCGGGCTCCGCACGAGGGTGTTCCCCAGCACGCGGAATCGGATCTTCAGGACTGTCGCAACCACTGCGGCCCCTCCGAGTGGTGACGACCGCCCACGAGCTCGACGAAGCGGTCCTGGAGGGTCTGCGCACCGCGCACCTCGTCGACGGTCCCGGATGCCAGGAGCCGGCCCTGCGCGATGACCGCGACGTGGTCGCACATGCGCTGCACGAGGTCCATCGAGTGGCTCGACACGATGACCGTGCCGCCCGAGGCCGTGTAGCCGCGCAGGATGTCCTCGATGTTCGCCGCCGAGACCGGGTCGACCGACTCGAAGGGCTCGTCGAGCACGAGCAGGCGCGGGGCGTGCACGAGGGCGCAGGCCAGGGCGACCTTCTTGGTCATGCCCGCCGAGTAATCGACCACGGGTGTTCCGGCGGCCTCGCCGAGGTCCATGATGCGCAGCAGGTCGGCGGTGCGCGAGGCGACCTCTTCGCGGGACAGGCCGAACATCATGCCGGTGTAGGTCACCAGCTGCTCACCGGTGAGCCGGTCGAACAGCCGCACGCCGTCGGCGAGGTTGCCGATGAGCCTCTTGGCCTCGACGGGCTGCGCCCAGACGTCGACGCCGTGGATGCGGGCCGTTCCGGCGTCGGGACGCAGCAGCCCGGTGGCCATCGACAGCGTCGTGGTCTTGCCGGCCCCGTTGGGACCGACCAGGCCGTAGAACGACCCCGTCGGCACGGTGAGGTCCAGTCCCGCGACGGCTACCTTCTCGCCGAACCGCTTGACGAGTCCGCTCAGCTGCATCGCGGGCTGCTGGTCGGTCGCGGCCGGGGGGACGACGGCATCCGGAAGGACGGGCGGAGGAGCGACGGCCTGCGGGGGAACGGTCGGCGGGGTGTCGCGGGAGGCGTCGGTCACGATCTCGAACCTATCTGCGTGGTGCGGGCCTTTCCCAGGCCCTCGGACGAATGGGTGTGGTCAATATCGGATGGCGTCGATCACCTTCACGCGCACGGCCACGAGGGCCGGGAGCAGGCCCGCGATCGCGCCCACGACGGTCGCGGCGATCAGGCCGGTGACGGCGGCATCCACGGGGAACGGGGGGAAGTCGCTCACCATCCCCTGTCCGATGAGGTCGCGCACGGCGGGGGACTGCACGACGAGGATCGACACGATCACTCCCGCAGCCCCCGCGACGACGGTCGCCACGACGCTCTCGAGCATGACGGCGAAGAAGACGCGGCTCGCCGTCGCTCCGAAGCTGCGCCGGATGCCGATCTCGCGAACGCGCTGCTTGACCGTCACGAGCGCGATGTTGACCAGCCCGAGGGCGCCGAGCAGCAGCACGAGCACTGCGATGCCGATGACGACCATCTTGGTGACGAGGAAGGGGTCTTCACCGTACGTGGCCCAGTCGCGCCGATCGGCGGTCACCTCGACGCCGGTGCCGAGGGCCGCGCGCAGGTCGCGCTTGACGACGTCGGTGAGCTGATCGGCGATCTCGGGCGGCACCCACATCTCGTACGAGGGCATGCTCGGACCACCGTAGGGGTCGTTCGACGAGGCCGCGGCCTCACCGCGTTCGCTCGCGGCCGCCTTCTGCATGGCCTGCAGCTGATCGGTGAGCATGAACATCGTGGGCTCGGTCTCCCAGGTCGCCACCGGGGTGACGCCGACGATGACGGCGCGCACCCCGCCGGAGGGGATCCCCGACGCGGCGTTCGGCACGCCCTGCCCGCCGAGAGCGACGACCGGATGGCTCTCGAGCGGGGGCCGGCCCAAGCGGTCCCAGAAGATCTCGCTGACGATGATGCGCGGCGCCAGCTGCTGGGCGTCGAGGTCGGTGAACCACTCGCCCTCGCTCATCTGCACGCGGTGCATCTCGCCGTAGGGCTGGTCGACGGCCTGGGTCGCGACCTGCACGATGCCGTCGGGGAAGGGCACGGCCTGCATGAGCGGCAGCGCGCGGCTGGCGTAGGCGATGCCGTAGCGGTCGACGACCTCGTTCCAGGCCGCATCGATCTCGGATGCCGCGAGGGTGCCGCCGTCGGTGCGATAGGCCGAGACCGACAGACTCGCCGGACGGCCCGACTGCCGCTCGCTGAGCTCTTGATTGGCCTGCTGCACGATCGCGCCGAGAGCGACGACCGTGGTGAGCGAGCAGACGGCGACGGCGACGCCCACGAGCGAGAGCAGCACGCGCGTGCGGTGCACACGCACCTCCTGCCATGCCTCGAGCAGAGCGCCCACCACCGCGCTGAGGGCCCGCATCAGGACTCTCCTCCGTCGCCGTCGGTCGCGGCCTCGTCGTCGGAGGACGCACCGTCGCGTTCGTCGTCGCGCCCCGCCACCGCCGTTCCCACCGCCGTCGCCGTGCCGGCCAGGCCGAGCGAGGCGAGGCCGCCGTCGTCGATGGATGCCGACTCCGCCGACGACGGCGCCATCTCGCGCCGGTCGCGCCGCGTCAGGGGCTCGAGCGAGGGGTCGTCGACGGGCGTGAGCACACCCCGGTCGAGGCGGAAGTGCCGACGCGCGCGCCGAGCGATCGTGGGGTCGTGCGTGATGATCACCTGCGCCGCTCCCGTGCGCTCGGCGACCTCGTCGATGAGCTCCATGACGCTCTGCCCGGTGTCGAGGTCGAGGGCGCCCGTGGGTTCGTCGGCGAGGATCAACCGTGGTCCGCGCACGAGGGAGCGCGCGATCGCCACGCGCTGCTGCTCGCCGCCCGACAGGCGGTCGGGCATGCTGTTCAGTCGGTGCTCGAGCCCGACGAGGGCGAGCATGTCGGCGGCGATCTTCTTCCGCCGCCAGAACGTCCGCCCCGATGCGTAGAGCAGCGGCATGGTGACGTTCTCCAGCGCGGTGCGCCCCGGCAGCAGGTTGAACTGCTGGAAGACGAAGCCGATCGCCGCTCCACGGAGGCGATCGCGCTGCGCCGACGAGTACGACCTCACCGGCCGGTCGTCGAAGAGGATCTCGCCGCTGGTGGGCAGGTCGAGCAGTCCGAGCATGTTGAGCAGGGTCGATTTCCCCGAGCCCGAACGCCCCACGATCGACACGTGGTCGCCCGGCTCGATCTCCAGATCGATCCCGTTGAGGATGGTCAGGGCGGGCTGGTCCTGCGGGATCACCGTGCGGGTGACCTCGCGCAGCGAGAGCAGACTCATCCGCCGAGGGCCGCTTCGCAGTACATCGATCCGTCGGGATAGGTCGTGCACCCGTCGTTCGCCGGAGCCATGGCGCCCGGGGCGAACTCGAGGATCTCATCGCCCTCCGCGAGGCCCTGCGTGATCTGCACCTGCGTGCCGTCGGTCAGGCCGAGATTGACCGGCCGCTCCTCGGTCGCGCCGTCGGCGCTCATCACCCACACGGTGCCGCTCTGCGCGGCCCCGCGCACCGCGGTGGTCGGCACGACGAGGACGTTCTCGGCGCGCCCGCCGGCGATGGTCATCTCGGCCGCGAGTCCGGAGAACACCGTGACATCACCCGGGACGGTGCACGTGGCGGTCGTCGACGACCCGCCACCGCCACCGCCGCCGGTGCTCGTTCCGCCCGGGGTCGCCGTGTCGTCGGTCGACCCGCCCCCGGTGCTGCCGGCCAGGGGAGTGGTGATGCGCAGATTGCCGCACGCGAAAGCCGCGGGGCCGCCGGTGATCGTCACCGTCGCCTCGGTCGGACGATCCAGCAGACGGTACTGCTGGGCGGGCTCGAGGGTGCCGCTGACCGAGAACGTCGGCGGGGCCACCGCGCCCGCCGTCATCCCGATCGTGATGTCCTGTCCCGAGATCACCGAGAGCGAGCTCAGGATGCCGGCCGCCGGCGCCGTCACGTCCTCGTAGCGGAAGATGGCCGGCTTGGGCTTGCCCTCGGCATCCACGCTGTCGGCGGGATCGCGCTCGATGGGGACCTTGACGTCGAAGACGACGTCGCCCTGGTTCACGCTCGCCCCCTGGGCGATGAAGATCTTGTTCACCGTGCCGGCGGCGGTCGCCTTCATCGGCACGGCGGGATCGGCCGCCACGGTGGCAGAGACGACCACGTCGTTGGTGATCGTCCCCGACGCCGCCACCGTTGTCGGCTCCACGATCGTCCCGGTTGGGACCGCGGGAGACGCGTCGGCAGGGCGATCGGGGAAGAACGCCAGCTTGATGAGTGCCGCCGCCACGAGGGCGACGAGAAGGATACGCAGAATCGGAAAGACCCACGTGCGTGCGATCCCCATGAAACCCCCCGGAACGGAAATCGTCGTCATCGAACATCCCCACCCTAGGGGGGCTCTCGCGGCGGCCACGGCCACTTCGACACTCGCGCGCGAGAAATCATCCTCGAGGATGACCTGGGCGGGTCCGAGCCCCGGTGCCGGTCCGGCAGACGACGGATGCCGCGACCCCGGCCGTTCGAGACGGGTGGGGCCGCGGCATCCGGTGGGCGGGGCTCAGTCCTCGGGCGGTGCCACGACGTGCGGCTTCGAGGGATCGAGGGGTGCGCCGGTGGCCAGGCGCGCGTGGCTGCGGGAGTAGGCGAAGTAGATCGCGAATCCGAGGGCGAGCCAGATGAGGAAGCGCAACCAGGTCTCGACCGAGAGGTTGAGCATCAGGTACGTGCAGATGAGCGCCGACAGGATCGGCAGCACCGGGCTGAACGGCACGCGGAAGCCGCGCTCGAGGTCGGGGCGCTTGCGCCGCAGCACGATCACGCCGACGGAGACGAGCACGAAGGCCGAGAGCGTGCCGATGTTGACCATCTCCTCAAGCACCCCGATGGGCGTGAGACCGGCGACGACGGCGACGATCACCGTGACGATGATCGAGATCACCCACGGCGTGCGGAAGCGCGGGTGCACCTTGGCGAGGCCGCCGGGGAGCAGCCGATCGCGCGACATCGCGAAGATGATGCGCGTCGCCCCGATCAGCAGCGTCAGCACGACGGTGGTCAGACCCGCCACGGCGCCGGCCGCGATGACGGTGGCCATCCACGTCTGTCCGTGGAACGCGAACGCGTTGGCGAGGGCCGCCGACGGGTTGAGGTCGGAGTAGGGCACCATGCCCGTGACCACGACCGCGACGGCGCAGTAGAGGATCGTGCAGATGACCAGAGACGCGATGATGCCGATCGGCAGGTCGCGCTGGGGACGCTTCGTCTCCTCCGCGGTGGTCGCCACGACGTCGAAGCCGATGTAGGCGAAGAAGACCAGTGCGGCTCCCGCGAGGATGCCGCCGACACCGAAGGTCGCCGGCTCGAGACCCGAGAGGAACTGCAGCAGCGGTTGCGTCAGACCGGACGCCGACTCGGTGGGCACCGACTCGGGCACGAAGGGGCTGTAGTTGGCGGGGTTGATGAACATGATGCCGGCGATGATGACGAACAGCACGATGAACAGCTTCACGGCGACGAGCACGAGGTTGACGCGCAGCGACTCCTTGATGCCCAGGGTCATCAGGCCGCCGAGCACGAGAACGAGCAGGATCGCCGGCAGGTCGACCACGCCGCCGTAAGAGATCTCCGGGGGCAGGATGATGCCGATCTGCTGGAGGAAGGTGCCGAGGTAGGCGCTCCACCCCTGGGCGACGACGCTCGCGCCGAGGAACATCTCCAGGATCAGGTCCCACCCGATGATCCATGCGAACAGCTCGCCGAGCGAGGCGTACGAGAACGTGTACGCCGACCCCGACACCGGCACGGTCGAGGCGAACTCGGCGTAGCACATGGCCGCGAGGCCGCAGGCGATCGCGGCGATGATGAAGCTGATCACCACGGCCGGTCCCGCCACGTCGTGCGCGGCGCGGCCGGTGAGGGTGAAGATGCCGGCGCCGATCACGACGCCCACGCCGAAGACGGTCAGATCGACCGCGCTCAACGACTTCTTGAGGCGGAACTCCGGCTCATCGGTGTCGGCGATGGACTGCTCCACCGACTTGGTACGGAAAAGGCTCACGCGACGCTTCCTCTGTCTCGGGTGATGTCCCAGGAGCGAACACCACCCCCGGAGAATAGTCCCTCGCAGCGCCCGCGCCTATCGGTGAGGCGTTCCTCCGGCGCACCCACTATCACGCGGATAGTCATGCAAGTAATTCATCGAATGTCGGTGTAAGGTTTTTCGTATTATGGCTATGAAGCACATCACGCACCTCGTCGACGATCTCGATGGAACTGTCCTCGAAGACGGACAGGGAAAGCAGATCACTTTTTCGGTCGAAGGCCGCGCTTATGAGATCGACCTTTCCGACCGCAACGCGGACAAGTTCTATTCGGCGATCGCGCCTTTCGTGGATGCCGCTCGTTCGGTTTCCCGCGGTGCGTCCACCTCGCGTCGATCGCGCGCTCCCCGTCGCTCGAGCGATGTCGATCTCGGAGCCGTCCGCGAATGGGCGCGGGCGAACGGCCACACGGTGAGCGACCGCGGTCGTGTTCCCGCGTCGATCCTCGACGCCTACGCCGACGCGAATTCCTGAGATCGCCTCGCATTCACCGGTCGGTCCGCCGACCGCTGATGTCGCGTCGAGCGCGGTGACGCAATTCGCCGTGCTCGACGCGCTGCTGGGCGGCGTGTATTCCGCGGGGATTCCCGTATCGGCCGTCTCGGAACTGGGCGATACCGGTGTCGGCTGCTGCGAGGGCCTCGGCGGCGAGGTCGTCGTCCTCGACGGCACTCCGTTCGAGTGCACACCGGACGCCCCGCCGCGACCGATGGACCCGGGCGAGCTGCTGCCCTTCGTCGACGTGTGCGCGATGGGCGACACGGCCGAGACGGTGGTGCGCGACGCCGACTTCGCGGCCCTCGAGGAGCACGTCGAGGCGCGGTTGGCCAGTCGCAACCTCTTCCACGCGGTGCGTCTGGACGGCGTGATGGCGCGGATCCGCACGCGCGTCACACGGCGCCAGGAGCCGCCCCTCCGCCCGCTCGCGGAGGTCGCCGCAGAGCAGATCGAGACGGTGTCGTCCGACTGCGCGGGCTCTCTCGTGGGTTTCTGGATGCCCCGCATCTATCAGGGCATCACGGTCGCCGGGCTCCATCTGCATTTCCTCGCCGACGACCGCACCGTGGGCGGCCACGTTCTCGACCTGCGCGTGCGCGAGGGCGGTCTGCGTATGACGGCGTATTCGCGTTTCGTGCTCCGGCTGCCGGACGACGAGCAATTCCTTCGGACCGAACTCACGCACGACGAGGATCACCGGATCGTCGCGGTCGAGAGCCGGGCGCCCGTTCCGGACGACGGTGAAAGCTGACGGAGATGCGGGTGAATTCCTAATAGCGCGCCCCCGGGCGCCGGAAATACCCGTCTTACGATCGGCGCATGGCGAAAAAGCACATCACGCAGGTGATCGACGATCTCGACGGTTCGGTCATCGACGACGGGGAAACCGTTCATTTCTCGCTCGAAGGGCGCTCCTACGAGATCGACCTCTCGAGTGAGAATGTCGAGAAGATGCGCGAGGCGTTCGAGCCCTTCATCTCCGCCGGGCGCCCCGTCGGCTTTTCCTCGCCGTCCGTCCGAAAAGACTCGCGGCGTCGCCCCGCGCCCACGCGCGATCTCGTCGACGTCCGCACCTGGGCGGAGAAGAACGGTTATTCCATCAATGCGCGCGGACGTATTTCCGCGGCCGTCCTCGCGGCTTACGATGCCGCGCACTGAACACGGAGAAAAGAGCCGGATGCCGTGGGAAACGGCATCCGGCTCTCTTCGTCCCGGGCGTGTCAGACGAGGGCGCCGTCGCCCGCTCCGACCGCGAGGCGCTCGGCGGCGAGGCCCTCGGCGGCGGCCAGCGGGGTGACCCCGCGCGACTCGGCCTCGTCGAAGACACGGCGTACGGTGTCGCCGATGTCGGCTACGCGCCCCATGATCTGCTCGAGCGTGCCGCGCTGCTTGGCCACGAGGTCGAGGTAGATCACGCCGCCGGCGTTGACGACGAAGTCGGGGGCGTAGAGGATGCCGCGACGGGCGAGGCGCTCGGCGCCCGATCGCTCCGCGAGCGGGTTGTTGGCGGGACCGCAGACGGCGCGTGCGTCGAGCGCGTCGATGACCGCATCGGTGAGCACGCCGCCGATGCCGGCGGGGACGAAGACATCGGCCGGGACGAGGTGCGCCTCGCTCGGCTCGACCCACGCGGCGCCCAGCTCGGCGGCCAGCGCGCGCTTGGCCGGGTTGACGTCGGTGACGGTCAGCGTCGCACCCTCGCTCGCCAAGCGCTCGGCGAGCCGACTGCCGACCTGGCCCAGGCCGGCGATCGTGACGCGGCGCCCCGAGACGTCGCTCGTGCCGACAGCACGTTCGAGAGTGGCGACGAGGGAGGCGTAGACGCCGAGGCTCGTCGGGCCGGCGGGCTCGCCCGACCCGCCGACGGTGTCGGGGAGGCCCACGACGTGCGCCGTGCGCTCGCTCACCACGAGCATGTCGTCGGTGGTGGAGCCCACGTCCTCTGCCGTGCGGTACAGACCGCCGAGGCTCTCGACGGCGTCGCCCAGGTCGAGGAAGGCGGCGCGACGGCGGTCGGCGTCGAGGACGGTGCCCTCGGGCAGGCCGATCACGCTCTTGCCTCCACCCGCGTCGAGTCCGGCGGCGGCGTTCTTCAGCGTCATCGCGGCGGACAGCCGCAGGGCGTCGCCCAGGGCGTCGGTCCACGAGGGGTAGGTCCACAGTCGCGCTCCGCCGAGGGCGGAGCCGAGGACCGAGGAGTGCAGGGCGACGGCGATGAACAGGCCGCTGCGGCGCCCGGTCATCACCTCCACGCGCTCGTGGGTGAAATCGGGCAGGGGCAGGGCGTTGGTCATCGCGTTCCTTGTCGTCGGTCGCCTTGTGGGCGGCACGTTCCGGATGCCGCGGCGTTGCGGCATCCAGGATCCATTCTGACGCCCGGCACGCCTCGGCGCGAGTGCGCCGGGCCGCGGGGAGCGGGTGAAATGCCGAGATCGCGCGTTCGGGACGAGACGGCTCGTTTCGGCGCGACGGACCTGCGATCTCGAGCGGATCGTGTCATCCGGCGGTGGATCGCGTGAGCGGCGCCCCTAGGCTGTCGGGCATGACCGACGACCTGCCCGCCCGGAGCCGTCTCGTCGCCTCGTCGCTGGAGGCGGCCGGCATCCCGGGGAAGATCATCGTGCTCCCCGATGCCGCGTCGACGGCGGCCCTGGCCGCCGCGGCCCTCGGCATCGAGGTCGGCGCGATCGCCAACAGCCTGGTGTTCTGGAGCGACGACGAGCCGCTGCTGGTGATGACCAGCGGGGCGCACCGCGTCGACACGGCGGCGCTGGCCGACCGGCTCGGGCGCGGGGCCATCCGGCGGGCCACGCCGGAACAGGTGCTCGCCGCGACCGGCCAGCCGATCGGGGGAGTCGCGCCGACCGGACACCCCGCTCCGCTGACCACCGTGGTCGATGAAGACCTCGCGGCCTTCCCCGAGATCTGGGCCGCGGGCGGGACCCCGCACACGGTGTTCCCGTTGACCTTCGACGAGCTCGTGTCGCTGACGGGCGGGACGGTGACGCGGGTCGCCTGAACGCGCGCGCGTCGGCTTCTCGCCCGGGTTCGGGGCGCGATCGGGCCGTCGGGGCGGGCGATTCACGCCCCGAACAGGGGGATGCGCCCCGAACCGTGCGGAAACCGTCGCGCGGGAGGGAGAAGGGCCGGGCGGCGACGCTCGGGAACGCCGCCGCCCGGCGGGCTCACGCCTGGGGGGAGGGCGTGAGGGCGGTGAGGCACACGACGGCGGCCGCGGCCGACCACGCCTGCGGGCGGCACGCCGCGGGATACGGCGTGGGCACGGAGGAGTGCGTGCGCGGATCGCCGCTGTGCAGCTCGGGCACGCGGTAGGCGAAGCCCTCGGCGGCATCCAGGAGTCCCTCGACGACGGTGCGGGCCTCGGCGGTCAGGCCCGCGCGCAGCATGCCGTGGGCGGCGATGGCCGTGTCGTGCACCCAGACGCTGCCTCCGTGGTACGACAGGGGCCAGTAGCCGGCGGCACCCGTCGACATCGTGCGGATCCCGTACCCGCTCGACATGCTCTCGCCGAGCAGAAGCGACGCGATGTGCCGCTCCTCGTCGGGGGAGAGGATGCCGGTGCCGATGAGGTGCCCGATGTTGCTGGTCAGCGTGTCGACGGGACGCTTGGCGTTGTCGAGCGCGACGGCGGGGTAACGGCCCTCCGGCGTCTGCACCCAGTACGTCTCGGCGAAGCGCTCCTTGAGGTCGCGGGCCCAGGCACGCCAGAACGCGACGTCGGCGGCATCCGCCGTCTCGCCGAGGGCCTCGAGCAGGTCGGCACCGGCGAGGGCGGCCTCGTAGGCATAGGCCTGCACCTCGCACAGGGCGATGGGTCCCTCGGCCAGACGACCGTCGCGCCATTGGATCGAGTCGCCGGAGTCCTTCCAGCCCTGGTTCGACAGTCCCGTGCCGAGGCGGTCGATGTAGTCGAGGAATCCGTCGCCGTCGCTGTCCCCGCTCTCGCGGATCCAGCCCAGCGCGCCGCGCAGCGTGGGCAGGAGCTCGCGCACCTCGGCGTCGGGCATGCCCGCGCGCCACGCGTCGGCGAGCAGGCAGATCCACAGCGGGGTCGAGTCGACGCTGCCGTAGTACTTCGGCGGCAGCACGATGCCCTCGCCCGGGATCTCGAGCGACGACGCCCGCAGCTCGTGCAGGATCTTGCCCGGCTCCTGCGCCGTCTGGGCGTCGTCGTCCGTCCCCTGCAGGCGCGCGAGCACGCGGAGGGTGGATGCCGCGATCTCGCGGTCGAGGGGGAGGGCGAGACGGGCGGCCCAGATCGAATCGCGTCCGAAGAGCGTGAAGAACCAGGGCGCACCGGCCGCGAAGAACTCGTCGTCGGGGTGCTCGGGGAGCACGAGGCGCAGGGCGTCGAGATCGTCGAGGGCCCTCGACAGCCACCGGGCCAGGCGTGGATCGGGAGACGCGGAGGCCACGGCGGCGGCATCCCAGCGGGCCGGGACGGCGGGCGAGTCGACGACGAGGGTGTCGTCGCGCAGGGTCAGCGTGAAGCCCACCTCGACCTCGCCGAACGCGGGCACGTCGACCTCCCACGCGGCGTCGAGGCCGTCGGCACCGGATGCCACGTCGGCACCCGGGGCGAGGAGGGCGAGGCCCTGAGCGCCGGCGTCGACCCGGGCACCGGAACCCTCGACGACGGTCTCGGTCGCGCGAGGGTGGGCGTGGCCCGATTTCACCTCGTGCAGCTGGGCGAACTCCGTCGTCAGGCGCAGCCGGAGGGTGGCGCGGATCGGCCGGTCGACGCGGGAGCGGAGCGTCCACGTCTCGCTGACGACGCCGTCGCCGACCCGGCGGTCGCGCATGAGCCGCACCTTCGGGTCGGGGGTGGTGTCGTCGACACCGCGGACGAGCCCTCCGAAGACGACGCGGGACGCGCCGTCGGGAGCCGTCGAGATCCACTCGATCGGCGATTCGTCGCACGAAGCCGTCAGGGCGCTGACGTGACGGACGTCGCCGTGGTAGACACCGTGCACCGCGGCGGTGCCGATGGCGCCGGTCGCGTCGGACCACACCTGGGTGGGGGCGCGCAGCACGATGAGGGCGTCGTTGAGCAGCGGTTGCAGGGGCATGGTCTCGGTGGTCGTCCCGTTCGGCGAGGTGGTGGGGGCGGTGGTCATTCTTTGACGGCTCCTTCGCTGGCGTTCATGATGCGGCGCTGGAAGATGAAGAAGACCACGGCGACCGGGATCGTCATCAGGGCCGCGGCCGCGAGTTTGAGGGGGAATTGGCTGCCCTGACTGAGCTGTCCGCTGGCCAGGGACGCCACGCCCTTGGTCAGGGTGGTCAGCTCGGGCGACTGGGTGGAGATGACGAAGTGGCTGAGCTCGTTCCACGATCCCTGGAACGACAGGATCACGATCGTGATGAGGGCGGGACGCGCCATCGGCAGCACGACCGACCAGAACACGCGGAACGTGCCGGCGCCGTCGATGCGGGCCTGCTCCTCGACGGACGGGGGGATCGACTCGAAGAAGTTCTTCATGATGAACACGCCCGCGGCATCCACGAGTAGGGGCAGGATCATGCCCGCGTACGAGTCGTACATGCCCAGCTGGTTGATGACGAGGAACTTCGGGATCAGCAGGACGACGGCCGGGACCGCCATGACCGCCACGAGTCCGGCGAACACGATGCCGCGGCCGCGGAACTGCAGCCGGGCGAGGGCGTATCCGGCGAGGGAGTTGAAGAAGACGCGTCCCGCGGTGACGAAGACGGTGACCACGACGGAGTTGCCGAACCAGACGGGGAAGTCGGAGTTCAGGAAGAGGCGCTCGTACGCGGCCCACGTGAAGGGCTGCGGCACCAGCGAGATCGGGTCGGCCGCGGCCCCGGCATCCGTCTTGAAGGAGGTCGCCACCTGCACGAGGAACGGATAGATGTAGACGAGGGCGAGCACGAGCAGCAGCACGTACAGGCCGATCTGCCACCGCAGGGTCTTGCCCGACATGCGGTGCTTCGCGGGCTTCACAGGGCCGTCGACGCGCTGCTCGGCGAGCACGGTCGTCTGCGGGGATGCCGTGGCGGTCATCGCTTCGCTCCCTTCGAGCCCGTGCCGGGCATCTCGTACTGCCGGATGCGTCGGCGCGAGACCGGGCGGTCGCGCAGCACGAAGCGCTGCAGGATCGTGAGGGCCACGATGATGACGAACAGCACGAAGGCGATCGCCGCACCCTGTCCCCACTGCTGCGAGAGGAAGGCGGAGGAGTAGCTGAGGTAGGCGGGGGTCAGGGTCGTCTTCCCAGGACCGCCCTGGGTGCCGGTGTAGATCTGGTCGAACACCTGCCAGGTGCCGATGAGGCCGAGGGTCAGCACGGTGAACAGCACGGGCTTGAGCTGGGGGAGGGTCACCCGCCAGAAACGCTGCCAGCCGTTCGCGCCGTCCATCATCGCGGCCTCCTGCACGTCGGCGCCGATGTTCTGCAGACCCGCGATGAACAGCAGCATGAAGGTGCCCGAGGTGGTGAAGACGGCCATGAGGATGAACGCCGACATCGCCACCGAGGGGCCGGCGAGCCAGTCCCACCACGAGACGCCGAGCATCGTGTTGCCCGTGAGGAACGCGGGGCCGCTGGTCACGCCGACGGCGCCGAGCAGGTTGTGCACGACCCCGGACGGGTCGCTGAACCAGTTCGGCCCGTTGATGCCGAGCCACGACAGCACCTCGTTGACGGCACCGGATGCCGAGAAGAGGAAGAGCCACAGCACCGTGATCGCCACGGAGCTGGTGACCGAGGGGAAGTAGAAAGCGGTGCGGAACAGGCCGCGTCCACGCAGGACCGCCCGGTTCACCAGGACGGCGAGGAACAGCGAGAGCGCGGTCTGCAGCGGCACGACGAGCAGGACGTACCAGGCGTTGTTGCGCAGGGCCGTGCCGAAGTCGCGCTCGGCGAGGCCGCCGCCGGTGGTGACGGCGGCGTAGTTGTCGAGACCGACGAAGCCGACGTTCGAGGAGAACGGGCTCCCGCGCCCGGTCCAGTCGGAGAAGCTCACCCACAGCGCCATGAGCACGGGGACGAGGAGGAACACGCCGAGGATGATCAGCACCGGGGCGGTGAACAGCCACCCGGCGGCGGCCTCGCCGCGCCGGATCCCCGAGGAGGGGGACCCGGCGCGACGCGGCGCTGTGGTGAGAGCACTCATGATTACTTGACGATGGCCTCGAGGTTGGACTGCGCCGTCGACAGCAGCGCCTGCGGGTCGCCGGTCTTGAGCGACTCGAGCTGGGCGTTGAAGTCGGTGATGACGTCGGCGGCCCCGGCCATGTTCGGCGGGAACTGCGCGTAGTCCGCCCCGGCGAGGAAGGCGCCGAGGTCGGGGTTGGCGCTGGTCCACGCGTCGGCCGCGGACTGGATCGACGGCATGGGGCCGAAGGCCTCCGAGAACGCCAGCTGCTGGTCGGTGCCGGTCAGGTACTCGACGAGCGAGCGGGCCTGCTCCTGGTTGCCGCTGTCGGTGGCCATGCCCCAGCAGTTCGTGAACTGCAATGTGCCCTTGCCGCCGGGGCCCGCGGGGAGCTCGGCGACCTGGTACTTCACGTCGGGGTAGTCGGCCGACATGGCGCCGGTGATCCAGTTGCCCTCGATCGTCATCGCGGCCTTCTGGGTGCCGAACGCCTCGCCGCCCCAGCCCGCTCCCACGTCGGAGGCGAAGGCGAACGTGCCGTCGTTCAGGTGCGTCTTGACGTAGGTCAGAGCCTCGACGTTCGCGGCGCTGTCGGCGGTGGCCGCGCCGTCGGTGACGAGCCCGCCGCCGGCCTGCGCCATGAAGGCACCGACGCGCTGATACTCGGCGCCGAACGCCAGGCCCACCCGGCCGTCGGCGGTGAGCTTCTGGGCGACGGATGCCAACTGGTCCCACGTCGTGGGGATGTCGGCATCCGTGAGCCCGGCGGCCGCCCACAGGTCGGTGTTGATGATGAGCGCCAGGGTGGAGAAGTCCTTGGGGGCGCAGTAGAAGGTGCCGTCGACGGTGAAGTTGTCGACGAGCGAGGGGTAGAAGTCGTCCTTGTTGGCGAGGTCGTCTCCGTAGGCCTGGATCGAACCGTTGGAGGCGTAACCGGCCAGGGCCTCGGGGGCGAGGTAGAACAGGTCGGGCGGGGAGCCGGCCGCGAAGCCCTGGGAGAGCTGCTGCGGGAGGTCGTTGGCGGTCTGGACCTCGGCCTCGACGCCGGACTGCTCGCTCCACGCGGCGACGGCATCGGTGACGGCCTTCGTCTCGGCGTCGCCCGAGGAGCCGATGAGGATGCTGAGCTTTCCGCTGCCGGAGGCCTGGCCCTCGCCGGGGGCGTCGGTGAAGCCCGAGCCGCACGCGGTGAGCGTGAGGGCTCCGGTGGCAAGCAGTGCGCCGGCGGTGAGCCAGAGGCGGACAGGGTGCCGTGTCATGTGTCTCTCTCCTTCGATGAGGCATGCGACCCCTCCGGGTGCTCGGAGGGCCGTCTATTTGAACGTTCAAATGGCGGTTCGACTACGGTAAGGAACGGCGAGGCACGATGTCAAGCCGTCGATCGTCGCCCTAGGCTGACGGGCGTCCACCGCGTGCGGTCGGGGCGACCTCGCGACCGCGGGGGCGTCGGGCGGCCCGCACCGGGGGGAGGAACACACATGACCAAGGCGCCCACGATCGACGACGTCGCGCGCATCGCGGGCGTCTCGCGCCAGACCGTGTCGAACGTCGTGAACACCCCCGACATCGTCCGCGAGGCCACGCGCCTGCGCGTCGAGGCCGCGATCGCCGAGCTCGGCTACCGCCCGCACGCCGCGGCCCGGCGCCTGCGCACGCGGCGCAGCTCGACCATCGGCATCCATCTCGATCCCTACGCGGGCGGCATCGCCGGAGTCGTGCTCGACCGCTTCGTGCACGCCCTCACCGAGAGCGCGGGCGAGCGCGACATGCGCGTGCTGCTGTACGCCGCGCGCACGGCCGAGGAGGAGATCGACCGACTCGCCGATCTGCTGGAGGGGGGAGAGGTGGATGCCGTCGTCATCACCGGCACCTTCCACGGCGACCCCCGCACGGGGTGGTTGAACGCGCGGGGGCTGCCGTTCGTGTCGTTCGGGCGGCCGTGGGGCGAGGACGACGTCGAAGCGCCCGCTCACCTGTGGGTCGACGTCGACGGTGCGGCCGGTACACGGGCGGCGACCGCCCACGCGCTCGAGCGCGCCGACGGGCGCGTCGCCTTCCTCGGCTGGCCCGCGGGTTCGGGGACCGGCGATGAACGCGAGCGCGGTTGGAGCGAGAGCGTGGGAGCCGCGCGCGGACCGCGCTGGGTCGTCGAAGACAACGTCGCGCTGGCCCGCGATGCGGTCGAGGCCGGCTTGCGCGTCGCCCCCGACGTCACCGCCATCGTCTGCGCGAGCGACTCCCTCGCGATCGGCGCGCACCTCGCCACCGCCCTGGCCGGCCGCCCCGACATCCGGGTCGTCGGCTTCGACAACACCCCCGCGGCCGAGGCGCTCGGGCTCTCGAGCGTCGAGCAGCTGCCCGAGCGGGTGGCATCCGGTGCCCTCGACCTGCTCATGGGCGAGAACGGCACCGTGGTGGCACCGCGCCCCGCGACGGCGGGCGCCGCGCACGTGCTCGTGGAGCCGCGGCTGGTCGTGCGCTGACGCGCGGTGGGCGGGTGCCCGGTACTCGGGCCCGTGCGGTGGTGTGCGGTGGTTCGGGTCGTGACCTGCGTGTCGGGGCGGGGGTTGTGCGCTCCGAAGGGAGGAATGCGCCCCGAACCCGGGTCGACAGGGGAGAAGCGTCCCGGGGTCGGGGTGGTGGTGGCTCCGCGCGAACACCGTCGTGTTTTGGGGCGTGATTCGCGTGCTGGGGCGTGAATTGCGCGCCCCGAACGGCGGAATGCGCCCCAAACCACTGCGTGGCGGGGGAGTCGCACGCGAAACTCGCGTCAGGCGTGGCGGCCGATGCGACGCGCGAGCTCGGCGGCGGCGGCGGATGCGGCGGATGCCAGGGCGGCGGCGTCGCGCTCCGCGCCGTCCGACGGCCACGTGACCGCGACGGCGGCGGCGGGCCAGCCCGCGTGATCGAGCACCGCGGCGGCGACGGAGCGGAATCCCGGGGTCACCTCGCCGTTCTCGCTCGCATGACCGGCCGCGCGCACCGCGCGCAGGAGCTCGCGCAGCTCGCGCGGAGTCGCGGGACCCACGCCGTGGCGCTGCGTGAGGGCGGTGGCATCCGGGAAGAGGGCCCGCACCTGCTCGCGGGGGAGGGCGGCGAGCATCGCCCGACCGGTCGCGGTGAGGTGCGCGGGAAGGCGCACGCCCACGTCGGTCACCAGCGCCGGGCGCCGCGGGGCCCGCTCCTCGACGATGTAGAGCACGTCACGACCGGCGAGCACGGCGAGATGGGCGCTCTCTCCCACGCGATCCGACAGGGCGGCGAGCAGCGGTCGGCCGAGGCGTGCGAGGGGCTGCTGCCGCGCGTAGCCGCCGCCCAGCTCGAAGGCCGCGGTGCCGAGCCCCCAGCGTCGATCGCCCGGCAGGTGCACGACATAACCGTGCTGCTCGAGGGTCGAGAGCAGGTGGTAGACGCTCGAACGGGGGATGCCGAGGTCCGTCGCGATCGTCTGCGCGGCCACCGGGCCGGGCTGGCGCGCGAGCAGGGAGAGGATCCGCAGCGTCTGATCGGCGGCGGGTACCTGCGGACGGGGAATGTCTGGCATGACAGACACAGGATGCCAGAACCCCGTCGTTCCGCGACAGGCGACGCGGTGGAATCGGCTCATGCACTCGAGCCTCACCGTCGCATCCGTCACCGTCGGATCGACCACCCTCAGCCCCCGCGACGTCGTCGAGGTCGCCCGCCACGGAGCCCGGGTGATCGTGGACGACGACGCCCTGCAGCGCGTGGCCGACACCCGCGCCCTCATCGACGCCCTCGCCGACGACCCGCAGCCGCACTACGGCATCTCGACCGGATTCGGGGCGCTCGCCACGACCTTCATCGGCGTCGACCGCCGCGCGCAGCTGCAGGCGAGCCTGATCCGCTCGCACGCCGCCGGCACGGGGGCCGAGGTCGAACGCGAGGTCGTGCGCGCCCTCATGCTGCTGCGTCTGCAGACGCTGGCGACCGGACGCACGGGCGTGCGCCCCGTCGTGGTCGAGACGTACGCGGCGCTGCTGAACGCCGGCATCACCCCCGTCGTCCGCGAGTACGGCTCTCTCGGCTGCTCCGGCGACCTCGCCCCGCTGTCGCACGTGGCGCTCGCCGTGATGGGCGAGGGGGAGGTCCGGGATGCCGCGGGGGCGGCCCTCCCCGCCGCCGACGCCCTCGCCGCCGCCGGCATCGAGCCGCTCGTGCTGCGCGAGAAGGAGGGGCTGGCGCTGATCAACGGCACCGACGGCATGCTCGGCATGCTGCTGCTCGCCCTCCACGACCTCGAGGAGCTGCTGACCACCGCCGATGTCGCCGCGGCGATCTCGATCGAGTCGCAGCTGGGGACGGATGCCGTCTTCGCGGCCGACCTCATGGCGCTGCGCCCGCAGCTCGGGCAGGCGGAATCCGCCGCGAACCTCCGCGCGTTCCTGGCCGGTTCGCCGATCGTCGCGAGCCACCGCGGACCCGAATGCACGCGCGTGCAGGACGCCTACTCCCTGCGTTGCGCGCCCCAGGTGCACGGCGCGGCCCGCGACACGGTCGCCCACGCCGCGCAGATCGCCGAGCGCGAGCTGGCATCCGCCGTCGACAACCCCGTCGTCACCGTCGACGGGCGCGTCGAGTCGAACGGCAACTTCCACGGCGCCCCGGTGGCGTACGTGCTCGACTTCCTCGCGATCGCGGTGGCCGACGTGGCATCCATCTCGGAGCGTCGCACCGACCGCGCCCTCGACGTCGCCCGCAGCAACGGACTGCCCCCGTTCCTCGCCGACGAGGTCGGCGTCGACTCGGGCCTGATGATCGCCCAGTACGCCGCCGCGGGGATCGTGTCGGAGCTCAAGCGCCTCGCCGCTCCCGCCTCGGTCGACTCGATCCCCTCGAGCGCGATGCAGGAGGACCACGTCTCGATGGGCTGGGCCGGTGCCCGCAAGCTCCGCCGCGCGATCGACGGACTCGCGCGCGTGCTCGCGATCGAGGTGCTCACCGGATGCCGCGCCCTCGACCTGCGCGCGCCCCTACAGCCCGCCGTGACCACCGGTGCCGTGCGCGAGCTCGTGCGCTCGCGCGTGCAGGGCCCCGGACCCGACCGCTTCGTCTCGCCCGAGATCGAGGCCGTCACCGACCTCGTCGCCTCCGGAGCGGTCGCCCGGACCGCCCTCGCCCAGATCGAAGGAGATCACGCATGACCGACATGATGAACCCCGTGCAGGGCGCCGTCGAGGCCGTCGCGGCCGGGGAGACCGCCGCCACGCCATCCGCCCCGCCCGCTCCCGGGCCGCGCCCGGTCCGCGCCGCCCGCGGCGCCACCCGCACCGCGAAGAGCTGGGGAGCCGAGGCCGCCAAGCGCATGCTCATGAACAACCTCGACCCCGAGGTGGCCGAGCGTCCCGACGACCTCGTCGTGTACGGCGGCACGGGGAAGGCCGCTCGATCGTGGGCGGCCTACGAGGCGATCGTGCGCACGCTCGACGAGCTCGAGCCCGACGAGACGCTGCTCGTGCAGTCGGGCAAGCCCGTCGGCGTCTTCCGCACGCACGAATGGGCGCCGCGCGTGCTCATCGCCAACTCCAACCTCGTGGGTGACTGGGCGACGTGGCCCGAGTTCCGCCGGCTCGAAGAGCTCGGCCTGACGATGTACGGCCAGATGACCGCGGGGTCGTGGATCTACATCGGGACGCAGGGGATACTGCAGGGCACCTACGAGACCTTCGCCGCGGTGGCAGCCTCGCGAGGTCGCGAGTCGCTCGCCGGCACCCTCACCCTCACGGCCGGCTGCGGCGGCATGGGCGGCGCGCAGCCCCTCGCCGTGACCATGAACGGCGGAGCGGTGCTCATCGTCGACGTCGACCGTGCCCGTCTCGACCGCCGCGTCGCCCACGGCTATCTCGACGAGGTCGCCGACGATCTCGACACCGCGATCGAGCGGGTGAGCTCCGCCCGCGAGGCGGGCGAGGCCCTGTCGGTCGGCGTCGAGGGCAACGCGGCCGAGGTCTTCCCCGAACTGCTCGCCCGCGGCATCCGGATCGACATCGTCACCGACCAGACGAGCGCGCACGATCCCCTGTCGTACCTGCCGGTCGGGGTGTCGGTGCAGGACTGGGCGGCCGAGGCCGCTCGCGATCCGGAGGACTTCACCCGCCGCGCCCGCGAGAGCATGGCCGCGCACGTGCGGGCGATGGTGGGGTTCCAGGATGCCGGAGCCGCGGTGTTCGACTACGGCAACTCGATCCGTCGCGAGGCGGAGCTCGGCGGCTGCGACCGCGCGTTCGCGTTCCCGGGGTTCGTGCCCGCCTACATCCGCCCGCTGTTCGCCGAGGGGAAGGGCCCGTTCCGCTGGGTGGCGCTGTCGGGCGACCCCGACGACATCGCGAAGACCGATCGCGCGGTCGCGGAGCTGTTCCCGCACGACACCGCCTTGCACCGCTGGCTCGAGAAGGCCGGAGAGCAGGTGCACTTCGAGGGGCTTCCGGCGCGCATCTGCTGGCTCGGCTACCAGGAGCGCCACCTCGCGGGGCTGAAGTTCAACGAGATGGTCGCGTCGGGCGAGCTGTCGGGGCCGATCGTCATCGGCCGTGACCACCTCGACGCAGGCTCCGTGGCCTCGCCCTACCGCGAGACCGAGGCGATGGCCGACGGATCCGACGCGATCGCGGACTGGCCGCTGCTGAACGCGCTGCTGAACACCGCGAGCGGAGCGTCGTGGGTGTCGATCCACCACGGCGGCGGCGTCGGCATCGGTCGCAGCATCCACGCCGGGCAGGTGTGCGTCGCCGACGGCACGGAGCTGGCCGCCGAGAAGCTCGCTCGCGTACTCGTCAACGACCCCGGCACCGGGGTGATGCGCCACGTGGATGCCGGTTACGACCGCGCTCGCGAGGTCGCCGCCGAGCGGGGTCTGACGGTGCCGATGTGGTGAGCGCACCCGCACAGGCGCACTTCTGGCTGACGGGCATCGGCGAGCTGACGACGAACGCGGCCGTCGACGGCGATCCGTGCGGCACGATCAGCGATGCGGCGGTGCTCGTCCGCGACGGGAGCATCGCGTGGACGGGACGGGCGGATGCCGCGCCCGTCGGCGCCGAGGGGGTGCCGGTCGTGGACGCCGCGGGGCGCGCCGTGATCCCGGGCTTCGTCGACAGCCACACCCACCTCGTCTTCGCCGGCGACCGCGCGGCGGAGTTCGCGGCGCGCATGGCGGGGGAGACGTATGCCGCGGGCGGCATCCGCACGACGGTCGCCGCCACCCGAGCGGCCTCCGACGACGAGCTGCGCTCGCGCGTGCGGACCCTCGTCGACGAGTGCCGCGCGCAGGGCACGACGACCCTCGAGATCAAGACCGGCTACGGCCTCGACGTCGAGTCCGAGACGCGGCTCGCGCGGCTCGCCGCCGAGGTGACGGAGGAGGTCACGTTCCTCGGCGCCCACGTGGTGCCCGCGGAGTTCGCGGGGCGCGCCGACGCGTACGTCGACCTCGTCGTCGGGGAGATGCTCGCCGCGGTATCGCCGCACGCGCGATGGATCGACGTGTTCTGCGAGGTCGGCGCCTTCACGGCCGCGCAGGCCCGGCGCGTGCTCGACGCGGGTCGCGCGGCGGGTCTCGGCATCCGTGTGCACGGCAACCAGCTCGGTCACGGCGACGGAGTCGCGCTCGCCGTCGATCGCGGGGCGGCGGCCGTGGACCACTGCACGTTCCTGACCGACGCCGACGTGGCCGCGCTCGCCGGTTCGGACACGGTCGCCACCCTGCTGCCCGGGGTGGAGTTCTCGACGCGCCAGCCCTATCCCGACGCGCGACGGCTGCTCGACGCCGGTGCGACCGTCGCCCTGGCCAGCGACTGCAATCCCGGGTCGAGCTTCACCAGCTCGATGCCGCTCATGATCGCCCTCGCGGTGCGGGAGATGGGGATGACGCCGGCCGA
This sequence comes from Microbacterium phycohabitans, assembly GCF_032464935.1. Lineage (NCBI taxonomy): Bacteria > Bacillati > Actinomycetota > Actinomycetes > Micrococcales > Microbacteriaceae > Microbacterium > Microbacterium phycohabitans. Next base: position 344,314 of record NZ_JAWDIT010000004.1, read on the forward strand.
GGCCGTGTGGGCGGCGACGGCCGGGGGAGCGCGGGCACTTCGGCGTACCGATATCGGCCGGATCGCGCCGGGGGCCCGAGCCGACCTCGTGATGCTCGATGCGCCCAGTCGCGTGCACCTCGCCTACCGGCCGGGCGTTCCGCTCGTACGCCGCGTGTGGAAGGACGGCGTCGCTGTCTGACGCGCACGGCGTCGCCGTGTCACGGCGTGAACAACGCGTATTCGTCGGGGGCGACGGCATCCACGTCGTCCCAGGTGCCGTCGTGCCAGGTGAAGACGGCGACGGCGCACGTGACCATGCGCACGTCGCGGTCGGCGAGGCGCGAGACGAGCGCGCTCATACCCGGGTCGTGGGCGACGACCATGACCTCGTCATTGCCCGCGGCACGGGCCGCCGCGAGCAGCCGATCCGGCTCGGCGAGGTAGAGCTCGGACTGCTCGGTCACCTCGGCGTCGAACGTGCGGGCGAACACCGCGGCCGTCTCCCGCGCCCGCAGGGCCGTGCTCGACAGCAGCACCTCGGGTCGCACCCCCGCCCGCAGCACGGCGCGCGCGACCGCCGGGGCGTCGCGACGGCCGCGGTCGTTGAGGGGCCGGTCGTGGTCGTCGAGGCCTTCGTCGGCCCAGTCCGATTTCGCGTGACGCGCGAGCACGAGTTGGATCATCGTCTTTCCGCCATTCCTGCCAGAAGCTCCAGAACGCACAGTGCGGCGAGTCGCACCGTTCGGGCGTCGTCGGTGTCTGCCGTGGCATCCACCTCGACGATGTCGGCGCTGGTCACGCCGGGGTCTCGGGCGAGCCCGCGCACGAGCGCGCGCAGCTCCCAGGCGGCGAGTCCGCCGGGCACGCTCGCGGGGCATCCGGGGGCCACGGCGCGGTCGCACACGTCGACGTCGATGTCGAGGTGGATGCCGCCGGCGGGGGCCGGAGGGGCGGCGGCGTCGGCGGCGCGGGTATCGACCTCGACCTCGACCTCTACCTCGGCCTCGGCCGCGGTCTCGGCCTCGGCGACGCGCGTCGGGGGGTCGGCCGCCGCGGCGGCGGGGTCGGCCGCGGTCTCGTGCGCTGCGGCGGAGGCGGCCTCGGCCGCGGCGGGCGCTTCGGCCGCACCGGCCACGCGCAGAGCGTGCGACACGACCTCGTCGATCCCGCGGCGGCGCACCTCGTCGAGGGTGATGACGGTGATGCCGGCGTCGGCGGCGCGACGCGCGTACGCGGCGGAGTTGGCGAAGTCGGCGATCCCGATCTGCACGATGCGACGCGGGTCGAGACCGTCGGCGATGAGGCGGCGGACGGGCGATCCGTTGGATTCGCCGTCGCGCAGGTCGAAGTGCGCATCGAGGGTGATGAGCCCCCGTGAGCCGCGCCCCTGTGCGACCGCATAGGTCGCGGAATTGTCGCCGCCCAGCGCGATCACGACACGCGCAGACGCCAGAGCGGCGACGGCCGCGCGAACCCGCGCCTCTCCGTCACGGCCGTCGGGATCGTCGACATCGCCCGCGTCGGCGATGGACAGCGCCTCGGTCAGGTCGACCGCGGGCGGGCCGATCAGCGTCGGGGAGTAACGGCGCAGAGCGGCGCGGATCGCCGCCGGGGTCTCGCCGGCTCCGGTGGGCGACAGCGACGTGCGCCAGGCGGGAACGCCGAGGAGGACGGCATCCGCCTCTTCCGTCGGCGCGGGCCAGTCACCGGCTCGGGGCCACAGGGGATCGACCGACAGCGCGCTCATGCGGCCACGTAGACCCAGGCGCGCAGACCGCTCGCCAGCGAGACCGAGGCGCGGCGGTAGAGCGAGACCTCGTACTCGTCGGCCGCGTCGAGCTCGTCGGCCGTGAGGCGCAGGACGCGTCCGAACACGCGGTCGCGGGGATCATCGGTGCGGCGCAAAATCGGGTGCTTGTCGAGCCCCGACAGCTGGGCCACGCGCTCGTCTCCCACGTCGATCCACTCGAGACGGTAGCCCGGCAGCGCGTCGTCCTCTCCGTCGAGCAGACGGCCGAACGTGTCGAGCTGCACGTCGGGCAGCTGCAGCGTCCCATAGGTGAAGAGGCACTCCGCCGGCCCCGAACCGTCGCTCACGAGGCTCAGGCTACCCAGCGCGGCGCGTCGGCGGGCGGTGCGACGCGACACCAATGTGCCGACGCGGGCGCGAATCATCACGATCCCCAGATGAAGTGGGCCACCGTGAAGATGACGACCCCGGCCAGGGCCCCGACGATCGTGCCGTTGAGGCGGATGTACTGCAGGTCGCGGCCGACCATGAGCTCGATCTTCTCGGTCGTCTCCTCGGCATCCCACCGCTCGACGGTGTCGGTGATGATCGAGGCGATGTCGTGGCGGTAGCGCCCCACGACGAAGACCGCCGCGTCGGTGACCCAGCCGTCGACGCGCTTCTGGAGCGTCTCGTCGTGCTGCAGCCGCTCGCCCACCTCGGCCAACGCCGCGGACGCCCGTCGGCGCAGGGCGCTGTCGGGATCGGCGAGGGAGCGCAGGAGTCCGGCCTTGGCGGTGTTCCAGGCGTCGGCGGCGAGCTGGCGCACCCGCGGACTGTCGAACACCGCGGCCTTGGCCTCTTCGAGTCGAACCATGGTGGCGGGGTCGTGCTGCAGGTTGTCGGCGAGGCGCGCGAGGTAGCCGTCGATCGCGCCGCGGGCCTGATGGCGGGGGTCGGCACGCACGGCGTCGACGAACTGCACGGCCTCGCGGTAGACGGTGTCGTCGACGAGCCGTGCCGCCATGCTCGGGACCCACGACGGCAGGCGGCGCGAGACGAGGCCCTGGAACGTGTCGCGGTTGTTCGCGAGCCACACGGCGATGTTGTCGAGGGCCAGGTCGACGGCGCCGTGGTGCGCGCCGGATCCGACCACGCGCTGCAGCCATCCGCCGATCGACGGGCCCCAGTCGGGCGAGAGCAGGTGCTCGCGCGCGAGGTCTTCGATGAGCCCCTGCACGTCGTCGTCATCGAGGGCGGTGAGCACGCTGGTGGCGAGCGTGGCGCCCTCCGCGGCGACACGGTCGGCGTGCGCCGGGTCGGCCAGCCATGCTCCGGCCCGCGCCGAGAGCGGGGTCGACTCGAGCTTCGTGCGCACGACGTCGCCCTCGAGGAAGTTCGTCTCGACGAACTCGCCGAGCTGCCGCCCGATCTCGTCTTTGCGGCGGGGGATGATCGCGGTGTGGGGGATGGGCAGGCCCAGCGGATGCCGGAACAGCGCCGTCACCGCGAACCAGTCGGCGAGAGCACCGACCATGCCGCCCTCGGCGGCGGCCCGTACGTACTGCAGCCACTCGACCTCGCGCTGCAGCGAGAACGACACGGCGAAGACGAGCGCCATCGCCAGAAGCGCGCCGAGGGCGACGCCCTTCATGACGCGGAGCGCGCGGCGGCGCTCCTGGTCGGCCGGGCTGAGCGCGGCCGTGGGCGTGCGGGCCATCAGGCGGTCACCGGTCCGAGCCACGCGGCCGCAGCGGTCGAGTGCGCGGACTCCGGGTCGGAGGGGTGGAACATGCCGGCGAGCACGTCGCGGTAGAGCCGGCTCAGCTCGGTGCGGGAGAAGTAGGCCGAGCCTCCGCCGACGAGGATCGCGTCGTCGACGACGGACTTCGCCATCGTCACCGCGCGATGCTTCACGCCCGCGAGCAGCGAGAACCACCGCCCGCCGTGGTCGGCGAGGGAGTCGACGTCGCGGGCGAGGGCGGCGAGCTGCGGGGGGAGCGCCTCGTAGGCGAGGGCCATGTCGGCCACGCGCCAGCGGATGTCGGGGTCGTTGGCGTAGGTGGTGCCGGTTTTCTTCGAGCGGCGCGACGTCGCCGCCTCGACCGCGAGATCGAGGGCGCGACGTGCGATGCCGGTGTAGACGGAGGCGAGCAGGATCTCGAACACCGCGAAGATCCCGAACACCAGCGGGTCGGGCTGCGGGCCCGGGTCGAGTCGGCGCACCACGCGATGCGCGGGCGCGTGCGCGCCGTGCAGCTCGGTGGTGCGGCTCTGCGTTCCGCGCATGCCGAGGGTGTCCCAGTCGTCTCGGGTGACGACGGCGTCGTCGCGGTCGAGGAAGGCGAACACCATCTTCGGCCCGTCGGGCGACGCGCTGTCGAGCCCGTGGACGCCCAGGTGATCCCACGCGGGGGAGAGGGAGGTGAAGATCTTCGTGCCGGTGAAGCGGTAGCCGCCCTCGCCGTCGGGCTCGGCGGTCGTGTCGCTGCCGAACAGCACGAGGTCGTTGCCGGCCTCGCTGATGCCGAACGCGAAGACCTCGCCCGCCGCTGCGCCCTCGTCGACGAATGCGAGGTCGTCGATTCCGCGATCGCGCAGCACCTTGGCCACGCCGGTCCACACGAGGTGCATGTTCACCGCGAGCGCCGTCGCGGGCGCCGCACCGGCGAGACGCTGCTGCAGCAGCGAGGCCTCGACGAGGCCGAGGCCCGCGCCGCCCCGCTCCTCGGGCACCAGGATGCCGAGGTACCCCGCCGCGCGCAGCTCGTCGAGGTCGTCGTGCGGGAAGGTGTTCTCGCGGTCGTGCACGACGGCGCGCTCGCGCAGGCGCGCCAGCAGGTCGTCGGGCAGGTACCGAGCCGGATCGAACGAGGTCATGGCATCCATTCTGCGCGTACCCGCCGACATCACGGCCGGGGGTGGCGCGAGGCTCCCCGGCTCGTGCCCGTTCGGCCGCCCCCGGTCGATCGCCCCCCAGAATGGATGCCATGATCTCGACCGAGATGGCCCTGGCCCTTCGTGAGGCAGGTCTCGTGTGGCATCCGCGATCCGGCGACCGCTTCCAGCTCGACGAGCCCGAGTTCGATGCCGACGTGTTCACCGTCAGCGAGATGACGGTCGAGCCGCGCGAGTACCCCACGGGCCGCATCCTGGCCTTCAACGGAACGACCGAGTGGGCACTGGATTCGGTCGCGACCGAGGAGGCGCTGTGGCTGCCGTCGGAGCTGCAGCTGCGCGAGCTGCTGCGCTCGACCTTCCGCTCGCTGCGCCGGCTCTCCGACACCTACGAGGTCGAGATCTCGGTCGGCGGATCCACCCTGGTGTTCGACCACCCCGCCCCCGAGGACGCCTACGCGCTCGCCGTGCTGGAGCTGCTGCGTCGCACGCACTGACCGGCGCGAGGGTTCCCTCGGCCCCGCGGCGCCGTTCGGGGCGAACGCGGATGCCGGCGGGCCCGGCATCCGGTCAGGTGATCGTCTCGACCGGCTCGGTGTCGGGGATGGGGCTCGCGTCGCGGTGGCGGAGGTCGGGGAAGCCGCGCACGAAGACCGCGGCGACGACGAAACCGGCGACCGCGAAGGCCGCCGCCGCGACGTAGGCCCCGGTGGGACCGATGCCGTCGATGAGGAGCCCCGCGACCGCCGAACCCGCGGCGGCGCCGATGAGCTGGCCGGTGCTGATCCAGCCGTAGGCCTCGGCGGTCTCGCTGAAACGGACGCTCGCGGAGGTCATCGCGAACATCACGGCGAGGGCGGGGGCGATGCCGGCGCCGGCGACGAGCAGGGTCGCACCCAGCCACCACGCGTTGAGCGAGACGACCGTCAGCGACAGACCGAGGGCGACGATCGCGAAGCGGCGCGCCATGGCCCAGGGGCCGATCGGGATGTGACCGAACGAGAGCCCGCCCGCGAGGCTGCCGACGGCGAACACGGCGAGGATGAGCCCGGCTTCGAGGCCCCCGTGGTCGAAGGTCGCGACCACGCCCGCCTCGACCGCGGCGCACGCCCCGATGAGGAGGAACCCGGTCGCGGTGGCGAGGATCACGGGCGGCTTGGTCAGCACGCGCCCCAGACCCCGACGGCTGCGCGGGATGCGGACGCGTCCCACCTCGGGGCTGAGGATGAACCAGGCGCCGCCGCCGAGCAGGATGACGACCACGAGCAGCAGCCCGGGGACGGTGCCGACCTGCGTCGCGACCAGGGTGATGAGCACCGGGGCGAGCACCCAGATGATCTCCTGCAGCGAGGCGTCGAGGGAGTACAGCGGGGTGAGCTGCTTCGAGTTGACCATCTTGGGGTAGATGGTGCGCACGGCCGATTGGATCGGCGGCGTCGAGAGACCGGCGACGAGGCCGAGCGTCATGTAGAGCGGCAGTGGCATCTCGATGAGCGCGAGAGTGGCGATGGCGGCCGCGCACGCGAGGAGCGTGACGGTGAGGACGCGGCGCATGCCCCAGCGCCCCATCCAGCGGCTCGTGACCGGGCCCGCGACGGCCTGCCCGATGCTCGTGGCGGCCAGCACCAGTCCCGCTGCGCCGTAGGAGCCCGTGACGTGCTCGATGTGCAGCAGGACGGCGAGGCTCGTCATGCCGTTGGGGAAGCGCGCGGTCAGCTGCGCGGCGATGATGCGCCCCACGCCAGGGGTTCGGAGCAGTTCGCGGTAGCCGGCCACCGCTCAACGCTACCGCCGAGCTCCGACATCCGTGTCGACGGCCGGTGCTGCGGGACGGGGTGGTGCGGACACCTCGCACTCTCGTGTCGCGATCACGCCGTGGGCGGGCGGCGGATGCCGTGATGCCGCGCCGGTCGTGCGATCTCGACGGGCGGTCGGTGCAGCCCCTCGGCGACACGCCGCGACACGCCGGGAGACGAATTCCCCCGCCTGTGCGATGTCGGAACCCCCGTCTAGCGTCCGATCTGTGGAGAGACGGACTCCGTCGCCGCGACAACCGCGGAATCGCGCCTGTTAACAGCACTCGAGAGGAGGCCCGATCTGTGGATGGATTCGTGGACAACCTGTGTTGTATCTGGGGAGAGACGGTGGAAAATCACACGGATGTAACTACTACCCCTTGTGGTGCCTTCCGATGTCCGTCCCCATATGTAGTATTGAGGTCCCGGCGAGCCCTGCCCGCCCGGACGACGATTTTCCAGGGGAGAGAGAGAACGACATGGCGATCACGGTCTACACCAAGCCGTCCTGCGTCCAGTGCACCGCGACCTACCGCGCACTCGACTCGAAGGGCATCGAGTACAACGTGCTCGACCTGTCCGAAGACCCGTCGGCGCTCGAACAGGTCAAGTCGCTCGGGTATCTTCAGGCACCCGTCGTCATCACCGACGAGGACCACTGGTCGGGCTTCCGCCCCGACAAGATCGACGAGCTCGCGTCGCGCCTGGCCTGACCCGGCGACACGCTCTCAGACCCCCGTCATGAGCGCTGTCGTGTCGGCGACCGAGGCCCCTCTGCTCGTCTACTTCTCGAGCGTGTCCGGTAACACCGCACGTTTCATCGAGAAGCTCGGCAAGCGGGCCGTGCGCATCCCGCTCCGGCCGACCGACCCGCCCCTCCACATCGACGAACCCTTCGTGCTGGTCACCCCCACCTATGGCGGGGGTGCCGGCCGGGGTGTCGAGAAGGGCGCGGTCCCCAAGCAGGTCATCCGGTTCCTCAACGAGGAGCGGAACCGACGCAACATCCGCGGGGTCATCTCCGCGGGCAATACGAATTTCGGCGAGGCGTTCTGCCTCGCAGGCGACATCGTCGCGCGCAAGTGCGCGGTGCCGCACCTTTACCGGCTGGAAGTTTTCGGCACCCCCGACGATGTCGAGCGGGTCACCGAGGGATTGGAACGATGGTGGAAGTTGAGCTGACCGACGTGGACTTCAAGACCGAAACGCGTTTCGAGGGACTGGATTACCACGCCCTCAACGCGATGCTGAACCTGTACGACGCCGACGGCAAGATCCAGTTCGACGCCGACAAGCGCGCGGCGCGGGAGTACTTCCTGCAGCACGTCAACCAGAACACGGTGTTCTTCCACTCCCTCAAGGAGCGTCTCGACTACCTCGTCGAAAAGGAGTACTACGAGCCCACCGTGCTCGCGAAGTACTCGATGGAGTTCATCCAGGAGCTCAACGACCGCGCCTACGGCGCGAAGTTCCGCTTCGAGACCTTCCTCGGCGCGTTCAAGTACTACACGAGCTACACGCTCAAGACCTTCGACGGCAAGCGCTACCTCGAGCGCTTCGAGGACCGCGTCGTCATGACCGCCCTCGCCCTCGCCGACGGCGACCAGCGTCTCGCGGTCCAGCTCGTCGACGAGATCATCTCGGGTCGCTTCCAGCCGGCCACCCCCACGTTCCTGAACGCGGGCAAGGCTCAGCGCGGCGAGCTCGTGTCGTGCTTCCTGCTGCGCATCGAAGACAACATGGAGTCGATCGCCCGCGGCATCAACTCAGCCCTGCAGCTGTCGAAGCGCGGCGGCGGCGTGGCCCTGCTGCTGTCGAACATCCGCGAGTCGGGTGCGCCCATCAAGCAGATCGAGAACCAGTCGTCGGGCATCATCCCCGTCATGAAGCTGCTCGAAGACAGCTTCAGCTACGCCAACCAGCTCGGCGCACGCCAGGGCGCGGGCGCGGTGTACCTCAACGCGCACCACCCCGACATCCTTCGCTTCCTCGACACCAAGCGCGAGAACGCCGACGAGAAGATCCGCATCAAGACGCTGTCGCTGGGTGTCGTCATCCCCGACATCACGTTCGAGCTCGCCAAGAACGGCGAGGACATGTACCTCTTCTCGCCGTACGACGTCGAGCGCGTCTACAAGAAGCCGTTCGGCGACATCTCGGTGACCGAGAAGTACCGCGAGATGGTCGACGACCCGCGCATCAAGAAGACGAAGATCAACGCGCGCGAGTTCTTCCAGACCCTCGCCGAGATCCAGTTCGAGTCGGGCTACCCGTACATCATGTTCGAGGACACGGTGAACAAGGCGAACCCCATCGCCGGACGCATCAACATGTCGAACCTGTGCTCGGAGATCCTCCAGGTCAACACGCCGACCACGTACAACGAAGACCTCTCGTACGACAACATCGGCAAGGACATCAGCTGCAACCTGGGCTCGATGAACATCGCCCTGGCGATGGACGGTCGCGACCTCGGCCTCACGGTCGAAACGGCGATCCGCGCCCTCACCGCGGTGAGCGACCAGAGCCACATCGCGTCGGTCCGCTCGATCGAAGACGGCAACGACCGCTCGCACGCGATCGGCCTCGGGCAGATGAACCTGCACGGCTACCTCGCTCGCGAGCACGTCCACTACGGCTCCGAAGAGGGCATCGACTTCACGAACATCTACTTCTACACGGTGCTCTTCCACGCGCTGCGGGCCTCGAATCGCCTCGCGATCGAGCGCGGGACCTCGTTCGACGGCTTCGAGAACTCCACCTACGCCTCGGGCGAGTTCTTCGACAAGTACACCGATCAGGTGTGGGCTCCCGAGACCGAGAAGACGAAGGAGCTGTTCGCCGGCATCCAGATCCCGACGCAGGACGACTGGCGCGAGCTGAAGGCCTCCGTGCAGGCCCACGGCATCTACAACCAGAACCTGCAGGCGGTGCCCCCGACCGGTTCGATCTCGTACATCAACAACTCCACGAGCTCGATCCACCCGATCGCCTCGAAGATCGAGATCCGCAAGGAAGGCAAGCTCGGTCGCGTCTACTACCCGGCGCCGTTCATGACGAACGAGAACCTGGAGTACTACCAGGACGCGTACGAGATCGGCTACGAGAAGGTCATCGACACGTACGCCGCCGCCACCCAGCACGTCGACCAGGGCCTGTCGCTGACGCTGTTCTTCAAGGACACCGTCACCACGCGCGACATCAACAAGGCCCAGATCTACGCCTGGCGCAAGGGCATCAAGACCATCTACTACATCCGCCTGCGTCAGCTGGCGCTCGAGGGCACCGACATGACCGAGTGCGTCTCGTGCATGCTCTGAGCTGCTGACCACCCATCGATCAAGGACACAGGAACGACATGGCTGAGAAGCTGCAGTTGCTGAACCACGTGCAGGCCATCAACTGGAACCGCATTCAAGACGACAAGGACCTCGAGGTCTGGAACCGTCTCGTGAACAACTTCTGGCTCCCCGAGAAGGTGCCGCTGTCGAACGACATCCAGTCGTGGAACACGCTCACCCCCGAGGAGCAGACGCTCACGATGCGCGTGTTCACCGGGCTCACGCTGCTCGACACGATCCAGGGCACGGTCGGCGCGGTCTCGCTCATCCCCGATGCGATCACTCCGCACGAGGAGGCCGTCTACACGAACATCGCGTTCATGGAGTCGGTTCACGCCAAGAGCTACTCGTCGATCTTCTCGACGCTGTGCTCCACGAAGGAGATCGACGAGGCCTTCCGCTGGTCGACCGAGAACGAGTTCCTTCAGAAGAAGGCGCGCATCGTCATGGATTACTACCGTGGCGATGACCCGCTCAAGCGCAAGGTCGCCTCGACCCTGCTCGAGTCGTTCCTGTTCTACTCGGGCTTCTACCTGCCGATGCACTGGTCGAGCCGCGCGAAGCTCACCAACACGGCCGACCTCATCCGCCTCATCATCCGCGACGAGGCCGTGCACGGGTACTACATCGGCTACAAGTTCCAGCGCGGACTCGAGACCGTCGACCAGGCCCGTCGCGACGACATCAAGGACTACACGTTCTCTCTGATGTACGAGCTCTACGACAACGAGGTGGGCTACACCCAGAGCCTCTACGACTCGGTCGGCCTGAGCGAGGACGTCAAGAAGTTCCTGCACTACAACGCCAACAAGGCGCTGATGAACCTCGGCTACGAGGCGATGTTCCCCGCCTCGGTGACCAACGTGAACCCGGCGATCCTGTCGGCGCTCTCGCCCAACGCCGACGAGAACCACGACTTCTTCAGCGGGTCGGGTTCGTCGTACGTCATCGGCAAGGCCGAGGCGACCGAAGACGACGACTGGGACTTCTGAGTCCCCTCTCCGCGAAGGCCCCGCATGATTCGACGTGCGGGGCCTTCGTCGTCGGTGCGACCCTCTCCTATGGCATGAAGGTTAAAACCTAATACCTATAGGATGGGTGTATGCACCGCGCCCCGCTCACCCCGCGATCCGTCATCCGCGCCGCGGCCGACCTCGCCGACGCCCACGGTCTCACCGAGGTGACGCTCTCCGCTGTCGCGCGCGACCTCGACGTGCGCACCCCGAGCCTCTACAGCCACGTGCGCGATCTCGCGGCGCTCCGCGACGGGATCACCGTCCTCGCGCTCGGCGAGCTGGGCAATCGCGCGAGCGACGCCGTGGCGGGTCGCGCCGGCAAAGACGCCCTGCGCGCGCTGTGCGATGCGCACCGCGACTACGCGCGCGCCCACCCGGGCCGCTGGGAGAGCCTGCAGCGCCGGGCCGGCGAGGCCGCCGTCCGCAGCGACGAGGCAGCCCGGTCCAGTCGGGCTCCGGCGGCGGTGCTGCGCGGTTATGGCATCCCCGAGAGCGACCGCGTTCACGCGATCCGTCTGATCGGGTCGTTCCTCAACGGCTTCCTGCACCTCGAGCACATCGGGAGCTTCGCGCACAGCGCCCCGCCGGCGGACGAATCCTGGGTGCTGCTCATCGACCGCCTCGACGGTCTCCTGGCCCACTGGCACACGAAGGACGAGACATGATCACCACGCCCCTGACTCTGGACCTTGTGCGCGGCGGTGCCGAGCTCGAAACGGTCGAGCGCGGCCTGCGCCTGCACCGCCTGCCGCTTCCGTACCGCGGGCGGGAGGCGGACGGGCAGCTGACGATGGTGGAGCGGCAGCCGTCCGGCATCCATCTGCGTTTCCGTACGGCGGCCACCGTCGTCGCTCTGCGACTGCACGCCACGCGGGTGTCGTACCGCGGTCTCGATCGCGCGCGTGGTCAGGTCGACGTCCTGGTCGACGGCGTCCTCGTGCGGCGTCAGCGCCTCGACGACGGCGACGCGCTCGAGCTCGATCTCGCAACCGGCGGGGCGACGCCTCGGCCCGGTAGCGCCGACGTCGTGACGGTCGGCGATCTCGCTCCCGCCGAGAAGACCGTGGAGATGTGGCTGCCGCACAACGAGCAGATCGATCTCGTCTCGCTGGAGTCCGACGCGCCGCTCGCCCCGATCGACGACGCGCGGCCGGTGTGGGTGCACCACGGCAGCTCGATCAGCCACGGCTCGAACGCCGCGGCGCCGACCGAGATCTGGCCCGTCGTCGCGGCCCGCGCGGCCGGGGTGCAGCTGCACAACCTTGGCTTCGGCGGCAGCGCCATGGTCGACCCCTTCCTGGCCCGGGTGATCCGGGATCGGGATGCCGACCTCATCAGCGTCAAGCTCGGCATCAACGTCGTGAACGCCGACGCGATGCGGGTGCGCGCCTTCGTCCCGGCGGTGCACGGGTTCCTCGACACGATCCGCGAGGGACACCCCGACACGCCGCTGCTGGTGGTGTCGCCGATCTTCAGCGGCATCCACGAGAAGACGCCGGGTCCGGGGGCATTCGACCCGGAGAGCCTGCGCGCGGGCGCCGCGCGGTTCGTCGCGACAGGGTCTCCCGACGACGTCGCGCGGGGCGCACTGACGCTGGAGGTCGTGCGCGATCTGCTCGCCGCCGTCGTGGCTGCCCGCTCCGACGATCCCGCGCTGCACTACCTCGACGGTCTTTCGCTGTACGGCGCCGACGATGCGCGGGCGCTGCCCCTGCCCGACGGCCTGCACCCCGACACGGCGACGCACCGGCTGATCGGGGAGCGGTTCGCCGCGGCGGCGTTCGGCGCCGACGGCCCTCTGACGACCTGACCCTGGCGGCCTCGGGCGCCGACGGACCGCTGCCGGCCTGTACGCCGCGTCAGTCGGTGAGCAGGCCTGTCGCGGGCCAGCGGGTCACGCGGGCCACTCCCGCGACTCAAGCCGTTCGAGCAGCAGCTCGACGGCGGACCCCTCCATGCCGCGCACCCAGCGCTGCGTGTCCGACCCGCGCGACGAGATCGTGCGCCCGCGTTCGCCGCGCTCGAGGCGCACCTCGACCTGTCCGGAGGTCACGCTGACGCCGCGCAGCGCTCCCGCGGCGACCATCGCGGCGAGAGGGTCGTGCAGGGCGCACCGGCGGTCGGGGAAGACGCGGCCGGCGTAGAAGTCGAGGTACAACGGCAGCATCGCGGCCAGAGCCTGCGGCAGGGCGCCCGGGATCGCTTCGAGGCGCACGAGGTCCGTCTCGTCGAGCGTCTGCGTCATCGTGACGTCCAGCGGCACGAGCGTGGTGTCCCAGTCCTGCGCGAACACCACGGCCGCCGCCTCGGGGTCGTTGTGGATGTTGGCCTCGGCCCACGCCGTCACGTTGCCCGAGTGCGCGAAGGCGCCGCCCATCACCACGAGGTGGTCGAAGGGCGCGACCCCGGGCGCCTCGGCGTAGGCGGCGAGGTTGGTGAGCGGGCCGAGGGCGAGCACGGTGAGATCCGGATGCCGCCTCGCCAGGTGGTCGATGAGCTCGACCGCGGGTCGCGCGTCGTGGGCCCGGGCGGCGGCGGTCAGCGAGATGCCGCCCACGCCGTCGTCCCCGTGCACGTGCGGGGCCCCTCCGGCGTAGGCCCGACCGCGGAAGTCGTGCGCACCGACGGCGACCGGGATGTCGTGCACCCCGGCGAGCTCGAACAGCGAGAGCGTGTTCGCGGCGGCACGAGCGGCATCCGTGTTCCCCGACACCGTCGTGACGCCGACGACCTCGACGGCCGGTTCGGCGAGCAGGTAGGCCAGGGCCAGTGCGTCGTCGATGCCGGTGTCGCAGTCGACGAGGATCGGGCGGCGGCTCACGCGTCGACCCCGTAGGTGTCGAGGTGCGAAAGGCGGGGCTGCGAGGCGGGGTCGGCGACCGCGGCGGCCCCCACGGCGCACGCGCGAACGAGGGCGGTCTCATCGGAGTCGCCCCGCAGCAGACCGCACACGAGAGCCGCGCAGAACGCGTCGCCGGCACCGACGGTGTTGACGACGGTCGTGGCGACTCCGGGGGTGGATGCCGCGAGCTCGCCGTAGCGGTACAGGCGCGCTCCCGCGGCGCCGAGCGTCACGCACAGCAGTGCCACCCCGTGCACCTCGGGCAGCTGGGCGTATTCGGTCTCGTTGACGATCACCACGTCGCACTTCTCGAGCACGCCGGGCGGAAGCGACCGGGCGGGGGCGGCGTTGACGGCCAGGAAGCTCGCGGCGCGCGCGGCGGCGGTCACGACGGCATCCGATACCTCGAGCTGCAGCAGCACGGCGCTGTCGGGCTCGATGCCCAGGTGCGTGGCGTCGATCTCGGCGTTCGCCCCCGGGCACACGACGATCGAGTTCTCACCGGTCGCATCGACGACGATCAGCGCCGTTCCCGTGGCGGCAGACGCGGTCTGCACCGCGGAGGCGTCGATGCCGTCCGCCGCGAGCTGCGCGCGGATCCCGCGGCCGTCGAGATCGTCGCCGACCGCACCGATCAGGCGTACGGCGGCGCCGAGGCGAGCGGCGGCGACCGCCTGATTGGCGCCCTTGCCGCCCGGGCCGCGCTGGAGTACGCCGTCGGCGACGGTCTCGCCCGCGGCGGGTGCGCGACTCACGCGCGCGGTGAGGTCGACGTTGATCGCGCCGACGACGGTGAGGGAGGGGGAGGGCATTCGCGGGTCCTTTCGGAGTCAGTGCGGCAACGCGAACACGGATGCCGGAATGATCCCGCCGTCTCGGCCCGCGCTGATGCGACCGGCCGCGTCATGTCCGAGTCGGCGGGGGGAGGGAACACTCATCGTCGTCATCCTCGCGCTCCGCGGCGGCGGATTCCGGCCGACACGATCGCCACCACCGTGCCGACAGCGACGCCGATGACCGTTTCGATCACGCGATCGCGCAGCAGCATCTCGGGCGAGGCGGGGGAGGCCAACGAGATCATGAGCAGCGCGAGCGGGGTGATGAAGAGCATCGCGATGCCGTAGTTGCGTCCGACGAACAGCTCGGCCCCGGCCTGCAGCACGACCGCGACCACGATCACGAGCCACGGCGGCAAGTGGAGGGCGAGCAGGCCCGCCGCGATCAGCACGCCGAGCAGCGTGCCGACGAGGCGCTGGACGCCCCGGATCAGGCGCGCGGTGACGTGCGCACCGCCGACCGCGGCGACCGCACCGACCATCGCCCAGTACCAGTGCGTACCCACGAGCAGCGCCCCCGCGAGGCCCGCGAGCAGTGCTGCGGCGCCCACGGTCGCCGTCATCTCCCACGCCACCGCGCCGATCGGCGGCCGGGGACGGGTCGGACGCGCCCACGATCCGCGGCGCGCCAGCACGAAGACGGTCGTGACCAGCAGGCTCCAGGCCACGCTCGCCCCGCCGACGACGACCACGGTCGCGAACGTCGACGCGGTCGCCGGGAAGCTCGCGGTGGCTCCCGCGGCGAACACCGCGAAGAGGGCCCCGGGCGGATGCCACTGGGCGCGGTAGGCGAAGAGCGTGACGATCGCGGCGAGCACGGCGACGACCGCGACACTGACCAGGGCGGGGGTCGACAGGGCCGACAGGGCCGTGCCGACGAGCATCGAACCCACGAGGATCACCCCCGCCGTCGCCTGCATCCGCACACGGGCGCGCGGGGCATCGGTGCGGCCGTAGAGGGCGGCGAACGCGCCGAAGCTGGCGTAGACGGCGAGGTCGAGGCGGTTCAGCAGCAGGAGGACGACGAGCGGGACGCCGACGCTGAGCACGGCGCGTATCGCGACCCGGTGGTCGCCCCGGTGGGGCCCGACCCGGATGACGCCGGTCCACACGCGTCCCCGGGATTCCGCCACCCCTCCAGCCTACGCGCCGGGCCGGTGGCATCCGTCCCGGGATCGTCGCGTCGCGGCCGAGGCATCCGCGCGTCGATCCGGTGGGGTCGAGGGATGGATGCCGACCGCGAGGGATCCCCGATCGAACCGAGCCCCGAGCTCGACCCGACGACGGCTGCCGAGGGGGAGCGTTCCCGACCCGAGCCGGGACGGCGACGATCGGCCGATCGAGTCAGGCCCGCCGGGACGTCTCGACGTCGAAGGGTGGCCGGGTGAGTCGCTCGGCCCTTCCGTAGGGTGGGAAGCCCCGACCGACCGAGGAGAGACGTGTTCCGCACGCCCCTTACCCTGTTCCGCACCCTCGCGATCGCCGAGGCGATCTCGTGGACGCTGCTCATCGCCGGCCTGATCCTGCGGGCCACGGCCGACCTGCCGATCGCGGTGTCGATCGGCGGCGGCATCCACGGGTTCGTCTTCCTCGCCTACGGCGCGACCGCCGTGCTGGTGGCGCTGAACCAGCGCTGGGGCGTCGGACCGGCCGCGATCGCGATCGTCAGCGCCGTCATCCCCTACGCCACGGTCCCGACGGAGATCTGGCTGCACCGCACGGGACGCCTGCGCGGCGCCTGGCGGCTCGACGAGACGTCGGATCCGCGCGACCGCCGCCCGATCGACCGCCTGCTGCGGTTCTTCCTCCGCCGGCCCGCGGTGCTCGCCGTGGCGCTCGTCCTCGTCGTCGCGATCGTGTTCGCCGTGCTGTTGATCGTGGGTCCTCCCGGCGGCAAGGGCTGACGGCACGTCGCGCCCCGTCGTGGGGCGTGTCAGCGGACGTGGATGCGCACGCTCGCGGGAGCGATGCGGCACGTCGCCAGGAACGTCGTGACGGTGCCCGAGACGGTCGCCGCGGCGCGTCCGACGCCGAGGAGCACCACGAGGCTGCGGCGCGCGCGCTGGGTCGCGGCGTGATCGACGAAGCGGTGCACCGAGTCGCCCGTCCGACCGGCGGTCGTCACGTCGAGCTCGACGCCGAGCACCGGTCCGGTGATCGACTCGACGCGCCACTGGACCGTGACGACGCCGCCGCCGCGACTGGTCATGACCAGGGTCGTCGTGCCGCATTCCTCGCCGCCGACCTGCTCCGTGCGCAGGGGCTGGGATGCCGGGGTGGTGTCGGCTCCGCAGAGGGCGATGCCGTGCAGGCGGGCGTACTCGCGACCCGTCGCCGTGATGCTCGAGCAGTCGGCGAGGGCCGGCGTCGACACGGTCTGGTCGAGCGGGTCGGCGCGGATGTCCGCCCTGGCGGGCGCGGGGCCGATGAGCAGGGCAGCGACGACGGCGAGAGAGGTCGTGACGGCGCGCACCCGCATGGTCGTCCACCTCCTCGTCGAGCGTCCTCGAATCTACGCCGCGGCGTGCACGTCCGCCACGGCCGGCGCGCGGGCGACGACTGAGGTGGGACGGGCGCGTCCGACGCGTGCACGCGCTGCTGCCCCGACGCGCGCGAGACGCTCCCGCTGCGCCGATGCGACGCGGGTCACCGCCTCGTCGACACCGTCACGGTGAACTTGCGGTCGCGGGCGACCTGGCGGGTGGGGCCGACGATGCGCTCGAGGGCGGGGCGGTACTGCAGGGCGGAGTTCCACACGGTCCACAGCTCGCCGCCCGGGCGCAGCACGCGCGCGGCGTCGGCGAACATGCGCGGGGCCAGACCGTCGGCGAGGGCCGCACCGGCGTGGAACGGGGGGTTGAGCGCGATGAAGGAGCTGCTGGCATCCGGTCTCGCCCCCAGCACGTCGTCGCGTTCGACGCGCACGCGATCGGCGACGCCGTTGGCCGCGGCGGTCGCGCGGGCCGAGGCCACGGCGACCGCCGACTGGTCGCACGCGAGGACGTGCAGAGCGGGATGCCGCGAGGCCAGGGCCGCCGCCACGACCCCCGTTCCGCACGCGAGGTCGATCGCCTCATCGCCGCGAGGGGCGGGCAGATGGGCGAGCAGCAGGCGGGTGCCGATGTCGATCGAGGCCCCTGCGAACGCGCCGCCGAAGGCGCGGATGCGGATGCCGTCGATCTGCGCCTCCTCGGGAACCGGGACGGCGCCGTCGTGGGGCCCTCGGGCGAGGAGCACGCGCGACTTCTGCCGGGCGTGCGAGACGTCGACCCGGTCGAAGTGCCGGCGGAGCACGTCGTTCATGGCGACCGTCATGTGCTTGATGCGCCCACCCGCGAACACCTGCACCCCGGGGTCGGCGTGCAGGGCGATGAGTCCGGCCGCATCGGCCAGTGCCCGCAGCGAGCGAGGCAGTCGCATCAGCACGACGCGCGCACCGCGCAGCAGCTCGTCGTCGAGCGGGAGGGAGGTGAAGGCGTCATCGAGCCCGGCGTCCGCGGCGTTCGCGGCGAGTGCCCGCTCGCCGAGCAGCTCGTCCTGGTGCACGCGGATGCCGCGGGCCCCCGAGTTGGCCGAGGCCAGGGTGAGCGCGCCGTGCGTGTCGCCGATGACGACCAGGGCGCCGACGGGGAGGTCGGCGCGGGCGGCGGCCGATTCGTCGAGGATCAGGCGGTCGGCGGCGTCGACGGCCACGAGGTCGGGACCCTCGAGGTCGGGGCGGCGACGGAGGGCGTCGAACGAGAAGGGCACCGTGCAACGGTACCCGGCGGCTCGGCGCCGCTCACGCGGACGCCGAGCGGAAGGCTTACCGCGTGCCGAAGTGGAAGGGCAGGGCCAGCGACGCCGTCACCAGCAGGATGCCGAGGGCGAAGAACAGCGCGGGGGCCGCGAGCGAGAACGACAGTCCCGTCAGCAGCATGCCGCCGACGAACAGGATGAGCGAGACGATGAACATGAAGATCCCTTCGGTCGCTCCAGGCTATCGTGCCGCGTCGCGGGAACGGTTCGCGCCCGTGGCGGGTTGCGCGCCGGGCGCATCGGCATCCGCTGCCGGAGGGGACGACGCGGCGGAGCCGAGGGCGGCGTGCACCCACAGCGTGCTGCCGGCGACGGCGGCGGGCATGACCGCCACCGCACCGAACGGCACGAGGAAGCAGAGCTGGGTGGCGGCGCCGAAACCCAGCGCGCGGGCGCGGTGCGCGCGGATGACCGCGCGACGCGCTCGACGGTCGAGGCCGCGCGCCGAGAGGGCCCGCGAGGTCAGCTCATCGGCCAGCAGCCAGCCCGTGAGCGTGACGCCGGCGACGAAGCCCAGTGCTCCGCCGACGAAGGGGATGAGTCCGAGCAGCCACGCGACGAGGGCGGCCGGGATGCCGCGGAGGATGAGCAGGGCGCTGTCGCCGACCGCTCGCCAGAAGCCGTAATCGGCCTCGGGGACCTCGCCCGTGGCGCTGCGCTCGGTGGCGCGCCAGATGCGGTCGTAGAACGGCTCGCCGACGGCGAGGGTGACGGCGGTGAACGAGACCACGGCCAGCAGCAGAGCTGCACCGAACGACGCGACGCCGATCGCGGTGCGCAACGCCCCCGCCCAGAACGGCGCCCACCCGTCGGCGAAGGGCGTCCAGTCGTCGACGAGGCCGGGTAGGACGAGACCCCACGCCACGAGGGCGCCGCCGAAGACGAGCCCCACCAGCGTGCCGGGGATGAGACCGAGGGCCATGGCGCCCGGGGTGCGGCGCCACTGGCCCAGCCCGCGCACGAGCAGGCCGGCTCCGGCGAGGAATTCGCGCATGCGGGCAGTCTTCCAGACACCGCCGACACCGGCCGGGCGCCCGACCGTGTCGGCGGCTCCTGCCAGGATGCGGGTATGCGCATCCGCACGACCTCGACCCAGCGCACGTACCGGTACGTGCGGCTCGCGATCATCGGGGCGACGGCGTTCCTCGCGGTGGGTGTGGGGATCGAGGTGGTCGGGGGAGGGGCGCTGCCGTCGGTGAGCGCGGCGTACTACACGCCCGCCGGCCCCGTCTTCGTCGGGGCTCTGAGCGCCATCGCCCTCGCCCTGCTCGCCCTGTCGGGGCGCAGCCTCGAGCAGGGACTGCTCGACGTCGCGGCGGTGCTCGCGCTCGTGATCGCCTACGTCCCGACCTCCGTCTCGTGCGGAGCCGCCGCGCCGTGCGTGCCGATCGCCGTGCGCGAGACGGTGGCGAACAACGCCGGGGCGGTGGCATCCGTGGTCCTTCTGGGGGTGGCGGTCGCGCTCGTGCTCGCGCGCGTGCAGGGCACGCTGACTCGCGGGGTGGTGGCCACGGCCGCGGTGGTCGTGGCGATCGTGCTCGGGGGCATCGCCTGGGCGTCGGCGGCACCCGAGGCCTTCCTCGCGCGCGCGCACGAGGTCGGGGCCGTCGCGTTCTTCGTTCTCATCGCCGTGGTGGCGGGGCTGGCGGCGTGGCGGCCCCGGGCGGGGCGGGTGGCGCGGAGCCGCCTGCGGGTGGCCTACGCGACAGTGGCGGCGACCATCGTGCTGACCCTGGTGCTGCTGGTCGTCGGCGTGCTCGCGGGCGCGGAGCAACGCGGCATCCCGGTGGTGCTGGTGGGGGAGTCGGTCGCGCTGGCGCTGTTCGCCGTGTTCTGGATCGTGCAGACGGTGGAGCTCTGGGACGAGGTCGACCCGTCGCTCGGAGCGGCTCGGGAATAGCCGATCGGGTGACGCGTTGAACTTGATACGACGGTGCTCAAGTTGCAGACTTGAGTCAACCGCACTCACGTATCACAGGAGACGGAATTGCCCGAAGACTTCACCCCCGGCGCCGGAGAAGACGGCGCCCAGTCGTTCGACGAGTTCCTCGCGCGCTACCTCGCGGGCGAGCAGGCACGCGCCGAGCGGTCCATCGACCTGAGCCGCTTCCTCAGCGCCCGCACCCAGGACGCGCTGCAGGCGGCGGGGCGGTTCGCCCTCGGACGCGGCCAGCGTGAGCTCGACGCCCTGCACGTGCTTCACGTGCTCGTCGGCCGCTCCCCGGCCAAGGATGCGGTCGCGCGCCTCGGCGCCGACCCCGCGGCCATCGCCCGGGCCGCCGAGAGCCGTCTGCCCGCGGCCGGTACCCCCGCCCAGGTCGACGGCGCGGTCGTCGCCGGTTCGGTGCAGCGCGCGCTGTTCCACGCCTTCCAGGTCGCACGTGCCGCGGGCTCCACCTACGTCGACCCCGACCACCTCTTCTTCGCCCTCGTCCTCGCGCAGGACGCCCCCGCCGGGCAGATCCTCGCGCAGACCGGAGTCACCGCGGAGGCCCTGACCCAGGGCGTGCGCGAGACGGTCGTCGGCGGTGACGAGACCGAGGCCCAGGCCGAGTCGGCATCCACGACTCCGAACCTCGACCGCTTCGGCACCGATCTCACCGCCCGCGCCGCGGCGGGCGAGCTCGACCCCGTGATCGGGCGCGCCGACGAGATCGAGCAGACCATCGAGATCCTCAGCCGTCGCACGAAGAACAATCCCGTGCTGATCGGCGAGGCCGGCGTCGGCAAGACCGCCGTCGTCGAGGGGCTCGCACGCGCGATCGTCGCGGGCGAGGTCCCGGAGCAGCTGCGCGAGACGCGCGTGGTCTCGATCGACCTCGCGGCGATGCTCGCCGGCGCCCGCTACCGCGGCGACTTCGAGGAGCGTCTCACCCAGACGATGGACGAGATCTCGGCATCCGACAAGCTCGTCGTCTTCATCGACGAGGTGCACACGCTCGTCGGTGCCGGGGGCAGCGGCGACGGGTCGATGGACGCCGGCAACATCCTCAAGCCGCGTCTGGCGCGCGGCGACGTGCACCTGATCGGTGCGACCACGCTCCGCGAGTACCGCACGATCGAGAAGGACCCCGCTCTCGAGCGGCGCCTGCAGCCCGTGCGCGTGGGCGAGCCCTCGATCACGGATGCCGTGCAGATCCTGCGCGGGCTGCGGTCGGCGTACGAGCAGCACCACGCCGTCACCTACACCGACGACGCCCTGCGTGCCGCGGTGGAGCTCAGCGACCGCTACCTCTCGGAGCGCGTGCTGCCCGACAAGGCGATCGACCTGATCGACCAGGCCGGCGCGCGCCTGCGGCTGAAGCTCGGCGTGACGGTCGACACCTCGGCGCTGCTCGAGCGTCTCGCGAGCCTCGAGGCCGAGAAGAACGCCGCGGTCTCGGCCGAGCACTACGAGGAGGCCTCGCGGTTGCGCGACGAGATCGCGGCGGTGCAGGCGCGCCTCGACGAGGCGACCAGCCGCCCGAGCGCTGCGGCCGTGGTCGACGAGCCGGAGATCGCCGCGGTGATCAGCCGCGCGACCGGCATCCCCGTCGCGCGCCTCACCGCGACCGAGCGCGGCCGCCTCGCCGAGCTCGAGACCGAGCTGCACGCGCGCGTCGTCGGACAGGACGACGCGGTCGCGGCCGTCGCCAAGGCCGTGCGCCGCAACCGCACCGGCATGGGCGATGAGAACCGTCCGGTCGGCTCGTTCCTCTTCCTCGGGCCTACGGGCGTCGGAAAGACCGAACTGGCCAAGGCCCTGGCCGGATCCCTCTTCGACGACGACGGCGCCGTGATCCGCTTCGACATGAGCGAGTTCGGCGAGCGCCACACGGTGTCGCGCCTGATCGGTGCCCCTCCCGGATACGTCGGCTACGACGAAGCCGGTCAGCTCACCGAGCGCGTGCGCCGCAACCCCTACGCCGTGGTGCTGTTCGACGAGATCGAGAAGGCCCACCCCGACGTGTTCACCCTGCTGCTGCAGGTGCTCGACGACGGTCGCCTCACCGACGGCCAGGGGCGCACGGTCGACTTCCGCAACACCGTGATCGTGATGACCTCCAACCTGGGTGCCGAGGTGCTGGCATCCCGCTCCGGGGCCATCGGCTTCACGACCACGGGGCGCGAGTTCGCCGACGACGACCTGCGCGACCGCGTGATGGGCAAGCTGCGCGAGGCCATGCGGCCGGAGTTCCTGAACCGCATCGACGACATCGTGCTGTTCCGCAAGCTCGAGAAGACGCAGCTGCGCGAGATCGTCCGGCTGCTGCTGGGCGCGACCACCCGTCGGCTCGCCGCGCGCGAGGTCGCGCTGGAGGTCACGGATGCCGCCGTCGACCGCCTGGCCGAGGTGGGCTACGAGCCCGAGTACGGCGCCCGGCCCCTGCGCCGCGTCATCCAGCGCGAGATCGACGACCGCATCGCCGACCTATTCGTCTCCGGCGCCCTGAGCGACGGTGCGACGGTGACCGTGGATGCCACGCCCTCGGGCTTCGTGGTGATGCCCGTCGTGCCGGCGCTCGCCGCCTGACCCGCGTTTCGACGCCCCCGGTGCTGCGGCGCCGGGGGCGTCTGTTCAGGCATGTGCGTGAGGGCGGGCGCGTCGCGTCCTTCCCGCCGGGGCCTCCGCGACGGGCGAACTTTCCTGCGAAATTACTATGTATCGAATGTGAGCCGCTAGCGTCGTTTCGAGCCCGCCCATTGGGGGTCGCGGGCCCGAAACGAAAGAATCATCATGAGCACCTCTGTACCCGCGTCCGCGCCTGCTCCGGCGGCTCCGTCACCCAAGCAGAAGAACGGCGTCGGCCTCGCGTCCCTGATCGTCGGCGCTGTGGCGGTGGTTTTCGCCATCATTCCCATCATCAGCTTCATCGCGTGGTTGCCCGCGCTCGCCGCGATCGTTCTTGGCATCGTTGGACTCGTCCTGAAGAACCGCGTGCGCGGCTTCGCGTGGGCGGGACTCGCTCTCGGTGTCGTCGCGTGGATCATTGCGATCGTCGTATCGGCCGTTTCCCTCTTCGGTGTCGCCGGTGCGGTCAGCGAGAGCATCGAGAACGCTACCGTCGCACCGATCACCCCGGTGGAGGAGTCCTCCGGCGACGGAGCCGCCGCCGAGGCGGCGCCTGTCGCCGGGGGTAACCTCGTCTACGAGGTCACCAGTGACGCGGCGACCGTTTCCAACGTCACCTACCTGACGGCGGACTCGACGGGCAGCTCGACCAAGCAGGATGTCGATGTCGCCGCGCCGTGGAAGACCGAGTTCGCCGTCGACGACGCTGGCATGTTCGACTTCTCGGTCTTCTCGCTGGTGGCTCAGGCCGATGAAACGGCCACGTCCGTCTCGTGCAAGATCACGTTCAACGGCGAGGTCATCTCCGAACAGACCTCGACGGGACAGTTCGCCGTCGTCACCTGCTCCGGCTCGACCCAGTGATCTGAGACGACGCCCCCGGTGCTGCGGCACCGGGGGCGTCGTCGTCGGTGGACACGGTTGTGTCGTTATGTCGTTGTGCCGTCCTGCGGAGGTGGGGGTCGTCGTGCCCGCGTCCGCGGCTCCGTGGCGGCGTGTCATCGTCCGACTCCACAGGACGGAGGAACGGAAGGGCCGAATGCCGCGGGCGGAATGCCGGATGCCGCCAGCCCTGCCGCGATGTCGGAGGTTCGGGGCAGAGTAGACCCATGAGTCGTATCGGCACGATCTTCAGCCCGTACCCGCATCCGCCCGAGGAGCTGCGCGACGCCGCTCGTGCTGCCGAAGACGCCGGTGTCGAGGAGCTGTGGCTCTGGGAGGACTGCTTCCGTTCCTCCGCGTGGGCGGCTGCGGCCGCGGCCCTCGCCGTCACCGACCACCTCCGTATCGGCGTCGGCATCGCGCCGCTCCCGCTGCGCAACGTCGCCGCCTCCGCGATGGAGGTCGCGACGATCGAGCGCATGTTCCCGCAGCGGCTCCTGCCGGGCTTCGGGCACGGCGTGCAGGACTGGATGCGACAGGTCGGCGCGAAGGCCGCGTCGCCCCTGACGCTGATGCAGGAGCAGCTCCCGGCCCTGCGCGCACTGCTGGCGGGTGAGACGGTGAGCGCCGAGGGGCGGTACGTGAAGCTCCGCGACGTCGCCCTCGACTGGCCGCCGGCGACCGCTCCCATCGTCTACGCGGCTGCGGAGGGGCCCAAGACGCTCGCTCTTGCGGGCGAGGTGGCCGACGGCGTGGTGCTCGACAGTCGTCACACCGTGGCCGAGATCGCCGCCGCGGTCGAGACCGTGCAGACCGCGCGCCGCGCCGCCGGCCGCGAGGGCCGGGCCGACGTCGTGGCCTACGTGCTCACCGCCTTCGGCCCCGACGCACACGATCGTGCGACCGCCGTGCTGCACGACCGGCCCGACGCCGCCGACCGCGTGCTCGCAGGCTCCGTGTCCGAGGTCGCCGAGGGTGTCGCGCGATTCCAGGCGGCGGGCGTCGACGACGTGGTGCTCCTGCCCACCGACGACGTCGACCTCCGCGTCTTCTTCTCGGCGGTGGGTCAGGTCGCGGTCGCCTTGCCCGACGCCGGGGGCGTGTCGTGACCCGCGGCGCCGTCTCGCTCGGCGTCGCCGGGTCGCTCGGCCCCGACGCGATCGCCCGGATCGCCCCCGAGGTCGAGAAGGCCGGCTTCCACACGCTGTGGGTCAACGACACCCCCGACGGCGACGCCCTCGCGGCGCTCGCCGCGGCCGCGGGCGTGACCGAACGGCTGCACCTGGCGACGGGCGTCGTGCCCGTGGATCGCCGGCCCGCGTCCGCGATCGCCGCCGATGCGGCATCCCTGTCGCTTCCGCTCGATCGCGTGACGATCGGCATCGGTTCGGGCATGGCGCGCCAGGGGGCGCTCGCTCGCGTGCACGACGCGACCGAGGAGCTCCACGCGGCAGGTCTCCCGCGCGTGCTGGTCGGAGCGCTGGGCCCGAAGATGCGCCGCCTCGCCGCCGAGCGCGCCGACGGCGTGCTGCTGAACTGGGTACCGCCCACCGAAGCGGCCGAGCAGGCGGCCGCCCTGCACGCGATCACGCCGACGACGCACGTCGCGGTCTACGTGCGCACCGCCATCGACGCCGCGGCACGCGAACGCCTCGAGGCCGAGACGGCGCGCTACGCGTCGTTCCCGAACTACGCCGCGAATTTCGCACGGATGGGGGTGGATGCCATCGACACGACCATCCGCGATGTCGCCGAGCTCGGCGATGCCCTCGACGCCTACACCGCCGCCGCCGACGAGGTCGTGCTGCGCGCGATCGTGCCCGACGACACGGTCGAGGCCTACGTGGACTTCGCGCGGCGGACGGCACCGAACCCGGCGGGAGGCGGAGGGGCGTGATCTGACGGGGGGAGACGCCCTCCGGATCAGCGAACGAGGCGTACCGTCTCCTTCATCGGTCCGAACGACGACTGCGCCCCATCCGCGACGAAGCCGTTGCGGCGGTAGAACGCGCGAGCGCGGGGGTTGTCGGCGGCCACCCACAGTGAGGCCGGCCGTTCGCCCAGGACCGCGTCGAGGAGTCCCTGCCCCGCCCCGGTCCCGTGGGCCGCCGCGAGCACGTAGATCATGGTCAGTTCCTCCGGTCGCACAGCGTCGTCATCCGGGGTCTCCTGAACGGCGGCGAATCCGACGATGCGCTCTCCGGCGACGGCCACCACGGTCGAGAAGACGGCATCGGCGAGATTGGTGCGCCACATGCCGATCCGCGGCTCGACGGCGAACCACGGATTCGTCTCCGGATCCTCGACGAACCGCCCGTACGTCTCGCGCCACGACGTGGCGTGCACGATCGCGATGCCCTCGGCATCCTCGGGCCTGGCCGGACGAATGGTGATGTTCGACTCCGCGGGCGTCATGGCGCGAGCCTAGAAGACCCGGGCGCGAGTCGCCCACGGGCGCGCGCCTCTTCGCCTGGGCGGGCGGGCGTTCCGAGCCTCGATCCCTCGCGATCGACCCCGCCCCGCGACCACGGTGGCAGACTGACCGGATGCCACGACGTCGACGTCTCACCCTCCGCTCGGTCTCGCGCGGGGTGCTGGCCCTGCTGCTGGTGGCGGCCGGTGCCGGTCATCTCACGTGGGGGCGTCGCGGTTATCGCATCGTCGTTCCGGGGTGGGCGACGCTTCTGCTGCACACCGACAAGGACGCCATCGTCGTCGCATCCGGAGCCGTGGAGGTGGTGCTCGGTGTCGCGCTGGTCGCCCTGCCGGCCGAGCGTCGGCGCATCGGGGCGGCGATCGCCGCGTTCTTCATCGCGGTGTTCCCGGGCAACGTGCACCAGTGGCGCACCGGCCGCGCGGCGCCGGGACTCAACACCGACCGCTCGCGCTTCCTGCGCCTGTTCCTGCAGCCCCCGCTGGTGGCCTGGGCGTGGTGGGCGACGCGGGACCGCTGATACCCGGCGGTTCCTTCGCGAGACGATCAGAGTGTCGCCGGACGCTCTCGCCGTCGCACACGGACCATGTCCCACTCGTAGTCGGTTGGAGGCGCGCTGACCCGCCATATGTGGGACACACACCGCTAGAAATGGGACATGGTCGGCGTTCCCCCGCCTCGCGCCGCTCCGCACAGCACAGCACACCCGCCGCCACTGTGCCGCCTCCGTTTCCGCCACGGCCCCGCTGTCCCGCGCCGCCGCGCCGCCCGCATCGCGCCGCGCACCCGGCCGCCACTGTGCCGCCTCCGCCACGGCCCGTCTCCCGGCAGCTCTGCAGCGCTGACGCGCCCCGCGCCCCGCTGCTCTGCGCCTTACGCCGCCTCGCCCAGCCCCAGCACGCCGGTCTCGAACGCCGCGCGCGCCAGAACCTTGTAGCCGTGCTCGGGGAAGAACACGGTGAGGCGGTCCTCCTCGACGCCCATGACCGTGCCGGTACCGAACTCGCCGTGGTGCACGGCGGAGTCGATGCGGATGCCGTCGGCGTCGGCCGCAGCGGCATCCGGTGTCTCCGTCTCGACGGGCGCCGGGGCGGTGGCGCTCGCGTCGCAGCGGTCGCACGATCCGCACTGCGCGGGGGTCTCGACGCCGAAGTACTCCAGCAGTGCGCGACGGCGGCAGTGCGAGGTCTCGGCGTAGCCGCGCATGATCTCGATGCGCGAAGCGCGGATGCGCTCCTCGGCCTCGTCGCGGTCGCGCACCGCCTTCACCGCGTCGCCGGCCGATGCCTTCGTGCGCGCCGACACCCCGTCGGGGCCCGACTCGGCGAGCTCGCACGCCACGAGCTGGTTGAGCACGCGACCGATGGCGCGGGTGGAGCGGCCCGACGACTCGGCGATGTCCTTCGCGCGCAGCGGCTTCTTCGACCGCCGCAGTTCGTCCCAGACACCGGCCACGTCGGCGCGCTTGCTGTGCCCGCCGGCGAAGAACGAGCGCAGCGAGAAGTCCTCGGCGCGGTAGTGCAGGATCGCGCGAGCGGGGCGGCCGTCGCGCGCCGCGCGGCCGATCTCCTGCGCGTACGAGTCGAGCGACTCGGTCACGTCGGCGTGCACGACCAGGCGCACGTCGGACTTGTCGACGCCCATGCCAAATGCCGAGGTGGCCACGACGACGTCGAGGTCGCCGGCGCTCCACGCGGCGTGCACCTCGTCGCGGCGCTTCTGCGCCATGGCGCCGTGGTAGGGCGCCGCCCGCAGGCCGAGCTCGGCGAGTTCGTCGGCGTACGCATCGGTCTCCTTGCGGGTCGCCACGTACAGCAGCGTCGGGCCGTCGGCATCCTGCACGTCCGAGATCACGGCGCGGCGCTTGTCGTCGTCGTGCTCGTGGCGGCGGACGGCCATGTGGATCTCGGGGCGGTCCATTCCGCGCACCTCGAGGTGCGGGTCGCGCATGCCCAGGCTCGAGACGATGTCGTCTCGGACGGGGGCGGATGCCGTGGCGGTCAGCGCCAGCACCGGGGGGTGGCCCAGGGCCTCGATCGCGTCGCCGATGCGCGCGTAATCGGGGCGGAAGTCGTGACCCCAGGCCGAGACGCAGTGCGCTTCGTCGATCACCACGAGGCGCACGTCGGCCTTCGCGAGCCGGTCGAACACCTCGCTGTTGGCCAGCTGTTCGGGGGCGAGGAAGGCGTACACCGCGTCGTCGCCCTCGATGGCCGTCCACGCGGCGCGCTTCGCACGAGCGCTCGTGCGGGAGTTCAGCGCCACGGCGGCGGGAGCATCGGGAGCGCGGTCGATCGAGTCGATCTGGTCGCGCTGCAGGGCGAGGAGGGGCGAGATGACCACCGTCACGCCGCCGAGCTCGCACCCGGCGATCTGGTACACCGCCGACTTGCCGGCGCCCGTGGGGAAGACGACCAGGGTGTCGCGTCCGCCGACCACCGCGTCGATGGCCTCGGCCTGGCCCGGGAGCAGTTCGTCCCACCCGAAGACCTCACGGGCGGTGCGGGCGGACTGTTCGAGGGTGGCGGGAGCGTTCACGGGGGCCTCATTCCTAGGGGGAAGGTCATCCAGCACACCCCAGGGAGCGCGCGACCATCCGGGGGTTGCGGGCGGGGCCGACGTATGGTCTGCGACGCGAGCGCCGCGCGGCCCTGGGCGGTTGGCATGCGCGGGGCGCGCGCGCAAGCGCCGCGGCGATGTCGGAGGGGGATGCCAGGATGCCGACATGCTCTTCGGCGACATCGAGACGGCGCTCGCGGCGGTGACCGGCACCCGCTCGCGCTTGGCCAAGGTCGACGCCCTCGCGGGGCTGCTGCGCGGACTCGCGCCCGACGAGATCGTCCCCGCGGTGGGAATCCTCACCGCTTCGCCGCGCCAGGGTCGGCTCGGCGTGGGGTGGAAGACCCTGTCGAATCGCGGGGGAGCGCACGCCGATGCCCCGTCGTTGACCGTCTCCGATGTCGACGGCGCGTTCGACCGGCTCGCGGCCCTCGGCGGCAGCGGGTCGGCGGCGCAGCGCACCGCCCTGCTCGACGAGCTGGCCGGCCGCGCGACGGCGTCGGAGTGGCATCTGCTCGTGCGGGTGATGACGGGCGAGCTGCGCACGGGCGCCCTCGAGGGCGTGCTCGTGGATGCCATCGCCCGGGCCTCCGATCGCGACGGCACCGCGGTGCGGCGCGCCGCCATGCTCTCGGGCGACCTGGGCGAGACCGCTCTCGTCGCCCTCACGGGCTCGGACGCCGATCTCGACGCCGTGGGGCTCGTCGTGGGCCGCGGCGTGCAGCCCATGCTCGCGTCGACCGCGACCTCCGTCGCCGAGGCTCTGGCCGTGGCGGGACGCGCCTCGGTGGAGTACAAGCTCGATGGGGCGCGCGTGCAGGTGCACCGTCACGGCGACGAGGTGCACGTCTACACCCGCACCCTCGCCGACGTCACCCATCGCGTGCCCGAGATCGTGGAGGTCGTGCGGGCACTGCCCGTCGAGGCGGTGATCCTCGACGGCGAGACGCTGTCGCTCGACGACGACGGTGCCCCTCGCCCCTTCCAAGACACCATGGCGCGGTTCGGGGCCGAGGCCGCGCGCGAGATCGCCCTGCGACCGTGGTTCTTCGACATCCTGCACCTCGACGGACGCGACCTGGTCGATGAGCCCCTCGCGGCACGCCTCGACGCGCTCGAACGGGTGGCGGCGGCATGGCGCATCCCGGCCGTGGTGACCGACGACCCCGATGCCGCCGACGCTTTGGCGCGCGACGCGCTGGGCGCGGGTCACGAGGGCGTGATGATCAAGGGACTCGACGCGGCCTACACCGC
Source organism: Microbacterium phycohabitans (assembly GCF_032464935.1). Classification (NCBI taxonomy): domain Bacteria; kingdom Bacillati; phylum Actinomycetota; class Actinomycetes; order Micrococcales; family Microbacteriaceae; genus Microbacterium; species Microbacterium phycohabitans. The sequence continues at coordinate 374,233 of NZ_JAWDIT010000004.1, forward strand.
GGGCCGGCGCGGCAAGAGCTGGCTCAAGGTCAAGCCGGTGCACACGTTCGACCTCGTCGTGCTCGGCGTCGAGCGCGGGTCGGGTCGCCGATCGGGCTGGTTCTCGAACCTCCACCTCGGTGCGCGCGACCCCGACGGGGTCTTCGGCGAACCGGGCGGGTTCGTCATGGTCGGCAAGACCTTCAAGGGCCTCACCGACGAGCTGCTGACCTGGCAGACGGCGCACTTCGCCGAGCGCGAGACCGGTGAGATACCGGGTGGTATCCGCGTCGTGCCCGACACCGTCGTCGAGATCGCCATCGACGGCGTGCAGCGATCGGTCCGCTACCCCGGTGGAGTGGCTCTGCGCTTCGCCCGGGTGAAGGGCTACCGCTCCGACAAGCCCGCGGCCGAGGCCGACACGATCGACACCCTGCGCGCGCTGCTCCCCGGCGGCGGCGCGACGACGGAAGGATGACGGCATGAGTCTGGCCCCTTGGCTCGACGGCGAGCTCGGATACCGCAGCTTCGGTACCCCCGGCGCTCCGCGCGTCGTCGTCGTGCTGCGCACCGGAGATGTCGCGATGACCGATCCCGACGCCCGCGTGACCTCGTCGTTCGATGTGCGCGTCGTCGCGGTCGGCCTCGACGCCCCGGAGCTGGAGGACCCTCCCGTCTTCGGCGGCCAGACGCCCGCCGGACTCACCGTCGAGGCGCTCCGCGCGCTGCTCGACCGCGAGGCTCCGGGCACGCGGGTGGGGCTGGTCGGCGAACGGTCGGCGGGGCCGATCGCGGTCTACCTCGCCGCGGCGATGGGCCCGATCGTGGACCGCCTCGCGATCGTCGGCGTCGAGAGCCCGGTCGATCCGCTCAGTCGCGACCTGCGCACCCCCCTCCTCGACCAGCTGGATGCCGAGGTGCTCGTCGTCGTGGGCGGCGAGGGGCCCGCGGACGCCGACGACGCGCGGTGGTACGTCGACCGCATGCGCGTGGCCGAGATGGCGGTCGTCCCCAGCGACGAGATCGGCTCCGTCAACGGCCACGTCACCCTGACCGCGGTCTGGGAGCGGGTGCTCGCTCACGTCGCCCCCGGCGCCGAGCGTCGCTGACCCGCCGCGCCCTCACGTCGCACCGCTGTGCCCTGGCCAAGCCTCGACCGCGCCGCGCCGCTGCGCCCTCACGTCGCACCGCTGCGCGCGGGCCAGGCCACGACCGAGCCGCGCCGCCGCGCCCTCACGTCGCACCGCTGCGCGCGGGCCAGGCCACGACCGAGCCGCGCCCCCGCACCGTCCTCGAGTGTCCAAGACACCCGGTCGTTCTCCGCGGGCATCCGGGTGTTCCGGAGGCCCGATCACGAAACGACCGCCGGGTCCGGCCGCGTCGAGGCGACCCGGCGCCGTCTGCCTCAGCCCCGCGAGAGGGCGCGGACCTGCACGACGTTCGACTCCTCGTCGACCTCGACCTGGTCGGTCTGCGCCTTCAAGAAGTCCGAGAAGCTCCGGAACCCGAGAGCCTTCTCGCTGAACGACGGGTCGAGGCGCTTCATGAGGTCCTTCACCGCCGAGGCGTGCAGCCACTCCCCGTCCGCGCGCTCGGCCTCGAGCTGCATCGCGCGGTCGAGCAGGTCGACCGCCGGGTCCTTCGAACGCTTGCGCGCGCGGGGGCGTGAGGGCGCGGCATCCTTCTTCGTCTCGGCGAGCTTCGGGATGCCGGGCAGCGAGTCGTACGCGTCGAACCGGTCGCACGCCGCGGCGAGCGACTTCGCCGTCGAGCCCGCCACACCGACGCCCACGAAGTACCGGCCCAGGCGCTTCACGCGCTGGGCGAGCGGGACGTAGTCGCTGTCGCCCGCGACGATCACGACGTGCGTCAGGTCGGGGAGGCGGAACATGTCCTCGACGGCATCGACCGCGAGACGGATGTCGGCGCCGTTCTTCGCGTATGCCGCCGCGGGGAAGAGCTGCACGAGGTCGACGGCACGGGCCACGAGTTGCGAGCGGTACTCGGCGTTCACCGGGGCCGACCAGTCCGCGTAGGCGCGGGTGAGCACGAGGGTGCCGAACGACGCGGCGTAGTCGATCACGGCGCCCACGTCGATCGTCGCCTTGGTGAGGCGCTCCGCGATCTCGGGCTCCATGGGGTTCTCGGCGATCTTCTGCCGGTCGCGCGAGTACGCGTTGCGCCCGTGAACGCGGTCGTACCACGACATCACGATGTTGTCGAAGTCGAGGTACACGGCGACGCGGGCGGTCTGGGTATCGGGCATGCCCCCCAGTCTGACCGCTCGCGGCCCCTCGCGGGTAGCCGCGCCACGATCCGGCATCCGTCGCGAAGGCCCCGTTGCGCGGGACGACATGACCACCGGAGCCAAGAAGACCCCCCGGATGCCGCCGAACCGGGACCGACGCGGACCGGCGAGGCTTCGCACCGACGCTCACGCCGCCCGGGCTCCACACTGCGTCGCACGCGAACGCGCACGCCCCCGGCGACGCCCCGCGAGAACACGACGCCCCGCCCGACCACGGGGGCCGGACGGGGCGGAGGACGGTCGGTGCGGGCTCAGCGCTCGCCGGGGTACACCACGCCGATCTGGCGACGCACCTCGTCGAGCACGCCCATGATCGCGACGGTCTCGTCGATCCCCAGCACGTCGCTCGAGATCGCGCCGTCGGCGACGAGGCGCTCCGCCGCGAGGGCCTGGAACTGCATGCCGCGCCCCTCGATCTCGCTGGCGAACTCCTCCACGACCGTGCCGTCGGAGGCGATCACCCGGAACGAAGTGGGGGTGTACCAGACGCGGTCGATCTCGATGCGGGCCTCGGTGCCCACGACCTGCGCGGTGTCGGCCCCGGCCGCGCGCGACGACGACACCGTGGTCGAGATGGCGCCGCCCTCGTGCACGAACATGGTCGCCACTTCGGCGTCGCTGCCGGCATCCGAGATCCGGGCGAGCGCCGAGACGCGCTCGGGCAGTCCCAGCACGTCGACGGCGAACGAGATCGGGTAGATGCCGAGATCGAGCAGGGCACCGCCGCCGAGGGCGAGGTCGTTGAGGCGGTGCGCGGGGTCGGTCGAGATGCGCTGCGTGTGGTCGGCGGCGACGACGCGGATCTCGCCGAGCGTGCCGGCGGCGACGATCTCGCGGATGCGCACCATGTGCGGCAGATACCGCGTCCACATCGCCTCCATCGCGAGAAGGCCCTTCTCGGCCGCCTTCTCGCGGATGGCCGCCGCTTCGGCCTCGTTCAGCGTGAACGGCTTCTCGACCAGCACGTGCTTGCCGTGGTCGAGGGCGAGCAGCGCGTTCTCCACGTGCGAGGGGTGCGGGGTGGCGATGTAGACGATGTCGACGTCGGGGTCGGCCACGAGCTCTTCGTACGAGCCGTGAGCGTGCGGGATGTCGTATCGCGCGGCGAACTCGCGCGCGCTGTCGATGCGGCGCGAGCCGACGGCGGTGACGTCGAGGCCCGCGGTGCGCAGGTCGGAGGTGAAGGCGTGCGCGATGCCGCCCGTTGCGAGGATGCCCCAGTGCAGTCCGGTCATGCGCTCCACCGTATCCGTGCGCGAGCCGCCCGGGCGCGGGCGGGACGTTCCGCGCACTCCGCGTCGACCGCTGCGGGGGAGGACTGCCGGCGGCCGGGGCGCGGATAAGGCGTCGACGGAGACCGGACGCCCCGCCGAGCGCGCGGGGTCGCCCCCGCGGCCGCTCTAGGCTCGTCGCATGACGCCCGTCGAGCGCTTCCGCGAGCTGCTGTCCGTCCCCACCGTCTCCCGAGCCGATCCGGCCGAGGTGGACGACGACGCATTCGTGCTCTTCCGCGCCACGCTCGAGCGTCTCTACCCCCTCACGCACGCGCATCTCGAGCGCGAGGTCGTCGCCGGACACTCGCTGCTCTACCGCTGGCGGGGCGCCTCGCCCGAGGCCCCGCTGCTGCTCCTCGCCCACCAGGACGTCGTCCCCGTCGACGGGCAGTCCTGGCGTCACGACCCCTTTGCCGCCGACGTCGAGGGGGAGGGGGCGGATGCCACGATCCACGCCCGCGGGGCGATCGACGACAAGGGAGCGCTCGTCGCCGTCTTCGAGGCGGTCGAGGAGGCGCTCTCCGAGGGCGTCGTGCCGCGCACCGACGTCTGGCTCGCCTTCGGTCACGACGAGGAGACACGGGGGACCGGGGCCCGCGCGATGGCGCGGATCCTCGCGGAGCGGGGAGTGCGCCCGGCTCTGGTGCTCGACGAGGGCGGGGCGGTCGTCGACGGCGCGGTTCCCGGGGTCGCGGCGCCGACGGCGATGATCGGGGTCGCCGAGCGCGGGGTCGCCACTTTCGACCTCGTCACGCGCGAGGCGGGCGGGCACGCGTCGACGCCTCCGCCGATGCCGGCCACCGCGCGGCTCGCGCGCGCCGTCGACCGCCTTCGGCGCCGCCCGTTCCCGCGTCGTCTCGCTCCTCCCGTGCACGCGATGCTCGCGACCGCCGCGGCCCACGTCGCCGAGCCGCTGGCCTCGGCGTTCCGCCGCCCGCGGCTCTCGGCGCCCCTGCTCACCGCCGTGCTGTCGGCCCTCGGCCCCGAGACCAACGCCCTCGTGCGCACGACCGCCGTGGTCACGCGGCTGGAGGGCTCGCCGGGTGACAACGTACTCGCCACCACCGCGCGGGCGAGCGTCAACGTGCGACTGCTCACCGGTGACACCCTCGCCGACGCGGCGATCCATCTGCGCCGAGCGGTGCGCGACCCCCTCGTCGACATCGAGCTGCGTCACGGCGACGATCCCTCTCCGGTGTCGCCGTGGCGCGGGGCGTCGTGGCGGCGACTGTCGCGGGCCGTCGCCGACGCGCTCGGCGACGACGTCGTGCCCCTGCCGTACCTGCAGTTGGGGGCGAGCGACAGCCGCTTCTACACCGGGCTGACGGATGCCGTTTACCGCTTCGCCCCGTTCCACCTCACGCGCTCCGAGCGCGACGCCCTGCACGCCCCCGACGAGCGCATCCGCGTGGACGTGTGGCTGCGCGGCATCCGGTTCTACGGCGCCCTGCTGCGTTCCTGAGCGGCGTCAGACGGGTCGTCAGGACGGCCGCACCCACGGCGGGACACGACGGGAGGGCGATCGCCGCCGCGTCGGCTATCCTCGTGTGACCGGTCACGCAACCGCGCGCGACCCGCAATGAGGCGGCTGATGAGCGACACCGACATCCCGGAGACCACGGGGCGCGCCCCGAGCATCCGCGACGTCGCGCGGCTCGCGGGGGTGTCGTACCAGACCGTCTCGCGGGTCATCAACAACAGCTCGGCGCTGCGCCCCGAGACCGCCGCGAAGGTGCGCTCCGCCATCGCGGAGTTGAAGTTCGTGCCGAATCAGGCGGCGCGCGCCCTCGCCACCAGCCGGTCCAAGCTAATCGGCGTGCTGGGCCCCCGCACCCCCACGCACGGCGTCGCCTCGATGGTGCAGGCGATCGAGTCGGCCGCGCGCGCTGCCGGGTACCGGCTGACGATCACCAATCTCGCCACGAGCGCCCCCGACGACGTGAGGTCCTCGATCGACCACCTCATGCAGCAGTCGATCGAGGGATTGATCGCCGTCGCGCCGCAGACGCGGGTGGTCCCGATCCTCGACGAGCTGAAGCTCCCCGTGCCCGTGCAGATCGTCGCCTCCACCGGGACCGCGACGTCGCACAACGACCAGACCGCGGGTGCCCGTGCGGCCGTCCGCCACCTCATCGAGCTGGGGCACACCCGCATCCTGCACATCGCCGGCCCCCGTGACTGGGTCGAGGCCGATCACCGCATGCGGGGCTATCTCGCCGAGATGGATGCCAACGACCTCTCGCCCCGTCCACCGGTGCTGGGTGACTGGACCGCGCAGTTCGGGTTCGAGGCCGGTCTCGAACTACTGCGCACCGAGGATGCCACCGCGGTCTTCGCCGGCAACGACCATATGGCGCTCGGGTTCATGCATGCCGTTCGGGCCATAGGTCGCTCCGTGCCCGAGGACATCTCGGTGGTGGGCTTCGACGACGTTCCGGAATCCGCGCACCTCTGGCCCCCGTTGACGACCGTCCGCCAGGACTTCGTCGGCATCGGGACCCGCGCGATGACCGACCTCCTCGCCGCCCTGGGCGAGGCGACGGGCGACGAGGCGACGTCGGAGCCGGCTCAGCTGCGCCTCATCGTGCGCTCGTCCACCGCCCCGCCCTCGCGCTGACTACGTCACGTTTCGGCAACGGCTGGTCGGTGATCGCGTCGGGACTTGACAGCTTCCGCCAGCGGAGGGGTAGCATCACACACACAATGTGAACGGTCACATGACCGGTCGCACAGGCCGACGGGACTCGCTGCGGAGCGGATCCGTCGAGACGAAGAAGTTTCGAACGACGCGGGAGAGCCGCCTCGCCGAACGGCTTCGTTTCGCCCCGCCGGTCTCTGCGCCCGGCCGGTGCGTCGCTCGCTGAAGCGGTGGGCTCCATGGGGAGAGACCGCGCCACATACCCAACGGAGGGAACCAGAGTGAAGAAGCACAGCATGCTCAAGGCGGTCGCGGGAGCGGGCGTCCTCGCGCTCGGCATCGGCCTCGCCGGTTGCGCGGGAGACCGCACCGGCGCCGGCAGCGGAGACTCGCAGGAGGCCGGCGGCACCATCGGCGTCGCCATGCCCACGCAGCAGTCCGAGCGGTGGATCGCCGACGGCAACAACGTCAAGTCGCAGCTCGAGGAGCTCGGCTACCAGGTCGACCTGCAGTACGCGAACGACGACATCCCCACCCAGGTCTCGCAGATCGAGAACATGATCACCACGGGCGCCAAGGCCCTGATCATCGCTTCGATCGACGGCACCACGCTCACCGACGTGCTGCAGCAGGCCAAGGACGCGAACATCCCCGTCATCGCGTACGACCGCCTCATCAACGGCACCGAGAACGTGGACTACTACACGACGTTCGACAACTACAAGGTCGGCGTGCAGCAGGCCACCTCGCTCCTCACCGGCCTGGGTGTCCTCGACGCCTCGGGCAAGGAGACCGGCGCTGCCGGCCCCTTCAACGTCGAGCTGTTCGCCGGTAGCCCCGACGACAACAACGCCACGTTCTTCTGGAAGGGTGCCATCGACACCCTGCAGCCGTACCTGGACAAGGGCACGCTCGTCGTCCCCTCCGGCCAGACCGAGTTCGGCCAGGCGGCCATCCTCCGCTGGCTGCCCGAGACGGCGCAGAAGCGCATGGAGAACATCCTCACCGTCATCGGCGGCACCAAGCTCAACGGTGTGCTCTCGCCCTACGACGGCCTGTCGATCGGCATCATCTCGGCCCTCACCTCGGGCGGCTACTCGGCCAGCGACCTGCCCGTCATCACCGGTCAGGACGCCGAGGTCGGCTCGATCAAGTCGATCATCGCCGGTGAGCAGTACTCGACGATCTTCAAGGACACGCGCGAGCTCGCCAAGCAGGCCGTGACCATGGTCGACGACATCCGCAAGGGCGAGGAGCCCGAGGTCAACGACACCGAGACCTACGACAACGGCGAGAAGGTCGTTCCGTCGTACCTGCTCGAGTCGACGATCGTGACGAAGGACAACTACAAGGAGATCCTGGTCGACAGCGGCTACTACTCCGAGTCCGACCTGGGCTGATCGCCCGGGAGGCCCCGGTCTCCCACCCGCCTCCGGCGCCCGCCCCACCATTCCGACCGGCCACGAGCCGGTTCTGCAAGGAGGACCTCGTGAGCACCATCCTCGAGATGCGCTCGATCACCAAGGAGTTCCCCGGCGTCATCGCGCTCGCCGACGTGTCGCTGACCGTCGAGCGCGGGACGGTTCACGCCATCTGCGGCGAGAACGGCGCCGGCAAGTCGACCCTCATGAAGGTGCTCAGCGGTGTGTATCCCGCGGGCGACTACCGCGGTGAGATCGTCTTCGACGGCCAGACCGTCGAGTTCAAGGACATCCGCGACAGCGAAGCGGCCGGCATCGTCATCATCCACCAGGAGCTCGCCCTGAGCCCCTACCTCTCGATCGCCGAGAACATCTTCCTCGGCAACGAGATCACCCACCGCGGTCTCATCGACTGGGATGCCACGAACCGCGAGGCCTCGAAGCTGCTCGCGCGCGTGGGACTCGGCGACAGCCCCGACGTGCCGGTGAACGAGATCGGCGTCGGCAAGCAGCAGCTCGTCGAGATCGCCAAGGCGCTGTCGAAGGACGTCAAGCTCCTCATCCTCGACGAGCCGACCGCGGCTCTCAACGACGACGACTCCGAGCACCTGCTCGATCTGATCCGCCACCTCCGCGGCCAGGGCATCACCTGCATCATCATCAGCCACAAGCTCAACGAGATCCGCGCGATCGCGGACGAGGTCACGATCATCCGTGACGGTCGCACCATCGAGACGCTCGACGTCGCGACCGGCGGCACGAGCGAAGACCGCATCATCCGCGGCATGGTCGGCCGTGAGCTCGAGAACCGCTACCCCGACCGCGACGTGGAGATCGGCGAAGAGGTCCTGCGCATCGAAGACTGGAACGTCAGCCACCCCACGGATGCCACCCGCACCGTCATCCATCAGGCCAACCTGAACGTGCGCGCCGGCGAGGTCGTCGGCATCGCGGGCCTCATGGGCGCCGGACGCACGGAGCTGGCGATGAGCGTCTTCGGCAAGAGCTTCGGCTCGCGGATCTCCGGCAACGTCTACATCCGCGGGCAGAAGGCCGACACCTCGACCGTCCCCGCGGCGATCCGCAGCGGCCTGGCGTACGTGACCGAGGACCGCAAGGGTGCCGGTCTCAACCTCATCGACACGATCAAGCGCAACATCTCGCTGGCCGGGATGCGCAAGCTCGTCAAGGGCGGCTGGGTCGACGGCGACGAGGAGTACCTGGTCGCCAATCGCTACCGCAAGTCGATGAACATCAAGGCGCCCAGCGTCGATGTGGTCGTGGGCAAGCTCTCGGGCGGCAACCAGCAGAAGGTCGTGCTGTCGCAGTGGCTGTTCTCCGACCCCGAGGTGCTCATCCTCGACGAGCCCACCCGCGGCATCGACGTCGGTGCCAAGTACGAGATCTACACGATCATCAACTCCCTCGCGGCGCAGGGGAAGGGGGTGCTCGTCATCTCCTCGGAGCTGCCCGAGCTCCTCGGCATCTGCGACCGCATCTACACCCTCAGCGAAGGCCACATCACCGGCCAGCTGCCCATCGAAGAGGCCACCCCGGAGGCCCTCATGGTGCTCATGACGAAGGAAAAGGAAGCCGACCATGTCAGCGCTTGACAACACCGTGACCCCGCAGGGTCCCGCAACGCCGAAGGGCCCCGTCGGCGGTGGCGCCGGTAGTGGCAGTGGTGCCGGCGGCATCGTGCAGTTCTTCACGTCGCGCCTGCGCGAGATCGGCATCTTCATCGCGCTGATCGTCATCGTGCTGCTGTTCCAGGCCCTCACCGGCGGGCGCCTGCTCACCGCGGGCAACGTGTCGAACATCATCGTCCAGAACAGCTACATCCTGATCCTCGCGATCGGCATGGTGATGATCATCATCGCCGGCCACATCGACCTCTCGGTGGGATCGGTCGCGGCCTTCGTCGGCGCCGTCTCCGGCGTGCTGATCGTGCAGTGGGGCCTGCCCTGGTGGCTCGGCATCCTGCTCTCGCTCGTGCTCGGCGCGGTGGTCGGCATGTGGCAGGGCTTCTGGGTGGCGTACATCGGCATCCCGGCGTTCATCGTGACCCTGGCGGGCATGCTCCTGTTCCGAGGCCTCACGCAGATGACCCTCGGCAACACGCAGATCACGCCCTTCCCGACCGAGTACCGCCAGCTCGGCGGCGGGTACCTGTTCCCCGACCTCTTCCCGGCGTCCAGCTCGCCGGCGGAGTGGATCACGGTCGCCCTCGGCGTGCTCACCCTCGTGCTCTTCGTCGCGTCGCAGGTGCGTCAGCGCGCCAAGCGCGCGGCCCTGGAACTGCAGAACGAGCCGACCGCGGCGTTCCTGGTGAAGGTCATCGGCGGCGGCGCCCTCATCGCGTACCTGACCTACCTGCTGGGTGTCGCGCCCGGATCGCGCGGCACGCCCATCGTGCTCGTCGTGCTGGCGCTGCTCATCATCGGGTACTCGACCGTCATGAGCCGCAGCGTCTTCGGTCGCCACATCTACGCCATCGGCGGCAACCGCACCGCCGCGAAGCTCTCGGGCATCAACACCCGTCGCGTAGACTTCATGCTCTTCGTGAACATGGGCGTTCTCGCGGCCCTCGCCGGCATCGTCTTCACGGGTCGACTCAACTCCGCGGGCCCCGGCGCCGGAAACCTGTTCGAGCTGGATGCCATCGCCGCATCCTTCATCGGTGGTGCCGCCGTCCAGGGTGGTGTCGGTCGCGTGGTCGGCGCGATCGCCGGTGGTCTGGTCATGGGTGTGCTCAACAACGGCATGTCGCTCATGGGCATCTCGACCGACGTGCAGCAGTTCATCAAGGGTCTCGTGCTGCTGCTGGCCGTGGCCTTCGACGTGTGGAACAAGAACCGCACCCGCGGTTGAGTCCCGCTCCGTCCGCAACGCCCCGTCGCCTCGTGCGGCGGGGCGTTGCCTGTTTCCGGGGGATCGTCGCGCTAGTCGCGCGGACAACAGCAAGGACAGCCAGATGGACAAAAAAGGGGTACGATATTGATATGCCCGAGCCTCGCCGCTATCTGACGACCCATCCCTGGCTGACCTTCACCCTTGACCTCGGTCGTTTGGGGTTTCGCACGTGGCTCTTGCTCGGCGAGGCTGACTCCAAGTGTCAACACCTCGCGGGCGCCCCGCTGACTCCCGATGTGGCAGCGGAAATGCATTCTGTCTACCTCAGCAAGGGGATTCACGGCACGACAAGCATCGAGGGCAACACGCTTTCTGAGCACGAAGTGCGGCTTCGCATCGACGGAGACCTGCCACTCCCTCGCTCGCGAGAGTATCTCGGAACGGAAATCGACGCGGTTCTCGAGTTGTGCAACGAGCTGGCGCTCGATGTTGCGGATGGTCGGACGCCGGGACTCAGTGTCGCCAGGATTAAGGAATTCAATCGGCGCCTGCTGGACGGGCAGCCGGCGAAGGAGGATGTCACACCGGGGCAGACCCGGGCGCATAGTGTCACGGTAGGTATCAGTTCCTATCGCGGCGCCCCTGCAGAGGATTGTGATCATCTTCTGGAAAAGATGGTCGACTGGCTGAACGGGATGCAAGCGCCGGAAAATCAGCCGGAACTCCGCTTCCCATTGGCAGTTCTCAAAGCTGTCCTTGCTCATCTCTACATCGCCTGGATCCACCCCTTCGGCGATGGAAACGGCAGGACTGCGCGACTCATCGAGTTTCAATTGATGATCGAGGCGGGTGCGCCGACGCCGGCGGCCCATCTTCTCTCTAACCACTACAACCGCACGCGCGAGGCCTACCTGGTTGAGCTGGACCGAACGAGCCGTGCTCCCGGGTTCCCCGTCGAAGGATTCATCCAGTACGCGCTTCAAGGCTTCGTCGATGAATTGCGTGATCAGATCGGCGTCGTCCGTGCTCATCAGAAGGATGTGATGTGGCAGAAGATCGTTCACGACAAGTACCGAGACGAGGACACCCCGGCCAAACGGCGGCAGCGTCATCTTGTCTTGGACATGCCTGCGGGTGTTGTGGTTCCCCGAGCCAAGCTCCGTGAAGTGAGTACTCGAGTCGTCGGAGAGTATGTCGGCTCCGGCTCCAAGACCCTCACCAGGGATATCAATGAGCTGGTGAGTCGAGAACTCATCGTCCGCAAGGGCGGGGGGTTTCTCGCCAACCGCGCCATCGTCGATGCATTCTTGCCGCTCACCCTGGGGCGGCCGGACTAAACACTCTCATCAAGGGTCTCGTGCTGCTGCTGGCCGTGGCCTTCGACGTGTGGAACAAGAACCGCACCCGCGGTTGAGCCTCGCTCCGTCCGCAACGCCCCGTCGCCTCGTGCGGCGGGGCGTTGCCGCGTTCCGTGGGGGAGGATGGATCGGATGACACCTTCCCGAGCCCTCCGTGCGGCCGCCGTTCTCGTCGCCGTGACGGTCGGTCTCATCGCCTGCGCCCCGGCGCGCGCGACCGCGCCCGGCTCGAGCGACGGCGCGGGCGTCATCGGGGTGGCGTTGCCGACGACGGCCGACGCGGTGTGGAGCCGCGGAGCGGACGCACTGAGCCGCGAGCTCACCGCGCGCGGGTATCGCGTCGACCTGCAGTTCGCCGCCTCCGACGCGCGCACCCAGGCCGCCCAGGTGCGCAACATGCTCACGAAGAGCGTGGATGCCGTGATCGTCGCGCCGTTGGCATCCGGTGACCTGTCGACGTCGGTCGCCGCCGCCGACGAGACGGGGGTACCGGTCATCGCGTTCGGGCGGTCGCTCGAGGGCTTCGGCGTCGCCGGGGCGATCGCGTTCGACCCGGCCGCGCTCGGGCGCGCGCAGGCGCAGGCTCTGCTCGCCGACCTCGCCGATGCGCCCACCGTCGAGGAGGTGTCGCCGAGCCCGACCCCGTCGCCGACGACGTCCGACGCGACGGGCCTCGTCCCGATCGAGGAGCCGGGTACGGCGCGGGTCGCCGTGCTGAGCGCCTCGGAGTCCGACGCCTGGGAGAGCGCGCGATACGAGGCCGCGATGGCCGCTCTGCAGTCGGCGATCGAGGCGGGTCGCATCGAGATCGTGTCGGGGGCGACGCGCGATGCCGCCCTCGTCGACGGCGACACCGCCGAGGGACAGGCCGGCGCGGCCGAGAAGCGCGTCCGAGCGCTCCGGGAGGGTGCGCTGGACGAGGTGCCCACGGCGGTGCTCGCTCTCGGCGACGCGGTGACGCGCGGCGTCGTGACCGCGCTCACGACCGACCCGCCCGAGGCCGACGGCGAGACCGCCTCGCCGACCCCCTCGCCCGCCGCGACCGACGGCGGTGCCGACGCCGGGCCCGCCCTCGCTCCGCTCGTCGTCGGATCCGGCGCCGACCCGCTGACCGTGCGAGCGCTGCGCGACGGCGACCTCGACGCCGCCGTCTTCGCCGATCCGCGGGCGCTCGTGTCCGCGACCGCCGACGCCGTCGAGGCGGTGCTCGACGATCGCGACGTTCCCGTCGAGGCCGCGGACGAGGTGTCGCCGAGCATCTTGCGCGCCGACGACGTCGAAGAGCTGATCGCCTCCGGCTGGATCTCGGCCGACGAGCTCTGACGGCGCCTTTCGGGTTATCCCGAAGCGGCGCGGGGGCTGACCGGGCGGTGCTCGCGCCGGCCGCGCCCTAGCGTGGACCGCATGACCACGGCATCCGTTCTCCCGCCTCCTCCGCCGGCTCCCGGCGCGCCCGTCGACACCGCCCCGCCGACGAGCGGCGTGCCGGAGAAGGTGCGCGTCGCCTCTCCGGGCCGCGTCGCCGCGGCGGTCGCCCACCTGGCCGCGTTGGGCGTGATCGGGCCGGCCGTCTTCACGGGGCTCTTCAGCCTGCTGGGCTCGGGTTTCGGTCTGCTCGCCGCGCTGCTGGCGGGCGTGATCGTGCTCGTCGTCTTCGTCTACGCGCTCTTCGCCGTCGCCTGGTTCGAGCGGGCGCGCGTCGACGGGCTCTACGGCCTGGGGCTTGCGCCGCTGCGGCCGCGCCGGAGTGCGAAGCCGGGCTTCGTCGGGGTGCTGCACTCGATCTGGCTGCAGGCCATCGATCCGCTGCAGTGGCGGGCGGTGGCGTCGTTCTCGATCGCGACCGTGATGGGGCTCGTGACGGTGACCGCCCTCGCCGGACTCGCGTGGGGCCTCGCCCTGGTCGTCAGTCCGATCTTCGGGTGGTCGAACACCCGGTTCCTCGACCTGATCCCGCTGCAGGGTGCCGCGGTTCCGCTCGGGGGCGCCGTCGCGATCCTCGTCGCGATCGCCGCCGTCATCGGCCTCGCGATCCTCGACGGCGTCATCGTGCGGGCGATCTTCGTCCCCTCGCGTGAGGCGCAGCTCGTCGAGCAGGCCCGCACCTCCGATACCCGCCGGGCGGGAGCGGTGCGCGCGGCCGAGGTCGAGCGCACGCGCATCGAGCGCGATCTGCACGACGGCGTCCAGCCGCGCCTGGTCTCGATCGGCATGACGCTGGGCCTCGCGCAGACCAAGATCGACGACGACCCCGAGGCCGCCAAGGCGCTCGTGGCCGAGGCGCACGCCTCGACCAAGTCGGCCATCACCGAACTGCGGCAGCTCGCCCGCGGCATCCACGCCTCGGTGCTCGAGGATCGGGGCCTGGATGCCGCCCTCTCGGCGCTCGCGTCGCGCTCGCACATCCCCGTGACCCTCGACGTGCGGCTGCCCCGCCGCTGCGGACGCGCCGCCGAGGAAGCGGTCTACTTCGCGATCGCGGAGACCCTCACCAACGCCGCCAAGCACTCCCGCGCCGCGGCGTGCCGCGTCGACGTACGGGTGCGCGACGACGGCTCGTTGTGGGCCCGCGTCGAGGACGACGGGCTCGGCGGAGCGCGGGTCGTGCCCGGCGGCGGGCTCGACGGCATCGTCAACCGCGTGACGGCCGCGGGTGGCACCGCCCGCATCGACAGCCCCCAGGGCGGACCGACCACCGTGGAGGTGAACGTCCCGTGCGCATCCTGATCTGCGAGGACTCCGTGCTGCTGCGCGAGGGACTCGTGCGCCTTCTCGCCGACGACGGCCACGAGGTGGTCGCGGCCCTGCCCGACGCGAACGGCCTGGAGGCCGCGGTCGCCGAAACGGCGCCGGAGCTGTGCATCCTCGACGTGCGGCTGCCGCCGACGTGGACCGACGAGGGCATCCGCGCCGCGATCGCGCTGCGGTCCCGGCATCCGGGACTCGCCGTGCTCGTGCTGTCGCAGTACGTCGAGGAGCGCTACGCGAGCGACCTGATCGCCGACGGCCAGGGGGCCTTGGGCTACCTGCTCAAGGACCGGGTGGCCGACGTCGCCGACTTCCTCGCGGCCGTCGCATCCATCGCCGCCGGCGCCACCGTGCTCGACCCGGAGGTCGTGGCGCAGCTGCTCACCCGGCGGCGACGCGATGAACGCCTGCAGAGCCTGACCGAGCGCGAGCGGGCCGTGCTGGCGCTGATCGCGGAGGGGCGCTCGAACCAGGCCATCGCCGCCGCGCTGTTCGTCAGCGAGGCGAGCGTCGAGAAGTACATCACCGCCATCTTCACCAAGCTCGGCCTGGAACAGGACGAGACCGGCAACCGCCGCGTCATCGCCGCCCTCGTGCACCTGGGCCACGATCACACCGGAGCGACCTCATGACCACGCAGGCCCCCTTCTCCGCCCCCGCCGCCCCCTTCGCCGCCCCCGAGCCGCCCCGCCGTCGCGGCGCCGCTCTCGCGGTGTCGGTCGTCACGATCGTGGTCGGCGCGTGCGTCGCGCTCGGCACGATCGCCGGCACCGGGGCATCGGCCGTCGTGGTGTTGCGCGACGCCGATCGCGGCTCCGTCCGCGTGGACGACACGGCACGGGCGGTCGGGTCGCTCGACGTCGACGTCACCGGGGGAGCGCTGACGATCGCGTACGGCGACGTCGAGAACGCGCGGCTCGACGCGACGAGCGGGCGGGCGGGATGGACGTTCGAGCGCCGCGGAGACGCCCTGCGCGTCGCCTCGCCGAACGGGACGTTCGTGGGCTGGGGATCGGGATCATCCGCCACGATCACGCTCCCGCTGGACTGGGCGACCACCGGTCCCGGCGTCGACGCGCAGATCAGCGGTGGCACGCTCGACCTCCAGGGCGAGTACGGCACCGTGTCGATCAGAGTGGCCGGGGGGACCGCGACGCTCGACGGCGCCGCGGCCGACCTCGACCTGTCGGTCTCGGGAGGATCGGCGTCGGTGCAGCTGCGCGACGTCGGTACCGCCGCGTTCGACGTGGCCGGCGGCGAGATCACCGGTCAGCTGCGCGGATCCACCCCCGTGCGCACCGACATCGAGCTGGCGGCCGGCTCACTCGATCTGCGCCTGCCCGACGACGAGTACCGCGTGAGCGTCGACGACGGCCTGGGCTCCGTCGACAACGCCCTGCGCACCAGCGCCACGGCCACCGCCGAGGTCGACGTCACCGCGACGATGGGCGAGGTGCGCCTGCGCTCCTGAGCGTCCGGGATCGCGTGAGTCGCCAAAATCTGTCGCTTCGGGAGCCCCCGAAGCGACAGATTTTGGCGACTCACGCCCCCTTCAGCGCCTTCGTGATGCGCTGCGGCGAGACCGGCTCCGCGGTGCCGAGACGCTGGGCGAACAGGCTCACGCGCAGCTCCTCGAGCAGCCAGCGCGTCTGCACGAGGGTCGCGGGGGCGTCGTCGGGGAGGGGGATCGTGCCCCCGGCCTCGGTGAACGCGGTCGCGGAACGCTCGTACTCGGTCTGCCGCTGGCGGTCGCGGCCGGGGTTGTCCGACAGGGTCTTCACGCGCTCCAGCGCTCCCGCCAGATAGCGGGGGTAGTGCTGCAGGCGGTGAAGCCCCGTTCGCGACAGGAAGCCGGGGAAGATCAGGCCCTTCACCTGCCCCCGCACGTCGTTGAGCGCTCCCAGCAGCGTGATCGACGCGGCATCCTTCATCGCCCTCTCGACCTCGCGCTGCGCGAGCAGGATCTTGGCCGCGAGCGACACCGTCTGGAAGGTGCGCTCGACCGAGACGGCGGAGAACGCATCCCGCACGCGCTCGAAGTCGGCCTTCGTGCGCACGACACCGCTCGGCGCCTCACGCAGGAGCACGTCGTCGGCGAGGGCTACGCGCGCGTCCTCGATCAGCGCCTTCGCGTTCTGGTACGGGGATGCCGCGAGCGCCAGCTTCTCGTTCGCGGTGAGGTGGTCGAGCACGTACGTCGCGGGCGAGGGCACGGCGAGCAGCATCAGACGACGGATGCCGGCGCGGGTGTGCCGCGCGGCATCCTCCGGGGTGGCCTCCACCCGCAGAGCGACGCTGTCTGCCTCGTCGACGAGAGCCGGATAGCCGCGCACGACGCCTCCCGCGACGGGGGTGTCGACGACCTCGGTGAGCTCGTCGAGGTCCCACGTGGTGAGTTTCGTCCGGGACGCGAAGGCGGGGGAGGCCTCGGCGACCTTCGCGGCCGACCGTGGGGCGGGTCGCTCGCGCGTGACGGCGGACTCGACGCTGGAGCGGGCGCGATCGGCCAGGCGACGCTGCAGCGCCCCGAGGTCGCGGTCGCTGCCGATCGCCCGGCCGCGGGCGTCGACCGCGCGGAACGAGGGGAGCAGGTGCGCGGGAACGCGCTCGATCTCGAAATCGGCGGCGCTCACCCGCTGGTTCGCCACGCGCTGCACGAGGGCGGCGAGGGAATCGACGAGCGTCGTCTTCGGCAGACCGTTCGCGTGCTCGGGGCCCTTCTCGGCCAGTTCGGCGCTGAATTTCTCGGCCCAGTCGGCGGCCGGTACGACGTTGCGCCGAATCGTCTTGGGCAGGGCTCGCAGGAGCGCGGTCACCAGCTCGTCGCGCATGCCCGGCACCTGCCAGTCGAAGCCGTCGGGGCGCAGCTGCGCGAGCAGCGGCAGCGGCACGACGACCGTGACGCCGTCGTCGGGCGCGCCGGGCTCGAAGCGGTAGGCGAGGTTTAGCGTCTGGTCGCCCTGGCGCCAGCGCGCGGGGAAGGCGCGGTCGTCGCCCTGCGCGCGGTCGCCGGTGAGGTCGGACTCGCGCAGGTCGAGCAGATGGGGCGTGCGGGCGCTGGCGTCCTTCCACCACGTCTCGAACGAGCGCACGTCGGTGACCTCGGCCGGGATGCGGGCGTTGTAGAACGCGAACACCGCCTCGTCGCCGACGAGGATGTCGCGACGGCGCTCGCGCTCCTCGATCTTCTCGAGCAGCCGGCGCTGCTCCTGATTGCGGCGCAGGAACGCGGTGAGGCGCTTGTCGAGCACCGAGGGGTCCCACTCGCCCTCGACCAGCGCGTGTCGCACGAACATCTCGCGCGCGAGCGGGCGGTCGAAGCGCGCGAGCTGCACCCGGCGGCGGCCGACGAGCTCGACCCCGAAGAGGGTGACCTTCTCGTAGGCGGCCGCGGAGCCGGCATCCTTCGACCAGTGCGGCTCGCTCAGCGAGCGCTTCACGAGGTCGGGGGCGAGCTCCTCCGCCCACGCCGGGTCGACGGCGGCGACCGTGCGCGCGAACAGGCGCGAGGTCTCGACGAGCTCGGCGGCCATGACCGCCGAGGGGCGCTTCTTCTTCAGCCCCGAGCCCGGGAAGATCGCGAACCGCGCGCCCCGCGCCCCGATGTACTCGCCCTTCGTCGGCCGGGCGTCACCGGGGGCCTTGCGGTCCTTGGTCTGCGCGATGGTGCGGGGATCCAGGATGCCGAGGTGCGACAGCAGTCCGGACAGGATCGCGCGGTGGATCGCGTCGCCCGCGGCGTGGCCCTCTGGTGCGGCGTGCCCCTCTGAGGCCGGCCCCACGGACCCTCGTCCCCTTTCTGACGGTGCATGTCCCGAAGAGTGCGACTTCGAGCGCCCTGCACCGGCCATAAGTGGGACATGGCTCTTCGCGCCGCGCGCGGCAGCACGACCCTCGCCGGGCACGCCGTTGCCGGAGCCGCCGCGCCCGCCGGAGCCCTCGCCCGAGGCGCCCAGCGACCGCAGCTGCCGGTGCACGTCGATCCACTCGCGCACCCGCACGTAGTTGAGGTGCTCGCTGCGGCAGAGGCGCCGGAACGCGCTCGAGCCGAGCTCGGCCTGCTTCTCCTGCAGGTAGTCCCACAGGTTCAACAGCGAGAGGAAGTCGCTGGTGGGGTCGGTGAATCGTGCGTGGAAGCGATCGGCCTCCTCGCGGCGATCCTCGGGGCGCTCGCGCACGTCCTGGATCGACATGCCCGACACGATCGCGAGCACCTCGCTCGACACGTCGCCCCGGCGCGCCTCGATCAGCATGCGGGCGAAGCGCGGGTCGATCGGCAGCCGGGCGATCTCGCGACCGATCTCGGTGAGTCGGGGTCCGGTGTCGTCACGGCGCCCCCGGCGCTGTCGCGACGGGTCGCCGTCGTCGCGCACGTCGCGCTCGCGCGAGGCGTCGGTGCGCGAGGTGTCCGCGCGCGACCCGGGCGCGGGCAGCTTCACGGCGCCCAGCTCGACCAGCAGGTCAAAGGCCGCCTTCACGCCCCGCGAGTCGGGCGGGGTCAGGAACGGGAACGCCTGGATGTCACCGAAACCGAGGGAGAGCATCTGCAGGATGACGGATGCCAGCGAGGTACGCAGGATCTCGGGCTCGGTGTACTCGGGGCGACGGGTGAAGTCGTCTTCGGAGTACAGGCGGATCGCGATACCCGGCGACGTGCGGCCCGCGCGGCCCGAGCGCTGCTGCGCCGAGGCCTGCGACACGGCCTCGATCGGCAGGCGCTGGATCTTCGACCGGTTGCTGTAGCGCGAGATGCGTGCGGTGCCGGTGTCGACGACGTACCGGATGCCGGGGACCGTGAGACTCGTCTCGGCGACGTTCGTGGCGAGGATGACGCGGCGGCGCACGCCCGCGACGCTCGAGCGCTCGAAGACGCGGTGCTGCTCCGCCGCGGAGAGGCGGCCGTACAGCGGCAGCACCTCGGTGGGGGCCGCGTCTTTCTGGTACGCCCCGCGGATGGCATCCGCCGCGTCGCGGATCTCGGCCTCGCCGGGGAAGAAGACGAGTACGTCGCCCGCCGGCTCCCGGTCGAGTTCGCGCAGGGCCGCGACGACAGCCCCGACCTCGTCGACGTCGTCATCGGCGGAGCGCCCGGGCTTGCCGGCCGGCCGTGCAGAACTCCGGAGATTCGACGGCGGAGAAGCCGCGCGACCGCGAGATGACGGGGCCCCGCCGTCGTCGGCATCCGGAATCTCAGGAGTTTCGCCCGCGCCGTCGGCGCCGTCGAGCGGCCGGTACCGGATCTCGACCGGGTACGTGCGCCCCGACACCTCGATGACCGGCGCCGGCACCGGGTCGCCGCCGGGCTCGGCGGGGGGAGCGGCGAAGTGACGCGCGAAGCTCTCGGGGTCGATGGTCGCCGAGGTGACGATGACCTTGAGGTCGGGGCGCTTCGGCAGGATGCGGCGGAGGTACCCGAGCAGGAAGTCGATGTTGAGCGAGCGCTCGTGCGCCTCGTCGACGATGATCGTGTCGTAGCGGCGCAGCAGCCGGTCGCGGTGGATCTCGTTGAGCAGGATGCCGTCGGTCACCAGAGCCACGCGCGTGTCGGCCGAGACCTTGTCGGTGAAGCGCACCTTGTAGCCGACGGTGGAGCCGAGCGGCACCTGCATCTCCTCGGCGATGCGCTCGGCGATGGTGCGCGCGGCGATGCGGCGGGGCTGCGTGTGGGCGATCGAGGTGCGCCCGAGCTCGAGGCAGATCTTGGGCAGCTGGGTGGTCTTCCCCGACCCCGTTGCGCCCGCGACGATCACGACCTGGTTGTCGCGGATGGCGCGCGCGATCTCGTCCCGCGCGGCGCTGACGGGCAGCTCGGGCGGGTAGACGATGACGGGTTCGACAGACACAGCCTTCCAGCGTATCGTTCGCGGGCCGCGTGAGTCGCCAGATTCCGTCGCTTCCTGGCCCCCGCAGGCGACGAATTCCGGCGACTCACGCGAGGGGAGGCGGGCTACGGCATCTGCGCCTTCTGCGCGAGGATGCGGCGGGCGGCGGCGTCCACCTTCGCGGCGAAGGCGGGGTCGGACTCGGCGCGCGAGAGCACGGCCTGGTGCATCTCGGGGTACACCGAGGGGTCGGCCGAGACGAGGAGCAGGTCGACGCCGGCGTCGACCGCGAGCGTCGCGCGATCCGCGGGAGACCACGGCTGCACCTGGCGGGCGGCCGAGAGGTCGTCGACCGTGACCACCCCGTCGAACCCGACGGCGTCGCGCAGCACGCCCACGACCGCGGGCGAGAAGGCGGCGGGAGCGGAGGGGTCGATACGCGCGTAGATCGCGGTCGAGAGCATGACCACGGCGGGTCCCTGGGGCAGCACCGAGGAGTACACCCCGACGTCGGGGCCGTCGGCGGTGACCGTCTCGTCGGTCACGCCGGTGGAGTAGTCGGTGTTGTCGTCGACGTGCCCGAGGCCCGGGAAGTGCTTGAACGTCGGCAGCACCCCTCCGTCGCGCATCCCCGCGGCGAACGCGCCCGACTTGGCGCCGACCGTGGCTCCGTCGTAGCCGTACTCGCGCGCGAGTTCGCCGATCGGGGGATTGGATGCCGCGAACTCCGCGCTCGTGACGATGTCGGCGACCGGGGCGAGGTTCATGTTCACCCCGGCCGCAGCCAGCTGCGCGCCCCAGGTCGCCGCGCTCGCGCGGAGGGCGGCGTCGTCGGACGACGCCTGATCGAGGGCCGAGGGGATGTCGTCGAACCCCGGGCCCGAGAGCACCTGCACCGTGCCGCCCTCCTGGTCGGTGGCGACCCACAGCGGGGGCCGGCCCGCGGGCACGGTCGAGGTGAACCCGCTCACGAGCTGCGCGATCGCCGGGGTGCCGGCATCCGACCGCCCGTGCAGGAAGACGCCGCCGATGTGGTCGTTCTGCACCGCCGCCATCGTCGTCGGGTCGGCGCCGTCGACCGAGGTGCCGACCATGAACATCTGCCCGACCTTGTCGGCCAGGCTCATGCCCTCGAGCGGATCGGGCGTGCGCGTGGGGGTGGGCGTCGGCGTCGGGAGGGCAGTGGCGGATGCCGATGGGGTCGGCGGGGCGGCCGCGGGAGCGCAGCCCGCGAGGGCGAGCGCCGCGGTCGCGACGAGCAACGAGAAGCGGGCGGGGGTCTTCACCCCTCGATGCTGTCCCATCGACCTGAACGTCCGGTCCCCGCGCGGGGGGCTTGCGTCGCCGGAGAACCGCGGTCGGGTTCGAGGGACTCGTGCGATCGTCCCCGCGCCGGTGCCGATGCGGGAGCGACACCGGTCGTCTCGCGCGGCGCGCCGGCCTGCGCCGGGTGAGCGTGGAGGTGATTGGCTCTCCGCTTCCCCGCCGTCCGCGGGGCGCCCCCGGCGCGGCATCGGTCCACCCGGCTAGCTTCCGTCACGCAGCTCTCGCCCGATCCGAGGATTTCGTGACCCATTCTTCCGTCCCCGTGCCGTCGTCCCGCCCGCACGGGCGACGCATCGTGTTCGTCGATCATGCCGCCACGCCCGGAGGCGGGCAGCTCGCGCTTCTCTGGCTCCTCGAGAACAGTCCGCACCTCGACGCTCACGTGATCTTCCTTTCGGCGGGACCCCTCCTCGCTCGATTCCGTGAGGCCGGAATCCCCACCAGCGTGCTGACGTCGCGTCCCTTCGACCGCCGCATGCTGGTCACCGCGCTGCCCGCGCTCGCTGCCGAGGTCGCGCGCCAACGCGCCGACGCCGTGGTGGCGACGAGCATCGCGGCCGCCAAATCGCTCGCGTTCGTCCCCTTGCGTGTGCCGCGACTCGTCTACCTGCAGGAAGACCTGGCGCGCGCCTTCGGCCGGGGCCTGACGACGCAGCTGATGTTCCGGACGGTCTACCCGGCTTACGACGGGATCATCGCCAACAGCAGGTGGACCGCTTCGACCATCCCGGTCGAGCTCTCGGAAGTACCGCGCGCCGTCGCCTATCCGCCGTCGAACGCGATCCGGCTGCGCCGGCTCCGACGGTTCGGGGAGGGCGGGGTGGTCCGGGTGGCCACCTTCAGTCGGCCGGAGCGGTGGAAGGGCCTCGACCTCGTGGTCGATGCAGCGGAGCTGCTGATGCGGGACCGTTCGTGCCCGCGCTTCCAGGTCGACATGTTCGGAGGAGGCGCGGTGATGGACGAGCGATACACCCGAGATCTGCGACACCGGGTCGAGGCGGGACGGTTGCCCATCCGGCTCCACGGTCATATCGACGACGTCGCCGCTCGACTGCTCGACTCCGACGTGGTCGTCGTGCCTTCGCGTCTTCCCGAGCCGTTCGGGCAGGTCGTCGCGCAGGCCAAAGCCGCGGGCGCGGTCGTGATCGTCTCGGATGCCGGCGGCGCGTTGGAGCAGGTCACGCCCGGCTTCGACGGCCTGTCGTTCGCGCGGGGCTCCGCGTCGGCCCTCGCCGACAGCCTGCGATCACTGCTCGACGATCCCCGCCTCGGGACGAGATTGTCGGACGCCGGCATCGCGGAGGCGCACAGGTGGGGCGACGACGTGCTGGCCGCACGCTTCACCCGCGCCCTCGACGAGATCTGCGATCGAACCCGCGGGGCGCCCCGCAAGAGACGCCGCGCGTTCGGCCTGATCCGGCCGTGGCGGTCCGTCCGAGCGGGCAGCGTGAAGTCGGCGATCACCGGATGACGTCTGCTCGAACGGACGCTTCCCGTCCCCGCCGGACGCCGTGCCCCGCTTCAACCGGGCCCGGTTGAGGGGCGCGACCATTCGACCCCGGCTGCGAAGCGGGGGTCCCGGGCTCACCCCGGTGGCGGTCCCGTGAGCGAACGTGTCGGGAGGGATCAGCCGTTCCCCGCGGAGCAGGTCGCCTGATCCGCCTTCGTGCCGTTGATGTTCTCGGGCAGGTCGACGACGCCGGGTGCACCACTGGCATCGGGGGAGGCGCTGGCATCCGGAGCGGGGGTCTCCTCGGACGGAGCGGCGGGTTCCTCGGTGGGAGCCGACGGATCGGCGACCACGCCGCGGCCCGCTTCGCCGGTGATGGTGAGGGGAGCGTTGGCGGCGAGCGCCTCGAACAGCACCTGCGCCGAGGCCTCGTCGGGGGCGACGCGGTTGCTGTCGAACGGGTCGTCGACCACGGGGTACTGCACGAAGGTGATGTCGGAGAACGGCACGTCCTTGAGCGTGTACGCCAGCTGCGCGATGCGGACGGGGTCGGCGAGGCTCTCGCTCGGCTGGATGTTGTTGACGGCCGTGTTCGCGAGGCCGATGAGCGTGCCCGGGTTGGACAGCACCTCGTCGCTGCGCAGCTTGTTGACCAGCCGCGACATGTACTGCTGCTGGTTGCCGATACGGGCGAGGTCGCTGCCGTCGCCGATGCCCTTACGCGTGCGCAGGAAGGCGAGGGCGTCGAACCCCTTGACCACGCGGGGGCCGGCTTCCCACTGGATGCCGGCATCCGGGTCGTCGATCCCGTCGCCGCCGATGCACACCTCGATGCCGCCGATCGCGTCGGTGATGTTGACGACGTTGCCGAAGCTCACCTTCGCCGCGAAGGGGATGCTCTGCCCGGTCAGGTTGGAGACCGTGTCGGCGACGCAGGACAGACCGCCGTCTTCGAACGCGGTGTTGATCGAGGCCCGATCGGTGCCGCCGAACACGGAGCCGTCGTCGTTCGTGCACTCCGGGATGGCGACCTGCAGGTCGCGCGGGAACGACACCACGGTGGCGCGCCGCGGGTTCGCCGAGACGTAGAGCAGCATGTTGACGTCGTTGCGCGCGCCGTCGTTCTCGGGGTCGGTGCAGCGCGGTCCGAACGCCGCCGCCACGACGTCGTCGCACTCGTCGGTGCCGACCACCAGCACCGCGAAGGGCTCGGTGTACTCGCTCAGCGCGGGTGGCTCTGCCGGAGCGTCCTTCAGCGGCACCGAGGCCTCCTGCAGGCGACTCGTCAGCGACCAGGCGTAGAAGCCCCCCACCGCCACGCCGGCGACGACGATCACGGCGGCAGCGATCGCGACCAGCTTGAGGCCGCGGCGGACGCCGGACTCGGGGCGCCGTCGCGCGTGTCTCGGGGTGGGGCTGGCGTGCATGGGGGTAGTCAATCACGCGAGGACGGACACGTCCTGATGCCGGGCCGCGGCGGCATCCGTCGGTGGGTCGGAGACCGCCCCGCAGCGACGACGGGGCGGCCGGATGATCCGACCGCCCCGCCGCCTCTCAGGCCTGCGCGGATTACTGTCCGCCCTCCGTGAGCGTCACCTCGATCGGGGTGTACTCGCCGTCGACGGTGACCCCCTCGTCCTTCAACGCGCTGAGGGCCGCCTCGATGTAGTCGTTGGAGTACGCGGATGCCGCGGGCTCGGTCGTGATCAGGTTCAGCCCGTCCTGGTTGACCGCCTTGAGAGCGCCGTCGACGGTCTGCTGCCACGCGTCGGCGTCGATCATGCCGAAGTCGCCTCCGGTCCAGATGAGCTTGTTCACCTCGTTCATCTGCCACAGCTGGTGGGTGGGACCGACCGGGAAGGCGTCGACTCCCGGGGCGGTCGCGGCGGTGTACGTGATGTCGGCGGCCTCGGTGGGGTTGTCGCGGGCGAACACCCAGCCCTTGATGACGGCCTTGAGGAACCGCGTAGCGGCGTCGGCGTAGGCGGGGTCGTCGGCGAGGCGCGTCGTGTCGGCCCAGATGGCGTCCTGGAGCATGGCGCCGGCGGTGTCCTCGTACGAGATCACGTCGATGTCGTCCATCGTGTACAGCTTCCCGGTGGCGGGGTTCACCGTCTCCAGCAGCTGCGCGAGCTCGTTGTAGGTCATGGCCTGCGCGGCATCCACGTCCTTGTCGAGGAGGGCGTTCATCGAGAAGTCCTGCGTCGTGATCTGCACGGTCGAGGCGTCGAGCCCCTTGTCGGCCATGGCCGCGAAGATCTCCCACTCGTTGCCGAAGCCCCACGAGCCGATGCGCTTGCCCTCGAAGTCGTCGACGCTCGTGATGCCCGAGCCCTTCCACGACACCTGGGTGGTCCCCGACTTCTGGAACACCTGCGCGATGTCGGTGAGCTCGACGCCCTGGTTCTCGAGGGTGCCGAGGACCTTGGGCACCCAGGCGACGGCGAAATCGACGTCTCCGGCGACGAGGGCGTCCTGGGGGACGATGTCGCCACCCGAGGGCAGCACCTCGACGTCGTCGAAGCCCTCCTCCTGGAAGTAGCCCTTGTCGAGGGCGACGTAATAGCCGGCGAACTGCGCCTGCGGGAGCCACTGCAGCTGGAGCTTGAGGGAGGTGAGCGGAGTGAAGTCGCCGTCGGCGGCGGCCTGCTCGGAGCTTCCGCCGCCGGAGCAGGCGGAGAGCGCGAGGGCCGCGACGCCGACCCCGGCGATCGCGCCGAGGGCGCGTCGGGTGCTGTGTCTCATGGTGGGTCCTTCCGGATCGGGTGGAGCGCGTGTGTCGGGTGGTGCAGGCTCTTTCGTGAGGGGTGGATGCCGGTCAGCTCCGCGGGCGGCCGGCGCCGAGACGGCGCGCGACGACGCGTTCGAGCAGCGCGGTGACGAGGAAGAAGACGAGACCGATCGCGATGCCCCCGGCCACGAACGCCCAGGCGAGGGCGGCGCGCCCCGATTTGGCGTAGGTGGCGATGGCGGTGCCGATCCCGTCGGCGGGGCCGCCGAAGTATTCGGCCACGAGGGCGGAGATGACGGCGAGGGATGCCGCGACCCGCACGCCCGTGACGAGGTAGGGCAGGGCGGTGGGCAGGGTCAGGCGGAGGAACGTCTGGCCTCCGCTCGCGGCGGTGGCGCGGAACAGGTCGCGCTGGACGGGGCGTGTCTGGCGCAGCCCCCGGAGGGTGTTCACGAACACCGGGACGAAGGCGGCGATGCCGGCGACGGCCTGTCGACCGAACTGGCTCGACGCGCCGAACATCGTGTTCAGGATGGGGGTGAGCGCCACGATCGGCACGACCGCGAGGGCGGCGACCAGGGGAGCGGTCATGCCGTCGACGGGCCGCCAGGTCGCAGCCAGCGCGGCGAGCAGCACGGCGATCACGGTGCCGGCGAGGAGCCCCACGAGCGCGTTCGTCCCCGTGATGCCCGCGGCCTCGGCGATGAGTCCGACGCGTCCGACGAACTCCGCGCCCACGGCGAAGGGATCGGGGAGCATGCGCGGGGCGTTCCCGGAGGCGACGAAGGCGTACCAGGCGAGCAGGCCCGCGAGACCGACCACCAGGGGTGCGGTCCATCGCGCCCACGCGGGCAGCGGTGCGGCGGTCATCGCTCGTTCGCCCGGTGCATCGGCGAGCCGTGCAGTGCCTCGCGCACCGCCGTGACCCGGGCGAAGTACTCGGGCGACTCGCGCAGCGATTCGTCGCGCGCGCGCCCGGGGCGGGTGTCGATCACGTCGGTGATGCGGCCGGGGCGCGGGCTCATCACCACCACGCGGTCCGACAGGAACACCGCCTCCGGGATCGAGTGGGTGACGAAGACGACGGTCGCCCCCGTCTCAGCCGCGATGCGGGCGAGTTCGGACTGCAGGCGCTCGCGCGTCATCTCGTCGAGGGCGCCGAAGGGCTCGTCCATCAGCAGCAACCGCGGCGAGGCCGCGAGCGCGCGGGCGATGGCGACGCGTTGCTGCATCCCGCCCGAGAGCTGGTCGGGGTAGCGGTCGACGAAGTCGGAGAGGCCGACGAGTTCGGCGAGTTCGGCGACGCGCGCGTCGCGACGGGTGCGCGTCCAGCGGTGCAGCTCGAGGGGGAGGGCGATGTTCGCCGCGACCGTGCGCCACGGGAGGAGCCCGGCCTGCTGGAAGGCGATGCCGTAATCCTGGTCGAGGCGGGCCTGCCGCGCGGTCTTGCCGGCCAGGGCGAGCTCCCCGCCGCTGGCGGTGTCGAGGTCGGCGATGAGGCGCAGCAGCGTGGATTTGCCGCAGCCGGAGGGACCGATGAGCGAGATGAACTCGCCGGGCGCGATGTCGAGGTCGACGTCGGTCAAGGCGACGACCTCGCCGCCCGCGCTCGGGAAGACCTTGCTCAGGCCCCGCGCCCGGACCGCGCTCGTGAGGGTGTCGGTGCTCATGCGGTGTCCTCTCCGCGACGGAAACGATGAAGGGCGACGCCCACCAGGGCGACGCCGCCCGCGGCGACCAGGCCCATCGCGACGGTGCCGAAAGTGGGTGCCCAGGGGGCCGCCGGATCGGACGAGGCTTGCCCTGCGAGCTGGATGAGCATGCGGCCGATGCCGCCGCGCAGACCGATCGACACCTCGGCGACGACCGCACCGACCACAGCCGAGGCCGCGGCCAGGCGCAGGGCCGGGAGCAGGTGCGGAACCGCCGCGGGAAGACGCAGGTGCACGAGCGTCTGCCCCCAACCCGCCGAGCTCGCGCGCATGAGATCGAGGTGCAGGGCGTCGGGCGCCTCGAGACCGCGGAGCATGCCGACGGCGACGGGGAAGAAGGCCAGATAGGAGGCGATCAACGCCACCGAGAACCACTGCGGCCAGGGGACTCCGGAGCGGTCGATCTGCGTCCCCAGCGCATTGACCACCGGTGCGAACGCGATCAGCGGCACGATCTGGCTGACGACGATCCAGGGGAGCAGACCCGCCTCCACCACCCGCCAGCGTTGCATCGCGATGCCGAGCAGCGAGCCCACGACGACGCCGATGAGCCAGCCGAGGGCGGCGAGGGCGAGCGTGGTCCCGGCCGCCTGCACCACCGAGACGATCAGGGGCGGGGTGTCGCCCCCGC
This sequence comes from Microbacterium phycohabitans, assembly GCF_032464935.1. Taxonomy (NCBI): domain Bacteria; kingdom Bacillati; phylum Actinomycetota; class Actinomycetes; order Micrococcales; family Microbacteriaceae; genus Microbacterium; species Microbacterium phycohabitans. Next base: position 402,484 of record NZ_JAWDIT010000004.1, read on the forward strand.
TCGTGGGCGCGAACAGGCGCGCGATCATCTCCCCGACGTGCGGCATGGCGCGATCGTGCGTGCGGGGGAGCAGGATGACGCCCGACCCGGCCGATCCGTCGCCGCCGACGGTCACGCCGTCGGCGGGTCCGAGCAGCTTGTACAGCTCCCAGGCCGCGATGACCGCGGCGACGCCGGCGACTCCCCAGCCCACCCTCACCGCCGCGGCGCGCCCACGCGCGGAACGGGGAGCCCGCGGCATCCGTTCCTCCCCGACGATCCCGGCGACCCCGGGGGCGACGACCTGATCCGTCACGGCCGGCTCACCGCTTCGCCGTCACCGGGGGAGTGAGCGCGGGGATCACGGTCTCGCCGTAGACCCGCATCGTCTCCTCCTTGTTGTCGTGCTGGAGGTAGCCTGCGAACTGGGTGACGCCGAGCGCACGCAGCTTCTCGAGCTTGGCGATGTGCTCCTCGGCGGTGCCGAGCACGCAGAAGCGCTCCACGATCTCGTCGGGCACGAAGTCGACGTGGTCGTTGTTGCTCTTGCCGTGCGAGTTGTAGTCGTAGCCCGTGCGACCGGCGATGTAGTCGGTGAGCGCCGCGGGCACGTTCCCCTCGGTCCCTGAGCTTGTCGAAGGGCCGTATTTCGCGACGATGTCGGCGACGTGGTTGCCCACCATCCCGCCGAACCACCGGCACTGCTCGATCATGTGCGCGCGGCTCTCCGGTGTGTCCTCGCCGATGTACATCGGCGCGGCGACGCAGAACGCGATCTCGTCGGGGTCGCGCCCAGCGTCCTCGGCGGCTTTGCGGACGGTCGCGATCATCCACTCGGCGATGTCGAGGTCGGCCAGCTGCAGGATGAAGCCGTCGGCCACCTCGCCGGTGAGTTTGAGGGCGAGAGGGCCGTAGGCGGCGACCCACACGTCGAGCTCCGACCCGCGGCTCCACGGGAACTGCAGCGTGGCGCCGTTGTACTCCACGGCGCGGGAGTTGCCGAGCTCGCGGATGACGTGCACCGATTCCCGCAGGGCCTTCAGCGTCGTGGGGCGCCCGTTGGTCACGCGCACCGCGGAGTCGCCGCGGCCGATGCCGCAGATCGTGCGGTTGCCGTACATCTCGTTAAGCGTGGCGAACGTGGATGCCGTGACCGTCCAGTCGCGGGTCGCGGGGTTGGTCACGAATGGTCCCACGATCACGCGGCGCGTGGCCGCGAGGATCGCGGAGTGGATGACGTAGGGCTCCTGCCACAGCAGGTGCGAGTCGAAGGTCCACACGTGGCTGAAGCCGTGGGCCTCGGCCAGCTGCGAGAGCTGCACCGTGCGGGCGGCCGGGGGGTTCGTCTGCAGGACGACGCCGAAATCCATGGGTGCTCCGCTCAGATCAGGTACTGGCTGAGGCCGCGCTTGACGAAGCGGCCGTCGCCCTTGGTGCCGAGGTAGGCGCCGTCGTCGACGACGACCTTCCCGCGCGAGATGACCGTGTCGACGTGCCCGTCGATCTCGTAGCCCTCCCACGCGGAGTGGTCCATGTTCATGTGGTGCGTCTTGCCGACGCCGATGGACGTGTGCCCCGAAGGGTCGTAGACGACGATGTCGGCATCCGCTCCCGGGGCGATGACGCCCTTCTTGCCGTACATGCCGAACATGCGCGCCGGCGTCGTGCTGGTCAGCTCCACCCAGCGCTCGAGGGTGATCTGTCCCGTCACGACGCCCTGGTACATGAGGTCTAAGCGGTGTTCGACCGAGCCGATGCCGTTGGGGATGGCCCGGAAGTCCCCCTGGCCGAGGGTCTTCTGGTCCTTCATGCAGAACGGGCAGTGGTCGGTGGAGACCATCTGGATGTCGTTGGTGCGAAGCGCCTGCCACATGTGGTGCTGGTGGCCCTCGTGCTTCGAGCGCAGCGGGGTCGAGCACACCCACTTGGCTCCCTCGAAGTCGCCCCACTCCTCGCTCGAGGCGCCGAGCTGGTCTTCGAGCGAGAGGTAGAGGTACTGCGGGCACGTCTCGCCGAAGACGTTCTGGCCGTTGTCGCGGGCCCACGCGAGCTGCTCGACGGCCTGCTTGGCGCTCACGTGCACGACGTACAGCGGCGCCCCGGTCAGGTGCGACAGCATGATCGCGCGATGCGTGGCCTCCTCCTCCATCTGCCACGCGCGGGCGACGCCGTGGAAGTACGGCGAGGTCTTGCCCTTCTCGATGAGCTGCTCGGCCAGCACGTCGATGACGGGGCCGTTCTCCGCGTGCATCATCGTCAAGAGCCCGGTGTCGGCCGCGACCTGCATCGCGCGCAGGATCTGGGCGTCGTCGGCGTAGAAGACGCCGGGGTAGGCCATGAACATCTTGAAGCTCGAGATGCCCTCGTCGATGAGTCCGGGCAGGGCCGCGAGGGAGTCGGCATCCACCCCTCCGACGATCTGGTGGAAGCCGTAATCGATCGCGCAGTTGCCCGCGGCGAGCTCGTGCCAGTGGGCCAGGCCGTCCTGCACGCGCTCGCCGGCGCGCTGCACGGCGAAGTCGACCATCGTGGTCGTCCCGCCCCAGGCCGCAGCCCGGGTGCCCGTCTCGAAGGTGTCGGACGCGCTCGTCCCGCCGAAGGGCAGCTGCATGTGCGTGTGCGCGTCGATCCCGCCGGGGATGACGTACTTGCCCGTGGCGTCGATGACGGTGTCGACGGATGCCGCGAGGTCGTGGCCCAGCAGGGTCGACCCCGGCGCGAGGACCGCGGCGATCGTCTCGCCGTCGAGGAGCACGTCGGCGGCGGTGCGGCCCGTCGCCGAGACGACGGTGCCTCCCGTGAGCAGGGTGGTGGCCATCGTCAGGCCTCCACGATCTCGCCGTAGGTGTCGGGACGGCGGTCGCGGTAGAACTGCCAGTCGTCGCGCATCTGCTGCACGAGGTCCATGTCGAGGTCGCGGATGAGGATCTCCTCGTGCTCGGCCGAGCCCACGGCACCGACGTGGTTCCCCCGCGGGTCGATGACCTGGCTCGTGCCGTAGAAGGTGACGGCATCCTCGCCGTACTCGTTGTCCTCGCGGCCCACCCGGTTCGGCTGCAGCACGAAGTAGCCGTTGGCAACCGCCGCGCACGGACCCTCGACCTCCCACAGGCGGTTCGACAGGCCCGGCTTGGTGGCGTTGGGGTTGAAGACCATGTGGGCGCCGTTCAGTCCGAGCTCGCGCCAGCCCTCGGGGAAGTGCCGGTCGTAGCAGATGTACATGCCGACCTTGCCGACGGCGGTGTCGAAGACGGGGTAGCCGAGGTTCCCCGGGCGGAAGTAGAACTTCTCCCAGAACTTGTCGAGGTGCGGGATGTGGTTCTTGCGGTAGCTGCCGAGCACGGTGCCGTCGGCGTCGACGAGCACCGAGGTGTTGTAGTAGACCCCGGTCTGGGCCTCCTCATAAATGGGGAGAACGCTCACCAGGCCCAGCTCCTTCGCGAGGGCGGCGAAGCGCTGCACGATCGGGCCGTCGACGGGCTCGGCGTAGCGGTAGTACTTCTGGTCCTGCGTGATGCCGAAGTAGGGGCCGTAGAACAGCTCCTGGAAGCACACCACCTCCGCCCCGCGGGCCGCGGCGTCGCGGGCGAACTGCTCGTGCTTGTCGAGCATCGATTCCTTGTCACCGGTCCACGTGGTCTGCGTGATCGCCGCTCGCACCGTCGTCATGGGTTCTCCTCGTCCGTGCCGGGCCCGCGCCGGGCGGGGGCCGTGTTCTGTTACTGTCGCGCCTGAACATTTCCCGACGATTTCTTCGGGTGACTTCGCCGTTAATTGGAGGACGATGCTCGCGCCCACGGCTCTCTCCTCGCGTTCCGCGGCGGGATTGGCGGCCGAGATCGCCCGCCTCGTCACCGACGGCACGCTCGAACCGGGCGAGCGCCTGCCCACCGTGCGCGAGGTGGCCGCCGAGCTGGGCCTGTCCACCGGCACGGTCGCCGCGGCCTGGCGCGCGCTCGCCGAGGCCGGCGTCGTGACCTCCCGCGGACGCGCCGGGACGTTCGTCCGCGCGGAGCGGCGGGAGTGGCTGAGCCCGCGCGTGCGGGGGATGGCCGCCCCCGAGACGCCCGGGGCGACCCCTCACACGCCGCGGGGACTCGGGGGACGGGTGGGAGCCGGCATCCGGCTCGACCTGTCGCTCGGCACCCCCGACCCGGCGATGCTGCCGTCGATCGAGCGCGCCCTCTCGCTCGCGCGCCCGCGCGCCGACACCGGTCGCTACCACGACCTTCCCGTGCTGCCCGAGCTGCATGAGGTGCTCGCGGCCGACTGGCCGGTGCCCACGGTCGAGGCGCTCACCGTCGTCGACGGCGCCTTCGACGGCATCTCCCGCGCGGTCGACCAGGTGGTGCGCTTCGGCGACCGGGTCGCGGTCGAGTCGCCCGGATTCCCGTACATCTTCGACCTCGTCGACGCCACCGGCGGCGTCGTGCTCCCGCTGCAGAGCGACGCCGACGGCATCCTCCCGGCCGCCCTGGCCCGGTCCCTCGCGCAGCGCCCGTCGACGCTGCTCGTGCAGACCCGCGCGCAGAACCCCACCGGGGTCTCGATGTCGGTCGAGCGGGCGCGGCGACTGGCCGACGTTTTGCTGACGGTGCCGGGCGGCCGCGGGGTCACCGTCATCGAAGACGACCACTCCGCGCTCATCGCCACGGCCCCGGCCGTCACCCTGGCGCGATGGATCCCCGCCCAGGTCGTGCACGTGCGCGGCTTCAGCAAGTCGCACGGTCCCGATCTGCGCATCGCCGCTCTCGGTGGACCCGCCGACATCGTCGAGCGGATCGTGCGTCGCCGCATGCTCGGCCCGGGCTGGACCTCGCGCCTGCTGCAGTCGGTGCTCCTGGAGCTGCTCACCGATCCGCGCTCGATCGCCCCCGTGCGCACCGCCCGGCTGATCTATCGCGACCGCCTCGACCGGCTCACGGCGGCCCTGCGCCGCCTCGGCATCGACGTCGGGGCGCCCGACGGGATCAACCTGTGGCTCCCGGTGCGCGACGAGCGCGCGGCCCTGGTCTACCTGGCCGCCGAGGGCATCGCGGTGGCGGGCGGGCGTCCGTTCCTCGCCGACCCCGCGCCCGAGGTGCAGAGGGTGCGGGTGACCGCGGGCTCGGTCACCGAGAACGTGCGTCTCGTGGCCGAGGCGCTCGCCCGCGCCGCCGCGGCTCCGCCCCTGTCGTAGGCGGTCGTCAACCCCCGGGTCCGGTGTCGGAGGGGGCTTCTAGGGTGGATGCCATGACCGTTCCTTCTGTTCAGCTCAACGACGGAAACTCCATCCCCCAGCTCGGCTACGGCGTGTTCCTCGTGCCCGCCGACGACGCCGAGCGCGCCGTTTCCGAGGCCCTCGAGGTCGGCTACCGCCACATCGACACCGCCGCCATCTACAAGAACGAAGAGGGCGTGGGCCGCGCGATCGCCTCCAGCGGCATCGCGCGCGACGAGCTCTTCATCACCACCAAGCTCTGGAACGACCGCCACGAGGGCGACGAGCCGCTCGCCGCGATCGACGAGAGCCTGCAGAAGCTCCAGCTCGACGCCGTCGACCTGTACCTCATCCACTGGCCCACGCCGAAGAACGACAACTACGTCCACGCGTGGCAGAAGATGATCGAGATCCGCGAAGCCGGAAAGACCCGCTCGATCGGCGTCTCGAACTTCCTCGTGCCGCACCTCGATCGCATCGTCGCCGAGACGGGCGTCACCCCCGCCGTCGATCAGATCGAGCTGCACCCCGCCCTCAGCCAGCGCGAGATCGCGGCCTGGGGCCAGGAGCACGACATGCACATCGAATCGTGGGGCCCGCTCGGCCAAGGCAAGTACGACCTGTTCGAGCTGCCCGCGGTGAAGGATGCCGCAGAGGCGCACGGCAAGAGCCCCGCCCAGGCCGTGCTGCGCTGGCACATCCAGCACGGCTTCATCGTGTTCCCCAAGTCGGTGCGCCGCGAGCGTCTAGAAGAGAACTTCGACCTGTTCGACTTCGAGCTCTCCGCCGACGAGATGGCCGCGATCGACGCCGTCGACCCGGGCGACGGCTCGGGCCGCGTGGGCACCCACCCCGACGACCTCAACTGAGGTCGGCGCACCCGCGCAGATGAACCGCCTCGCGAACGCCTCGAGCCCCTACCTGCGGGCCCACGCCGACAATCCCGTCGCGTGGTTCCCGTGGGGGGCCGAGGCGTTCGCGCTCGCGGCCGAGAGAGATGTCCCCGTGATGGTCTCGATCGGCTACAGCACCTGTCACTGGTGCCACGTCATGGCGCGGGAGTCGTTCCAAGACGCCGAGACCGCCGCGGCCCTGAACGACGGCTTCGTGTCGATCAAGGTCGACCGCGAAGAGCACCCCGACGTCGACGCCGCCTACCTCGATGCCGCCAGCGCCTTCACTCCCCACCTCGGTTGGCCCCTGACCGTGTTCGCGAGCCCCGAGGGGCGGGTCTTCTACGCCGGCACGTATTTCCCACCGACGCCGCGCCCGCCGCAGCCCTCCTTCCGGCAGGTGCTCGCCGCGGTCCGCGAGGCGTGGACCGAGCGACGCGGTGAAGTGGATGCCACCGGCTCGTCGCTCCGCGATGCTCTCGCCGCCGCGGCGACCGCCCCCGCCGACGCGCCGCCCGCCCTCGACCAGCTCGCCTCCGCCGCCCGCGCGATCGCCGCGCGCGAGGACCGCGAGTACGGCGGCTTCGCCGCGGGGCCGGCTTTCGAGACGCCCAAGTTCCCGAACACCCCCGTGCTGCGGTTCCTGCAGCACCCCGCTCTGACCGAGACGGTGCCGGATGCCGCGGGCGTGGCATCCCGTGCCCTCGCCGCCATGGCCGGCTCCGACCTGCACGACACCGTCGAGGGCGGCTTCTTCCGCTACGCCACGCGCCGCGACTGGAGCGTGCCGCACTTCGAGCGCATGCTCACCGACAACGCCGGCCTCGTCGAGGTCGCGTTCGCCGCGGGCGACGAGGCGGCCGCAACCGACGCCGCGCGTTTCCTCGTCGACGTCCTGCAGCTGCCCACCGGCGGGATCGCCGCCGCGCAGGACTCCGAGTCGGTCATCGACGGCGCCCGCAACGAGGGCGGTTACTACCGGCTGCCCGCCGAGGAGCGCGCGCGGCTTCAGCCCCCGGCCCTCGACGCGAAGGTCGTCACGGGCTGGAACGGGCATGCGATCGCTGCTCTCGCCCTCGCGGGCACCCGCACCGATCCCCGCTTCCTCGAGGCGGCGCGCTGGGCCGCCGACGCCGTGATCGAGGGCAACGTCGCCGACGACGGCACGCTGCGCCGCGCGTCGCTCGACGAGATCCGCTCCGCCGCGCCCGCGACCCTCGAGGACTACGGCGGCCTCGCGCGCGGCCTGGTGGCCCTCGCCCGGGCGACCGGCGAGGTCGCCTACGCCGAGCGCGCGCGGACCCTCCTCGACCTGTGCCTCACCGACGACGGCATCCATCCTCCCGGCGGTGGTGACGCGGTGCTCGTCGCGCAGGGCATGCAGCCGCACGGCGTCCCCACCGATGGCGCCTCGCCCTCCGGACCGTCGGTCTTCGCCGCGGCCGCCCTCGACCTGTGGCGTCTCGGCGCCGGGGAGCGTTACCGCGACGCCGCCGAAGCGCTGGTGCGCGCCGCCGCCGAGGTCGCCCTCGCCTCGCCGCTCGCGCACGGGGCGGTCCTCGAGGTCGCCCTCGGGCTCATCACCGCCCCGCGACAGGTCGTCGTGGTCGGAGAGGCGGATGCCGCGATCGCCGACGCCGCCCGTCGGGTCGCCGCCGACGTCGTCGCGGTGGTGTCCCCGGCGCAAGCGCAGGCCTTCGCCGCGGCCGGCTTCGAGCTCTTCGAGGGCAAGGTCGCCCAGGGCGGCGAGGCAACGGCCTACGACTGCCGCGCGTTCACGTGCGCGCTGCCGACGACGGATCCGGCGGCGCTGGTCTGAGGCGGGCCGCCCATCCCGGTCGGCTTACGACGCGGCGCGCGGGTTCGTCGCGAGAGAGGGCCCCGTGGTGTTGCGGGCAGGGGGCTCGCGGGCTCGTGAGACGTCGCGGTTCTGCCGAGCCGGCGGGAACCCGCGGATGCTCCGGCGAAGGCTGCAAGGTCCGCGCTCATCTTCGCGGATCGGCACTGCGCTCCTGAGCCGCGCCCGTCGCCCCGCGATGCGGCTGTCGCCCTCACTCCAGCAGATGCCGCAGGAACCTCCCCGGCGCCTCCAAGAACCCCCGATGCAGCCGCACCAGCTCGAGGTCGTCCCACGCGCTCTCGCGGATGCCCCAGTCGCCCAGCTCGAGGATCGTCGCTCCCGGCAGGGCGGCCAGAACGGGGGAGTGCGTCGCGCAGATCACCTGCGTTCCGCGCGAGCGCATGCGATCCAGGGATGCCAGCCAGCGCAGCGTCGACGAGAACGACAGCGCCGCCTCGGGTTCGTCGAGGCAGGCGAGCCCGGCGACGTAGCGCTCGTGGTCGAGGGCCTCGTCGAGCAGGGCGTTGAACGACTCGCCGTGACTCATCGCGTGGAGGTCGCGTGCCCCGTCGCGCAGGTCTTCCCGCCACGAGTAGTAGCTGTGCATGGTCTCGGCCCGCAGGAAGAAGCCCCATCGCGGAGCGCGTGGGCTCCGCTCGATCCGCAGCCATTCGCCCAGCGGGCTCTCGGTGCGGCGTGTCTCGCCTCCGCCGTTGGTCGACCCGCCCTCCGCGGGAAGCCCCGCGGCCTCGGCGATGCCCTCGATGAGCGTCGACTTGCCCGACCCGTTCTCCCCGACGAGGAAGGTCACACCGGGGGCGAACTCCCATCCGTCGGCACCGGCGACCTCGAGGAAATGCGCCACCGCGGGCACCGTCGCGGGCCAGGTGCCGGGGTCCACCGGCGCGTCCTGGAAGAGCTTGACCCGCTGCACGGGGCGCGGGTCGTGCAGCCAGTCATCCCCTCGCGTCATGCTCGCCCCTCGGCATCCGCCCCGCCCACGTCAGATCCAGGTGGGCAGCCAGTTGTGCAGTCGCCAGAACTCGTAGGGCACGGGGAGTCCCGCCCACACGGGGTACCAGAACGCCGACACGACGACGCACAGCGCGAGGAAGGCGAGCACGACGACCTGTCCGCTCAGGCGGGTCGAGCCCCTCACCCCCCGCGCGATCTCGCGCAGGGTGAACGCGAGCGCGAGCACGAGGAACGGCAGCATCGCGACCGTGTAGAACTGGAAGATCGTGCGCTCGGGGTACAGCAGCCACGGCACGTAGGTCGCTGCGAGGCCCGTCAGCACGAGGGCGTACCGCCAGTCGCGCACCATCACGAAGCGCACGAGCAGGAAGAGGGATGCCGCGACCCCCGCCCACCAGATGATGGGGTTCGCGATGCTCGAGATCGCCTCGGTGCACCCCGTCGGCAGCGTGCAGCCGTTGACGCCCGCGTCGTCCTGGTGCCAGTACATCGACGTGGGACGGATCAGCAGCGGCCACTGCCACGCGGGGCTCGCGTAGCTGTGCGGGGTGACCAGGCCCACGTGGAAGGCGTACATCTCCTGGTGGTACGACCACAGCCGCTGCAGCGGTTCGGGCACCCAGGCCCAGAAACCGGTCGCCTCCACCGGGGTCCCGCGCTTGTAGCCGCCGGTGGTGAAGAGCCACCCCGACCAGCTCGCCACGTACACGACGAGAGCGACCGGCACGAGCAGCACGAACGAGGCGAGGCCCTGGCGCACGGCATCCATCGGCCACTGCACGATCCCGGCGCGTCGGCGCGCGAGGGCGTCGGTGACGACGGCGTAGACGCCGACGGCGGCGATCACGTACAGACCCGACCACTTCACGGCGGTGGCGGCTCCCGCGGCGACGCCGGCGGCGACCAGCCACGGGCGGTTCCAGAGGACCGGCCCCCACATCGGGTGCTCGAGCCCGCGCGCGGCAATGAGAGAGGCGATCCGATCGCCCGAACGGCGGTGATCGAGGGCGACGAACCAGAACGTCAGCACGATGAAGAACGTCAGGAAGATGTCGAGCAGCGCGATGCGGCTGAGCACGATGCCGAGGCCGTCGATCGCGAAGAGACCGGATGCCACGGTGGCCAGCGGGATCGACCCGGTCAGCGTCCGGGCGAAAAGGTAGATCGCCAACACCGTCGCCGTGCCGATGACGGCGGCCGAGATGCGCCACCCCGTCGCCGAGTCGGGTCCGAGCAGCGCCATGCCGGCTCCGATGAGGATTCGGCCCAGGGGCGGATGCACGACGTAGCTGCCGATCCCGGTGAACACGTCGGTGTCGCCCGCCGCGAAGCTCGCGTCGGCGTCGTCCGGCCACGTCGAGGGGAAGCCGAGCACCCACTGACTCCAGGCGTCTTTGACGTAGTACGTCTCGTCGAAGACGAGCTGGTGCGGGTTGCCGATGTCGACGAGGCGCAGGATCGCGGCGACGAGGGTCACGAGGGCCGGAGCGAGCCAGCGCCACAGCCGCATACCGCGGGGAGTCGCCAGCAGCGCGTCGCGCCAGCGATCGAGTCGCGTCTGCTCGCCGGCGGGGAGCAGGGGGGAGACGGCTGTGCTCACGGCCCCCAGCCTAAGGTGGAACGGTGATCATCCTGGCGGCGACCCCCATCGGCAACCTGGGCGACGCCTCGAAGCGTCTGATCGAGGCCCTCGAGAACGCCACGGTCGTGGCCGCCGAGGACACCCGCACGACGCAGCGCCTGCTCGCCGGTCTCGGCGTCGAGAACCGTCCGCGCCTGATCGCCCTGCACGACCACAACGAGAAGGACCGCGCCGCCGAGCTGGTCGAGCTCGCCCGCGACGACGACCTGCTCGTGCTGAGCGACGCCGGGATGCCGACCGTGAGCGATCCCGGCTTCGGGCTCGTCGCCGCCGCGGCCGCCGCGGGCGTCACGGTCACGGCCATCCCGGGGCCGAGCGCCGTCGTCACCGCGCTCGCCGTGGCCGGCCTGCCGACCGACCGCTTCGCCTTCGAGGGCTTTCCCCGCCGCAAGCCCGGTGAGCGCCGCAAGGCCTTCGCGCAGCTGGCGGCGGAGGAACGGACGCTGGTGTTCTTCGAGTCGCCGTCGCGATTGGCATCCACTCTCGACGACCTCGCTTCGGCGTTCGGCGCGGATCGTCCCGCCGCCGTCTGCCGCGAGCTGACCAAGCTCTACGAAGAGGTCAAGCGGGGGACCCTCGCCGAGCTCGCCGCGTGGGCGGCCGAGGGCGTCCGCGGCGAGATCGCGATCGTCGTCGGCGGCGCCTCGGCGCGCGAGGTGGCCTTCCCGGATGCCGTGACCCAGACGCTCGAGCTCGTGCGCGGGGGAGTGCGGCTCAAAGAGGCGGCGGCCGAGGTGTCGTCGCAGACCGGGCACTCCTCGCGCGAGTTGTATCAGGCGGCGCTAGCGGTCAAGCGCTGAGTCACCCGATTCTTTTCGCGCGCGGGGTCGGGATCCGTCGTCCGGCGCTCGCCGCGGCGACGGATCCCGACTTCTCACGGGGCCGATCCGCAAGGCGGCCCCGCGACGGTCAATGCCGGCGTCGTCGCAGCATCAGACCGGTGCCCGCGGCCAGGGCGAGGAGACCCGCCGCGGCGAGGCCCAGCGGGAGCGTCGTTCCGGTTCGGGCCAGCCCCGGCACGGGCGTCGGGCTGACGGACGGCGAGGCGGACGGCGACGGCGAGGCGGACGGGCTCGGCGACGGCACGATCGGCCCGCCGGGCTCGGCGGGGGTGGGCTCGCCCGGCGTCGGTTCACCGGGTTCGGCGTCGGCCACGCGCTCCAGCGCGAGGTCGTCGATCGTGCCCCACGCGCCGGCGGGGAGGTCGGCGTCCACCCGCACGGTCAGGCTCTCGCCGTCGGCGATCTCGATCTCGCCGGTGCGCGGTTCCGACCACACCCGCCACCCGCCGGCCTCGAACGAGGCGGTCGACGTCTCGGCATCCGAGATCAGCTCGAGGGTCGCGGTTCCCTCGCCGAAAGCCCCGCCCTGCAGGGCGGCGGTGGCGACGTACCGGCCGGCCGGGAGGCCGTCGACGCGCTGCGTGAGGATGAAGGAGGCCGCGCCCTCGGCGAAGAAGTGGGCCGAGCGCTCGCCCGTGCGGGGGTCGTCGGTGGCGCGGAGCGAGAGCGGACCCTCGACGTCCCACATCGAGACGTCGGAATCCTCGAAGCCGGGGTTGCGCAGCAGGTTCTCTGCCGAGACCGCGACCACCGCGAGCGCGGCATGGTCGTCGGCGGTCGTTCCGGCGATCTCGTAGGCACCCGGCTGGGACAGGTCGGGCGCGGGCTCCCACGTCACCCGGCTCTGCTCGCTCGTGCCGTCGCTGAAGCGCACGGTCACTCGTTCTGGCAGGCGCAGCTCGTCGCCCGTGGTGAGGGCGAGGCGGACGGTGTCGACGCCGGTCACCTCGCGGGGCGCGACGGCTCCCGTGCGGACGTACTCGAACGTGCGCAGCGACTCGACGGGGGTGCCGTCGGAGGCGAAGAGCGCCTGGTTGTCCCACGCCGATCCGCCGAAGTACTCACCCGCGTCGTCGGGGTCGTACTCGCCCGCGAAGCTCGACGCCCAGCCCGAGCCGTCGCGCTCCCAGAGCACGCGGTTGCGGGCGAGCTGATCGGGCGCGCCTACGGGCAGCCACGCGGGCTCCCAGTAGTACGCACCGATCCCCGCGCCGCCGACGTCGGCGACGGCCTGGACGACATCGCGCAACGCCGTGGCCTGGCCTTGGACGCTCACCGGGTACGCTTCGGCCTCGGCGGCGGAGTCGATCACGTTGGGGTGCCCGTCCGCGTCGTCGAGCGTCCGCACCCAGGAGGTCTCGGCGACCATGACCTTCTTGTCGTACGTGTCGGCCACCTGCCTCAGAACGGCGGTGAGGTTCTCGGTCGTCCCGTGCCAGAACGGGTAGTACGACGAGGCGAAGACGTCGTAGTCGACGTCGTAGGCGTCGAGCTGAGCCGCGTAGGTCGCGTAGTGCCCCGGGCGCTCCGGGTTGGTCACGTGCACCGCGACGAGGGCGTCGGGAGCGACCTCGCGAACGGCGGCGGCTCCGGCCGAGAACACGCGGGCCATGTCGGGCCACCCGGTCACCCCGGCCACCCCACCGTTGGTCTCGTTGCCGACCTGCACCAGCTGCACGTCGACGCCGGCCGCGACGAACTCCGCGAGGGCGTCGCGCGTGAAGTCGCCGACAGCGGCGGCGATCGCCGCCCCATCCCGCCCCGCCCACGCCTTCGGCGCCTTCTGCTTCGCAGGGTCGGCCCAGAAGTCGGAGTAGTGGAAGTCGACGGCGACCCCCAGACCCGCCGCGGTTGCGCGCTCGCCGATCCGCACCGCGCGGTCCACGTCGACCGTGCCCCCGCCGTAGCCGCGACCGGCCCCGTCGAACGGATCGTTCCACACGCGCACGCGCACGTCGGTCACCCCGTGGTCGGCGAGCACCTCGAACAGGTCGGCGGGGCGACCCTCGTCGTCGCGGAACACGACGCCCGACTCCTCGAGTGACAGCACCGACGACACGTCGACGCCGAGGGCGAAGTCGGATGCCAGGTTCTCGACGCGCGGGACCGTTATCCCCGCCTCGACCGGCTCCGCTTCGGGCGCGGCGTGAGCCGCCGTCAAGGGCGCCACCACGAGGGCAGCACCGAGGGTCAGGGCCGCGAGGGCCGTACTGCGGGGGTGTTTCGGCATCCGGATCTCCATCGATCGGTGAACGGGTCGGTCGGGCTCAGCCCTTGACCGATCCCTGGGTGAGGCCGCCGACGATGTAGCGCTGCAGCGACAAGAAGAGGGCGAGGACGGGGATCGAGGCCAGCACCGAGCCCGCCGCGAACAGGCCCCAGCGAGAGGTGAGCTGGTTCGAGACCCACTGGTACATGCCGACGGCGAGCGTCCAGTTGTCCTCGGAGACGAGGATGATGCGCGCCAGGATGTAGTCGCCGAAAGCGGCGATGAAGGCCAGCAGCGCCACGACCGCGAGGATCGGGGTGACCAGCGGCATGATGAGCCGCCAGAAGATCTGGGCGTGGGTCGCGCCGTCGATCTTGGCCGACTCGTCGATCTCGATCGGGATCGTGTTGAAGAACCCGTACATCAGGAAGGTGTTCGCACCGAGCGCGCCGCCGAGGTACACGCAGATGAGCGCGAGCTTGGAGTTGATGCCGAGCGCGGGGACCACCTCGCCGATGGTCAGCAGCATCAGGAAGATCGCCACGAACGCCAGGGCCTGGGGGAACATCTGCACGATGAGCAGGCCCGTGAGGCTCGCCCGCCGCCCCGAGAAGCGGAAGCGCGAGAAGGCGTAGGCCCCCGCGGCCCCCATGAGCACCGCGCCCACGGACGCGACGCCGCCCACGAGAAGGGTGTTGCCGACCCAGGTCCAGTAGCTCGTGCCCGAGAGAGCCGCGAAATTGGAGAAGTCGACGGCCGAGAACAGCGCGCTGGACGAGGCGAGACTTCCGCGCGGGTTGAGCGAGGCCGAGACGACGTACACCAGGGGGAAGAGGGCGTAGAAGGCGACGAGCACGGCGACGGGGTACTTCCAGCCGACCTCGGCGAGCCAGCGGCGTTTCTTCGCGGGCGAGGTCCGAGATGCCGGGTGGTTGCCGTCGCGCGAGGCGACGCCGGTGGAACGGGCGATGCCGGTCATGAGAACTCCTCGAGCTTGCGGGTCTGGCGGAAAGCGAGGGCCGAGATCGCGCCGACCACGACGAAGACGACGATCGAGAGGGCGCTGGCCAGGCCGTAGTCGGCCGCTCCGCCCGAGACACCGGAGATGTCGTAGATGGCCGAGATGAGGATGTCGGTCGATCCGAGGGCGTACGGCGCACCGGGTATGGCCGGTCCGCCGTTGTTGAACATGTAGATGACGGTGAAGTTGTTGAAGCTGAACGCGAATGACGAGATCGCCAGCGGAGCGGTCGACACCAGCAGAAGCGGCAGCACGATCGAGCGGAACGAACGCCAGCGCCCGGCGCCGTCGAGCTGGGCGGCTTCGAGGGTGTCCGAGGGGAGGGCCTGCAGCGCGCCGGTGCACACGAGGAACCAGTAGGGGTAGCTGAGCCACACGTTCACCCACAGCACCGCGAGCTTCGCCAGCACGGGGTCGCCGAGCCAGTTGATCGGGAGTCCGAAGAAGAAGACGTCGTTGATGACGCCGAACTCCGAGTTGAACATCCCGCGGAACAGCAGCGCCGACATGAACGCCGGGAAGGCGTAGGGGAGGATGAACAGGGTCCGCAGGAACTTCCGCGCCCGCACCCGAGGATCGTTGAAGATGAGCGCGAACAGCAGACCGAGACCGAAGCTCAGCACCACCGACAGGATCGCGAACGCGAACGTCCATCCCGTGACCGACAGCAGCGGCGCGACCAGGGCGCCGTCGGTGAACACGCGCAGGAAGTTCTCGAAGCCGACATTGACGTACCACCCGGTGGGCAGGCTCTCGCCGTCGGCCGAGGTGAAGGTCCCGCGGTCGGTCGCCGCATAGACGGTGCCGCTGGTGGTGTCGGTGATCGTCTGGGCGTCCTCGTCCCACACGAGCGTCGAGGTGTAGACGGTCGCCGTCGACCCGTCGCGCGTGCGCAGCGCCCCGTCGTTCGGGTCGTCCGAGAGGGGCACGCGCAGGGCAGCCGCCGTGCTCTGCAGCCCGGGGTCGGTCAGCAGCTCGGCGCGAGGCACCACGGTCCAGCCCGACACCTCGGTGGGAGCGCCGCTCTGGCCGACGACGCCGTCGACGGCGGTGAGCGGCTCGTCGGGGGTGCCCACGCGCACGACGTCGTCGTCGGCGATGGCGAGCCCGTACTGGCCGAGACGCTCGACCACGACCATGGGGTAACTCGGCGAATCGTCCACCCGGCGTTCACCCTGGATGAGGGTGGCGTCCACCGCCTGCTCCTGCGAACCCGCGTGACCGGTTCCGTAGTTGGTGAAGGCGATGTAGGCGGTGTACCCGAAGATGAACACCTGGAAGGCGAAGAGAAAGATCAGCCCCGGCAAAAGGTACTTCAACGGCAGGGCGCGCCGAGTGAAGTAAACCACGTCGGCGACGACGAGCAGGACGGCGGTGATCGAGGCCAGCAGCCACGAGTCCGCACCGACGGCGGTGAGGATCGTCAGGATGCCGAAGGCGTTGACGACCGCCATGATCGCGAGCTTCACGAGGAAGCCCACGCCGATGCCTCGCCACCCGCGGGCGTGCGACTCGCGTCGCGGCGTCCGCAGCGGCTCGGGGGCGGTGGGGGCGGCGCCCGGAGGCGCGACGGGTGGGGTGACCGACATGGGTGCTCCGATTCGTCGGGAGGGTGCGGTGCCGTGGGCGGTCGTGGCGGGGCGCGACCGCCCACGGGGTCGTCAGCCGGCCAGTGTGCTCTGCAGGTCGGTGATCATCTGGTTCCACGTCGAGACGGGCTCGGCACCGGAGATGATCTGCGCCTCGGCGGCGTTCCACAGGTCCCAGACCGACCCCATCTCGGGGATCGACGGCATGGGCACGCCGTTCTGCGCCGATGCGAGGAAGCCCGCGATGATCGGGTCGGAAGCGACCTCCTCACCCAGGGCGGTGTAGGCGGGGATGCGCGGATCGGCCTCGTACAGGGCGCGCTGGGCGTCCTCGGTGCCGAGGTAGTTGACCAGGAACTCGGTCGCCAGCAGCGCGTTCTCGCTCTGCGAGCTCAAGTAGAAGCCCTGCACGCCGACGAACGGGGCCGCGGTCTCGCCGCCCGCGCTCGGGATCGGATTGACCGCGACGTCGATGCCGTCGAAGGCGCTGATGGCCCAGGGGCCCTGGATCGTGTAGGGCGCCTTACCGGTGGCGAACAGCTCGTTGTTGATGTCGTAGTCGATCGTGGTCGAGAGGAACCCGGCCTGCCCGTTGGTCGACAGCCACTGCGCGAACGCCTCGCCCGCGGCTCCGCCCATGCCCACGTCGGACGTGTACGACCCGCTCGTGTCCTGCACGAAGACGGGGGCGCCGAACGAGGTCTGCAGCCCGTACATGGTGTACCCGTCGCCGGTCTCCCCGGCGGTGTTGATGACGAAGGGCCGCTCCGCACCGGAGGCCTGCCCTCGCTGGATCATGTCGTCCCACGTGGGGGGAGCCTCGCTGCCCACGAGTGCCGTGTTCTGCACGAGGGCGACGGTCTCCAACGAGTAGGGCAGGGCGTAGAGCTGTCCGTCGTAGGTCATCGCCTCGAGGGCGACGGGTTCGAAGTTCGACGCAGTGTCGCCGAGGTCGATCGTGTCGACGACGCCGGCCGCGACCAGTGCCCCGAGCCAGTCGTGCGCGCCGACGGTGATGTCGGGGCCTTCGCCGGTGGGGACCTGGGCGATGAAGTCGTTGCGGAGGTCTTCGAAGTTCTTCTGCACCAGGCGCACGGTCGCGCCGGTCTCCTCCTCGAAAGCGGCCGCCGCGTCGGTGATCGCCTGCTCGCGCTCCGCGTCGGTCCACACGACGATCTCGGGGCCGTCGGCCGCGGGGGCGGCGTCGCCGCTCGAGCCGCTCCCGGTGCAGCCGGTCAACGCCAGGGCCGTGACGGCGAGGATGCCCGCCGATCCGAGCAGCGCGCGTGCGTGTGCTGTCCTGCGCATGAGAATCCCTTTCTGTTCGACCGCAGCCTTTGCGGTCGGGTTCGGTTCGACCGCGGTCGTCGCGCTCGAAGTGGGGGGGTGCCGACGACCCGCGTCGATGCGGGTCCGGCAAGTGCTCAGCGGGTGGCTTCCTCCGCCCGGTCGGTGCGGACGACGGCGATGCCCCCGGCGGGAACGGTGACCGACCCGTCGGTGGCGGCCCCGGTGAGCAGTTCGGTGCCGTCCAGCTCCAGCTCGACGGTGTCGCCGCGGTGGTTCACGACGAAGGTGAAGTCGTGGGCCGCGCCGCGGCGCACCACGACCTCGCAGCCCGCGGGTGCGGAGGATGCCGCGATCCCGGCGTCGACGTAGGCCGCGGCGAGCGTTGCGGCCAGGCCGTCGGCATCCAGGCTCGTCGACACGTACCAGCCGGAGCCGGAGCCCTGGCGGTGGCGCGTGATGGCCGCGCGGCCCGCGGCGGGGCCGTCGGCGTAACGCGCGACGGTCTCGGCCCCGCAGACCAGGAGGTCCTCCGTCCAGGACCGGGCCGTCAGGCGGGAGCCGTCGGCGCGCTCGAGGGTGACGGCCTCGCCTTCGCGGAGCGGCAGGAATTCCTCGACGCGAACGCCCAGGACCTCGGCGAGGGGCGCGAGGTACCCACCGGCGTGCACGGCGTCGTTCTCGTCCACGATGCCGGAGAAGAACGACACCACCAACGTTCCGCCGCCCGCGACGTAGGCGGCGAGATTCGCGGCATCCGCGCTCGTGAGCAGGTATTGGGCGGGGGCCACGACGAGGCGGTACCCGGACAGATCGTGGCCGGGGAGGGCGAAGTCGGCGGTGACGCCGTCGCGCCACAGCTGTTCGTAGTACGCGCGCACCTGCGCCTGGTGGGTCACCTCGACCGAGGGGCGCCACTCGAGATCCTGGGCCCAGAACGACTCGAAGTCCCACAGCACGGCGGCTTCGGCTTGCACGCGCGCACCGCGCACCTCGCTCAGGCGGCCCAGTGCGTCGCCGAGATCGACGACCTCGCGCCAGACGCGCGAGGCGGTGCCGGCGTGGGGGAGCATCGCCGAGTGGAACTTCTCGGCCCCCGAGCGTGAGGCGCGCCACTGGAAGAAGAGAATCGCGTCGGCGCCGCGCGCGAGATGCGTGATCGAGTTGCGCGCCATCTCGCCCGGGCGCTTGGCGACGTTGCGTGGCTGCCAGTTGACGGCCGACGTCGAGTGCTCCATCAGGATCCACGGTGCGCCGCCGCCCACCGAGCGCGAGAGGTCGGCGGCGATCGCGAGGCCCACGTGGCCCTCGGGGTCGGCGGCCCACAGGTAGTGGTCGTCGGAGACGATGTCAACCTCGCGGCCCCAGGCCCACAGATCGGTGGTCCAGCTCTGGTTCGCCATGAAATTGGTGGTGATCGGCTGCGACGCGTGGGCGCGAATGGCGTCGCGCTCGATGCGGAAGCATGCCCGCAGCTGGGCGTCGGTGAAGCGGGCGAAGTCGAGGCGCTGCGCGGGGTTGACGACGCTGGGCGCGTCGGCCGGAGCGCCGACGTGCTCCCAGTCGGTGTAGTGCTGTCCCCAGAAAGCGGTGCCCCAGGCGGTGTTGAGGGCGTCGAGCGAGCCGTAGCGCTCGCCGAGCCAGGTGCGGAACGCCGCGACGGAGGCGGGGGAGTAGTCCTCTCCCACGGGTACGCCGTACTCATTGTGGACGTGCCACAGCACGACCGCGGGGTGGGTGGCGTAGCGGGCGGCGAGCGCGTCGGCGATCCGGGCGATCGCGGCGCGGTACGCGGGCGAGGAGTGCGAGGCCATGCCCCGGGAGCCGAAGCCCATGGTGCGCCCATCACGCGTGACGACCCGCGCCTCGGGGTGGGCGTGGAAGAACCACGCGGGCGGCGACGCGGTCGGCGTGCCGAGGTCGACGTGGATGCCGTTGGCGTGGAGCAGGTCGAGCAGGTCGTCGAGCCACGCGAAATCGAACTCGCCCTCGGTCCGCTCGATGAGTGCCCACGAGAAGATGCCAACGCTGACGAGGTTCACCCCGGCCTCGCGCATGAGCCGGACGTCCTCGTCCCACACCGCGCGGTCCCACTGCTCGGGGTTGTAGTCACCGCCGTAGGCGATGCCGTCGAGAGCGGGCCAGGGGATAACGCGGGTCATGACACTCCATCGGATCTTCGGTCGGTCGGACTGGGACCGGTCACAGCCTCCGATGGGCGCGAGGGATGACGCAACGTCATCGACGGGTTCGTTACCCAACTGTGACCGGTCCCAGTCGCAGCCGTGTCGACGCTCGAGGCGGCGCTCCCGGCCGATAGCATTCCCGCATGGAGCAGACCCCGACCGTTCGTCGCAAGCCGACGATCCGCGACGTGGCGGCGGCCGCGGGAGTCTCCCGCGGAACGGTCTCCCGCGTGATCAACGGCGGGCACTGGGTCTCGCCCGACGCCCGAGCCGCGGTCGATGAGGCCATCCGGCGCACCGGCTACACGGCCAACCACGCCGCGCGGAGCCTCGCCACCGGCCGCGCCGGCTCGCTCGCTTTCCTCATGACCGAGCCCCAGCACCTGCTGTTCGACGACCCCACCTTCGCGCTGCTGCTGCGCGGTGCCGCCGAGGCGTTGTCGAAGCGCGGCATGACCCTCGTGCTCCTCATCGCGGGAACCCCCGCCGAGCGGGCAAACGTCGCCCACTACGTCAGTGCGGGCCACGTCGACGGCGTCCTGCTGATCTCGTCGCACGAGGCCGACCCCCTTCTGGAGTCGTTGCTGGATGCCGGCATCCCCACCGTGGCGTGCGGGGTGCCCCTCGGGCACCACGCTGAGGTGCTGAGCGTCTCGGTCGACGAGGCCGGATCGGCCCGCGCCATGACGGCGCACCTGCGCGCCCAGGGGCATCGGCGCATCGCCATGATCGCGGGCCCCGACGACACGCCGGGGGGACGCTTCCGCCTCGTCGGCTTCCGGGAGGAGATGGGGGTCGACTTCGACCCGTCCCTGGTCGAGGTGGGGGACTACTCGCTCGAGTCCGGCGCGACCGCCATGGAGCGACTGCTCGCGCGCTCACACGACATCGACGCGGTGTTCGCGGCATCCGACCTCATGGCCGCGGGCGCGGTGCAGGCCCTGCGGCGGGCGGGACTGCGCGTGCCCGCCGACGTCGCGGTCGCGGGTTTCGACGACTCGGGACTCGCCGCCACGCACGAGCCGCCCCTGACGACGATGCGCCAGCCGTGGGAGCAGCTCAGCGAGCGCATGGTCACGCTGCTCCTGGACGCCATCGATGGGCGCGCGGTCGAACCGGTCGTGCTCCCCACCTCTCTGGTCGTGCGCGCCTCCGCCTGATCCCCGTCATGCGACCGGGCCGACAGCGGGCTCCCCGTAGAATCTTCAGGTGACTTCCGGCCGATCCTTCTACATCACGACGCCGATCTACTACCCCAGCGATCTGCCCCACATCGGGCACGGGTACACGACCGTGGCGGTCGACACGCTCGCGCGCTGGCACCGCCAGGCGGGCGATGACACCTGGATGCTGACCGGCACCGACGAGCACGGCCAGAAGATGCTGCGCGCGGCCGCCGCCAACGGCGTCACCCCCCAGGAGTGGGTCGACAAGCTCGTCACCGAATCGTGGTTCCCGCTGCTCGAGACGCTCGACGTCGCCAATGACGACTTCATCCGCACCACGCAGCCGCGCCATGAGGAGCGCGTGCAGGAGTTCGTGAAGGCGCTCTTCGACCGTGGCTACATCTATGCCGGCGAGTACGAGGCGCTGTATTGCGTGGGCTGCGAGGAGTTCAAGCCCGAGGCGGAGATCGTCGACGGCACCGGCCCCTTCGAGGGGCTCAAGGTCTGCGCCATCCACTCGAAGCCGCTCGAGCTGCTGCAGGAGAAGAACTACTTCTTCAAGCTCAGCGAGTTCCAAGACCGGCTGCTCGAGCTCTACAAGACCGAGCCCGACTTCGTGCGGCCCGAGTCGGCGCGCAACGAGGTCGTCTCGTTCGTCCGCAGCGGACTGAAAGACCTCTCGATCTCGCGTTCGGCGTTCGACTGGGGCATCACCGTCCCGTGGGACCCCTCGCACGTCATCTACGTGTGGGTCGACGCGCTGCTGAACTACGCCACGGCCGTCGGCTACGGCAACGACCCCGAGCAGTTCGCGCGCCGCTGGCCCGCGTTCCACGTGGTCGGTAAAGACATCCTGCGCTTCCACGCCGTCATCTGGCCGGCCATGCTCATGGCCGCCGGTCTCGACGTGCCCCGCGGTGTCTTCGCACACGGCTGGCTGCTCGTCGGCGGCGAGAAGATGTCGAAGTCCAAGCTCACCGGCATCGCGCCGACCGAGATCACCGACGTCTTCGGCTCCGACGCGTACCGCTTCTACTTCCTCTCGGCGATCGCGTTCGGTCAGGACGGCTCCTTCTCGTGGGAAGACCTCTCCGCCCGCTACCAGGCCGAACTGGCCAACGGCTTCGGCAACCTGGCATCCCGCACCGTCGCGATGATCTCGAAGTACTTCGACGGCGTCGTTCCGCAGGCCGGCCCCTCGACCGAGCTCGATCTCGCGATCCAGAAGGTGGTGGCGGATGCCGCGAGCACCGCCGACGCCGTCATCGAGCGCTTCCGCATCGACGAGGCCATCGCCGCGATCTGGACCATCGTCGACGCGCTCAACGGCTACATCACCGAGAACGAGCCGTGGGCGCTCGCCAAAGACGAGGCTCAGCGCGAGCGCCTGGGCACCGTGCTCTACACCGCGGCCGAGGGGCTGCGCGCCCTGGCGGTGCTGCTGTCGCCGGTCATGCCGGAGTCGACCGCGAAGCTGTGGGTCGCCCTCGGTGCCGAAGAGGGCCTCGGCGCGCTCGCCGCGCAGCCGATCCGCGAGGCCGGCGCGTGGGGTGTCCTGCGCCCCGGGGCGACGGTCACTGCACTGACGCCGCTGTTCCCGCGCGTCGAGCAGGCATGACGCAGATGCCCCGCGAGTCGGCGGCGGCCGCCGAGCCAGCCGAAGCGTCCGCTGCTCCCGGCTCCACCCCGGTCGATCGCCCGCGCGGAACGATCGACGGCGGCGACCCCAGCCAGTACGTCCGCGAGCGCTCGACCGACGGTCGCCGCGACGTGAGCTACCCGCCCGCGCCCGAACCTCTCGGCATCCCGGTCTACGACAACCACACCCACCTCGAGATCGAGGACGGCGACACCGGTCTCTCCCTCGACGAGCAGCTCGAACGCGCACTCGCCGTGGGTGTGCACGGCGTCGTGCAGGCGGGCGGCGACGTGGATTCGTCGCGCTGGTCGGCGTGGGCCGCGCGGTCGCACCCCCGCGTGCTGGCTGCCGTGGCCATCCACCCCAACGAGGCTCCCGTCTACGAGCGGGCTGGAGAGCTGGATGCCGCGATCGCGGTCATCGACGAGCTCGCGGCCGAGCCGCGGGTGCGCGCGATCGGCGAGACGGGCCTGGACTTCTTCCGCACCGAGGCCGACGGCATCCCGGCCCAGATCCGCTCCTTCGAGGCGCACATCGCCCTCGCGAAGAAGCACGCGATCGCGATGCAGATCCACGACCGCGACGCCCACGACGCCGTGCTCGAGACCCTTCAGCGCGTCGGTGCCCCCGACAAGACGGTGTTCCACTGCTTCTCCGGCGACGCCGACATGGCCCGCATCGCCGCCGACCGCGGCTACTACCTGTCGTTCGCCGGCAACGTCACGTTCAAGAACGCTCAGAACCTGCGCGACGCCCTCGCCGTCACTCCGCTCGATCGCATCCTGGTCGAGACCGACGCACCGTTCCTCACCCCCGCGCCCTACCGCGGTCGCCCGAACGCCCCGTACCTCATCCCGGTCACGTTGCGTTTCCTCGCCGCCGTACTCGGAACGGATGCCGACGAACTCGCCGCCCAGGTCGCGGCGAACACGCTCGCCGTCTACGGCGCGTTCGAGGACTGACCCGCGCGGCGCTTGCGTCGCCGCGACGTGTTGGCTCGCGGCCGGCGCCTCGCGGCGTGTGCCCGCGTGTGCATGAAGTCAGCGATTCGCGCATCCTCCGCCGTCGGTGCCTGGATGCCGCTGACTTTGTGCGCATCGCGGAGGTTGTGCGCGGACCGGCGCAGGCGCCGGCACGCGAGGCGCCGGAACGCGAGAGGCCGGCACCCCACGGGCGCCGGCCTCTCGGCATCCGGATTCAAGCGGTCGGAATCAGGCCTTCGCCTTGGCCTTCTTCACGAACAGCGTCTCGGTCTGCTCGAGCTCCATGCCCTTGGTCTCGGGGATGCGCAGCAGCACGTAGACGAACGACAGGGCGGCGAACAGGGCGTACATGCCGTAGGTGAGCGGCAGCGACCAGCTCGACATCGCCGGGAACGACACCGTGATGGCGAAGTTGGCGATCCACTGCGCACCGGCGGCGACGCCGAGCGCCTTGCCGCGGATGCGGCTCGGGAAGATCTCGCCGAGCAGCACCCACACCAGCGGGCCCCACGAGGCGCCGAAGCCGACGACGAAGACGTTCGCGGCGACGAGCGCGACGCTGCCCCACGGGGCGGGGAGAGAGACGTCCTGGCCCGAGCCGGTCGCGAACGCGAACGACAGGGCCATCGCGCCCAGCGACACGGTCATGAGCAGCGACCCGGTGATGAGGATCGGTTTGCGGCCGACACGGTCGACCAGGAAGATCGCGACGAAGGTCACGACGACGTTCGTCACCGAGGTGATGACCGAGATGAGCAGCGAGTTGCTCTCGTCGAAGCCCACGGCCTTCCACAGCGTGGTCGAGTAGTAGAAGATCACGTTGATGCCGACGAACTGCTGGAACATCGACAGCAGGATGCCGGTCCAGACGATGCCCTGCAGCCCGAGCACGGGCCCGCGCAGCGAGACGTTCTTGTTCTTGCGGTCGGCCTCGATCGTGCTCGAGAGGTCCTTCATCGTCTTGTCGAGGTCGGCGGGCGGCACGAGGCGCGCGAAGATCGCCTTGGCCTCGTCCTTCTTGCCCTTCGCGAGCAGGTAGCGCGGCGACTCGGGAACGGTGAACGACAGGATGCCGTAGACCGCCGCGGGGATCACCCCGACCAGGAACATCCAGCGCCAGGCCTCCAGACCCAACCAGAACTGGTTGGCCGCACCGCCGGCGGAGTTCGCCAACAGAGCGTCCGAGAGCAGGGCGCCGAAGATGCCGAGCGTGATCGCGAGCTGCTGCAGCGATGCGAGAGAACCGCGGATCTGCCGGGGAGCGACCTCGGCGATGTAGGCGGGAGCGACCACCGACGCGATGCCGATGCCCAGTCCGCTCATCACGCGCCACAGGATCAGGTCGGGGACGCTGAAGGTGAGGGCGGCGCCGATGGACGAGACGAAGAACAGCACCGCCCCCAGCAGCATGACCTTGAGGCGACCCCACCGGTCCGACAGCGCGCCGGCGATGATCGCGCCGACCGCGCACCCGAGCAGCGCCACGGCCACGACGAATCCGGTCAGCACCTGCGAGAGCTCGAAGTTCCCCTCGATCGCGTCGACCGCGCCGTTGATGACCGACGAGTCGAAACCGAAGAGGAAACCGCCGACCGCCGCGGCGACCGACAGGCCGATGGCTCGTCGCCCGTAGGGGCTTCTCAAGGTGAAGGCGTTTGCGGGGATCGACTGTGTGTGACTCACCCGAACACGCTACTCCCGGCTCGCGCTCGGCAAGGGTTCTGGCGGAGCCCTGACTACAGTGGAACAATGCCCGTTTCCCTCCTCGGTGCCGCCGAGATCCGTCGACTCGCCGCCGACCTCGACGTCACCCCCACCAAGAAGCTCGGGCAGAACTTCGTCGTCGACGCCAACACGGTGCGCAAGATCGTGCACGCCGCCCGGGTGACGGCATCCGACCGCGTCGTCGAGATCGGGCCCGGCCTCGGATCCCTCACCCTGGCGATCCTCGAGACCGGCGCCTCCGTCGTCGCCGTCGAGATCGACCACCGACTCGCCGAGCGCCTTCCCACCACCGCGGCCGCGCACGACGTGCCCGAGGGGCGCCTCGAGGTCATCGACGCCGACGCTCTGCGCGTCGACGAGCTGCCGGGCGAGCCGAGCGTGCTCGTGGCCAACCTGCCCTACAACGTGTCGGTGCCGGTCCTCCTGCACTTCCTCGAGACGTTCCCGTACCTGCAGCGCGGTGTCGTCATGGTGCAGGCCGAGGTGGGGGAGCGCCTCGCCGCGCCTCCCGGGTCGAAGGTCTACGGCGCGCCGAGCGTCAAGGCCGCGTGGTACGGGTCGTGGCGGCTGGCCGGCACCGTGTCGCGCCAGGTGTTCTGGCCGGTTCCCAACGTCGACAGCGTGCTGGTGGCCTTCGATCGGGATGCCGAACCCCGCGGCACCGAGGAGCACCGCCGCCGCACCTTCCAGATCGTGGATGCCGCCTTCCAGCAGCGCCGAAAGATGCTGCGGCAGGCGCTCGCGGGCGTGCTGGGCGGCACGGCCGCGGAGGCGTCGGAGCGCCTGCAGGCGGTGGGTGTGGATCCGACGCTGCGCGGCGAGCAGCTGACGGTCGACGACTACGCCCGCATCGCCGCCGTCTGAGCGGCCGCGGCACCCGCTCCTTGCCGCTGCGCGCGCTCCCGGCCGCGACGTCCGGTCCCTGCCGCGACGCCCGTTCTCGGCCGCTGCGCCCGCTCGCGCGTGCACAACGGCGGGCGGAGCCGGCGACACGCCGCGGGGCGCCGGCGGGTGCACGGCGTGTCGGGTGGGACATCCGCCGTTGTGCACGCCCGCCCTCGAGGCCGCGCGCCCGTCTGGGACGCCGGCCGTGTCCGTGCGACAGCCGATGGACCCGCGACGACGGCGTCGACGGCAGCGACGGCAGCGACGGCATGACGGCGCGTGACGATGCGAGGCGAATTCTCGCCGTGTTCATCACATGTTCCTGAAACATGCCGGTAACATTTCGAGCCAACCGGGAGCATCACGCCGGTGACGAGGTCGTACCCGACGGCCCGAGAGGAACGAGATGCGTTACGCCGAGTACCCCCGTGCCGAGCGAGTGCTGGTGCACCTGAGCGACACCCACCTCCGTGCCGGCGGTGCGCCGCTGTACGACGACGTCGACTCCGAGGCGTATCTCGCCCGGGCGGTCGCGGCGATCGAGGCCTCCGGCATCCGTCCGAACGCCCTCGTGTTCACCGGCGATCTGGCCGACTTCGGCGAGAGCGATGCGTACAATCGCGTCGCCGCCCTCGTCGAGCCGCTCGCCGAGCGCCTCTCCACGCGCGTGGTCTGGGTGATGGGCAACCACGACGACCGCGCGGCTTTCCGCTCCCGCCTGCTGCCCGGCGATGCGGCCGCCCCGACGGCCCCGGTCGACCGCGTCGACGAGTTCGACGGTCTGCGCATCATCACCCTCGACACCTCGGTCCCCGGTGCGCACCACGGCGAGGTCGCCCCCGAACAGCTGCGGTGGCTGGCCGAGGTGCTCGCCACCCCCGCGCCCCTGGGCACCATCCTCGCGATGCACCACCCGCCCGTGCCGAGCGTCCTCGACCTCGCCGCCTCGGTCGAGCTGCGCGACCAGCGGAGCCTGGCCGAGGTGCTGCGCGGATCCGACGTGCGCGCGATCCTCGCGGGGCACCTGCACTACTCGACCTTCGCGACTTTCGCCGGCATCCCGGTCTCGGTGGCCTCGGCCACCTGCTACACGCAAGACCTGATGGTGCCCGTCGGGGGCACGCGGCCCCAGGACGGCGCGCAGGGCTTCAACCTCGTGCACGTCTACGACGAGACGGTGGTGCACTCGGTCGTGCCGCTCGCCGCCAGCGAAGCCCTTCAGTACGTGGATGCCGAGGAGTCGCAGCGACGGCTGCGCGACGCCGGCGTGGTGATGCCGGCGTCGCGGGCGTTCAGCGGACCGGTGTCGCCGCCGACGACGCCGTTGCCGATCCTTCGCTGACCGCGGTCTTCTCCCACGGCGCGGCGACGGGGAAATACCGCTCGAGGCACGCGCGCAGCGCGGGCACCCGCACCTCCTCGGGGATCTCGGGCACGCTGCCGTCGTTGAGGCAGAACATGTCGGTGTCGCGGCGCGACACGAGGCGCTCCATCGTGCGGAGCGAGTCCAGCTGCGTGGTCTGCACGTAACGCGTGCGGGGCTGGCTCGTGATGACCGCGCGTCCGGTGGCGAGGGCGTAGTAGTGGTACAGGCTGTTGGTCACCGAGATGTCGGTCGCGGATCGGAACCGACTGGCCGCGGTGCGGGCGTAGTCGTCGGCGAACTCGCGCTCGAGTTCGAACGCGACCGAGCGACGCAGCGGCGTCGCGCAGTGCTCGAGGTCGAGCGTGATGACGCGACCGAAGCGCTCCTTCAGCAGCGCTCGGTTCACGCGCAGGCCGTTGTCGTGGCCGGAGCGGTCGATGTGCGCCGGACCGCTGCCGATGCGCACCCCGCTCTCCACGAAGCGGCTCACGCCACCGCCGCTGAAGAACAGCTCGGGGGTGACCGGGCGCCCGAAGAACATGTCGTCGTTGCTGTAGAGGAAGTGCTCGGCGAGGCCCGGGATGCGGTGCAGCTGCGCCTCGACGGCGTGCGAGTTGTGCGTCGGCAGCACCGACGGGTCGGCGAAGAACTCCTCGCTGCGAACGATCGTGACCTTCGGGTGATCGGCGAGCCATTCGGGGGTGGGGGAGTCGGTCGCGATGAAGATGCGGCGCACCCACGGCGCGTACATGTGGACGCTGCGCAGGGCGTAGCGCAGTTCGTCGACCTGGCGGTAGCGGGCGGCGTTGTCGTCGCCGTCGCCGACGACGTAGCCCTTCATGCGGGCCGCGCGCTGGCGCTGGAACTCGCTCGAGGAGCCGTCGACCCACGAGAAGACCATGTCGACGTCGGCGGTGAACTCGTTGGGGTGCGCGTCGAACATGCCCGACACGGTCGTCCAGCGCCGTCCGTAGCGCTCGACCTCGACCAGGTCGAGGTCCGCCGCGGCGAAACGACGACGCGTGAGGGCGCTGGGGCGGGGGGCCTCGATCGTCTGCTCTCCGAAGCGCCAGAGCTCCAGACGCGGCGCGAGGGAGGCGCCGTAACGGTACGAGCCCTCGGTCGAGGTGCGGGGGCGGAAGACGGCGTAGGCCTGGACCGAACCGGCGGAGGGGTTCACGCTGTGCGCGGGCACGGGGTCTTCGCCTCGGGCCTTGAGGTAGAACGGCCCGAGCTCCGGATCGCGCAGCGCCGCGAGCGCCGCCTCGGCATGTGCGGTGTCGACCACGAGCTTCGGGCGGCGGTTCGCGTCGCGCACGAGCAGCACGCGGAGCCCGGCCGCCTCGATGGCGGATGCCGCGGTGAGCAGGTCGTCGCGCTCGGCGATCGAGGGGGTCGAGGTGTCGTCGACGACGTGCAGGATGCCGTCGTGCATCCGGATATCGGAGCGGGAGAGCAGCGCGCGCCAGGGGTCGGTGTCGATCGACAGGGGGACCATCGGGCGCATACTGCCTCCTCGGGGGTAGGTGACGGGTCCCGGACACCGTAGGGTTCCGGGGTTACGAAGACGTTTCGGCGGCGGCGCCGAACGGCGGGGAGCGGAGCGCTACTGTCGAAGAGTGACTCTCATCGCTCGCTCCGGCCCGGTCTGTCCCGAACCGCTGTGCGAGCGGCGGCGGGAAGCGGGCCGACGTTCCAGTTTCGCACACCCCGACACGGTTCGTCGCGCGGCGGGGAAGGGGCACCGATGAACGGCCTCACCCCAGCGTCCGTGCGCGTGCGCGCCCCCGGGAAGATCAACGTCTTCCTCGAAGTCGGCGACGTACAGGACGACGGCTACCACGAGCTCGCGACGGCGTTCCAGGCCGTCTCGCTCTACGAGGAGATGGTGGCCACCCCGTCCGACGACATCACGATGTCGGTCACCGCGAAGGGCCCGGTCGACATCGAGGGCGTGCCCACCGACGAGCGCAACCTCGCGGTCCGAGCGGCGCAGCTCCTCGCTCGCGCGGCCGGTGTCGATCGCGGCGCGCACCTCGCGATCCGAAAGGCCGTGCCCGTCGCCGGCGGAATGGGCGGCGGCTCCGCCGATGCGGCGGCCGCCCTCGTCGCGTGCGACGCCCTGTGGGGTCTCGGGATGCCGACGAGCGAGCTCGCCCGCCTGGCGGCCCACCTCGGCGCCGACGTGCCCTTCGCCCTGCTCGGCGGCACCGCCGTGGGCACCGGTCGCGGTGACGAGCTGAGCCCGGCGCTCGCCCGCGGACGCTTCGACTGGGTGCTGGTGCCCAACGAGGTCGGGATGTCGACACCCGTCGTCTACGGCGAACTCGACGCCCACCGCGAGCGCCACGCGGTCGACATCGGTCCCGCTCGGCGTGTTCCCGCGGTCGACCCCGACGTGCTGCACGCGCTGCGTCAGGGGGATGCCGAGATGCTCGCCGCGACCCTGCGCAACGACCTGCAGGCCCCGGCGCTGCACCTGCGGCCCGATCTGGCGCGGGTCCTCGAACGCGGCGAGAGCTCGGGCGCGCTGGCGGGACTGGTCTCGGGATCGGGTCCGACCCTCGCCTTCCTCGCCGCCGACGAGTCGTCGGCCATCGATCTGCAGGTGACACTGAGCGCCGCGGGTCTCGTCGCCCTGCACGTCCACGGTCCCGTCCCCGGCGCGCGCGTGGTCTGACGGCGTCACGGCTCCCGGTCCCTTCGACGAGCTCAGGGACCTGGGATGCGACAGAGGTGGCTGAGCCTGTCGAAGCCACTGGTACCCGTGCGCTCCCGGTCCCTTCGACGAGCTCAGGGACCTGGGGTGCGGCGGAGGTGGCTGAGCCTGTCGAAGCCACCGGTAGGCGTGCGCTCCCGGTCCTCGACAAGCTCAGGGACCTGGGTGCACCGGTAGGCGTGCGGGCCGGTCCCTTCGACAAGCTCAGGGACCTCGGATGCGGCGGAGGTGGCTGAGCCTGTCGAAGCCACGGGGGCGCGGCACGGCCACAGTCGCCGTCGCGGGCCCCGGCGGCCGCGGCACCATAGCCCAGGTCGACACACGGGGCAATCTTCCGCTGACCGGTTCCGCACCTCGCTAGCCTCGACCGAGGTGGATCGTCACCCGTGGGCGCTGTGCCCGCGGGGCGCCACGGAGGGGGTTACCCATGAAGGCAGTGCTCGACGGCGTCGTGATCGCCGAAGCCGACCGCGACGACCTGGCCTCGATCGAGGGCAACTGGTACTTCCCGCCCCAGGCGGTGCGCGAGGGTGCTCTCCAGAAGAGCCCCACGGCGTACACGTGCCCGTGGAAGGGAGCCGCGCAGTACTGGAACGTCTCCCTCGACGGCGCCGAGCTGAAGGACGGCGCGTGGTCGTACCCCGACCTTCGTGACGGAGCGGTCGAACGGGTCGGAAAGGATTTCGCCGGCTACGTCGCCTTCGACCGCAAGGTCGTGGTCTCCGACTGAGGCGGCGATACGCATGATCGAGTTCTCGGCCGTCTCCAAGGTCTTCCCCGACGGCACGCGCGCCGTCGACGACTTCCACCTCGTCATCCCCTCGCGCAAGACGACCGTCTTCGTCGGCTCCTCCGGGTGCGGCAAGACAACCCTACTGCGCATGATCAACCGCATGGTCGAGCCCTCGTCGGGCACGATCTCGATCGACGGCGACGACATCGGCGGAAAGGCGGCGGTGCAGCTGCGTCGCAGCATCGGCTACGTCATGCAGAACTCCGGGCTCCTGCCGCACTTCACCGTCGCCGACAACATCGCCACGGTCCCCGTGCTGCAGGGGCAGAACCGCAAGACGGCGCGCACGCGCGCGCTCGAGCTGATGAAGACCGTCGGTCTCGACACCGCCATGGCCGACCGCTACCCGAGCCAGCTCTCGGGTGGTCAGCAGCAGCGCGTGGGCGTCGCCCGTGGTCTCGCCGCCGATCCGAACATCCTGTTGATGGACGAGCCCTTCGGCGCGGTCGACCCGATCGTGCGAGACGAGCTCCAGCAGGAGCTGCTGCGCCTGCAGAGCGAGATCGGCAAGACCATCGTCTTCGTCACCCACGACATCGACGAGGCGTTCCTCCTGGGCGACCAGGTCGTCATCCTCGAGAAGGGCGCCAAGATCGCCCAGGTGGGCACCCCCAGCGAGATCGTCGAGAACCCCGCGAGCGACTTCGTCGCGAGCTTCATCGGCGCGGTCAAGGGCAAACGTGCGCTGCACCTGAAGCAGACCCCGACGGGCACCGTCGTGGTGGATGCCGAGGGTCGCACGCAGGGCGCGCTCGTGGAGGATTCCCACCCGTGAACTGGGTCGGCAACAACCTCGACCTCATCGGGCAACTGACGCTGGTGCACCTGCGTCAGAGCCTGATCGCCCTTGTCGTCGGATTCGTCATCAG
The DNA here is from genome assembly GCF_032464935.1 of Microbacterium phycohabitans. Classification (NCBI taxonomy): domain Bacteria; kingdom Bacillati; phylum Actinomycetota; class Actinomycetes; order Micrococcales; family Microbacteriaceae; genus Microbacterium; species Microbacterium phycohabitans. Next base: position 434,292 of record NZ_JAWDIT010000004.1, read on the forward strand.
CATCCCGCTCGGCTGGGTCGCGTGGCGGTATCGTCTGGTGCGCAGCGGTGTCATCACGATCACCGGTCTGCTGTACACGATCCCCTCGCTCGCGCTGCTCATCCTCGTCCCGGTGGTGACGGGCTGGTACAGCATCGTCAGCGAGACGAACCTGATCGTCGCGCTGGCCATCTACGCCGTCGCGATCCTCGTGCGGGCCGTCGCCGACGGGCTCGATTCGGTGGATGCCGGCGTCCGTCAGGCGTCGACGGCGATCGGCTACGGCTCGTTCCGGCGCTTCTGGGCCGTGGAGTTCCCGCTCGCCGGCCCCGTCGTGCTGGCGGGACTGCGCGTCGCCTCGGCCAGCACGATCGCGCTGGCCACGGTCGGCATCCTGGTCGGCATCCAGAACATCGGTTACCTCTTCACCAACGGCCTCCAGCGGCGCATCATCCCGGAGGTGTTCGCGGGTGTCATCGCCGTGGTGGTCCTCGCTCTGGTCATCGACCTGCTCCTCGTGATCGCCGGACGCCTGCTGATGCCGTGGACGCGGCGGGCGGCGGTTCCGTCGGCGCGACGCACCCGGACGGCGGTGGCCGCATGAACCTCCTCGGCGACGCCATCGGGTGGATCTTCTCCGGCGACCCCGGCCGCGGATTCGACGCCATTCCGCTCGCGATCGGCGTGCAGCTGCTCTACACCCTCATCGCCGTCGTCATCGCGGGCGTCATTGCGATCCCGCTCGGGTGGTACATCGGCCATACGGGCAAGGGACGCGAGATCGCCGTCGCAATCTCGGGGGCGGCGCGCGCGATCCCGTCGTTCGGCCTGCTGATCCTGCTGACGCTGCTCCTCGGCGTGCTGCACAAGCCCGAGGCGGCGGTCATCTCCTTCGTCGTGCTCGCGATCCCTTCGCTCCTCGCGGGGGCGTACACCGGCTTCGAGGCGATCGATCGCCGCGTCATCGACGCCGGCCGGTCGATGGGCATGACCGAATCGCAGATCCTCTGGCGCATCGAGGTGCCGCTCGGACTCCCGCTGCTGGTCGGCGGTATCCGCGCCGCGACCCTGCAGGTGCTGGCGACCGTCACGATCGCGGCCTACATCGGTCTCGGCGGGCTCGGGCAGTACATCATCGCCGCCATTCCGCTCCGGCGCTTCGACATCCTGATCGGCGGCGCGATCCTCGTCGCCGTGCTCGCCCTCGTCATCGACGGGCTGTTCGCCCTGCTGCAGCATCTCGTCGTCCCCCGCGGCATCCGCGCCGCCGGCTCCGCACAGCCGCAGCGGCGCTCCGCGCGCCAGCGCCGCGCGGAGGCCATCGCCGTCGGTGCGCACGCGTCGCCGGCCGCGACCTCCTGACCCACCCGAATCCCGCATCACCAGAAAAGAGAGCACCCATGTTCACAGCACGAACCCGGAAGGGCCTCGGCGTCTTCGCCGGCCTCGCTGTCGCCTCCGTCGCCCTCGCCGGCTGCAGCGGCGGCTCGAGCGACCCGCTCAGCAACGGCGGCGGCGACGCCTCCGCGTCGTCCGACACCATCGTCGTCGGTTCGCAGGCGTACTACTCGAACGAGATCATCGCCGAGATCTACGCTCAGGCCCTCGAGGGTGCCGGCAAGACGGTCACGCGCCAGTTCCAGATCGGCCAGCGCGACGCCTACATCCCGCTGCTCGAAGACGGCACCGTCTCGGTGTTCCCCGAGTACACCGGCAACCTCCTGCAGTTCTTCGACGCCGAGACCACGGCCCGCACCGCGGACGACGTGTACGCGGCCCTGCCGGAGGCGCTTCCCGAGGGCCTCGAGGTGCTCGATCAGTCCGAGGCCACCGACCAGGACTCGTACACCGTGACCGCGGCGTTCGCCGAGGCGAACGGCCTCACGAGCATCGCCGACCTGGCCAAGGTCACCTCCGGCGTCACCCTGGGCGGCAACGCCGAGCTCGCCGAGCGCCCCTACGGTCCGACCGGACTGCAGTCGACCTACGGCGTGAACGTGCAGTTCTCGCCGACCGGTGAGACCACGGTCGACGACCTCGTCGCCGGCACCATCCAGGTCGCCAACGTCTACACGGCCGACCCCCGCATCCAGACCGACGACCTCGTCACGCTGACCGACCCCAAGGGTCTGTTCCTCGCGTCGAACGTCGTCCCGGTGGTCAACTCGAGCATCGCCTCCGAGGTGTCCGACGTGCTGAACAAGGTCAGCGCGGCGCTCACCCCCGAGGGCCTCGTCGAGCTGAACGTCAAGTCGACCGTCGACCAGGAGTCGACCGCCGACATCGCCAAGGAGTGGCTCGCCGCCAACGGCTTCTGAGCCCACCCCTCCGCGCAGCGGGGCCGTCCGGTCTTCCGGGCGGCCCCGTCGTGGTTCCGGGGGAGGGTCGTCCGGGGGTGCGGGCGGCTCCGCCGCTGACGCGGCACCGACGGCATCCTCGCGAGACGGCGTCATCCTGGCATCCCGCGTCATCCGGCGCGAGTCGTCACCATGGCGCCGTCTCGCGGTTCGGCGATGGCGCCTCCTCGTCCGCGGATCGAGGGCGGGCTCTCCCGTCTCGCTCGTCGAGGCCGGCGGGACCCCGCGCACCGCGTAGCCTGGGACGGATATGGCACATCTGCTCGGGGGCGAAGCCCTGCACCTGGAATACCCGACCAAGGTCGTCTTCGACTCCGTCTCGCTCGGCGTGAACGAGGGCGACCGCATCGGCATCGTCGGTCGAAACGGCGACGGGAAGTCGAGCCTGCTCGGCATGCTCGCCGGCATCCGCGAACCCGACGGCGGACGCGTGACCGTGCGCGGCGGCGTCACGGTGGGGGTGCTCGACCAGCAGGACACGCTCGACGATGACGACACGATCGGGCACGCCGTCGTCGGCGACCGTCCCGAGCACGAGTGGGCGGGTGACCCGCGCACGCGCGACGTGATCGCGGGCTTGCTCGGAGACCTTCCGTGGGACGCACGGCTCGGCGACCTCTCCGGTGGCCAGCGCCGCCGCGTCGCCCTGGCGAAGCTGCTCTCGGGCGACTGGGACGTGCTCTTCCTCGACGAGCCCACCAACCACCTCGATGTCGAGGCCATCACCTGGCTCGCCGGTCACCTCAAGAAGCGTTGGGCCCCGTCCGCGGGCGGGCTCCTGGTCGTCACCCACGACCGGTGGTTCCTCGACGAGATCTGCACCGCGACCTGGGAGGTGCACGACCGCATCGTCGAACCCTTCGAGGGCGGATACGCGGCGTACATCCTGCAGCGGGTCGAGCGCGACCGCCAGGCGGCATCCATCGAACAGCGCCGGCAGAACCTCGCGCGCAAGGAGCTCGCGTGGCTGCGCCGCGGGGCTCCGGCGCGCACGTCGAAGCCGAAGTTCCGCATCGACGCGGCGAACGAGCTGATCGCCGACGTCCCCGAGATCCGCGACAAGGTCGCCCTGCAGTCGCTCGCTGTCGCGCGCCTGGGCAAAGACGTCGTCGACCTTCTCGACGCGGGTGTGGCGTTCGGCGACAAGACGGTGCTGAAGGATGTCGAGTGGCGCATCACTCCGGGCGAGCGCACCGGCATCCTCGGAGTGAACGGCGCCGGCAAGTCGACGCTGCTCAGCCTGGTCACCGGCTCGCTCGAACCGACGAGCGGCCGCGTGAAGCGCGGGAAGACCGTGAAGGTCGCGACTCTCACCCAGCGTCTCGACGAGCTCGATCAGCACCTGAACGACCCCGTTCGCGTCGTGATCGCGGGGCTGCGCACGACGTACGCCTTCGGGTCGGGATCGAAGGCGCAGGAGCTCACCCCGGGGCAGTTGCTCGAGCGTCTCGGGTTCTCGAGCGCGCAGCTCTCCACTCCCGTCAAAGACCTTTCCGGCGGCCAGAAACGGCGCCTGCAACTGCTGCTCGTCATCCTCGACCAGCCCAACGTGCTGATCCTCGACGAGCCCACCAACGACCTCGACACCGACATGCTGGCCGCCATGGAAGACCTGCTCGACTCGTGGTCGGGCACGCTCATCGTCGTCTCGCACGACCGGTACTTCCTCGAGCGCGTCACCGACCAGCAGTACGCGATCCTGGATGCCAAGCTCCGCCACCTTCCCGGGGGAGTCGACGAGTACCTGCGCCTGCGGGCGCTGCAAGATGCCGGGCCCTCGCGCGACGCGGCATCCGGTGCTTCGCCTAACGCCGCGGGACTGCAGGGCGCCGATCTGCGCGCGGCGCAGAAGGAGGCCTCGGCCGCCGAGCGCAAGATCGAGAAGCTGCAGCAGCAGATCGACCGGGCCAAGGCCGCCCTCGCCGACCACGATCAGGCCGACTACGTCGGTCTCGGCAAGGAGATGGAGCGCATCAGCGCGATGGAGACCGAGCGCGACGAGCTGGAGGGGCGCTGGTTCGAGCTCACCGAGGCGATCGGCTGATCTTCGCGTACCGTCCCACGCCGTGTCGATCGGTGGAGTTTCCCCCGGGACGTGGATAGCGTGGCTTGTCGTGCTCGGGGGGCGAGCACAGAGATGGAGACGCATGTCCGACGATGCCGAGCGCTTCTACGAGCTGCACGACGACATCATGCGCGAGGCGCGCGCCTCCGAGGATGCGGCGGCGACCATCGCGTCGGCGCAGGCGGGGATCACGCAGTGGCCGCAGATCGCGACGAGCTGATGAGTGCGTCGAGCACGCCTCCCGAGGACGTCATCCGGACGACGCGTCCCCGAGTGACGGGGATCCTGGCGATGGTCCTCGCGGTGATCCTCGTGCTGGTGGCGGTCGCGTGGTTCCTGGTGGGGGCTCCGGCTGTCGGTCCGGCCGTGGCCTGTCTCCTCCTCGCCGTCGTCAGCGCCGTCATCGGGGGACTGTCCCTCCGGGTGGCCGCGGGACGTCGCGACACCCTGCCGTCGACGGGTCCGCTCACCCTGCTGACGGTCCTCGCCTTCGCGATCGGATTCGTCGGCGCGGGACTGGGCATCGTGCTGGGCGCCATCGGCTCCTCTCCGGGCGCCATCGGCGCGGGGGTGACGACGTTCGTCCTCGGCATCCTCGTCGCGGTTCAGGGAGTCCTCGTCTACGGTGCCGCGCGGAAACGCGCCACCTGACGAGGATGCCGCGGTCGTCTCGCGCGACCGTCGACGGCGAACACCGCCCGGACGATCGCGCGAGCCGTACCCGGCACCCGCGTCGCGCCCCGTGACGATCGACCGGTGTGCGGGCAGGGCTTCCGGGGTCAGTGGATCGCGTACTCGAGGATCGCGATGAACACACCCAGGCATGCGGTCGCGAACCCGCCGACGAGCCGTCCGAAGAGCCGGGCGCCCCGGCGTCGGTAGGCGCTGTATCCGAGCAGGAACAGCACGAGGAACGTCGACCACATCGACAGGTCGGAGGCGTCGTCGATCGACATGCCGGTGATCCCGGCGTACACGAGCACGAGCACCGACGGCACGGAGGCGTAGAGCATGCCGGCGCCGTGGCGCATGCCCTCGCGCGTGGCGTGCCGGAGGCCGTGGTCGGCGTGCTCGGTGAGGGTGTGGGCGAAGACGTGGGCGATGAAGAAGACGACGAGCGAGGTCGACGCGCTCAGCAGCACCTCCCACACCGACTCGGCGTGGTCGTCGGCGATCGTCACGAAGGCGGCGAACACGATCAGGCCGTAGATCGCGGCGGGGGAGCGGAAGCGCACGTCGAACCACGCGCGCACGCGCGCCCACCGCGACGGGGACTCGGCGGGCGCGCTCATGCGTCGAACCCCAGGCTGAGCTTGCGCAGCAGCGTCGCGAGTCGCTCGCGGTCGTTCTTGGCCAGGCTCTCCAGCAGGAGCGCCTCGGCGTCGACGAGGCGCGTGATGGCGGCATCCACCCGGACGCGGCCGTCTTCGGTCAAGGTCACCAGGATGCTCCGTCCGTCACCGGGGTCCGCCTCGCGGCGCACGAATCGGCGGGCGACGAGCCGGTCGATGCGATTGGTCATGGTGCCACTCGACACCAGCGTCTGCTGCAGAAGCTGCTTCGGACTCAGCTGGTACGGCTCGCCCGCGCGCCTCAGGGCCGAGAGCACGTCCCACTCCCACGACTCGATGTCGCTGCGCCGGAAGGCCTCCTTGCGGGCGATGTCGAGATGCCGAGAGAGCCGTGCGACGCGCGAGAGCACCTCGAGGGGCGAGAAGTCGAGGTCGGGGCGCTGGCGCATCCACGCATCGACGATGCGGTCGACTTCGTCGCTGTCCCGGGTCACGGTCTCATTATGGCGTTCGTCATCCGGCGGGCCCTCGCGAGGGGGTGGTGTCTGGCAGACTTGACCGGTGCCCGCGGGCACGGTCCGCCGTGGTGTAACGGCAGCACGACAGCCTTTGGAGCTGTTAGGTCCAGGTTCGAATCCTGGCGGCGGAGCATGACATCACCGACCGAGTTGGCCATCGTCGTCCTCGCTGCGGGTCAGGGCACGCGCATGCGCTCCCGTCTCCCGAAGGTGCTGCATCCGGTGGGTGGTCGCCCCCTGGTGGGCCACGTGCTCGACACCGCGGCATCCCTCGATCCCGCGCGCATCGTCGTGGTCGTGCGCCACGAGCGCGAGCTCGTCGCCGAGACCGTGGCGGAACTGGCGCCGGGCGTCGTGATCGTCGATCAGGACGACGTTCCCGGCACCGGTCGCGCGGTCGAGACCGCCCTGGACGCGCTCGACGGCTTCGACGGCGATGTCCTGGTGCTCAGCGCCGACGTGCCGCTGCTGGAGACCGGCACGCTCACGGAACTCCTCGCGACCCACCGCACCGGCGGGACGGCAGCGACCCTCCTCAGCGCGCGCGTCGACGAGCCCTTCGGCTACGGCCGCATCCTGCGCGACGAGTCCGACGCCGTGCGCCGGATCGTGGAGCAGAAGGATGCCACGGCCGACGAGGCCGCGGTCGGCGAGATCAACGTGGGCGTCTACGTCTTCCGCGCAGCGCCGCTGCGCGAGCAGCTCGCGCTGGTCGGGACGGCGAACGCGCAGGGCGAGAAGTACCTCACCGACGTCATCGGACTCCTGCGCGACGCGCAGCTCGGCGTCGCGGCATCCGTCACCTCCGATGCGGCGGCCGCGCTCGGCGTGAACGATCGGGTGCAGCTGTCGGAGGCGGGCCGCACGCTCAACGCCCGCACGGTGCGCCGGTGGCAGCTCGAGGGTGTCACCGTCGTCGACCCGGCCACGACGTGGATCGACGTGACCGCGACCCTCGCTCCCGACGTGACGATCCTGCCCAACACGCACGTGCGCGGGGCGACGGTCATCGCCTCGGGGGCGACCATCGGCCCCGACACCAGCCTGCTCGACTGCGAGGTCGGCGAAGACGCCACGATCACCCGCACCGACGGCACCCTCGCGGTCGTCGAGGCCGGGGCCACCGTCGGTCCCTTCGCGTACCTCCGTCCCAACGCGCGCGTGGGCGTCCGGGGCAAGGTCGGCACCTTCGTCGAGATCAAGAACTCCTCGATCGGCGAGGGCAGCAAGGTCCCGCACCTGTCGTACATCGGCGACACCGAGATCGGCCGCGGCGTCAACCTCGGCGCGGGCACGATCACCGCGAACTACGACGACCTCGCCAAGCACCGCACCGTGATCGGCGACGAAGTGCACAGTGGGTCGCACAACGTCTTCGTGGCGCCGGTTACGATTGGAGCCGGTGCCAAGACGGGTGCCGGTGCGGTGATCCGCAAGGACGTTCCGGCCGGTGCTCTGGCGCTCAGCGTGTCCCCCCAGCGCAACATCGAGGGGTGGGTCGAGAAGAACCGACCGGGCACCGCGGCGGCCGACGTGGTCGCGCGGGCTCGGGCTGAACAGGAAGCGGCCGATGGCTCGTAAGAAGAATCGTGTAGACCTCGACCGCGACAACGGCATCGCCCCCGGGCTCGTCGCCAAGACCAAGAAGCGACTCGTCGTCGCCTCCGGCCGGTCGCACCCCGAACTGGCGAAGCAGGTGGCCGAGCATCTCGGCACCGAGCTCGCCCCCACCGAGCACCGCACCTTCGCCTCGGGCGAGATCTACACCCGTTTCGAGGTGTCGATCCGCGGCTGCGACGTGTTCGTCGTGCAGTCGTTCGGCCCCCCGGTCAACGAGTGGCTCATGGAGCTGCTCATCATGCTCGACGCGCTCAAGCGCGCGTCGGCCAAGCGCATCACCGTCGTGGCGCCGTACTTCCCGTACTCGCGGCAAGACAAGAAGGGCCGCGGGCGCGAGCCGATCAGCGCCCGTCTGGTCGCCGACCTGCTCAAGACCGCGGGCGCCGACCGCATCATGAGCGTCGACCTGCACGCGGCGCAGATCCAGGGCTTCTTCGACGGCCCGGTCGACCACCTCTTCGCCAAGCCCGTGCTGCTCGAGCACTTCGAGCAGGGCCTCACCGGTGAAGACCGCGAGACCCTCACCGTCGTGTCGCCCGACATGGGCCGCGTGCGCGTCGCCGACACCTGGTCCGACAGCCTGGGCGCCCCCCTCGCGATCATCCACAAGCGTCGCGACCCGAAGGTCGCCAACCAGGTCTCGGTGCACGAGATCGTCGGTGACGTGAAGGGCCGCACCTGCCTCCTCGTCGACGACATGATCGACACCGGCGGCACCATCCAGAAGGCCGCGCAGGCCCTCAAGGCTTCCGGTGCCCGCAAGGTCATCGTGGCCGCGACCCACGCGATCTTCAGCGACCCCGCCACGGAACGGCTTCAGGATGCCGCGATCGACGAGGTCGTGGTCACCGACACCGTTCCGCTGCCCGCCGAGCGGCGTTTCGACCGCCTCACGGTGCTGCCGATCGCTCCGCTGCTGGCCCGCGCCATTCACGAGGTCTTCGAGGACGGCTCGGTCACGAGCATGTTCGGCGGAGACGCTTAAGCGCCCGTCCCTTCACGACGCAGCCGTCTCCCCGCGGGGAGGCGGCTGCGTCCGTTTCACCCTGCGAGGGGGCTGAGCGTGTCGAGGCCGCCGGTCCCTTCGACGGGCTCGGGGACCTCCGCCTGGGGGGCGGTTCGGGTCGCGCGAGGTGGCTGAGCGTGTCGAGGCCACCGGTCCCTTCGACGGGCTCAGGGACCTCCGCCTGGGGTGCGGGTCGGTGCGCACGTGAGGTGGCTGAGCCTGTCGAAGCCACCGGCCCCGCGCCGGGCTCAGGGACCTCCCGGGCGATGCGCGCACCTCTTGCGCTCATAGCTCGCGCAAAGGTGTGAACCGGGGAGCGGTGAAGGTCGTGTCCCTATCGTGAGCACGAACGCGCCGCGAGGCACGACCGAAGGAGGACCCTCTTGATCCGCACCACAGCCGTACCCCGTCCCGTCCGCATCGGCACCGCCCTGCTCGGCGTGGCCTGCATCGTGACCCTGGCCGGATGCTCCGGCGGCACCACCGACGCCGCCGCGCCCGCCGAGTCCGCGGCCGCTCCCGCCGCCTCGTCGACGCCCAGCGCGAGCGCAGAGGCGAGCGCCGCAACCGGCAGCGGCTCCTCCTCGACGGGCACCTACACCGACGGCACCTACGAGGCCACGGGGCAGTACGCGACCCCCGAGAGCGTCGAGACGATCGACGTGACCCTGACGATCGCCGGCGACACCGTCACAGCCGTCGAGGTGACCGGTGACCCGCAGGCGGCGGAATCCAAGCGGTACCAGAGCGAGTTCATCGGCGGCATCCAGGACGAGGTCGTCGGCAAGAAGCTCGACGAGATCTCCGTGAGCAAGGTCGCGGGATCCTCGCTGACCAGCGGAGGCTTCAACAAGGCCGTCGACGCCATCAAGACCGAGGCGAAGGCCTGACCGAATGAGCACTCCGACCGCGACGGGATCCACCTGGACCTTCGACGCGATCGGCACGTCGTGGGCGATCGACTCGGCCGCACCCGTGCCGCCGATCGCCCGCGACGCGGTGGCCGCCGTGATCGAGCGGTTCGACCACGAGTGGTCCCGTTTCCGCGAGGATTCTGTGGTCACCGCCCTCGCGGAGGGGCGCACGGCATCCGTCGCCCTTCCCGACGACGCGGATGCCATGCTCTCGCTCTACGACGACCTCGACGTCGCGACGGCCGGGGCGATCAACCCGCTGGTCGGCGACGCCCTCGCCCGCCTGGGTTACGACGCACGGCTGAGCCTGACGCCGGCGGGCGCGCCCGAACCGGTCGCCACGTGGCGCGACCGCCTGTCGTGGTCGCACGGCGCATTGACGCTCGCATCCCCGGCCACGATCGACGTCGGCGCGCTCGGGAAGGGACGCCTCGTCGACCTGGTCGCCGACGTGCTTGCGGAGTACCTCGACGGCGATCTCCTCGTCGACGCCTCGGGCGACCTCGCCGTGCGGGGCACGTCCGTGCGCGTCGGTCTCGAGCACCCCTACGACCCCACGCGCGCGATCGGCGTGGTCACGGTGCAGGACGCCGCCCTCTGCGCCTCGGCGATCAACCGCCGCGCCTGGGGCGACGGACTGCACCACGTCCTCGACGCGCGCACCGGCGCCCCGGTCCGCGCCTACGCGGCGACGTGGGCGCTCGCCGACACCGCGATGCGGGCCGACGCCCTGGCCACGGCGCTGTTCTTCGACGGCGGGCCCGAGCTCTCGGCATCCTGGGATGCAGCGTGGGTGCGCATGAGCACCGACGGACGCGTCGAGTGGTCACCCGGTTTCCCCGGCGAGATCTTCGCCTGATCCTCTTCACCCCTCGGAAGGGACCCCTGTCATGAGCACCACGCTCACCGCCGGCTCCACCCGCGTACTCGGGCTGATCGGGCGCGTCTCGATGTATCGACTGATCCTGTCGTCGCTGGGGCTGCTCGCGCTCTTCTCGCTCGTGCTGTCGTTCGCCGGCCTCGTCGTTCCCGGTCCGCTCGAGCTCGTCGTCAGCGCCGTCGTGCTCGTCGCCGCGTGCGCCGTGACCGACGTCGTCGCGCAGAGCGTGCTCCGGGTGCCGCGTCGCCTCGAGTCCTCGCTCATCACGGCGGCGATCCTGCTGTTCGTGCTGCGGCCGAGCATCGAGCCGCTGGGACTGGCCGGCCTCGCGTTGGCGGGGGTCGTAGCATCCGCGTCGAAGTACCTGCTCGCGTGGCGGGGGCGTCACATCTTCAACCCCGCCGCGACCGGCGCCACCGTCCTGACGATCGTGAGCATCTGGGCGCCCGATCTCGGCTCGTCGGCCTGGTGGGTGGGGTCGCCGTGGCTCGCGGGTCCCGTGCTCGTGCTGGGCGTGCTCCTGCTGCTGCGCACCGACAAACTGCCGGTCGTGGCGACGTTCTGGGTCGTGGCGATGGCCGTGGCGTTCGTTCGCACGACCGTCCAGTTCACCGCGGCGGGATTCCCGGTGGATGTGCCCACCGTGCTGCTGCAGGTGGCGTTCTCGTCTCCGTTCCTGTTCCTCGGCGCCTTCATGCTGTCGGAGCCGCTCACTCTGCCCCCACGCCGGGCGCAGCAGTTCGTCGTGGCCGTCATCGTCGGGGCGCTGGCCGGCTGGCCGCTCGCGGTGGGGGAGATCACCCTCGGTCAGGAGCGGGCGCTACTGGTGGGCAACCTCGTGGCGTTCCTGTTCTGCCTCCGCGCGGCCGTGCGGTTGCGCGTCGAGCGGCGCCGCGAACTCACCCCCACCGTGCGCGAGCTCACGTTCCGCGCCGCCCGGCCGTTCTCGTTCGCGCCCGGCCAGTACCTCGAACTCGACGTGCCGCACCGTCGACCCGACCGCCGCGGAACGCGCCGCGAGTTCTCGATCGCTTCGGCGCCCGAAGACCTGCCCGAGGTACGCATCGCCTTCAAGGACGGGTCGCAGTCGTCGTACAAGCGCGCCCTCGCCGCGGTCGAGCACGGCTCGACGCTCGCGGTGACCGGCGTCTGGGGCGACTTCGTGCTGCCCGCACGGCCGACGGCTCCCGTGCTCATGGTCGCCGCCGGTATCGGCGTGACGCCCCTCATCTCGCAGCTGCGGCACCTCGCCGCGACGGGTCAGCGGCGCGACGCCGTCCTCGTGTACGTCGTGTCGGAGGCGGCGGAGCTGGCGTTCCGCGACGACATCGCGGCCAGCGGCATCCCCGTCGTGGTCTTCTCGCGTGACGAGCCGCACGACCTTCCGGCCGGGTGGACGTGGGCGGGACCCGACCGCGTGGATGCCGAAGCGCTCCTGCGGGCGGTGCCCGACCTCGCCTCGCGCGCGGCCTACGTCTCGGGCCCGCCGCGGCTCATCTCCGCGCTCGCACCGACGCTCGCGAAGGCCAAGTCGCTCACGACCGACGCGTTCGCGGGGTACTGACCAGCGGTTACAGTGAGCCGGTGCCCACTCCGGACTTCGTTCTCGACCTGCGTCGACGCGTCGGCACCCTGCCGCTCCCGCTCGTCGGGGTGACCGCCGTCATCGTGCGCGGGAACGACGTGCTGCTGGGTCGGCGCAGCGACAACGGCCGGCTCACCCCGATCACGGGGATCGTCGATCCGGGCGAGGAGCCCGCCGACGCCGCCGCGCGCGAGGCCGCCGAGGAGGCGGGCGTCGAGATCGACGTCGACCGTCTCGCCTGGGTGCACCAGATCCCCCGCGTGACCTACGCCAACGGAGACCGGGCCGACTACCTCGATCTCGTCTTCGCATGCCGGTGGGTGTCGGGGGAGCCCACGCCGGTCGACGGCGAGATGACCGACCTCGGGTGGCATCCGCTCTCGAAGATCGACGACGTGCTCGACGTCGAGATGGCGGCACGCGTCCGCGCGGGGCTCACACCGGGGTCGACGCGCTTCGAGCGCGGCGCGCGCTGAGGGGACGGGCGCGCGACGCGCGCTGCGCCTGACCCCTCACACCGGATCGGCGGGCTTCGCGGGCAGGCGCACCTCGAACGTCGTGTCGCCGGGAGAGCTCCGCACGGTGATGGTGCCGTTGTGGGCGTCGACGATCGCGCGCGCGATCGAGAGGCCGAGTCCCGTGCCGCCGGTCTTGCGGTCGCGGGAGCGGTCGGCCCGCGCGAAGCGCTCGAACAGCTGCGAGGCGACGGAGGGGTCGATGCCGGGGCCGTCGTCGTGCACGCGCAGCACCGCCTCGGCGCCCTCGTGCGCGACCGACACGGTCACCGTACTGCCGGCGGGCGTGTGCGTGCGGGCGTTGGCGAGCAGATTCGCGACCACCTGGTGCAGGCGCGACGCGTCGCCGGCGAGCTCGACGGGCTCGTCGGGAACGTCGATGCTCCACGAATGGTCGGGACCGGCCGGGCGGGCATCTCCCACCGCTTCGACAGCGAGCTGCGTCAGGTCGACGGAGCCGTAGACGAGCTCCTGCCCTTCATCGAGCCGCGCCAGCAGCAGCAGGTCTTCGACGAGCGTGGTCATGCGCAGCGACTGCGCCTGGATGCGCTCGAGCGACTGCTCGGTGGTCTCGACCGCGAGGGCGGTGCGCTGCCGGCTCTCGTCGTCCTGGGCCTGACGCATGGCGCGCAGTGACAGCTCCGAGAAACCCCGGATGGATGCCAGGGGCGTGCGCAGCTCGTGACTGGCGTCGGCGACGAACCGGCGCATGAGCTCCTCGTTGCGTTGGCGGGCGGACAGCGAGGCGTCGACGCGGTCGAGGAGGGTGTTCAAGGCCAGGCCGACCTGCCCGATCTCGGTGTGGTCGTCGACCTGATCGGCCGGAACGCGTTCCGTGATCGACACGTCGCCCTGGTCCATGCGCAGCGACGCGACGCGCGTGGCGGTCTCGGCGACCGAGCGGAGGGGCCGGAGGCCGAGACGGATGACGATGGCGATGATCGCGCCGAGCAGCAGCAGGCCGCCGGTGGTGACGAGGGCGACGGTCGTGAGGATCGCACCGATCGTGCTCGTGACGCTGGAGAGGGGCAAGCCGACCAGGAAGAGACTGTCGCCGCCGGGCGCGGGGAAGGTGCGCACCAGGTACTCGCCGAGGTTGGGCAGTTCGACGGTCTGGGCGTTCGACTCCTCCGCCGCCTGCAGGCTGTCGGCGATACGGCTCAGGTCGTCCGCCGACAGGGCGCGGGCTCCCTCGTCGCCCACGACGGCGCCGGTGATCCCCGCACCCCGCGAGTTCATGACCAGCAGCGTGCCGGGATCGAAGAACCCGGATGCCAGAACCTGTTCCGCGGAGTTCTGGAAGATCGTGCGCTGCTGGATGGAGGCGGCCGCCTCATCGACCTGCGCCCCGAGGTTGACGTAGAGGACGCCGCTGAGGATCGCGCTCGTGGAGATGCCGATCATCACGAGGATGAACGCCACCATCCCGATGACCGCCGTCATCAGCCGCGCCTGCAGCGTCCAGGGTCGTCGCCGTAACCGCTGGAACCGGGTCTCGGCGGCGGGCGCGGAAGGAGCAGGTGCGGCGGGGGGAACCGGGGGAGCCGGCCGGGGAGGCAGGGTCACTGGGGGGCTTTGATCATGTAGCCGACGCCGCGGACCGTGTGGATGAGCGGCTCGTTGCCCGCGTCGATCTTCTTGCGCAGGTACGAGATGTAGAGCTCGACGACGCTGGAGCGCCCGCCGAAGTCGTAGTTCCACACGCGGTCGAGGATCTGGGCCTTCGACACCACGCGGCGTTGGTTGCGCATGAGGAAGCGCAGGAGCTCGAACTCGGTCGCGGTCAGTTCGATCTCGCGATCGCCCCGCACGACCTCGTGGCTGTCTTCGTTCAGCGACAGGTCGCCCACGCGCAGGATCGGCTCGGAGTCGCGCGTCAGGGCGGTGCCGGCACGACGCATGAGTCCTCGCAGGCGCGCCACGACCTCCTCGAGGCTGAAGGGCTTGGTGACGTAGTCGTCGCCCCCGGCGGTGAGGCCCGCGACGCGGTCGGCCACGGCATCCTTCGCGGTGAGGAAGAGCACGGGCACGTCGTTGCCCGAGTGGCGCAGACGCTGCAGCACGGCCATGCCGTCGAGGTCGGGCATCATGATGTCGAGCACCATGGCATCCGGTTCGAAGTCGCGCGCGGCCGTCAGGGCGTCGAAGCCCGAGCCGGCGGTCTTCACCTCCCAGCCCTCCATGCGCAGGGCCATCGACAGCAGGTCGGTGAGCATCTGCTCGTCGTCGACGACGAGCACGCGCAGCGCGCTCCCGTCGGGGCGGGTGAAGGCGGGGGCGGCGGCGGTCGCGGTCATGGAACTCATTGTGCGCTCGTATCTATGAGCTTTCTATGGCGAGGCTTATGGGAATGCTGTGAGCCGGCGATCCGACGGCTGAGCAGGGCCGCGATCCCCACGCCGACGGCCGCTCCGAGCGTGTTCGCGACCACGTCCCGCACATCGGCGACCCGGGTGGGCAGGAACAGCAGCTGCGTGGTCTCGATCGCGGCGCTCGTCGCCAGGCCGAGGAGGATCCCGTGCCACCACCGGCCCCTCCAGGCGACGGCCAGGACGCCCAGGGGGACGAACAGCAGCACGTTGGCGCTGAATTCGACCGCGTCGAAGGTGATCCACGCCGTGCCGGGCCACGACGCCAGCGCGCGGAACACCTGCTGCAGGATGCCACCCACGCGGTCGTCGTAGATCGAGGGGCGCAGCGTCATCCACCACACCGCCGCGGCATAGACGCACGAGGCGGCGACGAGCAGTGCCCGTCGCCGCCTCGACCGACCGATGGTCAGTGGGTGTCTTCCGCCTCGATCTCGGTACGGTCGCCCGACCAGAGGGTGTGGAAGGTGCCCTCCTTGTCGATGCGGCGGTAGGTGTGCGCTCCGAAGAAGTCGCGCTGGCCCTGGATCAGCGCGGCGGGCAGACGATCGGCGCGCAGGCCGTCGTAGTACGCCAGCGACGAGCTGAACGCGGGAGCGGGGATGCCGCTCGCCGCCGACAGCGAGACGATGTGGCGCCACGCGTCCTGGGCGCGGCCGAGGGCCTCGACGAAGTACGGGGCGGTCAGCAGCACGGGCAGTTCGGCCTCGGCGTCGTAGGCCTCGGCGATGCGGTTGAGGAACTGCGCGCGGATGATGCAGCCGCCCCGCCAGATCTTCGACACCGCGCCCAGGTCGATGTTCCAGTCGTACTGCGCAGCTCCCGCGCGGATCTCGTCGAAGCCCTGCGAGTAGGCGACGATCTTCGACGCGTACAGCGCCAGACGCACCTGCTCGATGAATGCGTCGGCGTCTTCGCCCGCGAGCACGTCGGTGCCGGAGGGACCGGGCAGCTCGCGCGAGACCTCGCGCTGCTCGGGGTGGCTCGACAGCGACCGTGCGAAGGTCGCCTCGGCGATACCCGAGACGGGAACGCCCAGGTCGAGGGCGGTCTGCACGGTCCAGGCTCCGGTGCCCTTGGCGCCGGCCTGGTCGAGGATGACGTCGACGAGGGGCTTGCCGGTGTCGGCGTCGGTCTGGCGCAGCACCTCGGCCGTGATCTCGATGAGGTACGACTCCAGCTCGCCGCGGTTCCACTCGGCGAACACGTCGGCGATCTCGGCCGGGCTCTTGCCGGTGGCGCGACGGATGAGGTCGTACGCCTCGGCGATGAGCTGCATGTCGGCGTACTCGATGCCGTTGTGCACCATCTTCACGAAGTGACCCGCACCGTCGTGGCCGACGTGCGTCACGCACGGCTCGCCCTCGGCGACCGCGGCGATGGACTTCAGGATCGGGCCGAGCGTGGCCCAGGCCTCGTCAGAACCGCCCGGCATGATCGAGGGGCCGCGCAGCGCGCCCTCCTCGCCGCCCGAGACGCCCATTCCGACGAAGTTGATGCCCGTGTCGCGCACGGCCTTCTCGCGGCGGATGGTGTCCGTGAACAGGGCGTTGCCGCCGTCGACGATGATGTCGCCGGGCTCGAACACCTTCACCAGCTCGTCGATGACGAAGTCGGTCGGACGCCCGGCCTTGACCATGATGATCGCGGTACGCGGCTTCGACAGCGACGCGGCGAAGTCCTCGTACGAGAACGAGGCGACGAAGTTCGCCTCGGGGTGCTGCTCGAGCACGTGCTCGGTCTTGTCCTGGCTGCGGTTGAAGATCGCGACCGTGTTGCCCTCGCGGCTGGCGAGGTTGCGGGCGAGGTTCGAGCCCATGACGGCCAGACCCACCACGCCGATGTTGGCGCGGCCGTCGCCTTCGCCCGCGGGGCGCGAATCGGCCTCGGCGGTGGGGCGGTCCACCTCTTCGATGCCGGGCGCACCCTCGTGCACCTGAGCGGCCTGGTGGGGGGCCTGATCCTGGTCGGTCGAAGGTCCGGTCGGGGGAGTGGTCGACGTCATGCGTTGCTCCGTATTCAGGTGCGAAGTGGGTGGCGGGCTCACGCGGGCCGCCTCCGCCACTTTATCGGCTCGGCCCGCGCGTGTTTCAGGAGGGGGTGGATGCCAGGTGGAGGCGGTCGACGACCTCCTGCACCTGCTGTCCCGGCGTCAGGTCGAGGTCGACGTGGATGGCCTGCTCGTCGGCATCCGGGAATTCCAGGGTCTCGAACTGCGAGGTGAGCAGCGCGGGCGGCATGAAGTGCCCCTGGCGGCGCAGCAGACGGTCGAGCACGAGCTTCGGGTCGCCCATGAGCAGCACGAAGGTGACGTCGTCGCGGCGCAGCACGTCGCGGTAGGTGCGCTTGAGGGCGGAGCAGGTGATGATGCCCGGGCGGCCGGAGGCGACCTGCCCGTCGATCCACGCGGCGACGCGGTCGAGCCAGGGCCAGCGGTCGTCGTCGTTCAGCGCATGACCGGATGCCATCTTCGCGACGTTCTCGGCGGGGTGCAGGTCGTCGCCCTCCTGGAAGTCCCACCCGAGACGACCGGCGAGCATGCCGGCGACGGTGGACTTGCCGGTGCCGGCGGGGCCCATGAACACGAGGACGGGGACGGTCATTGCTTCTCTCTTCGTCGGGGGAAGGGGGCGGTCGGGAGGGGTCAGATGGAGCGGCGGACTTCGGTGAGCACGGCGGCGACGTAGAGCCGTGTGTGCTCCTCGGCGGCGTCGGCATCGGCCCGGCTGATCGCGACGGCGGTGGCGACGTGGTTGTCGAGCGCGTCGGGGTTCGGGATGCCGGGGGTCAAGCCGTGCATCGCGCGTCCCTCGATCGCGGCGGCGATCGGGGCGCGTGCGGCGGCGAGCATGAGGTTGCCGCTGGAGACGAGGATCAGGTCGTGGAAGGCGATGTCGGCCGCGAGGTACTCGGGCGAGTTGCCGAGGCCGGCGGCGCCGAGGCGTTCGAGCTCCTCGGCCAGGCGGAGGATCTCCCCGCGCTGCAGGTCGGTCGCCCGACGGGCGCTCAGCCGTGCGGCGACGGGTTCGATCGCGGCGCGCAGCTCCGTGGTGTTCGCGATGAGCTGGTCGCGGCGCTTGCCGGCGAGCTGCCACCCGATCAGCGCGGTGTCCAGGGCGCTCCAGTCGGCGGCCGGGCGGACGGTGATGCCGACGCGCCGGCGCTGTTGGAGCATGCCCATCGCCTCCAGCACGCGGACGGCCTCGCGGACGACCGTGCGCGAGACGCCGTACTCGGCTTCGAGGGTGGCGAGGGTCAGGACGTGGCCCGCAGGGAGCTCTCCGTCGACGATGCGCATGCCGAGGGCGTCCAGCAGTGATCCGTGTGACGCTCGCGCCATGACCCCTCCTTAGGTCGTTAGGTACGACCTTACCTTGTCAAAGATACGATCTTTGTGTGAAGATTCCTTCACTCACCCGTGGGTGCGGGTCGACACACAGCTTGCCCGATGCCGCGCCACCCTGAATCAACGGAGATCTCTTGGACGACTGGACCCAAACACTCGGCACGGCGCCCCTGCTCGCCATCGCCGCGGGAGCGATCGCGCTCATCCTCGTGCTCATCATCTGGCTGAAGGTGCACGCGTTCCTCGCGCTCATCATCGTGTCGCTCGTGACGGCGTTCGTCGCCGGCATCCCGGTGTCGGCCATCGTGACCACCTTGACCGGAGGGTTCGGAGGAACCCTCGGCACGGTCGCGCTGCTGGTCGCGCTCGGCGCGATGCTCGGACGGCTGATCGAGCACTCCGGAGGTGCGCAGTCGCTCGCCGAGACCTTCGTGCGCATCTTCGGTGAGAAGCGGGCGCCCTTCGCCCTCGGCATCGTGTCGCTCATCCTCGGCTTCCCGATGTTCTTCGACGCCGGTCTCGTCATGATGCTGCCGATCATCTTCGCGATCGCGCGCCGCGTCTCGGGCAACAACGTCCTGCTGTTCGGCCTGCCGGCCGCCGCCGCCTTCTCGGTCATGCACGTCTTCCTGCCGCCGCACCCCGGCCCCGTCACCGCGAGCGGCCTCTACGGCGCCAACCTCGGCCTCGTCCTGATCGTCGGCCTCATCATCGCCTTCCCGATCTGGTACCTCTCGGGTTACCTGTGGGGCAAGTTCATCGCGCGCCGCATCGTGCTGCCGGTTCCGGCCCTGTTCGGCGATGTCGACACCGACCAGCCGGCCAACCCGCCCAAGCCGCTGACGGTCATCGCCGTCCTGCTGCTGCCGATGCTGCTCATCTTCCTCAACACGGGTCTGACGACCCTCGGAGCCGCCGGCGTCGTGCCGACGGACAACACGTTCGTTCAGGTGCTCATCCTGCTGGGCAACTCGCCCGTCGCCCTCCTCATCACCGTGCTCGTCGCGACCGTGGTCTTCGGCTTCCGCCGCGGCGAGAACGGCACCGCGCTCGAGAAGGTCGTCGACTCGGCCCTCGGCCCCGTCTGCTCGGTGATCCTCATCACCGGCGCCGGCGGCATGTTCGGTGCCGTCCTGCGCGCCTCGGGCATCGGCGACGCGCTGGCCGACAGCCTCGGCGACCTGGGTCTGCCCGTCATCGTCGCGGCCTACATCATCGCCGTGATCCTGCGTCTCGCGCAGGGTTCGGCCACGGTCGCCCTCGTCACCGCCGCGGGCCTGGCCGCTCCGGCCGTCATGGCGGGCGACTTCTCGCCGCTGCAGGTCGTCGCCATCACCCTCGCCACCGCCGCCGGCTCCGTCTTCGCCGGTCACGTCAACGACTCCGGCTTCTGGCTGGTCGGCCGCCTCATGGGCATGGACGTCAAGACCACCCTGAAGACGTGGACGGTGCAGCAGGCGATCGAGTCGGTGCTGGGCTTCCTCGCCGCGCTCCTCGTGTTCGGCATCGGCGCGCTCCTGTGACCGGCTCGAACGCCGACCTGTTCGACGTCTCCGACCGCCTCGCCCTCGTCACAGGATCGTCGCGGGGCCTGGGCCGCGCGCTGGCGTCGACGCTGGCGCGCGGCGGGGCACGGGTCATCGTGCACGGCCGCGATGCGGACGCCGTCGAGCAGACGCGCGCCGAGGCCGAGGAACTGTCCGGACGCCCCGCGCACGCGGTGGTGTTCGACGTCACCGACGCCGCCGCGGTGCAGAGCGCCGTGGGCGACCTGCTCGAGAACGTCGGCGTGCCCGACATCCTCGTCAACAACGCCGGGGTGCAGCGGCGGGCGCCGATCCACGAGTTCGCCGTCTCCGACTGGGACGACATCGTCGCGGCGAACCTGTCGGGCGTGTTCTACGTTTCGAGGTTCGTCACGCCCGCGATGGTCGCGCGCGGATCGGGCAAGGTCGTCAACGTCGCCTCGGTGCAGTCGCGCCTGGCGCGGCAGACGATCGCGCCCTACTCGGCCACCAAGGGCGGCGTCGCACAGCTCACCGCCGGCATGGCCGCCGACCTCGCCCGGTTCGGCATCCAGGTGAACGCCCTGAGCCCGGGGTACTTCGCGACCGAGATGAACCGCGCCCTGGTCGACGATCCGGAGTTCACGCGCTGGCTGACCCAGCGCACGCCCGCCGCGCGATGGGGCGACTTCGACGAACTGCGGGGAGCCCTGCTGTTCCTCGCGTCCGACGCGTCGAGTTTTGTCTCGGGGCAGAACATCTTCGTCGACGGCGGGATGACGGCGGTCGTCTGACCGCGGAGAGGATCACCGATGAAATCCCTGCTGATCGAAAAAGCGCTCACCGCCGACGTGCGCGAAGTCGCCGTGCCCGAGCCCGGCGAGGGCCAGGTGCGCCTGCGCGTGGAGTACGTCGGCATCTGCGGCTCCGACCTGCATTACTACTACGAAGGAGCCAACGGCGCTTTCGTGGTGCGCGAGCCGCTCGTCCCGGGCCACGAGCTTTCGGGGCGGGTCGACCTCGACCCCTCCGGCGCCCTCGCGGAGGGAACGCCGGTCACGGTGCACCCCGCCCGCTTCGGCACGCCGCGCGAGGGTATCGAGAACGCGCCGCACCTGTGGCCGGGCGGTTCGTACCTCGGCAGCGCCTCGACCTGGCCGCACACTCAGGGCGCGGCATCCGAGTACCTGATCGTCGAGGCCGACATGGTGCGCGTGCTGCCGGAGGGGCTGCCGGTGCGCCGCGCCGTGCTGGCCGAGCCCCTCGCCGTCGCGCTGCACGCGCTGAATAAGGCCGGTGACGTCGCGGGCCGCGAGGTGCTGGTCACCGGCTCAGGGCCTATCGGCCTGATGGCCGTGGCCGCCGCGGTGGCCGCCGGCGCGCGCGTCACCGCGACCGACGTGCTCGCGGGGCCCCTCGAGCGCGCCACGGCCCTGGGCGCTGCGGCAACCATCGACGTGTCGACAGAGGCGGTCGAGCCGAACTCCTTCGCCGTCGTGCTGGAGTGCTCGGGCGTCCCCGTCTCGATCTCGACGGCGTTGAAGGCCGTGCGCCCCGGAGGCACGGTCGTGCAGGTCGGCATGTTGCCCGACGACCCGCGTCCGGTGAATCTCGCGCCCTTCATCTCGAAGGAGGTGCGCTACCTCGGTGCGTTCCGCTTCCTCGACGAGATCGACCGCGCGGTGGAGCTGCTGGCATCCACCCCCGGCATCGAGAGCGCGTTGACGCACGAGTTCGCGGTGACGGATGCCGAGGAGGCCTTCGCCACGGCGCGCGACTCGCAGCGCTCGGGCAAGGTCGTCTTCGCCCTCTGACCGACGAGAACGCCCCGGCCGCCGCCCGCGAGGACGGCGACCGGGGCGTTCGTGCGTCCGGCAGACGAAGCGCATCTCGCGAAGCGCCGCTCGCCCGCGGAGGGAGTCGATGCGTCACGCCGTGGCGCGGAAATCGAACCCGCCACGCGGGGTGCATCGCGAAGGGGTGCTCGAGGAAGAAGGGGCCACGCGGGAAATCGACGCCCGCGCAGCCGTGACGGTCTCGAGAGGAGCCGCCCGGGCCGGTCAGTGCTTCTTGTACGAGGCGTTGCGGCCGAGCGAGAAGAGCGCGCCGATCGCGGCGATGCCGCCGATCGCGGCCAGGCCGCCGACGACCCAGATCACGACGTGAGAGAAGAAGCCGCTGTCCATGATGATCCTCCGGGTCGGTGTGGCCCCTCGATCCTACCGTCGCCGTCGCGTGCTCCCGTCCGCGACGAACGGACCCGCGCGAGCGGGGTGAGAGAGAGCCGGTCGAGACGACGGGCCGTCGCTGTTAGACTTCCGGGGTACTTCGGCGAGGGATGCCATCGCCGTGCGCCCGCAGGGTGCACCCGGCATCCGTGATCGACGCGGTGATGCAGGCTCCCGGCTTTCCTCACGCGCTCGCGTTCGAGTCGAATCCAGACCACACAGGTGCGGACACCGTCCGCTCACAAGCTGCGGGACACGAGCCCGCGAGGAGAACAACATGTCGGAAGACAACAAGGTCGTCGCGGAGCTCCGCGAGAACTTCGGCAAGGGCTTCGCCCGTCGTCTGCGCGCCGCGGGCAAGATCCCGGCCGTCATCTACGGTCACGGCACCGAGCCGCAGCACGTCGCCCTGCCCGGCCACCAGGTCGCGCTGCTGATCCGTCGCGCCAACGCGCTGCTCGACCTCGACATCGCGGGCAAGGCCCAGCTCGTCCTGGTCAAGGACGTCCAGAAGGACCCCGTGCGTCAGATCATCGAGCACATCGATCTCATCGTCGTGAAGAAGGGCGAGAAGGTCCAGGTCGACGTCCCCGTCGTCGTCACCGGCGAGCCCTTCCCCGGCACCATCGCGATGCTCGACGCCACGTCGGTCTCGCTCGAGGTCGAGGCCACCCACATCCCGCAGAACGTCGAGGTCGACGTCGAGGGCGCCGAGGACGGCACGCAGATCACCGCCGCCGACCTCACGCTGCCCGCCGGCGCGTCACTGGTCACCGACCCCGAGACCCTCATCGTGGGCGTGTCGGTCCCGCTCGACACGATCGCCGCCGACGAGGAGATCGCCGAGGCCGACGCCGAGGTCGCCGAGGAGCAGTCCGAAGAGGCCGAGACGGCCGAAGAGGGCGACGACAAGTAATTCCGATCGGGCCGCCTCGGCGGTCCGTCGACGACGAGGGGACGCGGTTTCGCGTCCCCTCGTTGCCGTTCACGCAGGTCCTCTCGAGGATCCGGAAGGATGGACGCCATGGCGGACACCTGGCTCATCATCGGTCTCGGTAACCCCGGACCCCGCTACGAGGCGACCCGGCACAACATCGGTCAGATGGTCGTCGACGAGCTCGCCGCCCGTCGGCGCGAGGCGTTCCGCGCGCACAAGGCGAACGCGCGCGTCGCCGAGACCTGGGTGCGTCCGGGCGCGGCCAAGCTGGTCCTGGCCAAGCCCAACAGCTTCATGAACGTCTCCGGTGGTCCGGCCGCGGGACTCGCGCGGTTCTACGGCATCGACCCCGATCACGTCGTGGTGGTGCACGACGAGCTCGACATCCCCTTCGACACGCTCAAACTCAAGACCGGCGGCGGTCACGGCGGCCACAACGGCGTCCGCGACGTCGCCAAGGCCCTCGGCACCGCCGATTTTCCGCGCGTTCGCGTCGGAATCGGCCGACCGGCGGGCCGCCAGGACCCCGCCGACTGGGTGCTCGACCCCTTCGGCGCCACCGAGCGCACGACGCTGCCGATACTCGTCTCGGATGCCGCGGATGCCGTCGAGCTCCTGGTCGATGAGGGATTGCTCGCGGCTCAGCAGCGTTTCCACGCCCCGCGCGCCTGAGCTCCGCGCCCGATCCGCGCGCCGCCGCCGGGTCCCAGCGGTCGTCCGCTCGCACCGCCGTCGGCGAAACGAACCTGCTCCGACGTGACGACGGCCCCGATCCACCAGGACCGGGGCCGTCGTCGTGGCGGAACGGATCACGCGCCGGAGCCGACGCCGATCCCGATGCCGCCCACGAACGCGACGATGACGGCGATTCCGCCGAGGACGGAGATGGCGACGGCGGCGAAGCCCCACCCGCGTCCGCGGTTCTTGACCGCGGCGACGATGCCCTGGATGAATCCCCAGAGCGCGAAGATGCCGTAGACGGCGAACGCGGCGATGCCGAGCACGCTCGCGGCGATGGCCTTCTGCGACGCGTCCGCGGGGAAGGTCGTCGGGTCGTTCTGTCCGTCGAACCCGGCGTACTGCTGCAGTCCTCCGGCCTGGATGCCGGCCAGGACCGCGAGGACGACCCCCACGACCACGGCCGCAGTCGCGGCCAGGAAGGCGATCAGCCCGAGGCTCTGGGACGGCCGGCCTCCGTCGTACCTCGGCGCCGGGGGCGTCCGGCCCGCGTCCGCATACGCGCGGGCGCGATCGTCGGGCGCGTGGGGCGGGGGAGTGGGGCTGCTCACGGAATCCTCCTCGGATGGGTCGACGGGCCGGGGCCCGACCTCAGCCTAGGAACGACGTCACCACCGCTCCCGGGGTGGACGACGCACTCGTCGACGAGGTAGCGCGGCTAGATCGACACCCCGGTGCCACTCGGCAGTGTGGCCATACCGCCCACCAGAGCGAGGGCGACGAAGATCCCGAAGACCACGGGACCGAGCACGCCGATCACGATCGCCGCGATGCCCGCCCCCCGGCCGGAGCCGCGAACGGTCGCGACGATCCCCATCGCAACGGCGGTCACGCCCACGACAGTGGCGATCCAGAAGGTGACCTCCCCGACCAGCACGAGATCGCGAACGGGCGACAGCACCCGCAGATCGATCGTGGCCGGACCGGCGGCCAGGAGCCCCGGCCCCGCGCCTCGCGCGATACGGAACGCGACGAAGCCCGCGACGGCGGATGCCAGGACCCCCGCGACCAGCGCCAGCATCAGTGCCCATGTGCCCAGCGGCCGCCCCCTGCGGGTCGAAGGCGGGGGTGCGAGCAGGGTTCCGACCGGCGGCGCGGCGTTCGGTGCCGCGAACACCGGTCCATCCGGAGCGCTGGGGGAGGACATGCCGCCACTCTACGCAGCACCCGTCCCCGCAGCCCCGGCCGCTGCTCCCGGTTCACGCCCGCCCGTTCCCCGGCGGAGGTGGCTGAGCCTGTCGAAGCCACCGGGCTGGCGGCCGACGCTCTCCGGCGGAGGTGGCTGAGCCTGTCGAAGCCACCGGGCTGGCGGCCGACGCTCTCCGGCGGAGGTGGCTGAGCCTGTCGAAGCCACCGGGCTGGCGACTGACGCTCTCCGGCGGAGGTGGCTGAGCCTGTCGAAGCCACCGGGCTCGCGGCCGACCTTCCCCGGTGCAGGCCGCCGACACCGTCGACATCGCCGCCCGCTGACGCAGAACCGGCGATGCAGACCCGGCGACGCAGAACCGATCGCGCCGCATCCGTCCAGCCCCGCCCGGTGTCGGTGGCCCCGCGTAGACTTTCCCGAGTGACAGTTCCCGGGATCGTCCGCGCCCTCGAGCAGGCTGAGTCGTACCGCGAGGCCGCGTCCGCGTCCTCCGCCGACCTGTCGCTCTCCCTCGTCGATGGTCTCGACGCCCCCGTCATCGCGGGTCTGATCGAGCGTCGTCGCGCCTCGGGCGGGCCGGGTGCCGTTCTGGTGATCGCGCCGACGGGGCGTCGTGCCGAGTCCCTCGGGCCCGCACTGGAGGCCGTCCTCCCCGGCGCCCAGGTGCTGCACTTCCCGGCTTGGGAGACGCTGCCGCACGAGCGGCTGAGTCCCAGCCCCGAGACGGTGGGTCGCCGTCTCGACGTCCTGCGGCGCATCGCCGCGTGGGACGGCGAGGCGCCCCTGGTCGTCACCGCGTCCGTGCGCAGCGCCCTTCAGCCGCTCGCGCCCGGGCTCGGCGACGTCGAGCCCGTCGAGCTCGTCGTCGGCGGACGCGGGCACGAACTCGAGAGCGTCACCACCCGGCTGGTCGAACTGGCCTACCACCGTGTCGACATGGTGTCCCGACGGGGCGAGTTCGCGGTGCGTGGTGGCATCCTCGACGTCTTCCCGCCCGTCGCCGACCACCCCTATCGCGTGGAGTTCTTCGGCGACGAGGTCGACCAGATCCGCGCGTTCTCGGTCGCCGATCAGCGATCGCTACCCGGCGAGGTCTCCGAGGTCACCCTCGTCCCCAGCCGTGAGCTGCTCCTCACCGCCGGGGTGCGCGCTCGCGCCGTCGCTCTGCGCGACGGGTATCCGGGTCTGCGCCAACTGCTCGAGAAGATGGCCGAGGGGATCCCGGCCGAGGGCATGGAGTCCCTCATCCCCGTCCTGGTCGACGATCTGGTCACCCTGGTCGACTACCTCCCGGGCGGAAGCGCCGTCGCCCTCGTCGATCCCGAGCGTTCGCTCGCCCGCGCGACGACCCTCGGCGACACCAACCGCGAATTCCTCGAGGCCGCGTGGTCGGCTGCGACCGCCGGCGCCGACACCCCGGTCGACCTCGACTCCGGCGACTTCGTGACCCTCGACGACCTGCACGAGCGTGCCGGCGGGCGCGGGGGCGTCTGGTGGCAGCTCAGCGGCTTCGACTCCGGAGCAGCGGATGCCGAAGACGAGGGTCTCGTCATCGGAGACGATTCCGCGCAGCGCATCAAAGCCGACGCGGTGCCGTCCTTCCAGGGCAACGTCGAGGGCGCCACGGCGCACGTCGGCCAGCTGCTCGCCGATGGCTGGTCGGTCGTGGTCACGGCATCCGGACCGGGAATGGTCGATCGCGCGCGAGACGTGCTCGCGGAGCGGGGGATTGCGGCTCGCCGAGTCGACGACCTCCGCCTCGCGCCCGAGCCCGGTGTGGCTCATGTCGTCTGCGCGCCGATGGAGAGGGGTTTCCAGCTCGTCGAGGCGCGATTCGCGGTGATCAGCGAGACGGAGTTCTACGGGCGCTCGGTCGGCTCCGACAGCCGTGGTGCGAAGAAGCTCGCATCCCGTCGCCGCAACGTGGTCGACCCGCTACAGCTCAAGCCCGGCGATGTCGTCGTGCACGCGACGCACGGCATCGGCAGATTCCTCGAGCTGACGCAGCGCGAGGTCTCCAGCGGCGGACGCAACGCGGTCAAGACGACGAAGGAGTACCTCGTCCTCGAGTACGCGCCGGCGAAGCGCGGCTACCCCGGCGACAAGCTCTTCGTCCCCACCGATCAGCTCGATCTGCTCTCGAAGTACGTCGGCGGTGAAGCCCCCACGCTGTCGAAGATGGGCGGCAGCGACTGGGCGGCGGCCAAGGGCCGTGCCCGCAAGGCCGTGCGCGACATCGCGGTCGAGCTGGTGAAGCTGTACTCGGCCCGCATGGCCTCGAAGGGCTACGCCTTCGGTCCCGACACCCCGTGGCAGCGCGAGCTCGAGGAGGCGTTCCCCTTCGCGGAGACGCAGGATCAGCTGCAGACGATCGACGAGATCAAAGCCGACATGGAGAAGCCGATCCCCATGGACCGCCTGCTCTCCGGTGACGTGGGCTTCGGCAAGACCGAGGTCGCGGTGCGTGCGGCGTTCAAGGCCATCCAAGACGGCAAGCAGGTCGCCATGCTCGTGCCGACCACCCTGCTGGTGAAGCAGCACCTCGAGACCTTCGCCGAGCGTTTCGCCGGCTTCCCGGTCACCGTCCGCCCGCTCTCGCGTTTCCAGAGCGACAAAGAGGCGAAGGCGACTCTCGCGGGCCTGACCGACGGCACCGTCGACATGGTCATCGGCACGCACCGCATCCTCACCGAGAAGGTGATCTTCAAAGACCTGGGTCTGATGATCATCGACGAGGAGCAGCGGTTCGGCGTCGAGCACAAGGACGCGCTGAAGAAGCTCAAGACCAACGTCGACATCCTGGCCATGAGCGCGACACCCATTCCCCGCACGCTTGAGATGGCGGTCACCGGGATCCGCGAGATGTCGACGCTCGCGACCCCGCCCGAGGACCGGCATCCGATCCTGTCGTACGTGGGGCCGCGCAACGACAAGCAGATCGCCGCGGCGATCCGCCGGGAGCTCTTGCGCGAGGGACAGGTGTTCTACGTGCACAACCGGGTCTCCTCCATCCAGAGGGTCGCCGCCCATCTCTCAGAGCTCGTGCCGGAGGCGCGCATCGTCGTCGCCCACGGACAGATGGGGGAGCACGCGCTCGAGCAGGTCGTCGACGACTTCTGGGAGCGTCGCGCCGACGTCCTGGTGTCGACGACCATCATCGAGACCGGTCTCGACATCTCGAACGCGAACACGATCATCATCGACCGCGCCGACAAGTACGGCTTGTCGCAGTTGCACCAGCTGCGCGGACGAGTGGGTCGCGGACGCGACCGCGCCTACGCCTACTTCCTCTACGACGAGATGAAGCCGCTGTCCGAGACCGCGGCCGACCGCCTCGAGACGATCGCGGTCAACAACGACCTCGGAAGCGGGATGCAGGTCGCCCTCAAAGACCTCGAGCTGCGCGGCGCGGGCAACCTGCTCGGCGCGGAGCAGGCGGGCCACATCGCCGGTGTCGGGTTCGACCTCTACCTGCGGATGATCGGCGAGGCGGTGTCGACCTTCCGCGGGGAGGACGTCGACGGACCCACCGAGCTGCGCCTCGAGCTGCCGGTGGATGCTCGGCTCCCCGAGTTCTACATCGACAGCGAGCGTCTCCGCCTCGAGGCGTACCAGAAGCTCTCGGCGGCCGCGTCGGCGACGGCGAAGGACGACGCGATCGACCTCGTCGTCGAGGAGCTCCGCGATCGTTACGGTGAGCCGCCCTCCGAGGTGGAGGGTCTCGTCGCCGTGGCGCGTCTGCGCCGTCGTGCGGCGCAGGCCGGTCTCGCCGACGTCGTGGCGATGGGCTCCAACCTGCGTGTCGCCCCCGCCGATCTCCCCGAGTCGATGCGTGTGCGTCTCCAGCGCCTCTACCCCAAGGCGAAGCTGGTCGCCGGAGGCGACGCCATGGTGGTTCCTCTGCCTCAGGATGCCGACGACGCCACCCTCATCGCGTGGGTACGTCAGCTTCTCGATGCGCTGTGGCCCCTGCCGGCGGAGAAGAGCGCCGCGGCGGCCACCGCCTGAGCGCGCGAACGTCCGGAGCGGGGCCCGGTCGACCTCGAGTCGGCCGGGCCCCTGTCATTTCCGGCGTGTTTCCGCGGAATGACGGGAGCGACACGCCCGGGCGGGGGCGTCGATTCGACGGGTCGTTCATTCCCGCGTAACTTATTACTTGTTCGCCCCACAGGGGAGAGCGGAGCGGCCGAAAGGCCCCGCGTCCTCTCAAGCGGAGAACCACCCCGAAACCACACCGGATGGTGTAATGTTTCGGTTCGGTCACCCGGCCGGTTTCCACGATGTTGATCTCGTTCTGAGATCCCACAGGGGAAGCTCCTAGCGTCGGGTGGTCTTCTAAGAAGTGAACTGCCTCACGGGTAGGTCGAGATGACTGTTTCTGTGGGTGCGTCCGTTCCTTGAGAACTCAACAGCGTGCACTTGTCAAATGCCAATTTATTCCTCGTCGATCTTCGGATTGCGAGAAATTCCTTTGGATCAAAGACCAGCCCTTTTGGGGGTTGGCATATGGATACGTCAGTAATGATGTTTCTCTTTGGTCAGTTTCAAACTCGCTGCAGCATCGTTTTCCCGGTGT
>NZ_JAWDIT010000005.1:0-265300 GCF_032464935.1 Microbacterium phycohabitans
GGCGCGGGGGGGCGTCGGGCTGCGGGCCGGTGCGGCGGGCGCGGTGAGCCGGTGCGGCGCGGCGGGGTGTGGCGGGGCGCGGCGCGGCGGGCGGCGATAAACGCCGTTCGCGCTGAGACACGGTCCGGTGCCGCGTGTCTGGGCACAAACGGCGTTTATCGGCGCGAGATCGCGGCGCGGAACGGCGAACGCCCCGCGCGGCCGGGGCCGGGCGGGGCGTTCGCGGGACGCGCGGGGCGTCAGACCATCTTGGTGACCTGGTCGAACGACAGCTCGACCGGGGTCTCGCGCTCGAAGAGCGAGACGAGGACCGTGAGCTTGCCGCTCTCGGGCTTGATCTCGCTGATCGTGCCGGGAAGACCCGCGAACGAGCCCTCCTTGATCGTGATCGTCTCGCCGGCCTCGAAGTCGACCTCGGCGGGGATGACGCGCTGAGCGGTCGGGGCGCCCTTGGCCGCTCCGGCCTTGGCGGGAGCGGACTCCTTCACCTCGACCAGGCTCTTCAGCATGGTGAAGGCCTCCTCGAAGCGCAGCGGGGTCGGGTTGTGGGCGTTGCCCACGAAGCCGGTGACACCGGGGGTGTGACGCACGACCGACCAGGTGTCTTCGTTGAGGTCCATGCGCACCAGCACGTAGCCGGGGATGCGCACGCGGTTGACCATCTTGCGCTGGCCGTTCTTGATCTCGACGACGTCCTCCATCGGGACCTCGACCTGGTAGATGTCGTCCTCGACCTCGAGCGTCGACTTGCGCTGCTCGATGTTGGCCTTCACCTTGCGCTCGAAGCCGGCGTAGGAGTGGATGACGTACCACTTGCCCGGGAGCGAGCGCAGCTCGGCGCGGAACGCGTCGTAGGGGTCGGCGTCTTCGTCGTCGGCGGAGTCGGCGTCTTCCGGCGCCTCCGCGGCGTCGGCGGGCGACTCGGACGCCTCGGCCTCGTCGACCACACCGGCGGCCGCGTTGACCTCGTCGACGAAGTCCTCGTCGAGCACCGGCGCGTCGGGCTCGCCGTTGACGTCGGGACCGTCGTAGGGGGTGACCTCGTCGGCGGCCTCGGCGGCCTCTTCGGCCTGCTCCTCGGCCAGGGAATCGGTGAGCACCTCGGCTGCGGCCTCGGCCTCGCTGGTCTCGTCGATCTCGAGAGCGTCGTTCACGATCGCGTCCGCCTCCGGGTCGGTGATGTCGATGTCGCCGAGATCGGCGTCGTCGGTGTCGGTCTCGTCGTCGACGATGTGGACCGCGGTGTGCTCGGCCGAGTCGGAGGCGCGCTCCTGGGACTCGAGAACGTTGCCCTCCTGGGCCTCGTCGTCCTCGCTGGACTGCTCCGCGGCCGTGGCCCAGTCGGCGTCGTCGACATATCTTTCAGACACTGTGATCTCTTCCGTTCAGAGGCGGCCGCTCTTGGCGCCGCGCGTCCGCCCAGACGCCGGTCAGGCGCCGGCGGTACCGGGGACGCCGAAGACGGCGGTGGTGATCCACACGAACAACACGTCGAGGCCGTAGACGATCGCCATCATCACGACGACGAACCCGAGGACGACGGCGGTGAACTTGATCAGTTCCTGCCGCGTGGGGGTGACGACCTTGCGCAGTTCCGCGAAGACCTGACGAATGAAGAGGGCGATCCGCGCGAAGAAGTTGAGCTTCTTCTCGCGGGGCGCGCCGCGGTCTGCGACGACCTCGCCCTTCGCCTCGTCCTGCGTCATCGAACCACCTAGGTCTCTGTCTGTGCCAGCGTGCGCTGTGCGCAGGGCGGACAGGAATCGAACCTGCAACCTGCGGTTTTGGAGACCGCTGCTCTGCCAATTGAGCTACCGCCCTAAGATCCCGAGGGATCCAGGATGCGAAACCGGCGCGCTTCCGCCTGGAATTCCTCGGGGAGGGATGCCGCGTACCCGAGGGCACAGCGAAAGAATGCAGATTTCGACTGCACTCCCCAGTCTATGCCATGTCCCCCGGCCTGGCGAACCGGACCGGGGGACGAGGCATCGATCAGATCGTGCGGATGAGCTTCTTGTTCACGAACTCGTCCGCGGCGAGCAGTCCCATCTCGCGCGAGGTGCCGCTGCGCTTCACGCCGCCGAACGGCAGTTCGGGAGAGTCGGCGAGCACGACGTTGACGTAGACCATTCCGGCCTCGATCTTGTCGGCGATGCGCTGGGCCTGCTCGGCATCCGTCGTGAAGACGTAGGACCCCAGTCCGTAGCCGGTGTCGTTGGCGAGCTCGACGGCCTCGTCTTCGCTCGAGACGCGGTAGACCGTGCCGACGGGGCCGAAGAACTCCTCGCCGTACGCGTCCATGTCCTTCGTGACGCCGGTGAGCACCGTGCCGGGGTAGAAGGCGCCGTCGCGCCTGCCGCCGACCTCGACGGTGGCGCCCTGCGCGACCGCGCGCTGCACCTGCTCGTCGAGGCGCTCGGCCGCGGTGAGCGAGGACAGTGGACCGAGCACCGTGTCATCGGCGAAGGGGTCGCCGACCTTCGCCTCGCCGAGCGCGGCGGTGAACTTCGACAGGAAGCCGTCGTAGAGGTCGTCCGCGACGATGAAGCGCTTCGCGGCGTTGCACGACTGGCCGTTGTTGTCGAGGCGCGCGTCGACGGCGGCCTGCACCGCGGCATCCAGGTCGTCGGTCGACAGCAGGATGAACGGGTCGGACCCGCCGAGCTCGAGGGCGACCTTCTTGAGGTTGCGGCCGGCGATCTCGGCGACCGCGGCACCGGCGCGCTCGGAGCCGGTCACCGACACGCCCTGCACGCGGCGGTCGGCGATGATGGTCGCCGCCTGGTCGTTGGTGGCGCGGATGTTGACGTAGGCGCCGTCGGGAAGTCCCGCATCGCGGTAGATCGCCTGCAGCGCCTCGGCCGACTCGGGGCACTGGGGTGCGTGCTTGAGCAGGATCGTGTTGCCGACCGCGAGGTTCGGGGCGGCGAATCGCGCGACCTGGTAGTACGGGAAGTTCCACGGCATGATGCCCAGCAGCACGCCCAGCGGCGAGCGGCGGATGACCGCGGTGCCTTCGCCGAGGATGTCGAGCGGGGTGTCGCCGGTGATCTTGTCGATGTTGTCGGCGTAGTACTCGGTGATGTCGGCGGCGAAGTCGACCTCGCCGAGGGCCGCCTCCAGCGGCTTGCCCATCTCGCGCACGATGATCGCCGCGAGCTCCTCGCGGCGTTCGCGGTGCAGCTCGGCTACGCGCCGGATCGCGGCGGCGCGGTCGGCGGGCGCGGTGCGCGACCACACGCGGTACCCGTCGTGAGCGGAGGCGATCGCGCTCTCCACCCCGGCGTCGGTCAGGGTGTCGTACTCGGCGAGGGTCTCGCCGGTGGCGGGATTGACGACGGCGTAGTCGCTCATGATGCTCCTTTTCGTTTCGTTGTCAGCTGGTGCGGTCAGACCGCGCGGCGGCGGCGGGCGCTGGCGGGCGCTTCCCGTCCCAGGGTCTCACCGCGGAAGAAGGCGGGGCTCGCGATGCGCTGCGCGATCATCAGCACGATGCCGACGACGATGATCACGACCGTGATGACGAACACCAGACCCACTCCCCCGATCTGCGAACCGGATCCGTAGTCGGGGTTCGCGCTGTCGATGAGGGTCGTCACGAACAGCACGGCCAGGATGACGCCACCCACCAGCGGCGCGAGGAGGGTGAGGAAGACGTTGCGCACCGAGTCGAACCACTGCTTGCGGAAGTACCAGACGCAGGCGAACGCGGTCAGGCCGTAGTAGAAGCAGATCATCGCCCCGAGCGCCGTGATGGTGTCGGTCAGCACGTTCTCGCTCAGCACGCGCATGATCGCGTAGAAGGCCGATGCGACGATCGCCGACACGATCGTGGCGTACCCCGGGGTGAAGAAGCGCGGGCTGACCTTCGCGAACTTCCGGGGCAGGGCGTCGTAGTGGGCCATCGCGAGCAGCGTGCGCGCGGGACCGACGAACGTGGCCTGCAACGAGGATGCCGAACTGGTCAACACGGCGAGCGAGACGAGGAAGGCCAGGGGCCCGAGGATCGGGCCGGAGAGGTGGAAGAACACGTTCTCCTGGATGTCCTCGTTGCCCAGCCCCAGCTCCCCCGTGCCGTTGCCGGCGAACATCAGCAGGGCGACGGCGATGAACAGGTACAGGGCGACGATCAGGAACACGGTGACGGTGGCCGCGCGCCCGGGCGTCTTGTCGGGGTCCTTGGTCTCCTCGTTCATCGTGAGGATGACGTCCCACCCCCAGAAGATGAAGATCGACAGCGAGAGTCCGGCCGCGAACGCGCTGAAGGAGTCGACCTCGAACGGGTTGAACCACGACGCCTGGACGGGGCTCGCATCGAAGGCGTTGCCGTTCATCATCTCGATGACGGCCGCGCCCGCGAACACGAGCAGCACGAGGATCTGGAACCCGACCAGGCCGTACTGCAGACGCTGCGTGGTCTGCAGGTCGCGGTACGACACGATCGTGGCCAGCAGCATGAAGAGCAGGCACACGGCGACGTTGACGGGCACGATCCGCGTGATCTCGGCGATGTCCGGGTTGCCGGAGATCTGGGCGATGAGCAGGAACAGGAAGTCCACCGCGATGCCGGCGAGGTTCGACAGCACGATGACGGTCGCTGCCACCAGCCCCCACCCGGCCATCCAGCCGACCCAGGGCCCGAAGGCGCGAGCCGCCCAGGTGAACGAGGTGCCGGCATCCGGCATCCGGGAGTTCAGCTCACGGTAGCCGAGCGCCACCAGGAGCATCGGGATGAAGCCGACGAGGATGATCGCCGGCACCTGGAAGCCCACCGCCGAGACGGTGGGGCCGAGGGCGCCGGTGAGCGTGTACGCCGGGGCGATGGTCGAGATGCCGATGACGACGGCGCCGATCATGCCGATCGAGCCGACGCGCAGGCCCTTGTTCGAGATGCCGGTGGTGACGGCGGCGTCGGGTGCGGGGCTCGCGTCGTTGCGAGGGCTGGTCATGAGGAGGCCTCCGAGGTGCGGGGCACCACGATCATGGGGACGGGCAGGGCGCGCAGGATGCGGCCCGCGGTGGAGCCGAGGAACAGACGCCGCGGCTGGGCGAGGCGACTGGAGCCGACGAGGGCGATCTCGCCCGGCTGCCACTCGAGGCGCGAGACGGCGTCTTCGATGTCGTCGCCGGTGCCGACGACGGCCTCGGCCGCGATCTCGTCGGGAAGGGAGGCGCGCACGGTGTCGAGGACGCCCGCGGCGTGGGTCTGGCCGGTCAGTCGCGTCAGGCCCGCGTCGACGCGGTCCGGGAGGTCGACGCCCGCGAGAGAGAGCAGCCGCAGCGGCGCGTGGGAGCGCCGCGCGACGCCGATCGCGGTGTCGAGCAGCGTCTGGGCCCCCGGTCGGGTGCCGATGGCGGCGGTGATGCGCGGCAGCCCCGCGGCCGGATCGATCTTCCGCGCCCCCTCGGGCGCCAGCGCGACCGGGACGGGCGCGGAGTGGACGAGCTCCTCGGCGGTGGTGCCCAGGCGGTGACGACCGCGGGGCCCACCGGCGCCGGTCCCCACGACGATTACCCCGGCGTCGAACTCCTCCGCCGCCGCGACGAGCCCGTCCGACACGGCCTGCGCGTAGCGGACGTGACCCCGGATGCGGGACGGGTCGCCGAGTCGCGCGAGGGCGTCGCGGAGCCAGCCGCGGGCGGTGTCGGCGACGAGGCGGTCGTAGCTCGCGGCGGAGGGGATCGAGACGTTGTTCTCGGGCGAGGGCAGCACGACCACCGCGTGCACGGGAGCGCCGAGCGCCGCCCCGAGACGCGCGCCGAGGGCGAGCGCATCCGCGCCGGCGTCGGTCGCGGTGTACCCGACGACGACGCGGTCGCCGGTCATCCGCGCGTCCGTTCGAGGATCTCGTCGGCGGCGCGGTGGCCCTGACGGATTGCGCCGTCGACGTGCTGGTACCCGGCGCCGGCCATGTCGCTGCACGCGAGGTGGATCGGCCCGACGGGCTGACGCTGATCGGCGCCGTAGCGGTGGAGCCCGCCCAGGTCGAAGCTCGCGGCGTACGCCCCGCGGGTCCACTCCTCGGTGCCCCAGTCGCTCTCGTAGTAGACGACCGGGTTCTTCGCCTCGGGACCGTAGTAGTGCGAGAGCGACTCGAGGATGCGCTCCTTGCGCTCCTCGGCGCTGAGGCGGAACAGGTCGTCGGCGTTCTGGTCGGACACGAAGCCCACCAGGGTGCCGCGCTCGTCGCCGTGGTTGGTGTTGTCGTACGCCTCGTGGCACAGCTCGTAGGGGCTGAACGCGGTGCCCGACAGGCCCTTCTCCCGCCAGAACGGCGTCTCGTAGACGGCGTGCACCTTGATCACGAAGCCCATCGAGATGTGCTGGTGCATCTGGTGCTGCAGGCGCGGCATCGGCGGCTCGAACGAGATGCGCGAGTAGAGCACGGGGGCGAGGGCGAGGATCGCGAAGCGCGCGCGCACGGTCACGCCGTCGGCGATCACGGTGACGCCCGTGGAGGAGGCGGTCGCCGCCTCGACGCGAGCGGTCAGGGCGCGCAGATCGTCGACCCGCTGACCCGTCGCCGCGTTCGCGACGCGCTCGGGTGCGACGGAGGCGTCGCCCCAGACGATGCGGCGCACCGGCTGATTCAGCAGGACGTCGTCGCCCAGACGCTCGGCGAGCAGCTCGGGCACCTGCTGGAGTCCCCCCGTGACGCGCTTGTCGAGGATGAAGTCGGCGTCGACGAGGTGGGAGTACGAGCCCGCGGATGCCGCCATGAGCAGCGACTGCAGGAGCGAGAACGTGTGCGTGGGCTTGGTGAGCATCGCGGAGCCCGTCGCGAACGCGAGGTTGCGCACGGCCTCGTCGTCGTCGGTCTGCTGACGCAGCCAGGCGTCCCACGAGATCTTGTCCCACTCGGCGGCGCGGGGGTGCTCCCACGGCTTGTCGGGGTCGATCTCGGCGACCATGGCATCCAAGCGTGCGGTGATCTCGTCGATGACCTTCTCGGTCTCGGGTGCGACGGGGAACATCTCCCCCGTGAAGCGCTTCGCCTCGCCGTCGGGGCCGACGTACACGCTGTCGCCCTCGCGGTAGCGGCTGTAGGTGGACAGGCCGAGGTCTGCCACGGTGTCGATGAGCGCGGTCTGGTCGGGAGAGACCCACTGACCGCCGAGCTCGAGCATCGCGCCGTCGATGACGTCGGTCCACAGGCGTCCGCCCACGCGATCGCGGGCCTCCAGGACGGCGACCGACAGGCCGGCCTTGCGCAGGTCGTTGGCCGCGGTGAGACCGGCGGCGCCGGCCCCGATCACGACCACGTCACGGGTGATGTCGTCCATGGGCACTTCCTTCGTTGTGTCGTTCACGTCTTCGTGGGTGGCCCCGACGGCGGCGGAGTTCGGGTCGACGCCGCCGCCGGGACGCATGTCAGCTG
This sequence comes from Microbacterium phycohabitans, assembly GCF_032464935.1. Taxonomy (NCBI): domain Bacteria; kingdom Bacillati; phylum Actinomycetota; class Actinomycetes; order Micrococcales; family Microbacteriaceae; genus Microbacterium; species Microbacterium phycohabitans. The sequence continues at coordinate 7,380 of NZ_JAWDIT010000005.1, forward strand.
CGGGCGAGAGCGGCCGCGACGACGTCGAGGCCCTCGTTCAGCAGGTCGTCGCCGATCGACAGCGGCGGGAGGAATCGGATGACGTTGCCGTACGTGCCGCACGTGAGCACGATCACGCCCTCGGCGATGGCGGCCTTGGCCACCGCGGAAGTGAGGGCGGCGTCGGGCGCTCCCGTGGTCGGGTCGACGAACTCGGCGGCGATCATCGCGCCGTGGCCGCGGACGTCGCCGATGCGCGGGTCGCTCTGCTGCAGGGCGTGCAGGCGCCCCTTCAGCACGTCGCCGATCTCGCGGGCGCGCTCCACGAACCCCTCGTTCTCGAAGGCGTCGATGGATGCCAGAGCCGCGGCGCACGCGATCGGGTTTCCGCCGTAGGTGCCGCCCAGACCGCCCGTGTGGGTGGCATCCATGATCTCGGCACGGCCGGTGACGGCCGCGAGCGGGAGGCCGCCCGCGATGCCCTTGGCGGTGGTGACGAGGTCGGGGACGATGCCGAAGTGCTCGCTGGCGAACATCGCGCCGGTGCGGGCGAAGCCCGACTGCACCTCGTCGGCGATGAAGACCACGCCGTTGTCGCGGCACCAGTCGACGATCGCGTTGAGGAAGCCGTCGGCGGGGACGATGAAGCCGCCCTCGCCCTGGATGGGCTCGATGATGACGGCGGCGAGGTTCTCGGCTCCGACCTGCTTCTCGATGACCGCGATCGCCTTGGCCGCGGCCTCGGGACCGGTCAGACCGTCGCGGAAGGGGTACGACAGCGGAGCGCGGTAGACCTCGGCCGCGAACGGCCCGAAGCCGCTCTTGTACGGCATGTTCTTCGCCGTCAGCGCCATGGTCAGGTTGGTACGGCCGTGGTAGCCGTGGTCGAACGCGACGACCGCTTGGCGCTTGGTGTACTTGCGCGCGATCTTGACGGCGTTCTCGACCGCCTCGGCGCCCGAGTTGAACAGCGCGCTCTTCTTGGCGTGATCGCCCGGAGTGAGGCGGTTGAGGGCCTCGGCCACCGACACGTAGGAATCGTACGGCGAGATCATGAAGCAGGTGTGGGTGAAGGCGGCGACCTGCTCCTGCACGGCCTTCACGACCGCGGGGTGGGCGTTGCCGACGCTGGTCACGGCGATGCCCGAGCCGAGGTCGATGAGCGAGTTGCCGTCGGCGTCGACGACCACTCCCCCTCCGGCGGCGACCGCCTGGATCGGGACGGTGTGACCGACACCGGATGCCACGGCGGCGGCCTTTCGCTCCAGCAGCTCCTGCGAACGCGGGCCGGGGATGGCGGTGACGATGCGGCGCTCCTGGGCGAGGGACGGACCGCCGACGAGGGGAAGGGTGTCGAGGCTCATGGCGGTGATGCTACGGACGCCGCGCCGCGAGCCGCACTCTCCTGCCTGTACAGTCGCAGGCGCCGTCGTATACGAGTCGTACAGGAGCTGTCATGGCCGACACCACCCCCGCCCCGCCCAGCCTGCGCGCGCTCCTGTCCCGCCGCGACCTGCACCTGCGGCTCGTGGCCGACGACGACCTGGCTCCCGGCATCCTGGATCGCCCCGTGCGATGGGTGCACTCGAGCGACCTCGCCGATCCGACGCCCTTCCTCAGCGAGGGTCTCGTGCTGCTGACCACCGGCACCCAGTTCGGCGAGGCCACCGCCGCCGACTACGACGCCTACGTCGGCCGTCTGATCGCGCGCGGCGTGCAGGGCCTGGGCTTCGGCACGGAGGTCGTGCGCGACGGCATCCCCGCTCCCCTCGTCGATGCGTGCCGACGGGCCGGGATGCCGCTGTTCGAGGTGCCGTACCGCACGCCCTTCATCGCCGTGGCGCGGGCGGGTGCCGAGGCGATCGCCGCCGACGCGTACGCGCGTCGCAGCTGGTCGCTCGCCGCCCAACGCGCGGTGTCGCTCGCCGCGCTGCGCCCCGACGGTCTCTCGGCCACGCTCGCCGAGCTCTCGCGACAGCTCGACTGCTGGGTGGGGCTGTACGACGCGGCGGGAGCGCTGCGCACCGCCTTCCCCGCGGGCGCCCTGCCCGCCGCCGCCGCCGACGCCCTCGCCGCGGAGGTCACGACGATGCTGCGCCGCGGCACGCGCGCCGCGGGATCGCTCGACGCCGGCGGTCGCGCCGTGAGCGTGCAGACGTTGGGACGTGGCGGGCACCTGCGCGGCGCGCTGGCCATCGAAGCCTCCGATCTCGACCACGAGGCCCGGAGCGTCGTGACCGCCGTCGTCGCCATGGCCGCCCTCGCGCTCGAGCAGCAGGACGGCCTGGGTCGGGCCATCGGCACCTTCCGCGCGGGTCTCGTGCAGTCCCTGACGACCGGCGACCCGACCCTCGCCCGCCGCTCGGCACGCGATCTGTTCGGCCCGCTGCCGACGGCTCCGGTCGTGGTGGCACTGACGCCGCCCTCGGCTCTCCGGTCGACCGCGCTGACCGAGTGGCTCGAGACTCGCGCGCACGAGCAGCGCGGCGAGCTGTTCTTCGGTCGCGGCGACGACGGGGTCGTGCTGGTGGTGCCCGCGTCGGCGCGGTCGCCGCTGGAGGCGATCGCCGAACGCTTCGAAATGGTCGTGGGGTGCTCGGCCCCGACCGGTTACGACGAGTTCGCGCGCGCCCTCACCCAGGCACGCACGGCTCGCGACCGTCTCGGAACCCCGGGCGTCGCCGACTTCACCGACACGGCCCGCGCGGGGCTGCTCGCCGCCCTCGGCTCCGAGGCCGCCCACGCCGTGGCCGTCGGCGCCCTCACGCCGCTTCACGCTCACGACCGGGCCCAGGGCTCCGCCCTGCTCGTCACGCTCGACGCGTGGCTGGCCCACGACTGCTCGCACGAGGCCACGGCCCAGGCTCTCGGCATCCATCGCCACACCGTTCGCGCCCGCATCGCCCAGGCCGAGCGGGTCCTCGGCCGCGACCTGTCGTCGTTCGCCGCGCGCGCGGAGATGTGGGCCGCCCTGCGACTGGCGGAGGAGGGCCGGTAGGGGCCCTCCGGCGGAGGGGGGGTACGTGCCGTCCCGCGGAGTTCTTCTCCGACACGCCGCCCCGCGGCATCCCCCACCGGCGTGTCACCAACGGACTCCGCCCGACGGCACGGCCCGACTCCACCACCCGGGAGTCGGAACCGTCCCGCGGAGTCCTTTCCCGACACGCCGCCCCGCGGCATCCCCCACCGGCGTGTCACCAACGGACTCCGCCCGACGGCACGGCCCGACTCCATACGGGAGTCGGAACCGTCCTGCGGAGTTCCTCTCCGACACGCCGCGGGTACGGCATCCCGAGTCGGCGTGTCGTCCGGGACTCCGCCCGACGGCGCGCGCGAGGCGCCCGACCCGGGAGCGGGCGGATGCCGTCAGCAGCCGCAGCTACCGCGAACCAGCAGCCGCGGCTCGAACACCACGTCGAAGGCCCCACCGGCGGGGGCGGCACCGGCCGTGCCGGCGAGGATGCGCGCTGCTGCGCGACCCATCGCCTCCATCGGCTGCCGGACGGTCGTCAGCGGCGGAGAGGTCAGCCGCGATCCGAGCGTGCCGTCGAAGCCGGTGACGATCACGTCGTCGGGGACGCGGAGGCCCTCGGCGGCGAGGACGTCGAGGAGGGTGAACGCGTTCTGGTCGGTCGCGCAGACGAAGGCCTGCGGCATCCGCCCCTCGGCCAGCAGCGCGCGCACCTGCGGGACGAGCTCGTCGTCGCCGCGCACCGTCGCATCGACGAGGTCGGCGCGGGGGCGGATGCCGCGCAGCTCCAGTTCATCGACCATGGCGTCGCGCCGCTCGACGGCATCCGTGGCCTCCAGACGCCCGACGAAGGCGAGATCGGTCGCTCCGTGATCGTCGACGAGGTGGGCCACGAGCGCGCGCATCCCCCGCGCGTTGTCGACGCGGACGCGGTGGTGGCGATCATCGGCCGGCGACGCGCTGAACAGCACGATCGGAATGCTCAGCGAGTGCCGGGCCAGGGTGGGCGCCGTCTGCGGCGACGGGAACACCGCGAGTCCATCGACGCGCCCGACGGTGTCGGCGACCGACACATCGGCATCCGATCCGCTGCTGAGCATCACCGGACGACCCAGCGCCCAGCACTCCAACTCGAACCCGCGCTGCACCTCGTCGACGTAGAGGGGGAACGCGCGCGGGTCGGAGAGCACGTCGTCGTCCGTCTGGTCCCAGGGGATGACTCCCCCGACGCCCAGCGACGGCGACTGCATCCCGCTCAGGGGCTGGGCGAGGGGGTCGGCCCGTTCGAGCAGAAGGTCGAAGGCGTGCAGACCGAGGGTTCCCGTGCGCCCGTGCGCAAGGCCCCGAGCGGCTGCGCTGGGGGCGTACCCCAGCCGCCGGGCCGCGTCGAGAACGCGCTCGCGCGTGGCGTCGCTGAGCTTGTCGGGCCGTCGGAACGCGAACGACACCGAGGCGATTGAGACGTTCGCCTCCTGGGCGACGTCGTACACGGTCGGTCGACGCGCCGACTGCCCCTCCGCCATCAGACCGCCCTACTCCCTCTGCGCCGTGCTCGCGAGCGTCCGCAGCTCCAGCCCGTGGTGGACGGGGAAGACGGGATCGCCGGTGTCCGACGGTACATCCTCGCGCGACGAGCGCACGGCATCCATCGACCGCGGGATCTCGATCGGGAGCCGCCCCCGGGGCAGCACGCGCCCCGTCAGCGCGTCGAGGACGGCGCGCGCGGAGCTGCCGTAGTCGGCGACGATCGCGGCGGCGTGACCCACGAACGGGGTGAGGATCGCGGGGCGGTCGAGGTTCACGACGATCACGAGCGGACAGGATGCCGCGATCGTGTTGAGGCGGTACACCAGCCCCGGCGCGAACTCGAGGGAGCCCTGGTGGAACCACGCCTCCAGGAAGAGGTCGTCGCGCGGGTCGAAGGGCGCGCCGATGCGCACGACGGCCAGGTCGGCCTCGCCCGGATTCGTCACGACCCGGCCCAGTTCGGCGACGTCGTCGGGGCGGAAGCCCTCGACGTAGACGGCGGACACCGGCCGCAACGGCAGCACGGGCGCCCCGTCGCGCTCCTCGTTGACGAGCACCGTCAGCGACCGGGCCTGGGCCTGCTCGCCGAGTGCTCGGAAGTCCGCGTTGCCGACGAGGCGCTCGGCCTCGTCGACGTCGACGTACGGGTCGTCGAAGAGACCGAGGGCGAACTTCACCCGCAGGAGGCGCCGCACCGAGGCGTCGATCCGCTCCTCCGACACACGACCCGAACGCACGAGGTCGAGGAGCATCTCGACGCACTCCTCCCCTCCGAACTGGTCACTGCCGGCATCCAGGATCTTCTCCATGCGCTCGACGGCGGTGAGGTGCTCGACACCCCACGCCCGCGCCGGGAGCACCTGGTCGCCGACGTGGTTGTCGTTCACGAGCTCCCAGTCGGTGACCACGACACCGTCGTATCCCAACTGCTCGCGCAGCAGGCCCGTGACGATCTGGCGGTTGTAGCCGAAGCCGACCTCCTCGATCGGCTCGCCGCCGACCTCGAGCCCCACCGGCATCCCGTAATACGGCATCATCCCCGCGGTGCCGCGTCGGATCGCCTCGCGGAAGGGCTCGAGGTGGTAGTCGAACATGCCCCCCGGGTAGACCTGTTCGCGGCCGTACGGGAAGTGCGCGTCCTCGCCGCCGAGCTGAGGCCCCCCGCCCGGGAAGTGCTTCGTCGTGCACGCCACGCTGTCGGGGCCGAGCTGGTCACCCTGGAACCCCTGGAGATAGGCGGCCGTGAATTCGGTGACCCGCGCGGCATCCTGCCCCAGGGTCTGCGCCTGTCGGCCCCACCGGGGCTCGGTGGCGAGGTCGATCTGCGGGTGCAGAGCGGCGCGGATGCCGACGGCGACGTACTCGCGCCGTGCGACCTCGGCGAAGGCGCGCACCGTCTCGACGTCATCGAGGGCGGCGAGCCCCAGCCCCTCGGGCCACTGCGAGAAGGGCCCTGCCGAGAACGCCACACCGGTGTTCTCGACGAAAGCATGACGCGGATCGGTGCTGATGGTGACCGGGATGCCGTGCGGCGTCGTCTCGGCGAGAGCCTGAAGGTTGTTGTTCCACGTCGCCACCTGGCGGGCCGTGCGGATCGCGTGCACGTTGAAGTGGTTCATGTTCTTGTGCACGACCACCGTGGTCGTCGGCGACTTCGAGATCTTGCCGGGCGCTTCGAGCAGTTCTCCGTCGTCGCCGACCTCGATGACGGTCTGGAACATCAGGCCGACCTTCTCTTCGAGGCTGAGGCGCGCGACGAGGTCGTCGGTGCGCTCCTCGACGCCGAGCGTCGGATTCTCGTACGGGTCCATCACGCCGTTGCCGTTCAGGTCGCGGAAGCGCGTCCCGTCAGGGGCGGTGAGGAAGCGGGCGGAGGTCATGGGGGAATCCTTTCGAGGCCCGCCGGTGCGGGGCCGGGCCGGAGAGCGGGGGTCGGGCCGAGGGCGGCGTCGGGCGGGTCGCGGCAGCGCGAGCCCGCCCGAGCCTCACTTCAGACCGGTCGAGGCGATGCCCTGGATGAAGTAGCGCTGCAGGAAGACGAACAGAAGGATGATGGGCGCGATCACCAGCACGGAGCCCGCGAGCAGGAGGCCGTAATCGGTGGCGTTCTGGCCCGTCGAATACAGCGACAGCGCGACGGGGAGGGTGTATTTCGCCTCCGTCTGCGCCGCGACGAGCGGCCAGAGGAAGTTGTTCCACGAGGCGAGGAAGGTCAGGATGCCGAGGGTCGCGAGCGGCGGTCCGCACAGCGGCATGACGATCCGGGCGAAGATACGCAGCTCGCCCGCTCCGTCGATACGCGCGGCCTCCAGGAGTGGATCCGGGATGCCGAGCATGAACTGCCGCATCAGGAACACGCCCAGCGGAGTGGTGACGAACGGCAGGATCAGCGCCGCATAGCTGTCGACCAGGCCGAGCGAGGAGACCATGACGAACAGGGGCACGAAGGTGACGACGCCGGGGACCATCAGGGTCACCATGACCACCACGAACAGCGCCTTCTTGCCGGGGAAGTTCATCTTCGCCAGGGCGTAGCCGACCATCGAGCAGAACACGAGGTTGCCGGCGACGGTGAACAGCGCGACGACGATGCTGTTGCCGAAGAATTGCCCGAAGTTCAGCTGACCGAACCAGGCGCCGAAGTTCTCCCACGTGAACTCCTGCGGCCACCAGGTCGGCGGACGCTGCAGGATCTCCCGCTGCGTCTTGACCGAGCCCAGCAGCATCCACGCGAAGGGCAGGATCCACACCAGCAGGCCCACGACGAGCACGGTGTAGGTGAGAGCGCGACCGGGGGTGAGCCGGTTCTCCGCGCGGCGACGGCGGGGCGGCGTCCCGGTGGCGTCGACGACAGCGGCCGGGGCCGCGGGGGTGGTGAGCGTCATGGCATCCTCCCTCAATCCTTCGCCCGCAGAACGCGGAACTGCACCAGGCTGAGCAGCGCGATCGCGAGGAAAAGCAGGTAGCTGGCGGCCGATGCCGTTCCGTACTCACCGAAGCCGAACTGCTTGAACGTGTAATAGGCCACCGAGAGGGTGGAGTTCAACGGACCGCCCTGGGTCATCACGAAGGCCTCTTCGAAGAACTGCAGGAACCCGACCGAGATGAGCACGGCGCCGAGCAACAGCGTCGGACGCAGGAGCGGCAGTGTCACGGAGGTCAGGCGCCGCCACGACGAGGCGCCGTCCATCAGGGCGGCCTCCTTCACATCGGTGGGGATGGCCTGAAGGCCCGCGAGGAAGATGACCATGAGCGTGCCGACATTGCGCCACACCGCCATCGCGATGAGCGAGGGAAGAGCCGTCGAGGTGTCGTTGAGCCAGTCCGGGCCCTGGATGCCGACGATCGCCAGCGCCGAGTTGAGCAGCCCCTCGGGCTGCAGGATGTAGCGCCACACCACCGCGACCGCGACGATGCTCGTCACGACGGGGGCGTAGAAGCCCACCCGCAGCACCGAGACGATGCGCCCCTTACTCGCGTTCAACGCGAGGGCGAGGGCCAGCGCGAGTGCCATGGTCACCGGGATGCCGACGACGACGAACGTCGCGGTCACCCCCAACGAGGTGAGGAAGACGGGGTCGGAGAGGACGCCGACGTACTGCTCGAGTCCGACGAAGTTCACCGCGAAGGGCGAGCGGATGTCGCGCGCCGTGAAGTCGGTGAACGACATCGCGAACGATCCGACGATCGGCACGACCATGAACACCGCGAACACCGCGACGAACGGCAGGGCGAAGCCCCACGCGACCCATCCCTGGCGCCGGCGGCGGCTCGACGCCCCGCCGGCGCGGGCGCGGCCGGGGGCCGGAGCCCGCCCGGTCGCGCCCACGACTGCCTGCGTCATGGTCTCAGCCCAGACCCAGCTGGTCGGCGGTGGCCTGGAGCTCCTTCAGACCGTCGGCCGGCGACTGCTGGCCGAGACGGATCTTCTCCAGCATCGCGTCACCGGCCGCGGCGACCTGCACCCACGTGGTGACGGCGGGCACCGACTTGGCTGTCTCGAGCTGCGTGCCGAAGGCGGCGAGGGTGGGCGATGAGGCCAAGGCGTCGGACTTCCAGGCGTCCTGAACCGCGGGCAGGTCACCCGTCGCCTCGTACCAGGCGGCCTGCGTCTCGGGTTCGGTCAGCCACTGCACGAGCTTCCACGCGCTGGCGGCATTGTCGCTGTTGTCGAAGACCGCGAGGTTCGCGCCGCCGCTGAAAGAGGTGGACGACTCCTTCGCGGGCAAGACGGCGGTGGTGAACTTGTCGCTGAAGCCCTCGCCGCCGAGCTCCTCGAGCGAACCGATGAGGAACGGTCCGTCGATGAGCATCGGGGTCGAGCCCGAGACGAAGTCGGCCTCCTGGGCCCCGGCCGAGCGGTCTGCGGCGGGATTGGCCACGCCGTCGGCGTAGAAGCTCTGGTAGTACTCGAACGCCTCCGCGGCCTCGGGGGTGTCGAGGGTCCACTCGGACCCGTTCTCGAGTTCGGCACCGTTGGACCACGGCATCCACACGTTGCCCTGGAAAGAGTCGTTGCCGGCGGGGAAGCGGATGCCGTAGTCGGCACCGCCCTTGGCCTGCATGTCCGTCGCCATCTGCTTCAGGTCGTCCCACGTCGTGGGAGCCGAGGTCCAGCCGGCCTGAGCGGCGATGTCGGTGCGGTAGTAGAGCACACGGGTGTCGACGTACCAGGGCACTCCGGTGGCGCGGTCATCGATCATGGTCGAATCCACGGCGCCGGGGAAGATCCCGTCGGTGGACAGGTCGGTCGGCACGGTCTGCAGCGCATCGCCGAAGTCCGCCATCCAGGTGGATCCGACCATGGCCAGGTCGGGGGTGTTGCCGCCCGCGATGGCCGTCTGGAACTTGCTGTAGGCGGCATCCCAGGGCACGGGGGTGACCTCGACGGTCACGCCGGGGTTGGCATCCTCGAACTGCTTCACGAACTCGGGCAGTGCCTCACCCTCGGCACCCATCGCCCACATCGTCAGAGTGCCCTCGGCCTCGGCGTCGCCGATCGTCGATGCCTCTGCGGCGCCGGAGTCGGAGTCGGACGCGCGTCCGCAGCCGGTCAGCGCGATCGCCGCCACCGCAACGACCGCCACGGCGCTCCATCGGGTCATCTTCATCGTGTTCCTCCTCGAACCGGGGCACCCGCCGTCGGGTGCCGAATGCAACGTCGTGGGTGAGTTTAAGCGCATAACCTCTGGTTTGCAACCGGCGCGTCGGGGGCGGGGGGCGGGCGGGTCGCCGGGCAGCGGGCCGGGCAGCGGGTCGCCGGGCGGCGGGTCGCCGCGCGGTAGCCGGGCCGTCAAGCGGAGTCCCGAAACGACACGCCGCCGGCACGCGCACCGCCGCGGCGTGTCACCGCCCGACTCCGCACGACGGCACGCCGCCCGCCCGCGTCCAGCCGCGGGCGCCGGACGGCAGGCCCGGGCAACGGGCCGTCGGGAGGAACCCGGGCCGTCGCGCGGAGTCCGGAGACGACACGCCGCCGGCACCCGCACCGCCGCGGCGTGTCACCGCACGACTCCGCACGACGGCACGCCGCCCGCCTCACCTCGCCCGTCCTCCCCACCGGGGGAATCCGCCGCGTCATCCACACCTGACGGAAGAACGCCGACGCGCGGCCAGCCGCCTCGACGACGCTGGGGCGATGTGCACGTCCTCGATCCGCACCCGCGCGGAGCTGCTCTCCCGGGGAATGACCCGCCGGGCGATCGACACCGCCCTGCGCGGCGGAACCCTCGTCCGCCTCCGACGCGGGGTGTACGCGGATGCCGACACCTGCGAGCCCATGATTCGTGCGGCCCTGCTCGGCGGCTCGCCCGCGTGTGTCACTGCCGCACGACACCACGGCCTCTGGGTTCTGACCGCCTCGGAACCGCTGCACATCAGGCTGAGGCCACACGGGCATCGGCACGGGACCGCGGACGTGGACCACTGGGACCATGATGCCCGCGATGCATTCGGCCTTCCGCCGGTGACGCAGACGCTACGGCAGATCCTTCGATGCCGAGGAGTCGAAGACTTTGTGGTCGCTCTGGAATCAGCGCTGCATCAGAAGAAGATCCGACCCGCTGATCTGGCCTGGCTCGAAGAGAACACGAACAAGCAGGCACGCGAGGCGATCGCCTTCGCCCGCCATGACGCGGAGAGCGGCCTGGAGACCCTGGTCCGATGGCGCCTCCGCGGGTGGGGCATCGATGTGCGGACGCAGCAGGACATCGTGTCGGTCGGCCGAGTCGATCTCGTCATCGGCGAACGTCTGATCGTCGAGGTCGACGGCGTCGAGAACCACGCCGGCGCCGACCACCGACACCGGGATTTGGTCCGCGACGCACATGCCGCAGCGTGGGGATTCGTCACCCTGCGATTCGACTACGCCATGGTGGTGCACGACTGGCCGACGGTCAAGCTCGCCATCCGCGCCCACGTCGACCGCGGGTTGCACCTCGCGAACCCCTGACAGCCACACGGCATCCCACCGAATGTCGCCGACCCAACGCACGTCCGTCCAGCACCCGTCGAGCCTTCGGATGGAGCCCTCCCCCTCGCGCCCGCCCCACCCGTACCGTCACGCGGAGCCCACCGCCGACACGCCGCCGACCCGGCATCCGGACACGGCGCGCCCCGACCAATTCCGCCAGACGGCCCGCCGCCATCCGAGGTCGGGCCGGCGACCAGTGGATGCCGACGGCTCAGGGAGAAGGCCGCAGGTAACCGCGCACGAACTCGGCGAACAGGGCGGACATGTCGACCGACTCGTCGAGCAGCCACTGCTGCTGCAGGCCGTCCATCACGGCGCCCAGCAGACGCGCCGCACGGGCGGGATCGATGTCGGCGCGCACCTCGCCCGCGGCCTGACCCGCGCGCAGGAGTTCGGCAGCGGTCTCGGCGCTCCGACGGTACCGCTCGGCGAACGCGTCGTGCGAGGGGTGGGCGGGATCGCCCGCCTCGGCGACGACGAGTGTGTACAAGGACGTGAGGCCCCGAGTCGTGGCGTTGTGCGCGACGACCTTCTGCATCTGCTCGATGAGCCCGTGCTCGTCCGGGTCACCGGCGGCAGCGCGCACCCGCTCGTCGCGCTGGCGCAGCACCTCGGCGAAGAGTTCCTCCTTCGAGGCGAAGTGGTGCAGGAGCCCCGCGGGCGTCAGCCCGACGCGCGCCGCGACCTCGCGGAGCGACCCGGCGGTGACGCCCGAGCGCCCGAACACCAGGACCGCCTCGTCGACGATGCGCTGACGCGTCTGCTGCCCCTTGGCGTAACTCCCGCGGCGAGCGCGGGGCGCGGGTGCGTCGGTCATCGGCATCCTCTCCCCGGGCGCGACGATGCCCGGCACCCCTCGGGACACCGGGCATCGAGCGATCGAGACGTCAGGGACGCGATGCGCCCCACGACGAGCCGAAGACCTGCTGTTCGATGGCGGGCCGGAGGTTCTGCTCCATCCTGTCATCGACCATGTAGTCCTTGAGGGAGTCGTCGGTCAGCGCGTTGCCGATCGCGGCCATGATCATCGACTGGTCCAGCGACAGGTAGCGCTCGGCGACCGTGTCGCTCGTGACGGCGACGGCGTCGTAGAAGCCACCCGGACCGTAGGCGCCGAGTTTCTTCTCGATTCCGCGGAGGTTCTTGAGGACCCCCTGCCGGTCGTACGGCAGGGCAAGGAACGCCGCGTGCGGGGTGACGACACCGTCGCCGAACGTCGGGTCGGGGTTCGTCCCCTCCGTGCAGCCGGGGCGGTCGATGTCGACATCGGTCTTCTCGGCATCCGAGGTGTATCCGTCGGAGCGGATGCCGGCGATGTCGACGCCGTACTCGCTGTAGCCGCCGAACGGGTTGCTGGCGGGCGAGAAGCCCCAGTAGCCGTAGCCGGCTTCGTTCAGGCCGTGTCGCTTCTGCACCTCGACGGTGATGGGGTGATTCACGCCCCACGAGCGCGGACCCCATTCAGCCTCGGGGATGAGCAGGTCGGGCATGAGGGCCTCGAACATGCTGCCGCCCCAACTCGGCACGAACGACATGCCGTCGTAGGAATACACGCCCTCGTAGACGTCGACGCCGTCGTACTCACGGTTCTCGCCGGTGGGAAGCTGCTCCTGCCAGGCCCAGTCGCAGCCGGCGGGCATCGTGCGGTGGGTGCCGTACAGACCGGATGCCGGGATGGAGCCGTCGGAGATGCCGAGATACGTCGCGATGCGGCTCTCGCTGACGGTCGTGTCGTAGTGGTGGCACGTGTAGAACGCCTGCTCGCCGCTGCCGTTGTACATGGGGGCCTCGACCGCGCAGCCGTCACCGGGAGGGGCCTCCCAGAAGCCGCCGCGGTTGGTGCCGGCCGGAAGGCCCGCCGCCCCGGCGGTGTCGAAGAACGCCGAGAAGTCCATCGACTCGTACAGCGCATCGGCGCGGTCGGAGAGCGTGGGCTCCGCCTCGCGGACGATCCGCAGCCCCGCGGCGAGCCAGCCGTTGTCGACGGTGCTGAGGAACGGGTGGATGACCTCGCCCGAGGTGGGGAAGGTCTCGAGCTTGGCCCCGGTGTCCGGCGCGTACCAGTTGTAGTACATGCCGCTGCCCTCGTTGCGCTCCATCGTCTCGAGCGTGGAGACCGTCGCGGTGAGGCGCTCGCGGGCCTCACCGGCATCGATGATGCCGAGGTCGCGCGCGGTCACCGTCGACCAGAGGTAGCCGCCGATGTTGGTCGGCGAGGTGTATCCGGATGCCGTGGACTCATCGAGCGTCCCGCCGATGTTGTCGTCGGGCAGACCGGTGTTCTCGTGGGCCATCGCGGCGAGAGAGGTCCAGGTGTCTTCGGCGTAGCGGGCGAGGTCGCGCGCGCCGGGACCGGCGTGAGCGGGTGGACCCGCGTGGCTGGGCAGCCCCGCATGGCCGGGCGGACCGGGCTTCTCGGGCGGCGCGGCGACGGCCGGGGCCGACGCGGCGAGACCGCCCAGGACGAGACCGACGACGGCGGTGGATGCCGCGAGGGTGTGCTTCATGACTGGCTCTCCTCATCGAAAGCGCTCCGGGGGGATGGAGCTCACTGGTCAGAAACCTTACACACGTTAGGTTTTAGGTCAACCCCGTTCGAGATCGAGCCGTCACGGACCGTCCCGCGGATTCCGACCCGACACGCCGCCACCACGGCATCCGGAACCGGCGTGTCGCCCACGACCTCCGCCCGACGGCGCCCCGCACGACCGCGCCGCCCACCGCCCCACCGCCCGACCGCCCCACGACGACACGGGGCAGACCGCCCGCCGCACAGCCGCCCACCCCACGACGACACGGGTCCGCACGTCCGCGACGCCGGTCACTCCACCGGGGCGTGGGCCTCCAGGAACTCGTACAGCTCGGTCGTGTCGACCCCCGGGAACGACCCCGTCGGCAGCGTCGCGAGCAGCGTCCGCGGCGTGCGCACGTTCGGCCATGCCTGTCCGCGCCACGCGTTCTCGAGCGAGGCCGGCGGCCGACGGCAGCACGTCTCGACGGCGTGCCGCGAGACGCCGCGGTTCGGGGTGTCTCGGCCGCGGAACCAGCGCGTGTCGTCGAAGCGCACGCCCACGCTCACCGAGTGCGCGCCCTCGCTCGACTGCTCCACGCGCGCGGTACACCAGTACGTCCCGTTGCCGGTGTCGGTGTACTGGTAATAAGGGTTGAAGAGGTCGTCCTCGTCGAACACCACGCGGCTCGTCCACCGCCGGCAGCACATCTGTCCCTCGATCGAGCCGAGCCGGTCGGTGGGGAAGTTCACGTCGTCGTTCTCGTACGCCTTCGTGATCGTCCCCGACTCGTGCACCTTGAGGAAGTGCACCGGGATGCCGAGGTGCACGGTCGCGAGGTTCGTGAAACGGTGCGCGGCGGTCTCGTACGACACCGAGTAGGCGTCGCGGAGGTCCTCGATGCTGATGGTGCGCCGCTCCTTCGCCTCGCGCAGCGCCGGGACGACGTGCGCCTCGGGCATCAGCAGCGCGCCCGTCAGGTAGTTGGTCTCGACGCGCTGGCGGAGGAACTCGTCGTAGCTGGTCGGCTCGCCGTGACCCAGGATCCGGCTCGACAGCGCCTGCAGCACCGCGGCGCGCGGGTCGCCCTTCGCAACCTTCGTCGAGAGGTACAGCCGTCCGTTCTTGGCATCCGCGATGCTTCGCGTCGACGACGGCAGGTCGGGCACGTAGTGCAGCGTGAAGCCCAGGTGCGCGGCGATGTCGCTCGCCCCGCGCTGCGTCAGGGGCCCGCCGGGGTGCTCGATCGCCTCGAGGATCCCGGATGCCACGCGCTCGAGCTCCGGGAAGTGGTTGTCCTGCGTGCGCATCAGTCGGCGCAGGGCGACATTGGCGCGCCGGGCCTCTTCGGGCGTGGCGGAGCGCTCCTCGCGGAGGCGTTCGATCTCGGCCTGCAGCGCGAGCATGGCTGTGAGCGCTTCGTCGGGCACCGACCGCCCCACGCGAAAGGGAGCGATGCCGAGCGCCTGGAAGGTCTGGCCGCGCATCGCCCGCTCGACCGAGAGCTCCAGGGTGGCGCGGGCGTCGAGGGGCTCGGCATCCAGCAGCTGATCGAGTCGGCACTCCAGCGCGCGGGCGATCGCCTGCAGCTGCGTGAGCTTCGCCTCGCGGCGGCCGTTCTCGATCATCGACATCTGGCTGGGGGCGCGCCCGACCGCGGCGGCGAGGTCGTCGAGCGTCATGCCCCGCGCGGTGCGCAGCTGCCGGATGCGGCGGCCGATGGTGAGGGTGTCCACCTCCCCATCGTCGAGCGGGAGGGATGCCGAGGAAGCGAAGACGCCGGTGTCCATACGCGAGGTTCTCACGAAAACAGAAGATCGCGCGATCTTCACCGCATGAACACCGGTTCGGTGCGCGTTTCTTCGCCCACAGTGGTCGTCACGGGGCACCGCCGCCCCGCGACCCGAAGGAGGACGACATGACGATCCAGGCCACCCCCGCCCAGCAGCCCCTGCGCCCCGGCGACCAGACCGAGACCGCCGATGAGATCCGCGCCGCGTGGGAGAACGACCCCCGCTGGGACGGCATCGAGCGCACGTACTCGGCCGAGGACGTCGTCCGCCTGCGCGGCAGCGTCCGGGAGGAGTCGACCCTCGCCCGCCGCGGGGCCGAGAACCTCTGGAACCTCCTCCACACCGAGGACTACATCCGGGCCCTCGGCGCCTACACCGGGGGTCAGGCCGTGCAGCAGGTACGCGCGGGGCTGAAGGCCATCTACCTCAGCGGCTGGCAGGTCGCCGCCGACGGCAACCTCGCGGGCCAGACCTACCCCGACCAGAGCCTCTACCCCGCCAACAGCGTGCCCGCGGTCGTCCGCCGCATCAACAACGCCCTCCTGCGTCAGGACCAGATCGAGCGCGCCGAGGGAGAGATCACGCAGGACTGGCTCGCCCCGATCGTCGCGGATGCCGAGGCCGGCTTCGGCGGACCGCTCAACGCCTACGAGCTGGCGCAGTCGCTGATCGCGGCCGGGGCCGCCGGCATCCACTGGGAAGACCAGCTCGCGAGCGAGAAGAAGTGCGGTCACCTCGGCGGCAAGGTGCTCGTGCCGATCCAACAGCACATCCGCACGCTCAACGCCGCGCGCCTCGCGGCCGACGTCGCGGGGGTGTCGACGGTGATCATCGCCCGCACCGACGCGCTGGCCGCCGACCTGCTCACCAGCGACGTCGACCCGAGGGATGCCGAGTTCCTCACCGGCGAGCGCACGACCGAGGGCTTCTACCGCGTGCGACCGGGGCTCGACTCGGTCATCGCGCGCGGCCTGGCCTTCGCCCCCTACGCCGACCTGCTGTGGGTGGAGACCGGCGAGCCCGACATCGAACTCGCCCGCGCCTTCGCCGAGGCGATCCACGCCCGCTACCCGGGCAAGAAGCTCGCCTACAACTGCTCGCCGAGCTTCAACTGGAAGCGCCACCTCGACGATGAGCAGATCGCCACGTTCCAGGCCGACCTGGCTGCCCTCGGCTACGCCTTCCAGTTCATCACGCTGGCCGGCTTCCACGCCGTCAACCACTCGATGTTCGACCTCGCCCGCGGTTACGCCGAGCGCGCCATGAGCGCGTACGTCGAGCTGCAGGAGGCCGAGTTCGCCGCCGAAGCCGACGGCTACACCGCGACGCGCCACCAGCGCGAAGCGGGCACCGGCTACTTCGACGTCGTCTCCACCGCGCTCAACCCCGACAGCGCGACCCTCGCCCTGGCCGGCTCGACCGAGACCGCCCAGTTCCACTGACCCGGGCGACGCCCTCGCCCCTTCCCTCGAACCTCGTCCCACTTATCGCGGACCTCGTCCCACATATGGCCACTCGGGCCGTCCCCGAGTAGCCATTTTCGGGACACGGTCTGCACGCGGCCCACCCCGCCGCGCCCCTCTCCGCTGCGCACCACCCCGCCGCGCCCCTGCCCGCTGCGCACCGACACCTCGTCCCACTTATCGCGGACCTCGTCCCACATATGGCCACTCGGGCCACCCCCGAGTAGCCATCTTCGGGACATGGTCTGCGGGAGAGGGGCGGAGCGCGATACAGACAGAAAGCCAGGACCATGACCCTCATCACCTCTCCACCGCCCCCGACCACCGGCGCCGGCACCGCCGGGCACCGGACGCCGAGCGACCGCGCCGCCGACGGATCCCGGATGCCGAGCCCTCCGGCATCCACCCCTCACCTGCGTCTCGAGCGCCCCCTCGAGGGCCGGGATGCCGAGATCCTCACCCCCGCCGCGATCGCGTTCCTCACGGAGCTGCACGACCGCTTCGCCCGCCGCCGGCACGACCGGCTCGCCGCGCGGCTGCGTCGCCGCTTCGAGATCGGCACGGGCGACGACCCGCACTTCCGAGCCGACACCGCGCACATCCGCGAGGATCCGTCGTGGCGCGTGGCCGGCGCCGGCCCCGGGCTGGAGGACCGCCGCGTCGAGATCACCGGCCCCACCGACCCGAAGATGACGATCAACGCGCTCAACTCCGGAGCGCGGGTGTGGCTGGCCGACCAGGAGGATGCCACCTCCCCCACCTGGCGCAACGTCATCGGCGGGCAGCTCTCGCTGTTCGACGCGATCCGCGGGCAGCTGTCGTTCACGAGCCCCGAGGGCAAGCGCTACGAGGTCACGGCCGAGCGCACCCCGACGATCGTGATGCGCCCGCGGGGCTGGCACCTGCCCGAGAAGCACGTGAGCTTCATCGATCGCTCGGGTCGGGAGCTGCCGGCATCCGGGTCGCTCGTCGACTACGGCCTGTACGTGTTCCACAACGCGCACGCCCTGATCGCGGCGGGCCGAGGACCGTACTTCTACCTCCCCAAGATCGAGTCGGCCGAGGAAGCCCGCCTGTGGGACGACGTGTTCTCGTTCACCGAGGAGCGTCTGGGGCTCGCGCACGGCACGATCCGCGCCACGGTGCTGATCGAAACGCTGCCGGCCGCGTTCGAGATGGAGGAGATCCTCTTCGCCCTCCGCGACCACTGCGCGGGCCTGAACGCCGGACGCTGGGACTACATCTTCTCGATCATCAAGACCTACCGCGGCCGGGGGGCCCGCTTCGTCCTCCCCGACCGCAGCGAGGTGACGATGACGGTCCCCTTCATGCGGGCATACACCGAGCTGCTCGTGCAGACGTGCCACAAGCGCGGCGCCTACGCGATCGGCGGCATGAGCGCCTTCATCCCGAACCGCCGGCGCCCCGAGGTGACCGAGGCGGCGTTCGAGAAGGTCGCCGCCGACAAGCGTCGCGAGGCCGGCGACGGGTTCGACGGCACCTGGGTGGCCCACCCCGACCTCATCCCCGTGGCGCGCGCCGAGTTCGACGCGGTGCTCGGCGACGAGCCGAACCAGCTCGGGCGGACACGCGAGGAGGTGTCGGTCGAGCCGGCCGACCTGCTCGACGTGCGCATCGGACGCCCCGTGACCGCCGCGGGCGTGCGCGGCAACGTGTCGGTGGCGATCCGCTACATCGAGGCGTGGCTGCGGGGCCTGGGCGCCGTCGCCATCGACGACCTCATGGAAGACGCCGCGACCGCTGAGATCTCGCGCTCGCAGATCTGGCAGTGGATCCACCAGGACCACCGCACCGCCGAGGGCACCCCGATCACCCGCGAGTACGTCGAGTCGATGGTGCAGGACGTGCTCGCCGATGCGCCCCGCGCGGCCGGCGACCGGTTCGACGACGCCGCCGCGGTGTTCCGCGAGGTGGCCCTGCGCGAGGAGTTCCCGGCGTTCCTCACCCTGCCGGCGTACGCGAAGCACCTGAACTGACCGGATGCCGAGGGGCCGGGGCCACGAGCCTCGGCCCCTCACCCGTGCCGGCGGGCCGTGCGCTCGGCTAGGGGCCCCGCGCTCGGCGAGGCGCCCCGAGCCGAACGTCCGTCAGGGGCAACGTCCGTCAGGGGCAACGCCCGTCAGGGCCGCACCCGTCAGGGCCGCACCCGTCAGGGCCGCGCCGGGTCGATCGGCGCGAACGGGCGCAGGCTCTCGCGCGACGTGAGCTTGGACGCGGCGAGCGATCCCGCGACGGCGAGGAACATCGGCAGCAGCAGGTCGAACCCGGTGTTCGTGAACTCGATGATGAGGGCGATCGCGGTGAACGGGGCCCTCATGTTGGATGCCAGGAACGCAGCCGCCGCGACGATCGCCAGCGCCGTGCCGTCGGCTCCGGGCCAGACGAACGCCCACCCCGCCGCCGCGGCGGCGCCGAGGGCCGCGCCGATGGCGACCGAGGGCTGCAGGGTGCCGCCGATGGCCCCCGACCCCAGCGACAGGGCGGTCGCGACGTACTTCAGCACGGCGAGCGCGATGAGCAGCAGCGCGGGCTGCGAGAGGTCGAAACCGGCGGTCGCCAGGGCACGGCCGTTGCCGAGGATGAGCGGGAAGGCCGCCCCGACCGCCCCGACGGCCGTGAACGTCAGCGGCAGGACGACCAGGAGCTTCCACCCCTCGGGACGGAAACGCGCGAGCTTCTTCGTCACCGTGGCGAAGCTCGTCGCTCCCCACCCCATGAGCGGGCCGATGAGGATCGCGGCGACGATGAGCGACGCGTTCACCTCGACCGAGCCGATCGAGTAGAGCGACCCGTCCCCCACGAGCGGACGCGCGACGAGCGTGGCGATGGTGCTGACGGTCAGCGCCACCACCGCCGCGCCCACGCTGAACTGCGCGAGCAGGATCTCCACCGCGAACAGGGCCCCGGCGAGGGGCACGTTGTACACGGCGGCAAGGCCCGCCCCGGCGGCCGAGGCGATGAGGATGCGGCACCATCGTGCGTCGAGGCCCAACCACCGCACGACCTTCGCGCCCGCCATCGCCGACAGCTCGCGCGGGGCCACCTCCTTGCCGATCGAGGCGCCCATCGCCACCGACCCCACCTGGATGACGGTGTCGGCGAGCGTCTCCCACCACGGCATCCGGGCTCCGTCGACGCCCTGCTCGACCGTGGCGAGCTTTCGCCCGAAGCGGCGGAGCAGGTACCAGCCGAGCGCCGCGACGACGCCCGCGCCGCCGACCGTGACGATCGGGAGCCACCACACCGACGGGTATGCGAGGCCGTCGAGGAACGGACCCTCTTCATGGCCCCACACCAAGTGCTCGAGGCTGTGCACGATCCACACGAGCAGCAGCACGGCGAGCCCCGTGGTCACGCCCACGACGAGGGTCGCGATCCCCAGCCGGGTGAGGGAGGCGAATCCGCGTCGACG
This sequence comes from Microbacterium phycohabitans, assembly GCF_032464935.1. Taxonomy (NCBI): domain Bacteria; kingdom Bacillati; phylum Actinomycetota; class Actinomycetes; order Micrococcales; family Microbacteriaceae; genus Microbacterium; species Microbacterium phycohabitans. The sequence goes on from NZ_JAWDIT010000005.1 coordinate 27,528, forward strand.
GGAGCGGAGGGGCGTGGCGGTCTGAGCGGTCACCCCGCCACGCTAATCGACCCATGTTTCGTGTTCCGACCGGCGGTAGCCTGACCGCATGACGCCCCCGCCGGTCGCCGCCCGCCGCCCCGCCGACGTGCTCGGCATCATCGCCGCGTGCATCGCCGCCGTCGTGATCGTGCCGACCCTCGCCGTCTTCCTCATCGGCCTCGTCCCCGAGATGAACGCGATCTGGTGGCTCGGCATCGTGCTGCTTCCGCTTCTCGTGCTCGACGGCGTCATCGTGATCCTGCTCTCGGTGATCGGCCTGATCGTCGCCGCCCGCCGGGAGGGTCGGCGCGCGTGGTCGATCGTGGCGCTGGGTCTCGGCATCCTGATGCTCGTTCCGGCGGCGTTGATCTGGGGGCCCTGGTCGTCATGACCCTGGGGCCGAAAGCGCGGAAACACTAGGCTCGGAGTCGTGACTTCCCGCGCTCCGCTCTCCCGCAAGCTCTCCGCCATCGCCGAGTCCGCGACCCTGAAGGTCGACGCCAAGGCCAAGGCCCTCCAGGCCGCCGGCCGCCCCGTCATCTCGTACGCGGCCGGCGAGCCCGACTTCGCCACCCCGTCGTTCATCGTGGATGCCGCAGCGAAGGCGCTGCAGGATCCCAAGAACTACCGCTACACCCCCGCGGCCGGCCTCCCCGTGCTGCGCGAGGCGATCGCCGCCAAGACGCTGCGCGACTCGGGCCTCGAGGTCGCCCCCTCGCAGGTCATCGTGACCAACGGCGGCAAGCAGTCGGTGTACCAGGCGTTCCAGACCGTGGTGAACCCCGGCGACGAGGTGCTGCTGCCCGCGCCGTACTGGACCACCTACCCCGAGGCCATCGCCCTCGCCGACGGCACGCCCGTCGAGGTCTTCGCCGGCGCCGATCAGGACTACAAGGTCACCGTCGCCCAGCTCGAGGCGGCTCGCACCGACAAGACGACGGTGCTCGTGTTCGTGTCCCCCTCGAACCCGACCGGTTCGGTCTACACGCCCGAGGAGACCGCCGAGATCGGCCGCTGGGCGCTTGAGCACGGCATCTGGGTCATCACCGACGAGATCTACCAGAACCTCACCTACGAGGGCGTGCGCGCCGTCTCGATCGTCGAGGCCGTGCCGGAGCTCGCCGGGCAGACGATTCTCGTCAACGGCGTCGCGAAGACCTACGCCATGACCGGATGGCGCGTGGGCTGGATGGTGGGACCGGCGGATGCCATGAAGCTCGCCGGCAACCTGCAGTCGCACCTGTCGAGCAACGTCAACAACGTCGCCCAGCTCGCCGCCGCGGCCGCCCTGAACGGCCCGCAGGACGAGGCCGAGCAGTTCCGTCTGGCGTTCGACCGCCGGCGGAAGCTGATCGTCTCGGAGCTGTCGAAGATCGACGGCGTCGAGGTGCCCAATCCGCTCGGCGCGTTCTACGTCTACCCCGACGTGCAAGGCCTGTTGAACCGCACGTGGGAGGGCGTGACGCCCACGACCTCGCTCGAGCTCGCCGACCTCATCCTCGAGAAGGCCGAGGTCGCCGTGGTCCCCGGCGAGGCCTTCGGCCCGAGCGGCTACCTGCGCCTGTCGTACGCCCTCGGCGACGACCAGCTTCTCGAGGGCGTGCAGCGCCTCCAGCGCCTCTTCGCCTGAGCCGACCTCTGCGGCGCCGGTCACCGATCGCGGTGGCCGGCGCCGTTCTGCGCCGCGCCCCCGCCCGATCGTCTCGCGGAGTTCCCGGCCGACACGCCGGGCGGCGCCGCAACCCCGCCCGGCCGTCTCGCGGAGTTCGCGGCCGACACGCCGCGCCCGCCAACCTGCCGCGCGGGGTTGCGGCCCGGCCGGACCGTCTCGCGGAGTTCCGGACCGACACGCCGCGCCCCGGCATCCCGAACCGGCGTGTCGGCATCGGACTCCGCACGACGGCACGCCCCGAACCGCACGCCCCGGGCGGCATGACGGCACGCCCCGGGCGGCACGCCGCCCCCGCCCAACCCGCTGCGCGGCGATGCGACCCCACCGGACCGTCACGCGGAGTTCCGGACCGACACGCCGCACCCCGGCATCCCGAACCGGCATGTCGCCGCCGAACTCCGCACGACGGCACGCTACGGACTGCACGACGAACTCCGCACGACGGCACGCCCCCGAACCACAGACCGGCGGGCCCGGCCCGCACGACCGCACGCGACGGTACGGGCTACAGCTCGACGTTCACCAGGACGGGCTCGGGCTGCAGAACGAGGCCGAACTCGGCCGCGACGCGGCTCTGCACGAAGCGGGCGAGCTGGGCGATCTCGGCCGCGGTCGCCTCGCCGCGATTGGTCAGCGCGAGGGTGTGCTTGGTCGACAGACCGGCGCGCGAGCGCGGGAAGCGGAAGCCGCGCGAGAGCCCGGCGTTCTCGATGAGCCACGCGGCGCTCACCTTGACCTGGCGGTTCTCGACCGGCGGCGGGGGCAGGATGCCGTCGAACGCGGCGAGCGGGATCACGGTCACCGGGTCGAGGGCCGGGCCCATCGGCCACTTCGGGCACGCGTCGGGCAGGGTGCGCGCGAAAGCCTCCGAGACGATCGCGTTCTGGAAGAACGAGCCGGCGCTCCACGTGTCGGGGTCTTCAGCGTCGAGCACCATGCCCTTGCGGGCACGGGTGGCGAGCACGTGGTCGCGGATCCATCGCAACGACACGGACTGCTCGGCATCCAGCCCCAGGGCGCCGCGCAACTGCTCCCCGGCGATCGGACGCTCGTCCGTGCCGACGCGCTCGAGTTCAAGCGTGACCGACAGGATGACGGCGGGCCGCTCGGGCACGGAGCCGTAGTGGTGCTTCAGGACCGACGTGCGGAAACCGAGACCCAGATCGGATGCCGAGACCCGCGCCACCTCGCCGGTGGACTCGTCGATCAGCTCGACCTCGACGAGCGTCTGCACGATCTCCTGCCCGTAGGCGCCCACGTTCTGCACCGGTGCCGCGCCGACGGTGCCCGGGATGCCCGACATCGCCTCGACTCCGGCGTAGCCGCGGGCGACCGTCTCGGCGACGAAGGCGTCCCAGTCGTGTCCGGCCTGCACGCGCAGACGCACGGTGTCGGGCCGCGAGCCGGGGAGCTCCTCGATGCCGAAGGTGCGCACGCGGATCACCGTGCCCTGGAACGGCTCATCGCCGACGAAGAGATTGGATCCCCCGCCGAGGACGAACCACGGCTCGCCGTCGGCCCACGCCTCGCGCAACGCCGCGACGAGCTCGTCCGTCGTCGCCGCCTCGACGAGGCGCGCGGGCGCCCCGCCGGTGCGCAGCGTCGTGAGCTGCGAGAGCGGAACCGGAGCGACCTCGGGCATCAGCGCAGCCGCACCCGCACCTGCGCCTTGCCCAGGACGGTGGTCTCGGCGAAGGTCACGGTGAGGTCGATGCGAGCGGTCTCGTCGTCGACGGCGCCGACCTTGGCGCTCACGTGCAGATCCGCGCCCGTTTCGGGGTCGACGACGACCGGGCGCGTGAAACGCACGCCGTACTCGGCGATGCGACCGCTGTCGCCGAGCGCCTCGGCGAGGGTGCCGACGGCGATGCCCATCGTGAGCATCCCGTGGGCGAGGACGCCTGGGAGCCCGACGGCAGCGGCGACGTCGTCGCGATAGTGGATGGGGTTGAAGTCCCCCGACGCGCCGGCGTAGCGCACGAGCGACTCGCGCGTGAGGTGGACCGAGCGTTCGGCGATGAACTCGCCCACGGTGAACTCGCTCATGCGCCGGCCTCCCCCGCGAGCAGGACACTCGCCGTCGTCACGACGTGGGCGCCGGTGGCATCCACGATCTCCGCCTCGCTCGTGATCATGGCGTTGCCACCCATCGAACGGATGCCGGTGACCGACAGCGTCGCGACGAGCTCGTCGCCGGCGACGATCGGACGCGTGTAGCGGAAACGCTGTTCGGCGTGCACGAGACGCGAGAGCTCGATGCCGGACTCGGGGTCGCCGAGCAGCTGCTGGAGCGTGAGGTCCTGGACGACCATCGCGAAGGTCGGCGGGGCCACGACGTCGTCGTAGCCGAGGGCGCGCGCGGCCTCGGGGTCGGAGTGCTGCGGGGCGTCGGCGAAGACGGCGCGCGCGAACTCGCGCACCTTCTCGCGACCGACGAGGTACGGCGCGGTCGGCGGGAAGACTCGGCCGACCAATTCGGGGTTCACGGGCACCGGGTCAGTCTACCGAGAGGCTCTGGTGGGGCTGTGCCCGTGGCGTCCGTCTCCCCGTCCGCCGTCTCGGGAGGGTGCGCAGAGAACGACGGGTCCCCGCGAACCGCGCGACGCCTCGGTGCGCCAGGGCGTCAGCGCTGGTGGCGGCCGCGAACGGCCTTCACCGCGATCTGCGAGGCGATGAAGACGAGGAAGATCGAGAAGAGCACGTTGGCCACGAACGGATCGACCGCCTTGGCGATCTGGGCGCCGAGGGCCGTCGTCGCGCACGCGGCGACGCCGACGCACACGGCCGCGACGAGATCGACGTTCTTCCGGCGCAGGTTGCCGACCGTGCCCGACACGGCGGTCGGGATCATCATCAGCAGCGACGTGCCCTTGGCGACGAGGTCGCTCGTGCCGAACAGCAGCAGCAGCGCCGGGACGACGATGATCCCGCCGCCCACGCCGAGCAGTCCCGCCAGGATGCCGGTGACCACCCCCAACACGGCCAGGCCGGGCCCCGTGACCCAGGTGAGCACGAGGTCGGCGTCGCGCGAGGGGATGACGAAGTAGAGGCTCACGATGACCGCGACGAGGAAGGCGACGAACGCCCATCGCAGGGCGGTCTGCGACAGCTTGGGCAGCAGCCACGTGCCGATCTGCGCCCCACCGACCGCGCCGGCCGCGAGGATCAGCGCCGGGAGCCAGGCGACGTGCCCGTCGACGGCATAGGTGATCACCCCGACGGATGCCGTGGGCACGATCGCCGCGAGGGAGGTGCCGGCGGCGAGGCGCTGGTCGAAGCCGAGCAGCAGGACGAGCAGCGGCACGATGACGGTCCCGCCGCCGACACCGAACAGGCCCGACATCAGCCCCGCGAGCAGTCCGACTCCGACGCAGACGACGTAGAGGCGGGCGGTGCGGGGCGGGCGGGTCTCGAGCGTCACGGGGGTCCTCGGGGTCGTGGGGGGCGAGCGCGTCTCGCCGACGCCCCAGTCTTCCACTCCTCCGCGCCGTCGCCGCCGTCGACCGGTCGTCGCGGACGGACCCGGAAACGAAAGCGGCCCCCGGTGGTCCGAAGCCGCGTCCACCGGGGGCCGTCGCCCTCACAGGTCAAGCAGGACGGTGACCCGAACACCGGACTGCGACCACTCGCGTGAGGGTGCGACAGGAATGACGATAGGGAGCCGGATCACCGCGAATCGACCCATTGACACTGATTACTAGAGCTGCTAACTATTTAGACCACTGATCTCTTGGTAGCGCTCCCGGGAATGGGTCCGGTTCCGTCGCGGTTGTCCTCGGGCATGACAACCGTAGGAATCATCGGCGCAGGAAACATCGGTTCGGCTCTCGCACAGGGCTTCGCGGATCACGGTTACGACGTGGTCATCGCGAACTCCCGTGGGCCGGAGACCCTGGGCGACCTGGTCGCCTCGGTGGGCGACCGCGCTCGCGCCGCCACCGCCGAGGAGGCCGCCGAGGCCGGCGACATCGTCGTGGTGACCGTGCCCCTGAAGGCGATCGACGACCTCCCCGTCGCCCCGCTCGCCGGCAAGACCGTTCTCGACACCAACAACTACTACTTCGAGCGCGACGGTCGCATCGCGGCTCTCGATGAGAAGAAGACCACTACCTCGCAGATGCTGCAGGAGCGCCTCCCCCAGTCGATCGTCGTGAAGGCGTTCAACCACATCCCCGCCGCCGACATCCTCACCGACGGTGCCCCCGCCGGTAGCGCGGACCGCCGCGCGCTCGCGACGTCGAGCGACTCCGACGAGGCCGTCGACCTCGTCACCCGCATCTACGACCAGTTCGGTTTCGACACGGTGAACGTCGGCCCGCTCGCCGAGAGCTGGCGCGTCGAGCGCGACCAGCCCGCGTACGTCGTGCGTCAGACCCGCACCGAGCTCGAGCAGAACCTGGCCCGCGCCGAACGCTGACCCTCTCCCCTCGCGCGAGGCGTAGGAATTCGTCGCCCGGGGAGGCCCCGGAGCGACGAATCCCGACGACTCACGTCAGAAATGAACGAACCCGGCCCCGCACAATCGCGAGGGCCGGGTTCGTCGTTTCCGGGCGCGGTCAGAGAGCCGCGAGGGCCTGCTCGACGTCGGCGATGAGGTCGTCGACCGACTCGATGCCGACCGACAGGCGCACGATGGTCTCGGGAACGGCCAGCTCGGTGCCGCGGACCGAGGCGTGGGTCATGGCATCCGGGTAGTTCACCAGCGACTCGACGCCGCCGAGGGACTCGGCGAGGGTGAACAGGCGGGTCGACTCGGCGAAGCGGCGCGCGGCCGCGCCGTCGGCCAACTCGAGCGACACGATGCCGCCGAAGCCGCTCATCTGCGCCGCGGCGAGCGCGTGCCCGGGGTGCGTGGGAAGCCCGGGGTAGTAGACCTTCGCGACGCGGTCGTGGGCGAGCAGGTGCTCGGCGACGGCCTGCGCGTTGGAGCTGTGACGCTGCATGCGCACGGCGAGGGTCTTGATTCCGCGCGTGGTCAGGTAGGCGTCGAACGGGCCCGAGACGGCGCCCGCGGCGAACTGCAGGAACTGCACCTTCTCGGCCAGCGCGGCGTCGGCGAACGCGAGGGCGCCGCCCACCACGTCGCTGTGCCCGCCGAGGTACTTCGTCGCGGAGTGCACCACCACGTCGGCGCCGAGCGAGAGCGGGCGCTGCAGGGCGGGCGAGGCGAAGGTGTTGTCGACGACGACGATCGACCCGGCCGCGTGACCGAGTCGCGCGAGACCGGCGATGTCGGTAATGCGCAGCATCGGGTTGCTGGGCGTCTCGACCCAGACCATCTTCGGCGCGCGCTCCTCGATGGCCGCGGTCACGGCATCCAGGTCGCTCATGTCGACGACGCGGAGCTTCACACCCCAGGGGCCGAGCACGCGCGCGAGCAGGCGGTAGGTGCCGCCGTAGACGTCGTTGCCGAGGAGCACCTCGTCGCCCGGGACGAGGGCGGCGCGCAGCAGGGCGTCCTCGCCGGCGAGACCCGAGGCGAAAGACAGCGCGCGGGCGCCGCCCTCGAGGGCGGCGATCTGCGTCTCGAGCGCGGTGCGCGTGGGGTTGCCGCTGCGGCCGTACTCGTACCCGCCGCGCAGGCCCCCGATGCCGTCTTGCGCGTACGTCGTCGAGACGTGGATCGGCGGGATGACCGCGCCGGTGGTCTCGTCGGGCGCCTGGCCCGCGTGGACGGCGAGGCTGTCGAAACCGCGGGCGGCGTCGTGGGTGCTCATGCGGAGTGCTCCTGGGAGGTCGGGGGAAGGACGGATGCCGACGGCTCGACCTCGTAACCGCGGGCGGTCATCCAGTCGTCGTCGAAGATCTTGCTGAGGTAGCCGCGGCCGTGGTCGGGCAGGACCACGACCACCACCGCCTCGGCCGGGAGGTGGCGGGCGACGCGCAGGGCGCCCACGACGGCCATGCCGCTCGAACCGCCAACGAGCAGGCCCTCCTCGCGGGCCAGGCGACGCGTCATGGCGAAGGACTCGGCATCCGAGACGCGCTCGTACCCGTCGACGAGGGTGGGGTCGAAGGCGGGGGGCCAGAAGTCTTCGCCGACGCCCTCGACGTCGTAGCCGTGGATGTCGCCGCCCGAGTAGATCGAGCCGACGGGATCGACCCCGACGATGCGCACGGAGGAGCCGGCGACCTCGCGCAGGTAGCGTCCGGTTCCGGTGATGGTGCCGCCGGTGCCGACGCCGGCGACGAAGTGCGTGAGGGCGCCGTCGGTGTCGCGCCAGATCTCGGGACCGGTCGTCTCGTAGTGACTGCGCGGTCCGTTCGGGTTGGCGTACTGGTTGGGCTTGAACGCCCCGGGGATCTCGCGCACGAGACGGTCCGAGACGCTGTAGTACGAGTCGGGGTCGTCGGGCTCGACGTTCGTCGGCGTGACGACGACCTCGGCGCCGTAGGCGCGCAGCACCGCGCGCTTGTCCTCCGCGACCTTGTCGGGGACGACGAACACGCACCGGTACCCACGCTGCTGCGCTACGAGGGCGAGGCCCACGCCCGTGTTGCCGCTGGTGGGCTCGACGATCACGCCGCCCGGTTGCAGCAGACCGTCGCGCTCGGCGGCATCCACGATGTTGGCCGCGATGCGGTCCTTGGCGGAGCCACCGGGGTTGAAGTACTCGATCTTGGCGAGCACCGTGGCGGCGATGCCGTCGGTGACGCGGGACAGGCGGACGAGGGGGGTATTGCCGACGAGGTCGGCGACGCTCTGGGCGTAACGCACGATGGCATCCTGAGGGGTTGGGAGCGCCCGAGGCGGGCGCGGCTGACGGGGTCGTCGAAAGAGAACGCGGGGGCGTTCAGCGACAACAGCGACAAGTCAGCACGCGGTCAGCATACTCGAGCGGGGAGCGCGGCGACACGGATGCGTCACGCGGCGTCACCGGAGCCGGATGCCGTCGGAACCGGTACGACGACGAGACCGCCGTCAAGAGACCGCGCCGAGGAATTCGTCGAAGCTCTGCGCGGGACGACCCGTGACGCGCTCGACGTCGTCGGAGACCCCGGCGAGGTCGCCGCTGGCGATGGAGGTGTAAGTGCTGACCCAGGCGTCGACCTGCCACCGGGGCGCGCCGAAAGCGGCTCGCGACGCGTACGCCTCGTCGACGGTCTCGTCGAGGAAGCGGACGGGATGGCCCCGCACGGCCGAGATCTTCTCGGCCACCTCGGCCATGGTCAACGCCTCGGGGCCGGTGAGGTCGTACGAGACGTCGGCGTGGGCGGACGGATCGCGTAGGACCGCCACGGCGGTGGCGGCGACGTCGGACCGCGAGACGAGCGAGCAGCGCCCCTCTCCCGCGGGACCGCGGATCACCCCGTCGTCACCGGCGAAGAGCTCCATCATGTCCATGTAGAAGTTGTCGCGCAGGAACGTGAAGCTCATCCCCGACGCGCGGATGATGTCCTCGGTCGCCGCGTGGTCGCGCCCGAGCGTGAACACCGCGTCGGGTGCGGCAGCCAGAAACGACGTGTAGACGATCGAGCGCACGCCGGCGGCGGCTGCGGCCTCGACGAACGTGCGATGGTGCTCCACGCGGTCGGCCGTCTCCGACGCCGAGACCATCAACAAGGTCTCGACGCCCTGCAGCGCGGAGCGGGCGGCATCCGTGTCGGAGTAGCGGGCGACGTGGACCTCGGCGCCGTCGAGACGCGGGGCGCGCGACGCATCGCGCACGAGAAGACGCTGCGGGATGCCGCGGGCGGCGAGGTCGCGGGCGACGCGGCCTCCCACGGCGCCGGTGGATCCGGTGACGGCGATGACGGGCGGCATGGACATACGGCCTCCGGGGGTGAGCGGTGCCTCCAGCGTATTGCTCCGCGCACTCCCCCGGCCGGGAATTGCCTCACCGATGGAGCTTCGCGCCGCCCGGGAGCTGCGTCAGGTCGCGGGCGCCACCAGACGTGCCACGCGGACGCGCACCGTCGCCGTCTCGTCGTCGTCGCCGGCACCCCGGGCCGCCGCCGCGACCGCCGCGGCCACGGCGGCGCTGTCGTCCTGCGCCGAGACGCCGATGCAGACCGTGATGGCCCGCGCTCCCGGCACGTCATCGACCGCGGAGAGCGATCCCTCGACGTCGGTGACGTGTTCGAACGCCCGAGCGACCACGGGCCGCGCGGAATAGCACTCGCGCACGCCCTCGACCGCCGTGACGGCCAGGTCGATGCGCGGCGCCAACTCGGCTGCGGTGATGCGGGTCATCGGTCTTCCCCCTCGTCCAGATGCACGTCACCGACGGTCACGTCGACCCGGCCCACCTTCAGATCGCCGTGACGCTCGATCGCCAGACGGATGCCGTCGCGCATCTCGTCGACGGCGGCGGCGATCGCGCGCCCGAAACGCACGCTGACCGTCACGCGCACGTCGAGTGGCGCGTCGGGCTCGGGCTGGTTCAGCCGCACCCGACCGACGAGCAGGCCCTCGATGCCGTCGCCCACCGTACGGATCAGCTCGTAGAGCGCGCCCTCGGTGACGACGATTTCGGTGCCGTCCTCGGTGCGTGCCAGGGGGATGTCACGGCCGGAGCGGAATTCGCGCATCACCTCCCGCATGATGCTGTCGTACCAGGAGTCCGCGAGCGGCTCGGCGGCCTGCTCCTCCACGATCTCGCGGGACAGCCGGCCCATGCGCTCCATCGAGGCGAGGATCGCCTGGCACTCGGCGTTGCGCTCGATCGCGGAGATGCGGGGGGTACGCCCGCGGTCGAGATACGCGGAGAGATCCTCCAGCGAGTAGCCGGAGCCGCCGATGTCGTCGTTGTGCTCGCTCAATCCGATCACCTCCACTCCTGCATGCGTTCCAACACGGTCTTGCGCGCCCGGGCGAGCCTGCCGCGGACGGTGGCGGCCGACTCCCCCACCTCGACGGCGATCTCGTCGTAGCTGTGCCCACCGACCTCGCGCAGCACCCACACCACACGGAGCTCCTCGGGCAGTTCCGCCAGCACTCTCTTCAACGCGTCCATCTGCGACGACGCCACGGCCGAGCGCTCCGGGTCGTCGGCCGCCGAGACCATCTCCTCGTCGATCTGATCGGAGATCTTGCGCGAACGAAGGCGGTCCGTGGCTTTGCGCGACACGATGGTCGTCAGCCAGCTTCGCACCTTCTCCGGATCGGTGAGATCCGGAAGGCGACGCCACGCCGTGATGAGGGCCTCCTGCACGCAGTCGTCGGCGTCGGCCCGTGATCCGGTGAGGCGCGTGGCGAAGGCGACGAGGAACGGCGCGTGTCGACGCACCAGCACTCCGAAGGCCATCTGGTCGCCGTCGGCCGCGCGCGACGCGAGGAAGGCGTCGGTGGCGGTGGACAAAGAGGGCATCGATTTCCTGTCAGCGAATTCTCAGCGTCGAACCGTGACGTGTCGCGAATCCGGTTCGTCCCCATAGCGAAACACCCCGCACCCTCCGCGGTCGGGGATCTTGACGAAAGGACGCTCCTCATGGCACAGAACTCCCCCCTCTCGGCCGACGCCCGTACCAGCGGCGGCAAGACCGTCATCGTCGACCCCGTGGTCGCCAAGGTCGCCGGCATCGCCGCGGCCGAGGTCCCCGGTGTCCACGCGCTCGGCGGCGGTGCCGCGCGCGTGATCGGCAACATCCGCCAGGCCGTCGGCGCGAAGGACTACGCGCAGGGCGTGAGCGTCGAGGTCGGCGAGACCGAGGTCGCCGCCGACATCGCGATCCAGGTCGACTACCCCGAGCGCATCCAGCGCGTCGCGGACGACGTCCGCTCGGCCGTGCGTCGCGCGATCACCGAGATCGTGGGCATGAAGGCCGTGGAGATCAACGTGACCGTGGTCGACGTCTACATCCCGAGCGACGACGACGACGAGCAGGAGGAGGCACGCGTCCACTGACGTGCCGTCCGGGCCCGCGAGCACCTCGCTCGCGGGCCTTTCCTCTGCCGTCGAGGCGAGCCGTTCGGCGGGCGGCGTCAAGAGAGCCTCCCGTGTCGGACCCGACCGCTATCGTCGGCCACACCCCACCCCGACACCCAGGAGTCCCATGCGCATCGCCCTCACCGGCTCGTCCGGCAAACTCGGCACCGTCGTCGCCCGCGAGCTCCGCTCCGCCGGCCACGACGTCATCGGTCTCGACGTCCGCGGCGAGCGCGGCCCCGGGTTCGTCCAGGTCGATCTCACCGACTACGGCCAGGTCATCGACGCCCTCGCGGGCGTGAACGATCAGCACAGCGGTGTCGACGCCCTGGTCCATCTCGGCGCGATCCCGGCCCCCGGCATCCGCTCCGACGTCGCGACCTTCCACAACAACATGACGAGCACGTTCAACGTGTTCTGGGCCGCCGTGCGTCTCGGCATCCGGAAGATCGTCTACGCGTCCAGCGAGACGGTGCTGGGTCTGCCCTTCGACGTGCCGCCGCCCTACATCCCCGTCGACGAGGAGTACGCGCCGCGGCCGGAGTCGGTCTATTCGCTCGTCAAGACGCTCGAGGAGCGCATGGCCACCGAGCTCGTGCGCTGGAACCCCGACCTGTCGGTGACGGCCCTGCGCTTCTCGAACGTCATGGTGCCCGAGGACTACGCCGAGTTCCCCTTCGACGCCGACGCCCGCACCCGCAAGTGGAACCTGTGGGGGTACATCGACGCGCGCGACGGCGCTCAGGCGATCGAACGCGCCCTCGAGGTCGCCCCGGCGGGCTTCGAGACGTTCATCATCGCCGCGGCCGACACGGTCATGAACCGCCCCAACGCCGAACTCGTCGCCGAGGTGTTCCCGGGCGTCGAGACGCGCGAGCTCGGCGAGAACACGACCCTGCTCTCGATCGACAAGGCGCGGCGCCTGCTGGGGTACGACCCGCAGCGCTCCTGGCGCGACGGGCGCTGACCCGCGGCCCGTGGGGGCGTGACAGACTCGGCGAATGGATGCCGATGAGCCGACCACGCCCCCACCGGCACCGCCCGCGCCCGCCGCGGACGAGCCGGTGATCCCGCTGCCGACGGCGCAGGAGAAGGAGACGAAGTTCCTCGCGCGCAGCGGAGCGGTCGTGACGCTGCGCCTCATCGACACCGGGCGGTTCGAGGTCAAGCTCGACACCCGCGGCGACTACACCGCGACGCTGCTGCACGACGGGAACACGTTCGCGCTGCACCCTGCTCCGGGTGTGCACGCCATCGGGGGCACCGACCTCACCGCCACCGACCTGTACGAGCGGTTCTGACCGCGAGCACAAGCCCCGCCGCCCGTCGGCGCGCGGCCGGTTGACTGGGGTCCTCGACCTTCGGGAGGACCACCGTGACCGACACCGCGCACCCCGCCTCGACGCCCGACCCCACCACGGACGCAGCCGACGGCTACGACGTGGCCGTCATCGGCGCGGGGCCCGCCGGCACCGCTGCCGCCCTGCGGGCTGCGGAACTGGGTGCGCGCGTCGTCGTGCTCGAGGCCGGCCGCGTCGGCGGGACGTGCGTGAACACGGGCTGCGTCCCCACCCGCGTGCTGGCCAAGGCCGCGCGCCTCATGCGCGAGACCCGCTCCGCCGACGACTACGGCATCGTCGTCGACGAACCGCGCGTCGACTGGTCGGCGGTCGTGGCGCGGGTGCACGAGCGCGTGGATGCCGTGCGCTCGATCAAGCGGGAGGCCGAACGCTTCGCGGAGGCCGGTGTCGACCTCGTGCACGAGGGGCGCGCGCGCTTCGCGGACGAGCACACGCTCGTGCTCGACAGCGGCCGGCGCATCCGGGCGGAGTCGATCCTGGTGTGCGTGGGCGGGCACTCCCGTCGTCTGCCCATCCCGGGCGCGGAACTGGCCACGGTGCCCGAGGACGTGCTCTCGCTCACCGAGCTGCCGGGCCGCGTCGCCGTGATCGGCGCGGGCAACACCGGCGCGCAGCTGGTGACGGTGTTCCGTTCGTTCGGCGCGGAGGTGACGCTGCTCGACGTCGCCCCGCGGGTGCTCATGGCCTCCGATGCCGCGATCTCACGCGCGATCGCCGACGCGCTCACCCGCAACGGCGTCGACGTGCGCACCGGGATCGACACCGTCGAGCGCCTCGACCGGCAGGACGACGGGTCGATCCGCCTGACCTGGCGGCAGGACGACGCCGGCCGGAGCGTCGACGTCGATGTCGTCGTGATGGCCACCGGATGGCCCGCCGACGTCGACGACCTCGGCCTGTCGAACGCGGGCGTGGAGGTGGAGCGCTCGGCGATCCCCGTCGACCGGTATTTCCGCACGATCGTTCCGCACATCCTCGCGGTCGGCGACGCGAACGGCCGCGACATGCTCGTGCAGGCGGCGCAGTTCGAGGGTGAAGCCGCGGCCGAGAACGCCGTCCTGGGGGCGAATCGCCGCACGCCCCATCACCTGCTGCCCGCGGGCGGGTTCACCGACCCCGACTACGCCGGCGTCGGTCTCACCGAGGAGCAGGCACGTGACCGCGACCCGGCGTGCGTGGTCGCCACGGTGCGGTTCGCCGACCTCGATCGCGCCGTCATCGACGATCGCGAGAACGGGTTCCTCATGCTGATCGCCGACCGGCGCCGCGAGCTCGTGCTGGGTGCGCACGCGGTCGGCGAGAACGCGGTCGAGGTGATCCAGTCGGTCACCACCGCGATGGCCGCCGGCATCGACGTGTCGACGCTCGCGGGCGTGCGGTTCGCCTACCCCACCTACAGCGCCGTGATCGGAAACGCCGCGCGCGCCCTGCTGCACGCCGACACCCCGGCGCTGCTGGAGTGACACACTGACACCGTGACCGCCGCGAATCCCGCCACGAGCTCCGCCGCCGACGCGCCCGCCCGGCGCGGTCGACCCGGCTACGACCGCGAGGGCATCCTCTCCGTCGCCGTGCAGTTGTTCAACGAGCAGGGCTACGACGCCACGAGCGTGTCCGACCTCGCGCGCCGCCTGGGGCTGGCGAAATCGGCGCTCTACCACCACTTCTCCTCGAAGGAGGAGCTGCTCTCGGTCGCCCTCGAGGCGGCCCTCGGCGGGCTCGAGGCGGTGCTCGACGACCCCCGCGCGGCCGAGGGCTCGGCATCCGATCGCCTGCGTCACGTGCTCACGGGCGCGACCGACGTGCTCGTGGCGCAGCTGCCGGCGGTCACCCTGCTGCTGCGCGTGCGCGGCAACAGCCCCGTCGAACAGGCCGCCCTGGAGCGCCGACGCGTCTTCGACCACCGCGTCACCGCCCTCGTCGCGGCGGCCCAGGCCGAGGGCGACGTGCGCGACGACGTCGACGCCGCCGTCGCCGCGCGTCTGCTGTTCGGCATGATCAACTCCGTCGTGGAGTGGTACCGGCCCGGGGGCGGCGTCGACGGCGACCGGCTCGGCGCCGACATCGTGCGGATCGCCCTCGAGGGCCTGCGCACGTCCTGACCGCGGGCGTCCTGACCGCGGGCGTCCTGGCGCGGGGTCCCGCCGCGGGCGTCCCGCCGCGCAGCCGCACGATCGGGGCGAGATCACCCGATCCGTGCGATTCGGGACGAGCGATCTGGTCACGATCGTGAGGTCTCGGCAGCAGAACGGGGCCCCGCGCGATCGCGCAGGGCCCCGTCGCGGCATCCGGGGTCAGGCCCGGAGGTCGACGCCCTTCGGCTCTTTGATGAGCGAGACCGCGACCAGCGATACCAGGGCGGCCACAGCGATGTACGCGCCGATCGTCCACGAGGCGCCGGTGGTGCGCAGCAGCGCCTCGGCGATCATCGGGGCGAAGGCGCCGCCGAGGATCGCGCCGAGGGCGTAGCCGATCGACACCCCCGAGTAGCGCACGTTCGCGGGGAACATCTCGGCGTACAGCGCCGCCTGCGGTCCGTACGACAGGCCGAGGCCGAGGGTCATGACGAACAGGGCGACGAAGTACCAGACGATGTTCCCCGTGTCGATGAGGAACCACATCGGCACGGCCCAGATCGCGAGCAGCAGGTAGCCGAGCTGGAACGTCCGCACGCGGCCGAGGGTGTCGGACAGACGTCCGCCCCAGAGGGTGAACCCGAGCCAGCCGAAGGATGCCAGCGTCGTGGCGAGCAGGACGGTGGGGCGCTCGAGCCCGAGGACGGTGACCGTGTAGGTGGCGAAGAACGCGATGAGCAGGTACCCCGCGGCGTTGTTGCCGATGAACACCAGGGCGGTCAGCACGACCTGGCGCCAGTTCTTGCGGAAGAGCTGGCCGAGCGGCGCCGACGACTCCTTGCGGCGACGCACGAGGTCTTCGAAGACGGGGCTCTCCTCCACCGCGCGCCGGATGACGTAGCCGACGACGATGAGCACGATCGAGAAGAGGAACGGCACGCGCCAGCCCCACGCGAGGAAAGCCTCGGCCGACATCGACGAGGTGAGGATCCACAGCGTCGCGGTGGCCAGGATCATGCCGACCGGAACACCGATCTGCGGGTACGCGCCGAAGTAGCCGCGACGGTTGACGGGGGCGTGCTCGACCGAGAGCAGCGCCGCCCCGCCCCACTCGCCGCCGGCCGAGAAGCCCTGCAGGACGCGCAAGAGGATGAGCAGGACGGGGGCGGCCACACCGATCGCGGCGTAGGTCGGCAGCACGCCGATGAGGGCCGTCGACACGCCCATCATGATGAGCGTGAGGACGAGCATCTTCTTGCGGCCGAGGCGGTCGCCCAGGTAACCGGCCACGATCGCCCCGAGCGGGCGGAAGAGGAACGAGATGCCGATCGTCGCGAACGACAGCACCTGGGCGATGGCCGGATCGGACTGCGCGAGTGGGGCGAGGAACAGCGGCGCGAGCACGAGGCCGGCCGCCTGGGCGTAGATGAAGAAGTCGTACCACTCGATCGAGGTGCCCACGAGGGTGCCGGCGAGCACGCGCCGCTCCTCTCGCGAGATGCCGGTCGTGGTGGCACGGGTGGATGCCGCTGTCTGCGAGGCCATGAGAACTCCGTCGTTCTGTGGGCAGGGAAATCTCGGCGGCACCTGTTACCGACCGAGCGTTCAGTAATAGTGTCAGAGGCGCGCCCGTCCGACAAGGGGACGGCGGAAGGAGCCGTCATGACACCCTGGACCATCGTCCCCGGCGCCCTCGACGAGCGTCTCGGCATCGTCGTGACGGAGCAGTCCGTCGACGGCGTGAGCGCCTCGATGCCCGTCGACGGCAACACCCAGTCGCTGGGTCGGCTGCACGGCGGAGCCACCGCCGCGCTCTGCGAGGCGACGGGATCCTGGGCAGCGATGATCCACGCCTCGACCTTCGGCAAGGTGTGCGTCGGTGTCGATCTCAACATCACCCACCACCGCGGCGCGCGCGAGGGTCGTATCCACGCCGTCGCCACCCCCGCCCACCGCGGGCGTCGCATCGCGACCTATGACGTGCGCGTGAGCGACGACGAGGGCCGGCTCGTCGCGACGGCGCGCATCACGAACCTGCTCGTCGATCCGGAGTGAGCGCGGCGGCCTCGCGGAGCAGCCACGGCCTGAGCAGCACGCCCCGGGATGCCGGCGGTGGTCACGATCCGCGCAACGGACGAAGTCGCTGCGGCGTCATCTCCCACGAGCGCACCGCGAGCGCGGAAAGGGTCCGGGCACCGGGCTCTGGCATCCTGGGTGACATGACGAGGATCCGAGGGAGTGCACCGCCCCCATGCAGTGCACTCCCTCGCCCGTCGAATTTTGTCCCGAACATCTCTCGACGGGCGTATGGGCGTCGTCTCGAAGCCGGAGACGACACCCACCCCCATCTATGTGGTGTCGATCGGTCGGCATTCCTTACACGGGGCCGGAAATCTTTTTCCTCCCGCCGCCACGTAAGGATCGCGCGGGTTGCGACACAGCCTCTTCGAACGCACGGAGATGCACGCCGGTGATCGACGAGACGGAATTCGCGGCGCTCTTCCGCGAGCACCACAACGCCGTTCGGCGGTTCATCGAACGGCGCGTATCGGATCGCGAGGCCGCCGCCGACCTCACGATGGACTGCTTCGAGATCGCGTGGCGCAAACGCGATCCGCGTGATCCATTCGGATTGCCGTGGTTGTACCGCACCGCGCGCAACCTCATCGCGAACGAATATCGGCGACGCGACCGGGAGGGGGCATTGTGGACGCACATCGAAGACCACGTGCGCGCTCTGGCGAGCGAAGCCGAACCCGCGATGGCGCAACGCCTCGTCGACGCGATCCGCAATCTTCCCGAGCGCGAACGCGAGATCCTCTGGCTCACATACTGGGAGGAGCTGTCGGCCGCCGAGGTGGCCCTGGTCATGGAGATGAACACCGGCGCGGTGTGGACGCGACTCAATCGCGCGCGGGCGCGTCTGCGACCGCTGCTCGACGGCGCCGTCGTCCACGCGGAGGGGGTGAGCGATGACCGACGATGACCTCGCGCGCGCGCTGCGCCGGATGGACCCCGCCGAGACCCCGCTCGACGCGCCCCTCCCCCTCGACGCCGAACGCCGGCTGCGGCAGATCCTCGACCGTCCGCCCGTCCGGCGTCGCCGCCCCGCCCTGGCGTGGACCTCGGCGGCCGCCGCCGTCGTCGTGATCCTGACCATCGTCACGGGAGTCCTGTGGATGCCGGGGACCTCGGCATCCGCCCTCACCCCCAAGCCCCTCGTCTACACCGCCGTGCCCAGCGGAACCGGTGCCGCGGAGGTGATCGCGCAGGCGCAGGAACGGCTCGCCGCCGGAGAGGGCGACGTGGCAGCGGAGCGCCGCTCCCTGTCGCTCGGCTGGTACTTCAGCGCCTCACCCGACGGGGCCGAGGCGACGGTGTTCCGGCGCGAATGGGTGGACCTGCGGTGGAACGAGGACTTCTCCGGATCGGTGGTGACCACCGCGGCCGAGGCCACGAACGCCGACGGCGACACCGTGCCGAACGTCGACCCCGCCCCCGGGACGGTCGTCGGCGAGATGCGCTACGTACGCAATCAGTTCCGGCCGCTGTCGCCGGCGCCGCCGGATGCGTCGGCCGAGGCCATGCGCGCGCTCCTGACGACGGCCACCGGCGCGACCGAGGCCCTGAACGCCGGTGACGCCCTGGTCGGTGTGCGCAGCGTGCAGGGCGAATGGACGCTCAGCAACGCCCAGCAGTCCGCGCTCCTCGACGTCGTCGCCGCCTCCCCCGGCCTGCGGGCTCTCGGGACGACCGAGGACCGTCTCGGTCGCGCGGTCGTGGGCCTGGCGGGCATCCCCTCGGTGACCGCCAATACCGAGGTGACTCTCCTGCTGTCGACCGAGACCGGGCGCATCGTCGGGTTCGAGTCGGCGTTGATCGATGCGAACACCGACCTCGACCTGCCCGCCGGGTCGCTGACCGAATACGCCCTGTGGGACGCGCAGGACAGAGAGGATGCCCCCCGATGAGCCGCACCGACGATCCGTCCGCCGAGCTGCACCCCGACGTCGCCGCGGCCCTCGCCGAGGTCCCCGGCGGCGTGGTCATCGACGCCCGCCATGCGGTGTGGCCCGAGCTCGGGATGAGCATCGACGTGCCCGCCGAGGACAACAAGGCCGTGGGCAGTTGCGCGACCGGCAACGTGTGCGCGTTCAGCGGCTCGGGCCTGTCGGGAACCCGCGTGTCGTGGTCGACGTGCGGCACCTATGCGCCGGGTATCACCGTGCGTTCGATCGCCAATGCCCGTTCGGCGGGTTACGCGCAGGCGCGCTCGTCCTCGGGATCGGTGCTGGCGACGGCGATCGCGGGGTCGTCGGCGAACGTCTCGGGCGCGGTCGCCGACGTGCGCTGCGTGTCGTGAGCCCGCGGCGTCAGCGCCAGGGGCGCTCCGCGCGTTCCCTCCAGTAGACCTCCGGGTCGACGGCCAGCGCATCGAGCTCGGCCCTCTCGATCGACCGGGCCGGCGCTCCGGCGCCGCGCCGCAGGTGTTCACGCGTGGTCGCGCCGATCAGCACGACATCGGCGAAGCTCCGCGCCCGCGCGACCCCGATCGCGAAGACATCAGCATCGACCCCGGATGCCGCCCGCTCGAGGTCGTCGTCCGGTTCGGCCGCCGCGAGAGCGCCGTTGGCGAGCACCTCCTTGAGCACCACCGTCCAACCGGCGTCGTGCGCCGCGGCGAGCGCGTCGCCTGCCGAGACCTCGCGCAGGTTCCAGGTCGACTGCACGGCGGAGAAGGGCGTGTCCGCGAGCGTCAGCGCGGCGCGCAGCACGTCGCCCTGCCGCGGTCCGCTCGTCGACAGCCCGACGCGCACCCCCTCACCGCGCAGCCGGCGCATCCGCTCGAGCACCTCGGCATCCGCCAGCACCGGGCTCTCGGGAGTGACGGAGTGGATCAGGTACAGATCCGGTGCCGTACCGAGCGCCGAAAGTGTCTCGGGCCACTGCCGGTTGAACATCGCGGCCGAGTGCTCCTTGCGCTCGTGGACCGTGGCATCCATCTTCCAGTCGCCGACGTAGGCGTAGCCCCACTTCGAGCCGATCGTGAGCTGCGCGCGGCGCTCGGGGTGGGCGGTGAGCCACGATCCGAGGAACTCCTCGGCGAGACCGTAGGACCGCGCCGCGTCGACGTACCGGATGCCGAGTCCCCACGCCTCGTCGAGCAGCTCATGCGCGCGCGTGCGCAGGGCGTCGATCGACCGTTCGTCGGGGTCGCCCAGGTCGGCGTCGCGCGCGGTGGTGATGTAGGCGGGGCGGCCGACGGCGGCGAGGCCGAGGCCGAGGGGAACGGGAACGCTCATGATCCGACGGTAGCGGGGACGGACGGTAGCGGGACGGGAACATGGGGGCGCCGGCGCCTGTTGCCTCCAAGGTCCGCCGTCGACGGGTGTCGGCGGTGCATCCGAAAGCGACGCGCCATGACCTTCCTCGAGACCACCGCCGACGACCGCCAGCCGATCTGCCCGGCCTGCGGCATCACGATGCACCCGCTGTTCGACGAGGGCGAGGATGCCGACGCGTGCCGGGAGTGCGGATTCCAGCTGGAGTGGCCGGAACCGCGACGTGTCGCGCGCAGCGACGAGGACGACGACGACCGCCCCCGCTCTCGCTGGGACGACGATGAACGCCCCCGGTCGCGCTGGGACGACGAGGGCTGAACGCTACCGCGTCCGCGAGCGTCGCACCTCGACGCCGCTGAGGACGGCGGCGGTCGCCGAGAAGACGACCGACACCGCGAGCGCCACCGTGAGGGCGTCGGCGAAGGCACTCGGGTCGGGCGCGGGTGAACCCGGCTCGGCCGCGCGCGCGGTTCCCGCCAGCACGAGGACGAAGCTCGTGCCGAGCACCGTCTGACCGATCGAGGCCCCCACCCGCTGCGCGGTCTGCACGACCCCGCCGGCGACGCCGCCGCGCGCGGGGTCGACTTCGGCGAGGGTCAGCGTCTGATTCGGCGTCACGATCGACCCGCCGGCGACGCCGAGGACGAACAACGGCAGGCACAGGCGCAGGATCACGCTCGTCGGATCGGTGGCCTCGGGCGCGACCCGGACGACGAGGCCGAGGACGATCGTGACGAGCGTGAAGACCGACACCGCGCCCAGCAGCAGCGGCCGACCGACGCGCGACACGAAACGGCCGGCGATGGGGGCGCCGAAGACCGTGCCCACGGCGTAGGCGGTGACCCCCAGTGCCGACTGCAAGGCCGTGAAGCCGAGGCCGTCCTGGTAGTAGAGCGCGAGCACGAGGGGGATTCCGGTGTTGCTGCAGAAGAACACCACCGCGAACACCACCCCGATGACGAACGATCGCGTGCGGAACAGGCGCAGATCCACCAGGGGCGCGGCATCCTCTCGCGTCAGACGGGCTTCGTGCCGGATGAAGGCGGTGAGGAGCCCGGCCGCGGGGATGAGGAGCAGGAGCGTCACGGGTCCACCGGCCTGACCGGTCTCGACGATCGGGAACAGCAGGCACAGCAGCCCCGCCCCGAGCAGGACGACGCCGAGCAGGTCGAGCCGACGCCCCGCTCCGTGTGCGACGGGAGCGTCGGCCGCGACCCACCGGCGCGCGAGCAGCACCGCAGCGATCCCGATCGGGACGTTGATGAAGAACACCAGACGCCAGCCGTCGACGTCGCCGCCCACCGCGATCAGCAGTCCCGCCACGACGGGGCCCAGCGCGGTGCCGGCACCCACGGTGAGACCGAGCCGCCCGAACGCCTTGCCCCGCTCGAGCGGAGGGAACGCGTTCTGGATGAAGCCCGACACCTGCGGCCCGATCATGCCGCCGAAGATCCCCTGCACCACGCGGGCGGCGATGAGCACCTCGGGGGTCGGGGCGAGACCCACCGCGGCACTGGCGACCACGAAGCCGAGCATCGACACGACGAACATGCGTCTGCGTCCGCGACCGTCGCCGAGCCGGCCGCCGATCACCGGCACGAGCCCGAAGGCCAGGACGTAGCCCGTGATCACCCACTGCAACTCGCTCGCTCCGGCGCCCGTCGATCGACCGATCGAGGGGAGGGCGACATTGGTGACACTGAGGTCGAGGAGCGAGGCGAACTGCCCCATCAGCAGGACGGAGAGCGCGCGCCACCGGCGCGGATCGGGGGAAGCGTCCATCGGTCAGAGTCGTCGACCGGTCCGACGTCGGGTCGGGCCCGTCGACGCGCAGATCCGTCGGTGCGTCATCCAGACCTCCCGGGTTGTCACTCCAGGCTACGTCCCCTTCACCCGCGGACGCACCGCGGCCCCGGTCGGCGTGAGGACGCCGGCCGGGGCCGTCGGAAGGGTCGGTGCCGCGGTCAGGCGCGCGCGGCCGCCGAGGTCATCGGGCACTCGAACGGGTCGCGGGCGGCCAGGCCCACGCGGTTGAGGTACCGGATGACGATGCCGTACGACTGCAGCAGCGTCGTCTCGACGTAGGGCACGTTCAGCGTGGCGCTGTGCTCCTTGACGATGGCGCGGGCCTTGCTGAGGTGCGGGCGCGGCATGTTGGGGAACAGGTGGTGCTCGATCTGGTAGTTCAGGCCGCCCATGAGCCAGGTCGCCCACCAGCCGCCGGTGATGTTGCGTGAGGTGCGCACCTGCTTGCTGAAGAAGTCGAGCTTGGCATCCGGGGCGATGACGGCCATGCCCTTGTGGTTCGGGGCGAACGAGGCGCCCATGTAGACGCCGAACACGGCGAGCTGCACACCCAGGAAGGCGAAGGCCATGCCGAGGGGCAGGAAGACGAAGACAGGGGCGACGAAGATCGCGAAGCGCAGGGCGATGAGCGACAGCTCGGTCCAGCGACCCTTGACCGGCTCGCGGGAGAGCAGGTGACGCAGCCCGATGACGTGCAGGTTGGCACCCTCGAGCGTGAGCAGGGGGAAGAACGCCCACCCCTGACGCTGCGTGATCCACCGCTGCAGGCCGCGCGCCTTGGCGGCGTCGACGTCGAGGAAGGAGATCGTGTCGATCTCGATGTCGGGGTCTTTGCCCACGCGGTTCGGGTTGGCGTGGTGGCGGGTGTGCTTCGCACTCCACCACGACACGCTCATGCCCACGACGCCTGAGGCGAGCCACAGGGCGAGACGCTCGTTGGCCTTGCCCGAGGCGAAGATCTGCTTGTGCGCCGCTTCGTGGGCGAGGAACGCGACCTGCGTGAACAGGATGCCGAGCGCTGCGGCGATGAGCAGCTGGAACCAGCTGTCGCCGAGGAGCACGAATCCGGTGATCGCGCCGCCGAAGCCGAGGGCGAGGACCGCGCCGACCAGGGCGTAGAAGCGGCGGGCCCGCGTGAGCAGTCCCGTCTCGCGCACGACCTGCGACAGCTCGGTGTAGGCCTTGGCCATCGGGGGAAACTCGGTGGTCCCCTTGTACGTCTGGCGGATCGGCCCCATCCGGGACTCGATGACGGGTGCAGCCATGGGATGCTCCTCGGTTCGGGGTGACCGCGTAGGCCGAAAGCCAAAGGCGGATGCCGAGGACTGGTGTCGACGTTACGGGGCGCATATGCGCCACGACGTATGTTCTCTCCTCCGAATATGCGGAAACACGCGGTTTGCGACGAACACGCGGAGGGGAAGGTCAGGTGATTGCCAGGTCCACCCGCCCGGAGGCGGTCATCGCGCGTGCCTGACCCACGCCCAGATGGGCGGACGCCGCCGACGCGTCGCCGATTCGCGCGACTGGGCGACGGCGTGGAGAGCGGATACCGGCTCGGACTCCGACTCGAGCGGGGCATCCGGGTCCAGGACCACGTCGCGGCTCTCGGCCCCCTGCCGCAGTTCGGCCGCGACGGCGGCGACCTCCCCGGCCGAGGGCCGACGGTCGGGGTCGGGGTCGGTCATCGCGGTCAGCAGGACTTCCCACCCGTAGCCGAAACGCGAGGGGATGACGGGGTCGAAGTCGAGCGGGGCGAGGACGATGTGCTGCACCTCTCCGCCGAGCACCGGACTCTCGCCCGTCAGAGCCTCGACGGCGAGAAGGCCCAGGGCGTAGACGTCTGCCGCGGCGCCGGGCAGGTCTCCGCGCAGCTGCTCGGGAGGCAGGTAGTCCTCGTCCTCCGCGACGGTGTCTCCGGCGGCCGTGCCCGCGCCGCCGGCGAGCAGGTGGGCCACCCCGAAGTCGGCCAGGATCCCCACGAACGGGCGATTCGGATGACGTACGGGGCGCAGCACGATATGCGACGACGTGAGGTGGTGGTGGACGATGCCCACCGCGTGCACGGCGGCGAGTCCGCGCGCCAGGTCCTCGACCAGCGCGGCCGCCGACGGCGACGAGAGTGGTCCCTCGCTGTCGAGGCGCTCGCGCAACGTGGGTCCGTCGATGAACTCCGTCACGAGGTAGCCGCGGCCGTCGCGCGCGAGCTGCGCGTCGTAGAGGGTGACGAGCGACGGGTGGTCGAGGGCGGCGAGAACGCGGGCCCCCTCGAGACGACGCGGCGGCTCGCTGTCGGCCGCCGGTTCGAGGGGAAAGACCTTCAGCACGACGTCTCGCGCGAGGATGTCGTCGCGCGCGCGGAAGACGTGGCCCTCCGTCCCCCGGCGACCCAGCGGCTGCAGGAGGCGGTAGCGACCGGCGAAGACCGCGCCCAGGTCCGGCACGGAGGGCGCCGTGGCATCCGGCACGCGCTGCGCCCGGAGTGCTCGTCGCCCACCCTCCCGGGGGACGGCCGCCGTCATCGCGGGCTCCCGACACACGCCGTGATCCGGCACCCGATGAGCCGCTGCCGCATGAGAAACTCCTCTAGCCCGGAGCTGTGAGAGACCGCAACGGGCGCACTATTGGGGGGCGCCCGCCCGTTGCGGTCGCTCAAACTTTACTGAGCAATAGCGATTTCCGCTGACGGATGACAGATCGAGCGGACGGGGGCATAATGAGCGACCTTCACCGACGCGCCGAGGCGTTCGCCGCCCTCGGAGACCCCGGACGCCTGCGCATCGTCGACCTGCTCGCGATGGGCGACATGTCGTCGAGCGAAATTGCCTCCGTGCTCGGGATGAAGTCGAACCTGGTCGCCTTCCACGCCAACGTGCTCGAAGACCGCGGGATCGCCCGGCGCGTGCGATCAGAGTCGGACGGCCGCCGCAGCTACCTGCAGCTGGTTCCCGAGGCGTTCACCGACCTCACCCTCGCCCCGCGCAAGGTCGAGGGCCGCGTGCTCTTCGTCTGCACGGCGAATTCCGCCCGGTCGCAATTGGCCCGCGCCATCTGGGACGCCCACAGCGCGATCCCGGCGGAGTCGGCCGGGACCGACCCCGGCGCGCACGTGCACGCCGGCGCCATCGCCGCCGCGGCCCGGCACGGTCTGCACCTCGACGACACGGCCCGACCCCGGTCGCTCGACGAGGTCGTCCGGCCCGGGGATTTCATCATCAGTGTGTGCGATCACGCGCACGAGACCCTCGGCGGTCGCGACGACGTGCACTGGTCGATCCGCGATCCCGCGCAGATCGGCAACGCCGAGGAATTCGACCGCACCGTCGCCGAGCTCCGCACGCGCATCACCCGCGTCGCGCCACAGCTCACCGCGGCGTGAGCCGGTGCCGCGAGGCCCGGGCGAGACGATCCCCGCTGCCCGAGGCCGCACCCGGTCCTCCCCTGCAGGCCTCGTCGCGCCGTCGGCGACGGCGGCGAATAAGCTGACTCCCACGAGCCGATCGCCACCCGCCCCGCGCTCCCCCACCCCTGTCGACGCCGACGCCGCCTCCCGTCGCGGCCGCGATCGGCATCCTGATCCCGGAGGTTTCGATGACCCACTCCCCCGCCGCGCGCATGCACGAGGTCAGCGACGAGACCCGCGCCATCGTCGACATGGTGCTCGAGTACTCGCGGGGTCGCCTCACCTCGGAGGACACCCCGCTCGACAAGCCGCTGCCGGCCGCCGAACTGCGCCGCCTCGCGGGTCGCACCATCGACGAGAACGGCATCGGCGCGCGCAAGGCGCTCGGGATCTTCGAGCACGTGCTCGCCCCCGCGTGCATCACGACCGACGACCCCCGCTACCTGTCGTTCATCCCCAGCGCCCCCACCAAGGCGGCCGCGGCCTTCGATCTCGTCGTCTCCGCCAGCGCCCTCTACGGCGGCTCGTGGCTCGAGGGAGCGGGAGCGGTGCACGCCGAGAACGAGGTGCTGCGCTGGCTCGCCGCCGAGTTCGGACTCCCCGCCGGTGCCGGAGGCGTCTTCGTGCAGGGCGGCACGCTGGGCAACCTCTCGGCGCTCGTCGCCGCGCGCGAGGCCGCCCGGGACCGGTTCGCGGATGCCGGCAAGCCCCGCCCCGACGCCTGGCGCGTCGTCTGCAGCGTCGAGGCGCACTCGTCGATCGCGTCGGCCGCCCGCGTCATGGACGTCGAGGTCGTGGGCGTGCCCGTGGGCGACGACGGCGTGCTGCGCGGTGCCGCCGTGCGCGCGGCCCTCGACGAGCACGGCGACAGCGTCTTCGCCGTGGTCGCCACCGCCGGCTCCACCAACTTCGGCATCGTCGACGACATCGCCGACATCGCCCGCGCCCTCGAGGGCACCGAGGCGTGGCTGCACGTCGACGGCGCGTACGGGCTCACCGGCATGCTCTCGCCGCGCGCGCGGCACCGCTTCGCCGGCGTCGAGCACGCCGACTCCCTCGTCGTCGATCCGCACAAGTGGCTGTTCGCCCCGTTCGACGCCTGCGCGCTCATCTACCGCGACCCCGAGCTCGGACGCCGCGCCCACACGCAGCACGCCGAGTACCTCGACACGCTCACCGAGACGAGCGACTGGAGCCCCTCGGACTTCGCCGCTCACCTCACCCGACGCGCGCGCGGCCTGCCGCTGTGGTTCTCGCTCGCCACCTACGGCGCCGCCGTCTACCGCGAGGCCATCACCGCCGCGATCGACCTCGCCGAGCGCATCGCGGACGAGATCGACGACCGCCCCGAGCTCACGCTCGTCCGCCGTCCTCAGCTGGGGGTCGTGGTCTTCGAGCGCGTCGGCTGGGAGAAAGCGGACTACGACCGCTGGTCGGCGCAGCTGCTCGACGGGCAGCACGCCTTCGTCACCCCGTCGAGCCACGCCGGTCGCGTGAACGCGCGCTTCGCGATCCTCAACCCCCGCACGACGTTCGACGACCTGGTGGGGATCCTTGACACCATGAAGTGAGGGGGCGGATGCCGCGACCCGGCGTCGCGGCATCCGCCGCCCCACGATCCGCGCGCACTGCCACGGGAACGTGCGGATCGTGAGTGGCGGCTGAGCGGCGACCTGCCTCAGCCCGCCGTCCGCTGACGCAGGAAGGCCGCCGCGACGCTGCGGTCCACGGCATCCGGAACGGGGTGCACCCCGCGGTCGACCTCGCCGCGCGCGGCGGCGGCCAGCGAACGCGCCTGCAGCGTCAGGCCGAGGTCCATCGCCTCGATCGGATTGCCCAACCCGGCGACCAGGTTGACCATGTTCGTGTCGGCGATCACGTGCACCGTGCGACCTCCCGCGAGATCGTACGAGGCGTGGAACCCCTCGGCGACGGCGGGCTGCCCCAGGGCCTCGAGGTCCATCTCCCACGGGTGGTGGCCGACGCCGGCGATGATCGCGCCGTGCGCGAGCCGGTCGATCTGCGCGGCGCCGAGCACCTTCGGCGCCCCCGTCGCGAGGAACACGAGACGCGCGCGCTCCAGGGCCTCGTCGAGATCCGCGACGATGAACCCCTCGAGCGAAGCCTCGAGAGCGCGGTAGGGGTCGATGTCGGCCACGGTGACCACCGCTCCGAGCTGGCGCAGGGTGTGCGCGGTTCCCCGCCCGCAGGGGCCGAAGCCGACCACCGTGGCGCGGGAGCCGGGGATCATGAGATTCGTCGCGTTCATGAACGCCTGCACCACCGACTGCCCGACCCCGAAGCGGTTCTCGACGAGCAGTTTGAGCGGACTGTCGTTGATGACGACGATCGGATGCCGCACCTCGGCCGCGCGTCGACGCAGGACGATGCCACCCGTCGTCGTCTCCTCAGTGCCGCCGCGCAGGTGCGGGGCGGGATGACCGTCGAGGACGCCCCGGAACAGGTCTCCCCCGTTGTCGAGGATGAGATGGGGGTCGCTCGCGAGTACCGCGGCGACGCGGGGCGCATCGTCATCGCGCGCGGCGTGGACGGCGACGCCCCGCTCACGCAGATCGGCGGCCGTGTCTTCGCGGGTCGTGCCGGGCGAACCGGTCAGCGAGACCTCGGCTCCCGCCTCGGCGAGCAGGCGCACGAGGACAGCCGTCTTCGGTTCGATGTGGAGGCACATCGCGATGCGCAGCCCGTTGAAGACGGAGCCGAGCTCTCGGACGGCCTCGCGGGTGAGGGGCATGTGCGCGGCGGCCCAGTCGATTCCGGGCGCGGGAGGGGTCGGATAGGTGCGGATGGTCATGGGTGTTCCGATCAGTGAGAGGGGGTGACGGGGGACGGCACCCGGCTCACTGATAAAGCTCGGAACGGTAGGAGTGATCGCCGAAGATCGGTGCGGGACGAGACCCGCGACCGTGCTCGGCGGCGATCAGCATGGGGCGAGCATAATCCCGCGCGGGCTCGGAGCGGGGAGGCGACCGGCTCGGTTGGCGCCTCGATAAGGGCGCTGCCTCGCTCGCGGAGGATTCGCGCCCGGGAAAGACAGAAGCCCCGGCGAAAACCGGGGCTGATCTGCGGAACCTGTAGAGCCAGTACACAGCTACTCGAATGATTCGGCGCTCCTACCACCACCCCTGGCGGAACTGCAGAAATTGGCTGGTCTAGTACCGAATTCGTCTGCCTCAAACTCACCCCCAGAGCCGTCGCCTCGACTCTTACGCCGTAGGCTCGATCCGGCCGTCATCGCTGAGATCGTCGCGAAGTATCGGTCCGGCGCGACGACCCCTTCCCTCTGTGTGGAGCACACCCTCTTGAAGGGCGGCCTGCTAAAGCTTCTGCGCGATGAGGGTGTCCAGCTCCGTTGCCAGCCGCTCAGTGACAGCCAGGTCCGTGAAGCTACTGCTCTTTATAAGAAGGGCAAGTCACTCGAGGTTATCGCGGAATACTTCGACGTCAGCTACAACAGTGTCCGTCAAGCCTTCGTTCGAGCGGGTATTGAACGAAGACCCCGCGGCGGGAAAAACCGCTAAGGACTCTCCGCCCGAAGCTTCCGGCAGAGCGATGTCGGCGGCAGAAGGACACCTACGTGCCAGGCACGGTATCCACTTTCAACGAGTGCGCCTCCATTCTCGACTTGAGTCGCTGCAGCAATAGCGCGCCTTCAGCCGTGGGGTAGCGATCGACAACTTGCTGCGCCGCTTCCAGCAGCTCGCGCGCATGTACGGAGCCAACCCGCTCCTCTTCCATTGCCCAATGGAGGAGCGCCATGACTCCCTGATATGGCAGCCGAAGCGACCGAAATCCATCCAACGCCGACCGATAAAGATGGCGCCCGGTCTCCGCATCGCCTCGACGAAACGAAATCAGACCTCGGGTCGCTTCCACGGTATGCACCTGGTCGGCGTCATTATCGACCGTCGCCGCAGCAAGGTGCGCCTCAGCTTCTGCGAGACGTCCGAGCTGCGCGGCCGCGAATGCCGCGTTGTTGCGAAGACCCCCATCGTGAGGACTCGACATCAGTCCAATCTCCGCTGCGCCGAGTGCCGCGTTGTAGTCCTCCAGTCCCACGGATGCGACAAAGGACGTCGACAGCGCAGCCGCTTGCGAGAACGACTGATCCTGCTGCCACAGAACACCAGCTACGTAGGCGTCGCTCCATAGCCCCGCCTTGGCATCACTTCGCAACTTAGCCTCGTACGCCTCGTCGATGACGTTTCGTTGCAAATCGAGATCAAGTCGGTACTCGTCCTCCGCCCATCGCGCCTGCGCAAGAGTGTTCTCATTCGGCTGGAGCAACGAGGTGACAAAAAGCTGGCGCGCTCGCGCCTTCTTACCCGAGAACATCTCGAGAGTAGCGAGCTCGCTGGAGAGTTCAGACGTGTCCGCCGGCGCGAAGTTCCCCAGCGACAGAAGCTGCCGCGCCGCACGGACGTCTGCACGCCTGTCAGCGAGATCTGCGAGCGCCAGCGCAGACGCCATCACCCACGGGTCCCGGAGGTGAAGATCTGTCGCGGTGAGGGCCCAGTATCCGAAATCAGGTTCATTTAGTGTCGCGAAGAGTGTTGCCGCCCCGCGCACAACAAACCGGCTTTCGGGTCGGAGCTGAAGCGCGAGGGTGATCTGCTTACGCGAACTATCTCGATTGCCGAGAACGAGGTGCGCGAGAGCGAGGTCAACCCGGGGGACTGCATCACGCGGCCTTTCGATCACTTTGCGACGAAGCCGAGGTATTGCAGCGCGGGCGCGCCTGGTTGCCAGGTCCTCACGTATAGCTTCCGCCCCCGCGTCTCCCTCGGGTGTGCGCCAGCTTGAGGCCCAGACCCGGATAATCGGGTCCGAAGCGAAACTGGATAAGCGGTCAGCAACGGACTTCGCCTCTTCGGATAATTCGCCTGACGCTACAAGCGCGCCCAGAAAGTCGGCAACGACCCATTCATTCGTGCTCTCGGCCGCTTCAGCACGCAAAATTCCCAGATCAGCAGACGGCTGCCTAGAAGACGCGCGAAGGGAGTTGAGATCTCCTCCGAACCGCGCACGCCGGAAGGATCTCCATCGCGGAACGACTTGACGCTCCTCGCTCAACGGGCTGCCACTCATATCGTTATGCCTCGACTCAATCTCCGCGCAAGCAAATCAATCGAAGTAATGACTCGATCCAGCGCATATGGATTCCCATGCCTTTGACGCCTGGAAGCGGGGTGCCCTCGCCTCTCCGCATCCGGCTCGCACAGGTAGGTAACGAGCTCTCTAAATTGCCTGCCGCTTCCCCCGGGGCGCGAAGACTCAACATCGTCAAGAACTTCTCCGTACGCGTCCTCGAGGTACGGCAAAACGGCCGAGTAGCTATCCCCCCATTTAGCCCAATGATGAGAAGGCTCGAGTTTGCTTGCAAGCCATGCATTCATTGTGCGACCAGTGAACATGAATACTGCCAAGCTCCCCATCTGATAAATATCCGCCGCGTATCGTCGAGTTCCTTCGTCCTGATAGATGTGGCCATAAAGCTGCTCCGGCGGGGCGTAGCTCGAGTCACCGGGGGTAGCGAGGTCATCGAGCACACTTGGCGAGTCTGCACGGAACGCCCGACCCAAATCACCGAGCTTCCCGGTCGCGCGACCGTTTGGCAGATCGGGAAAAACTAAAAAGTTGGACGGCTTTAGGTCCTGATGCGAGACTCGAATACTATGGAGTTGGCGAAGCCCCAGAGCGACACTGTGAAGATACTCGAGCTTGATCACGTCATCCACACCTTGCGAAACGGCCAGCGCCTTCCGCACGTCATGGGTGGCGAGCTCAAAAACGATGTAAGAGACTGCCCCGAGGGCATACTCGGGCAATCGTATCTCGCCATGATCGATCGCGACCACTACATTTGCCAACCGTCGTTCACCGCACATAACGCACAGATCTCGTTCGGCACGAAATTGCGTGGTGAGCGACTGCAACTCATCGAGAAAATTTGGGACGGCAAAAGCGCGGCTCAGATTCAACACCTTCAGGAAGCCTTGGGTCCCGTCGAGCTTATGGACCGGGTAGGAGACACTGAAGACGCCTCCGGTGGCTTCTGGATCAGGAACACGTAACTGTCCCACCACCCATCCGTTGGGGAGAACCATGCCTTCCAAGCCTAGGGCCGCGTTCGTGGGAACATCCATAACCATCACTCCGTGCGTTGGCTGAGTTGGCGCGATGCTATTCACATCCTGTACATCATGACTCACGAGGCTCACTAGGTGTGCTCTGCGCGCCCCGAGCGCGATCGGTACGCCACCTCCGCCAGATCCGGCCCAACGCGCCTGCGAACTGTGGCCGCGTGGGCTCCGCGCATCGCGTTACCTCGTCTCGCCGCGCTGGACGAGTCGAGATCTCGCTTCGTACCCAACGGACTTCGTTTCCGACGATGTAGTAGTGGGAGCGGCAGGGTAGCCGCCAGTTCCCGATGGATGGGCTGAGCGACACCTGGCCATCGAAGGACAGACGCCACTCAGATTTTGCTAAGGGTGTGACGACCTCGGAACCGCAACCGCAGGCGCAGAGGTGGACGACCGTCGCGTAGGTAAGTGACACGTAGAGAACTCGTTCCTCCAGTATCGCGGGGGCCTCCTCGATGTAAGCAACGTCGAACTTTATCTTCACTCTGTCCCGTCCTCGTTAATGTTGTCATTTGAGTCGACGATGTACGTGGAAAAGTGCGCGCCACCTGTGTCGGCGTAGAAGCCGATCTGCTTCTTGTACATGATCACCGCCGTGGCGGCGTTCAGGGCGTTGAGCTCGGCGATCTGAATGTTGGTGTTGTACTCACCGAGGGCGACATCTTCGGTGGAGATCCTGGCCCGTGCGGCTTCCCGACTGCCCGGACGGTCCGTGCTGAGGGTCGCGCGAACGAGCCCGGCGACTCGTCCTTCCTCGACGGATACGCCCATGCCGACATCGATGAATGGAATACCGCGTTGCTCCAGATGCTCCATAATCGGACGCTTCGCAGGGCCATGATCGATCGCAATGAACACGAATGACATGTCATCAAGAAGGCCAAGGTTGTGCTCCTCGATTGCCACGGGATGCGGAACTATCGCGCGGTGCATCGACCGGTAGCGGTCCACGAAATAGGTGACCTTGAGGGACTGCTCTCGTAGCTGGTCCAGCGTGGCCGCGCCCGGGGCTCGGAACGCGTTGTGCTGAAGAAACCGGTCCGGGTCGAACAGGTGGATTTCCTCCGCTGGTGTCTTGGCCAGGAAGTCGAGGATGTATGCACCCGTGCCACCCAATCCAATGATGCCCACAGAGCGCGAGCGTAGGCACTCTCCGACGGCCGTCGTGCCGGACCGCGAGGTGGCCGTGTCCAAGTACTCGAACACACCCTCGACGGTTGCGGGGATGGGTCGGTAGGTGCGGGCCGTGGCAGTGGGGACAAGAGACTCGGCATGGCCGGACAGCGCGGCCGCATACGTGGTCATCTTGTCGTGGTAGTCGGTGTAGAACAGGGGCGGAACCGGCTTGCTGGAGAACATGTAGGACGTGGTGATGCCCTCAGCCACCTGCAGTTGATCGCTGCCCAACACCAGCTTCTCAAGCGGACGTCCCTCCGCGTCACACGGCATCTGCCCCGCAAAGCGCACTACGTGAGTCGACGGCGTAGTGGTCACGTCGCCAGCCAAAGTCAGCTCCGACACGAGCGTGCCGTACTCGACGGTTCGATTGGCGGTTACGTACGGTACGTGCGAGATGACAAGCTGCGAGTTCACGATCGCCAGCTCGAAGCCCTCGTCGCGAAGGCGACGCAGGTCCTCGCTACGACTTATCAGTGAGTCGGACATTGAACACCGTCCCTTCCTTGATCGTCACGACGCCAAACGGCGCGAGAGTTCCTTGGGGCTTGTCCCCCGCGGCCTTGGTGTAGGTAACCGTGTAAATGATGTTCGCGCCGGGTGCGGGCGATCCCTCAGGGAAAGCGAGGTCGACGATCTGCTCGTAGGTCACTGTCCGCCCGGACACCGCATGCTTGCGCAGGTTGACAATGATGTGCGTCGTGCGAGCCGGGCGAGGCTTGCTGAAGAAGCGATCGCCATCGACGACACGGATGAGTTCGTCACGGTCGATGGGATCGTCAAGGTCGTCGTCAACGTCCTTCCAGATTCGCTGGTCGGTAGGGAGCGGCGGGGTGGGAAGGGCGCGCAGCTCGGCCTCGGAGATGACCGCCGAGTTGACGATGAACGGCAGCTTGTTGATGTAGATCGTGCGGGGGCGATCGGAGAAGAACCGAGCTCCGTCGAACACGTCGACGATCTGTTCGGGCGCGATGAGCCGATCCTGAGCGTCATCGACGTCGAGCCAGAGGTTCACGGGGCGAGGGTGAACGAGAGCGCGCAGCTGCTCGCCGCTCATTCGTCCTGCCGTTGCCTCAAAACGCTCGCCGTCGATGTGGACCGCGATCTTGCTGGAGGGGGTCATGTGAATTCCCTTCTCGGGTTGGAACGGGTCTCGGTCGACCGCGTTCATACTTTGGTGCTGGACGTACACGATAGTATACGTCCGCCGGTCACTCTGTCAACTGCGGTGGATTGGAACTACTATGGTGTACATGTCCGACACTCGATCCGTCCAGTCATCCCTCGGTCAGACGCTCCGCCTCCTACGCGACCTCGCGCAGCGCTCCCTCAAGAGCGTGGCCGATGCCGCGGACATCAGTACGGCATACCTACAGAAGCTCGAACGAGATGACGTGGCCGCACCGTCGCCGCACATCCTGAGGCGGCTCGCGGACACCCTCGGCGCGGAATACCTCGATCTGATGCGAGCCGCCAACTACGTCGTCCCTGAAAAGAGTGAGCGCACTGATAGCGTGCTCGCCAACGCACTGAAGTCAACCGATATGACCGACGACGAGGCGCAAGCGCTTGCCGCCTACCTCAAGGTCTATCGAAGCCAGAAGGGCCGATGAATAGATGCTCCGCGATCTTGAATCAGGCAAGGAGATACGACGCCAGGTCGATCGTCTCCTCTTGACCGCGGAAGCGTACGGCCGATTCCCAACTCCCGTCGAGGACATAGTCGCAGCGGCAAAGCTGACCGTGTCCCGAGAGAACCCTCTAGACCAGTCGGCTCTCAAGCTGATGCCCGCCTACCTGCGAGCAAAGATGCGGGGTGTTCTCCAGAAGGTGCAAGGCGCGCTGGATCGACGCGAGCGACTTGTCCATGTCAACCCGCAAGTCGACCGCGAAAGCAGGCGTCGTTTCGTGATGCTTCACGAGACGACGCACGCCGTCCTCCCCCATCAACAAGACCTAGTTTTCGCCGATGACATGGAGACGCTGGCTCCTTCAGTGAAGCAGCTATTCGAGCAGGAGGCCAACCAAGGAGCAGCTGAACTGCTGTTCCAACTTGATCGATTCGGCACGGAAGCCAACGAATATCAGACGTCGCTCGCCACCGTTCAACTCCTGTCAGATCGATACGGCGCGTCATTTCATGCCACGGCACGGCGATTCGCCGAAGTAAATAAAAACGCGGTAGCACTCGTCGTTTTCGATCCGAAACCAGCCGACGGTCAACAGCGTCTTTGGCGACGGCGAGAAGTAGTTTATTCGAAGCAGTGGGAAACCCGCTTCGGTCGACCCAAGTGGCCAGCGATCATGTCGCCGATCCGATACTCCTTCGTATCTTCACTTGACATGCCTGACTTTAGGGCCACGACCATGACCGGGCTGGCGTTCCAAGAGCAGACAGTACAGCTCGACGTCGTCAAGACGCCGTACAGCGTCTTCGTCCTGCTATGGGTTGCCCCCAAGCGGCGCCTGATTCGACCGAAGCGGGTGTCCGCAACAACGGCGTGAAGAGTCGGATTTGTCGCTCAAGCCGCGGAATAGAAGAGGCGGTGGTCATCGACAATGACCACCGCCCTCGTCAAGGCTGGATATGTTCCTCGCCGACACACTCGACGCGCTCAATCTGCACCGCTAGAGCGGGCGACGTCTCACGCAAGAGTGTTGCCCAAATGACCGTTTCGAGGTCGTCGTCACGGTAGATCGGCTCCTCGTGCCACCTGCCCGCGGGATGCTCACGGGTGCGGACGCGGTAGACGCCAGGCTCGAGCAGTCGCCGCGCAAGTTCGCTCGGCAGCTCCCTGTTCTCGCCCTCGTAGTCGGTTAGACCAACGACTGCGAGGTCTCCGACGAGCCGGGCGTCGCGTGCTTGCAGGACGTGAAACCTCGACAGGAACGCGGCGCGCCGATTGAACGGCAGGTCGCGGATAAGTCCCTCTTCGTTGACGTACATCGTGATGCTGAGGTCGGGAATGTCGACCGCTTCGAACCAGCCGCCGACGGACTGCGGGTAGTCCTCGAGCGAATCCAACCTGGCGGCAGCGAGTGGTGCGGTGTTGTCTGCCGGGATGATGATGCCTTGCACCATGGTGGTGTTCCTCCTTTGTGCGTGCGGCCGGGAACCGGATGGTTCTCGTGGAATCGCAGAGCACAAACGAGAAGGGCTCATCGGGCGGGGCGAGGGGAGGCGGACGGCCGGCGAGCTTCGTCTGGGTGGACGTTGCTCGAGCCAGCCGCCCGGGTGAGGTGGAGCCGTCAGGTCCCCTGGGGCTTCGGCGGCGTTCGCGGAGTCTTCGGTGCCGGGGTGGCGTCGAAGATGGCGGCGATCGCGTCGCGCTTGCCCGCACTTCTCGCGGAACAGGGGCTCACGACGCGTAAATCGTCGAAGTGGCCCGAACGTCCGTTGTCACGAAGTCAGCTGGGCCAGGTACTCCGCGACCCGTACTACATCGGCATGGTGACCTTCAAAGGCCACGTCTACCCAGGACGCCACGAACCACTCATCACGCCGGAACTGTTCGACCGGGTCCAGCAGGTGCTCGATGCTCGTGCAAAAAGGGCACAACGCGACCGCGTCCATAACCACTTCGCGCGTGGCCTGCTCCATTGCGGTCGATGCCACGCAGCGGGGCGAGAACATCGCCTCATCTTCGCCGAAGCCAAGAATCACGCAGGCGAGATCTAAGAGTACTTCCTCTGCCGTGGCCGCCAAGACGGCCTCTGCGACCTGCCGTACCTGCCCGTCGCCGACCTTGAGCGTGCGCTCCAGTGCGAGTTTCGGACAGTCATCCTCTCCCCCAAGGCCATAGCCACCGCTAAGCGAGAAGTCGGCGCCGCCCTTGAACGGGTACTCGCGGATCAGGCGCAGCAACGAGCTCAGCTGCAGAAGGAACTCAAGAAGCTCGACATCTAAGAAGAACGCTTGGTCGATCTCGCTGCCGAGGGGGCGCTCGCAACCGACAAGCTCCGAGCTCGCCTGAGGGACCTGCAAGTCAAGAAGCACGAAGTGCGGGCGAGCCTCGACACGACCACGGAGTCTCTCCAACAGCGCACGCAAATGGTGTTGAGTTACCTGGACCTGATGGCTCGACCCGACGCCCTCTTCACATCGGTGCCAGGCTCCGTTAAGCGCAAGCTACTCGCGGCGTTCTTCCAGCGAATCTGGGTGGACGACGACGGTCATCTCGTTACCGTCGCTCGCGAAATGCAGCCGCTGCCCGCAGCTGTGCGCCACGCAGCCCTATCCGTGACGACCAACGAAAAAAGCGCCGGAGAAATCTCCGACGCTTCTTTTGCCGAACGAGCAAACCTTTATCTCAAGGTCATTTGTTCGAGTAACAGTAGTTTCGTAGCGGGAGCGGGGCTTGAACCCGCGACCTCACGATTATGAGTCGTGCGCTCTCACCAACTGAGCTACCCCGCCGCGCGGCATCCGGAAGGATGCTTGAGCCCCGAGTCAGGATTGAACTGACGACCCCTTCCTTACCATGGAAGTGCTCTGCCACTGAGCTATCGGGGCGTACCCGGATCGCTCCGGGCAACTAGAAGAGAATATCAGACCGAGACACTCTCTTACGAATCGAGGGTCATCCTCCGGCGTGCTGGCGCAGCCACGCGATCGGGTCGATCGGCGTCGTGCCGTTCTGGAGGATCTCGACGTGGGTGTGGGCACCGAAGGAGCGACCGGTGTTCCCGGTGCGGCCGAGGAACTGACCCACGTGCACCTTCTCGCCCTGGGTGACCTGCAGCGAGCCGTACTGCATGTGACCGTAACGGCTCGAGACGAGCTGTCCGTCGATCTCGTGGTCGATCAGCACGGTGACGCCGAAGGCGCCGCCCTGCTCGGTCGCGATGCGCACGGTGCCGTCGGCGATGGCCTGCACGGGCGAGCCCTCGCCGGGCACGAAGTCGGCGCCTTCGTGGAAGCCGCCGTCGCGCATGCCGAAGCCGTACGAGATCGACACGCCCACGGCGAACGGCCACTGGATGGGGGCCGTCGGGTCGTTGACGTAGAAGTCGGACGGACGGGTGATGCCCGAATCGAGCGCCATCTTCGCGTAGGTGGTGGCGCTGTAGCCGTCGTCGGTGCGGTCGACCACGCCGGCCGATGCCTGCGCGGGGGCGACGTACGCCTGGATCTCGCTGTCGCCCGCGGCGACGTCGCTGCCGCCGACCGCGAGGCGGGTCGTGGCGGAAGCGGCGGGGGCCGTGACGCTGTCGGTGCCGCTCGCCGAGGCGAGGGCGTTGACGGGCATGGTCATGCCGACGGTGAGCAGTCCGACGACGCCCATGACGCCCACCGAGAACGACGTCGTCGCGATGCGACGCACGTTGCGGCGGGTACGGGGAGCGGCCGCGGCGGCGGGCAGCCCCTCGGTGACGGGCTCGCGGGGGGCGACGACGGGCGCCTGGATGGCCGTCTCGCCCGTGAAGGAGAAGAGGCGCGCGGCGGTGGCGAACTCGTCGGCCTCATCGGTCGAGGCCGACGCCGCGGACTCGGCAGCGTCGTGCGCGGAGGCGACGGATGCCGCGGGCGCGGGGATCGCGGCATCGGGGGTCTCGTCGATCTGCTCGGCGGCGACGGCGTCGTCGACGGTCGAGTCGATGATGACCGAGGATGCCGGACGGCGACGCGAGCGACGCGAGACCGGGAGGGTGATGGGCGAGGTCGGCAGCGAGACGGGCGTGGTGGCCACGTCGCTGTCGGCGCTCTGCAGGATGACGGCGACGTCGTCGGAGCGGCGCTCCTCGACGACGGTGACCTCGAGGGCGTCGGACGCCTCGTCGGCCGGGGCTTCGTCGGCCGGGGCTTCGACGGCCGGGGCGTCGACGGCCGCCTCACGGTCGGGCAGCGTCGGCTCGATCGTCGCGGCGATCACGGTCTCCATGACGGCGACCGCGACGTTCTCGATCAGCTCGGGCTGAGAGGCGGACTCGGCGTCGACCGGAGCGGGATCGGCGGGCTTCGGGGCGGGCTCATCGACGACGGCGGTGGGCGCTTCGCTCGCGGAGAGACGGCGCATCTCGGCGCGGGTCAATCGCGGAGCGGACTCAGCGGCAGGCGTGGTGAGGGGGCGACGAGACCGCCGGGTCGGGGCGGGCTCAGTCTCGGGGGCTTCTGACGGCAACGCGCGGGGGCTCTCGTGTCGTGTCGCAGGCGCGACGGCTTCGGGCTTTGGGGGCTTGGCCGTTTTCCGTGGATTCGGGTCACGAAAAATAACGAACTGGTAAACACCCTACCCCGGGCGGTCTGGGAATGCCATGAACGCCCCGCCTTTTCACCTGTCGTAATCGAGCAGGGGCTCCAGACGGTCGAAGAACGCCGGTCCTGCCGCGATGACCATGCCGTTGCCGGGTCGTCCGCCGGGGGCTCCGCCCACCGTGCCGCCCGCCTCCTGCACGAGCAGCGATCCGGCCGCGTGATCCCACGGCTGCGTGCCGCGCTCGTAGTAGGCGTCGACGCGTCCCGCGGCGACCGAGGCGAGATCGAGCGAGGCCGCGCCGATACGGCGAACGTCGCGCGCGATCGGCATGACCCGCGCCAGCTGCGCCAGCGCCGGTCCGTGGGTCTCGGGGTTGTAGCCGAAGCCGGTCGCCACGAGTCCGCCGGCCGGGCCTACCTCGCTCACAGTGAGGCGCTGGTCGCCGAGCCAGGCTCCCCCACCGCGCGAGGCCGTGAACAGCTCGCCCGTGACGGGGTTGAAGACGGCTCCGGCGAGCGCTGTCCACGTCGCCGTCTCGGCGGTGCCCTCGACCGCGGCGATGCTCACGGCCCACGCCGGGATGCCGTAGGCGTAGTTGACGGTGCCGTCGATCGGGTCGACGACCCAGGTGATCCCGCTCGTGCCCTCCTCGGCACCGGACTCCTCGCCGAAGAATCCGTCGTCGGGCCGCTCGCGCGCGAGCTCCGCGCGGATGAACGCCTCCACCTCGCGGTCGGCGGCGGTGACGATATCGGCGGCGGCCGACTTGGTCGCGGCCACCGTCACCCCCTCCTGCCGACGGCGGTGGGCGAGGTCGCCGGCCTCACGGGCGATGCGCGCGGCGATGTCGAGCAGTTCTGCGGGAAGGGTCATGGCATCCACGCTAGTGCGCCACCCCCTGCGCGGAATTCGTCGAGCTGGTTAACGTGGGGGCATGACCGCTTCGGATTCTCGCCGGTACGACGTCGTCATCGCGGGGGGCGGGCACAACGCCCTGGTCGCCGCGGCCTACCTCGCCCGGGCCGGGCGCCGCGTGGCGGTGATCGAGAGAGCCGAGGCCGTGGGCGGGGCGGCCGTGTCGGAACGCCCGTGGTTCGGCGTCGACGCCCGCCTGTCGCGCTACTCCTATCTGGTGAGCCTGCTGCCGCAGAAGATCATCGACGACCTGGGCCTGCGGATCACCCTCAAGAGGCGCCGGTACTCCTCGTACACGCCGGATCCCCGCGACCCCTCGCGCGGCATCCTGATCGACACCCAGGATGCCGAGGCGACGGCCGCGTCGTTCGTCCGGACACTCGGTGACGAGGGCGCCGCGGAGGCGGAGCGATTCTCGGCCTTCGGTGAGCGTCTCGCCCCGCTGGCCGAGGCGGTGTTCCCGACGATGACGGATCCCCTGCCGACGGCGGACGAGCTGCGCACCCGGGTGGGCGACGACGACCTGTGGCACGCGCTCACGACCCGGCCGCTCGGCGATCTGCTGAGGCGGTCGTTCGAGAGCGATCTCGTCCGCGGCATCGCCCTCACCGACGGGCTCATCGGCACGTTCGCCACCTCCGACGACCCCTCGCTCGCGCAGAACCGCTGCTTCCTGTACCACGTGATCGGCGGCGGGACCGGCGATTGGGACGTGCCGGTCGGCGGCATGGGCGCGATCACGAAAGAACTCGAACGGGTCGCGCTCGAGGCGGGTACGGAGATCTTCACCGGTGTCGAGGTCATCTCGATCTCGCCCGACGGCGACGTGCACACCATGACCGACCGGTCGGAGGTGTTCCACGGAGAGCTCGTGCTCAGCGGTGTCGGGCGCGCCGCTCTCGACCGTCTGCTGTCCGCGGGCGGGCGCGCGACGACTGGCGCCCAGACGCCCGAGGGCGCCCAGGTCAAGGTGAACATGCTCCTCTCGCGGCTGCCCCGCCTGCGCGACGAGTCCGTCACCCCCGAGGCCGCCTTCTCGGGCACCTTCCACGTCAACGAGACGATGACCCAGGTGGATGCCGCGTACGCGGCGGCATCCGGAGGACTCATCCCCGAGCCGCTCCCCGTCGAGATCTACTGCCACTCGCTGACCGATCCGTCGATCCTGGGCGACCACCTCGTCGCCGACGGGGCCCAGACCCTGACGATGTTCGGGCTGCAGGTACCGCACCGACTCATCGCCGACATGGACCCCGTCGCCGCGGGGGCGAAGCTGCTCGCGGCCGCGCAGGCCTCTCTCGAGTCGGTCATCGCGGAGCCGCTGCGCGACTGCATCCTCCGCGCCCCCGACGGACGTCTGTGCATCGAGGCGCGTACGACGCGCGACCTCGAGGAGTCGCTCAACATGATCGGCGGCGACATCTTCCACGGCGCCCTGTCGTGGCCCTGGCTCGACGCGCCCGCGTCCACGCCCGCCGGGCGCTGGGGCGTCGCGACGCCGCACCCGCGGGTGCTGCTGTGCGGCTCCGGCGCGCAGCGCGGCGGCGCGGTCAGCGGCATCGGCGGGCAGAACGCGGCGATGGCGGCGCTGGAGATCCTGGAGGGCTAGAGGCCCCGCGCGAGCGCGATGATCTGGGCCACGGCATCCATCAGCGCCGGCGTCGACGGCTCGGCGTAGCCGAAGACGATTCCCGGGGGCAGGTCGACGGCGATACCCGGCACGGCATAGCCGGAGAGGGGTGCCACCATGATGCCGCGGGCCGCGAGCGTGTCGACCAGGCCGCCCTCGACCTGCGGTGGGGCGTCGTCGAACAGCACGACCGCGTGCAGTCCCCCGTCGGTGGCCGTCAGCGTCATCCCCTCGATGCCCGCGAACGCATCGAGCAGCAGGCGGCGACGATGGCGGTAGTCGCGCCGGCGGCGGGCGGTGTGGCGGGCGAGGGCGCCCTCGGCGAGGTAGAGCGCGAGGGCCCGCTGCTGGACCTGCGAGACCGGCGGGTCGAGGTCGGTGCGTGCCTCGACGATTTGGTCGCGCAGGGCGCCGGTCGCCACGATCCAGCCGCAGCGCAGCGCCGGACTCAGCACCTTCGACAGCGTGCCGATCGACACCACGTTCGCCGGATCCAGCAGATGCAACGGCGGCAGGGGGACACGGCCGTGCGGGAACTCGCTGTCGTAGTCGTCTTCGATGACGACGGTCGCGGTGCGCGCCGCCCCGTCGAGCAGGCGCGAGCGGGCAGCGGCATCCAATCGGCTGCCGAGGGGATAGTGATGGTGCGGTGTGACGATCACGGCGTCGAGATCGGCGTGCGCGTCGAAGGCGTCGAGCTCGAGACCCAAACCCACCCGGACCGGAATGGGCACCGCCTCGGCGCCGAGGCGGGCGAGCAGTCGACGCACCCGCGGATATCCGGGGTTCTCGATCCCCACGCGCAGGCGAGCACCGCGGGGCACGAGGGCGAGCAGAGTGAGCAGCATCGCATCGCTCGTGCCCGCGGTGACGACGATGTCATCGGCGGCGAGGTCGAGGCCCCGGGTGCGTCCGAGGTGGGCGGCGATCGCCGCGCGCAACGCGGGGTCGCCCACGGCATCACCGATGTCGGCCGGCACCTCGCGCGCGCTCGCACGACGCCAGGCCGAGCGCCACGCGGCGTCGACGATGCCCGTCGTGCCGGGGCGGCCGGGACGCAGGTCGACGACCGGCGCGATCGCTGCGGGGGCGGGCGATGTCGACGCGGCGGTGGACGACGCCGCGGCCGGACGCGCGATGTCGGCGACCGCCGTGCCCCCGCCCGGTCGGGCGACGAGGTACCCCTCCCCCGCGAGGATCTCGTAGGCCGACACGACCGTGCCGCGCGCGAGCCCGAGGTCGGCCGCGAGCGCCCGTGTCGACGGCACGACGTCACCGCCGCGGACGCGCCCGGCCAGCACCGCCGCGCGAATCCCGTGCGCGAGCTGCTCGTGCAGCGGGACCGGCGCGCTGCGATCCAGGATGCCGACGTCGATCACCCCTCGATTGTGTCACTGGTCCACTCGACCGACGCAGAACCGGACTAGGCGATGATCCACGTAGCGGGATGAG
Source organism: Microbacterium phycohabitans (assembly GCF_032464935.1). Classification (NCBI taxonomy): domain Bacteria; kingdom Bacillati; phylum Actinomycetota; class Actinomycetes; order Micrococcales; family Microbacteriaceae; genus Microbacterium; species Microbacterium phycohabitans. The sequence goes on from NZ_JAWDIT010000005.1 coordinate 70,608, forward strand.
ATCGATCCATGACCGATCTGCCCCTGACGACCCTGACCCGTGTCCGCCGCGGAGCCCACCACCAGGTCACCGACCGCGCAGCCCTGTACGACGTGATCGACGGCGCCCTGTACGCCACCCTCGCGATCGTGCGCGACGACCGCCCGATCGCCCTCCCGGTCGGCATCGGCCGCGACGGCGACGACCTGCTCGTGCACGGCTCCACGGGCAGCGACTTCTTCCGGCGCATCGCCGCCGGTGCGCCCGTGTGCGTCACGGTGACCCACCTGATGGGCCTGAAATACGCCCGCTCCCTGTTCGACAGCTCGATGCGGTACCGGTGCGCGGTCGTGCACGGCGTGGCATCCGTCGTCCGCCCGGAGGAGAAGGAGGCCGCCCTGCTCGCCCTGTCGGAGCACCTCATGCCCGGTCGGAGCGCCGACGTGCGCCCGATGACCTCGCGCGAGATCGCCGCGACGATGGTGCTGCGCATCCCCCTCGCCGAGGCGAGCGTGAAGGACAACGCCGGCTCCCTTGTCGAGGTCGACGACGACGGTGAGGACCGCCGCGTCTGGGCGGGGATGCTGCCGTTGCGGGTCGTCGCCGGGGAGCCGGTCACGTCGGCGCAGACGGTGGCGGGCGTCGCGGTTCCCGAGTCGGTCCGGCGCGCCGCGCGCCGTATTCAGGAGTCGGGGACGGCCTGACGGCGCGGGTCCGGCCGCACAACTCCTGCAGAGTGGCCCGAGAAGCCCCGCCACGGGCTCCGATCGCTCGATCCTGCAGGAGTTGTGCGCACCGCCGAGGTGGCACCTGTGACGGTCCCGGCCTGCAGGACGTCCGCCGACGGCCGCGGCCGGGCCCACGGCGGCAGCGAAGCGGGGCCGCTCCCGAACGGACGAGCCCGCGCGACGGCAGGACGGGGGCGGGGCCGTGGCCGCAGCGGCCCGCCCCCTCGGCGGCTCAGCCGACGAGCGAAGGAACCTCGTAGCGGCGCGGCGTGCCGAAGCGGTGCGCGGTGATCGACACGGCCTGCTCGCGCAGGAACGGCAGCAGCTCGACGTGTCCGGCGCGCGTGACCTCTCCCGCGTACACGGCGACCGACGGCGAGCCGCCGGTGGCCTCGGCGACGGCGGCGACCGATCCGCCCAGCAGGCGCACCCGCCCGCCCGTGCGGGCGAGGCGCGCCGCGCGACGGCTCCAGTCCGCGGCGTCCTCCACCGTCGCCCGCACGCCGACGCCCTCGAGCCACGCGCGCACGGCGGGCGCGAGCTCGGCGGCGGAGCTCACGGTCACGACGGAGCCCGCCCGCACGCCCGCGGCGACCACGCGCACGAGAGCGGACGCTGACGCGTCTTCGAGGCGCACCGTCACCGGTACCGCGGCGTAGCGCAGCACGTTCTGCTCCGATTCGAGGCCCGTCACGTCACGGGCGAGCGAGAACTCCTCGGCCCACGCGGCAGCGTCGCTCGACAGCGCCCCGGCCAGCCACTCCCGCTCCGCGGCGGGCACGGCGGCCAGCGCCGGGGCGGCGAGGGCATCGGGCGTGCGGGGCGCCGAGGTGGCGGCATCCGCCCACGCTCCGAACCCGAAGAGGTAGTGGGGGCCGCCGGCCTTCGTGCCCGCCCCCACCGCGGACTTCTTCCACCCGCCGAAGGGCTGACGCTGCACGATCGCGCCCGTGGTGCCGCGGTTGACGTAGACGTTGCCGGCCTCGATGCGCGCGAGCCACGTGTCGATCTCCGCCGAGTCCAGGGCGTGCAGGCCCGAGGTGAGGCCGTACTCGATCGCGTTGACGATCTCGATCGCCTCGTCGAGCGTCTCGGCGGTCATGATGCCGAGCACCGGACCGAAGTATTCCGTGCGGTGGAAGGCGCTGCCCGGCTGCACACCCTCACGGATGCCGGGGCGCCACAGCATCCCGTCGGCATCGAGCCGGCGAGGCTCGACCACCCAACGCTGGCCGGGCTCGAGGGTCGTGAGCGCCTGCAGGAGCTTGCCCTGCGCCGGCTCGATGAGCGGTCCGACGCGCGAGGCCTCGTCCCACGGCATCCCGACCTCGAGCGAGGTCACCGCGTCGACGAGCTGGTCGCGGAAGCGACGCGAGCGGGCGACCGACCCGACGAGCACGACGAGGGATGCCGCCGAGCACTTCTGCCCCGCGTGCCCGAAGGCCGACATCGCGACGTCTTTCGCCGCGAGGTCGAGGTCGGCGCTGGGGGTGACGATCACGGCGTTCTTGCCGCTCGTCTCGGCCAGCAGGGGCAGGTCGGGACGGAACGAGCGGAACAGCTCGGCCGTCTCGTAGGCGCCGGTGAGCACCACGCGCTCGACGGCCGGGTGCGTGAGCAGCTGCCGACCGAGGTCGTTCTCGGATACCTGCACGAGCTTCAGCACCTCGCGCGGGACCCCGGCCTCCCACAGGGCCTCGACCATGACGGCACCCGAGCGCTCGGCGAGGCCCGCGGGCTTGATGACGACGGCCGAACCGGCGGCGAGCGCGGCGAGGGTCGAGCCGGCGGGGATCGCGACGGGGAAGTTCCACGGCGGGGTGACCACGGTCACGCCGACCGGCGTGAAGGTCGCGCCGTCGACGCTCTCGAGCGTGCGCGCCTGTTCGGCGTAGTAGTGGGCGAAGTCGATCGCCTCCGACACCTCGGGGTCGCTCTGCTCGATGACCTTGCCGCACTCGGCGCCCATGACCTCGAGCAGGTCGGCCCGACGCTTCTCCAGCGCATCCCCCGCGCGGTGCAGGATCTCGGCCCGACCGGCGGCCCCGAGCGCGCGCCACGCGGCGGCGGCGTCCGCGGCATCCTGGATGAGGGCGTTCAGCGCGGCCTCGTCGGTGACGGTGTGCGCGGCGATGGTGTCGCGGCCCAGGTCGGACCCCTGCATGCCGCCGACGATCGCCCGCGCCCAGTCGCGGTTCGCCGCGATCGCCGGGTCGGAGTCGGGGGTGTTGCGGAAGCCCTGCGTCGGCGCGGGCTCGGCGGGTGCGGTGCGGTCCTGCACGCGGTTCGACGCCGGGACGCCCTCGGGCATGTCGGCGAGGGATGCCAGGAACCGGTCGCGCTCGCGGGCGAACAGGGCCGCGTGCGTGTCGAGGTCGAACACCGCCGACATGAAGTTCTCGCTCGACGCGCCTTCTTCGAGGCGACGGATGAGGTAGGCGATCGCGACGTCGAACTCCTGCGGGTGCACGACGGGCGTGTAGAGCAGGATCGAGCCGACCGTGCGACGGACGACCGCCTGCTGAGCCGTGGCCATGCCCAGCAGCATCTCGACGTCGATGCCGCCGGTCACGCCCCGTCGCTCGGCGAGCAGCCAGGCGAGCGCGACGTCGAAGAGGTTGTGTCCCGCCACGCCGATGCGCACGTTCCTCGTGTGCTCGGGGCGCAGCGCGTAGTCGAGCACGGCCTTGTACGACGCGTCGGTCGCCTGCTTCGACGGCCAGGTCGCCAGCGGCCAGTCGTGCACGTCGGCATCCACGCGTTCCATCGGCAGGTTCGCGCCCTTGACGACGCGCACCTTGATGCCCGCTCCCCCGGATGCCACCCGCGCGGCGGTCCATTCCTGCAGGCGGATCATGGCGGCGAGCGCATCGGGCAGGTAGGCCTGGAGCACGATGCCGGCCTCGACGCCGCGGAACTCGGGCTCGCCCAGCAGCGTCTCGAAGACGGCGAGGGTGAGGTCGAGGTCTTTGAACTCCTCCATGTCGAGGTTGAGGAAGGTGCCGGTCTCCTTCGCCACCCGGTACAGGGGGCGCAGGGCCGCGACCGCGTCGTCCACGGCGGCGTCGAACGCCCAGGGCGTGTGCGGGGCGACGGTGGACGACACCTTGATCGAGACGTAGTCGACGTCGTCGCGCGAGAGGAGCTTGCGGGTGCCGGCGAGGCGTCGCGCGGCCTCCTTCTTGCCGAGGATCGCCTCACCGAGCAGGTTCACGTTGAGGCGGATGCCGTCGCCGCGCCCGCGGATGGAGGTGATGGCCTCGCCGAGCTTGCGGTCGGTCGCATCGACGATGAGGTGGCGCACCATCGATCGCAGCGCCGTGCGGGCGGCCGGGACCACGACCTGCGGCAGGATCGGCGCGGCGAAAGCGCCGAGGCGGATCGCGGCCTTGAGGTGCAGCGGGAGGAAGCCCGGGATGAGCGGGGTGAGCGCCGCGAGGTTGCGCGCGGCGACGCGCACGTCTTCGGGGCGCACGACACCGTCGACGAAGCCGACGGTGAAGTCGAGACCGTGGGGGTCGCGCAGCACGCCGGCGAGACGCTGGGCGGCGGCGTCGACGGGCTCGTCCCGGCTCTCGGCGAGCCAGCGGCGCACGAGGGCGATCGCCTCGTCGGCGAGCTCATGGGGCGAGACGAGCTCGCGAGCAGACGGCGACGCGGGGGCGGTGCCGGACGTGGTGTCGGGGACATCGGTGAGCGACATGGCGATCCTTCCTCGGATGCTCTCAGCATGAGGCTCGCATCCGTTCGGGAAAAGCGATGATTCGTGACGCATACTGTTCGATGTAACCGAAGGGATGACGTGTTCGATCTGCGCCGCCTCCGTCTGCTGCACGAGCTGTCGGTGCGCGGCACGCTCGCGGCCGTCGCCGAGGCCCTGTCGTACAGTCCGTCGACAATCTCGCAGCAGCTCGCCCTGCTCGAAAAGGAAGCCGGCGTCGCCCTTCTCGAGCCCGACGGTCGACGCGTGCGACTGACCGCCCAGGGCGCCGCCCTCGCCGCCCACGCCGCGCGCATGCTCGCCGCCGACGAGGCCGCCCGCGCCGAGCTCGAGCGCATGCGTCCCTCTCTCGCGCCCGTGCGCCTCGCGGTCATGCAGTCCGCGGCTCACGGCCTGCTCCCCCGCGCCCTCGACGCCCTCGCCGAGACCGAACCCCGACTGCGGGTGGAGGTCGCCGAACTCGCGCCCGAGGAGGGTCTGTTCGAGGTCGCGGCCCGCGGCTTCGACCTCGCCGTCGCCGAGCAGTACCCCGGTCACACCCGCGAGCACCGCGAGGGCCTGGAGCGCGGCCTGCTGGGGCGGGATGCCATCCGCCTCGCCGTCGCGCCGGACGATGCGGCGCGGAGGCTCGACGACCTCCGCGGCCGCGCGTGGGTCATGGAACCGGTCGGCACCGCCGCGCGGCAGTGGGCCACGCAGCAGTGCCGCGCCGCGGGGTTCGAGCCCGACGTGCGGTTCGAGATGGCCGATCTCACCGCGCACGTGCGGCTCGTGGCATCCGGTCACGCCGTCGGCTTGATCCCCGACCTCGTGTTCGCGCGCGAGACGCCGCCCGTCCGGCTCGTGGGCCTGCCCGGCGAGCCGCGGCGCGAGGTGTTCACGGCCGTCCGCCGCGGAACGGCCGACCGCCCCGGCGTCCGCGCGGTGCGCGCGGCACTGCAGGTGGCGTACGACCGGGGCGGTCGGTAGCGCGGCGCTTCCCGCACAGACGCGCACTCCCCTCGCAGAACCCCGGTGAGATCCTGCGAGGGGAGCAGCGGTCGGCTAATTCGTCAGCGCGATCTCGTTCGGCGTGACGTCGAGCGTGACGCTCTTCACCGTCTCACCGGTGGTGAGGTCGACCGCGTGCACGGCGTTCTTCGCGGGTTCGGTGACGTAGGCGATGTCGCCCGAGACCTTGATGGCGGGGTGGGCGTCCTGCCACTCCACCGGGCCCTGCCACGCGTCGATCACGGGGAAGGCGTCGGTGAACGCACCGGTCTCGGGGTCGAGCACGTGGATCGAGCCGTCGGAGGCGAGCACGTACGCGAGCTCTTCCGGTCCACGGGCGACGTCGCGGAAGGTGTACTCGGCGCCCGCGGGCATGTCGATCACGCGCTGCGTCTTGGCCGCGGTGTCGATCAGGGCGAGACGGTGCAGCAGGTAGCCCTCGGCATCCCGGTCGTCCTTGTAGTCGCCGACGATGAGCGCGCTGTCCTCGCTCACGTAGGCGTTGCCCATGCGGCCGTAGGGCTGGTCGGGGGCGGTCAGCTTGGTGAAGGCGCCGTCGTCGTACACGAGCGCGCCGTTCTCGCAGCCGAACACCACGACCTCGTCCTTCGCGGTGCCCTCGCCGTGCACACCGGGGCAGTCCGCGGTCTGGGCGATGACGGCACCGGAGGCGTCCTTCGCCACGACGCCGTTGCGGCCGTCGGCGTTGCCGACCGTGGTGAGGAAGGTGCCGTCCTCGAGCACGATCGACACGCCGTGGTGCGCCTCGACGCCCGGGATGGTCTCGACCTCCGGGAGCGAATCGGTGGATGCCAGGAGGGCGTCGGTGTCGAAGATCGTCGAGTCGCTCGTGCCGTCGGCGTACAGCACGGTCGTGCCGCCGTGCGTGACGACGTGGCCGGGCTTGGCGGCCTCGAACACGAGGTCGGTGAGCTCGGGCTCCGTGTCGGACGCGCCGGCATCCAGCACCTGGAAACCCGCACTCGTGGTGACCATGACGTGGCGGCCGTCGCCCGCGGGGTTGAGGCGGGTGAACTCCTCGCTCGGCATGTCGCCGAGGGTCTCGAGGGTGTCGCCGTCGAGCACGAGGATGCCGCCGGGGTACGAGAGGGCGACGCGGGTCGCCGCGTCGGCGGGGGCCGTCGCCGCGGGAGCGGCCGAACCGGCGCCGCCCGCGCAGGCCGAGAGGCCGACGGTCGCGCCGACCGCGAGCGCGAGCAGGCCCGCGCGACGGAAGGAGGAAGTGCGCATGTGATTTCTCTTTCTCAGGTGGTGGCCGGTCGCTCAGGGCGACAGGCCGGTGGCGATGCGCTCCGTGTTGACGCGCATCATGGTCAGGTAGTCGGGGGCGTCGCCCGCGGCGTCGGTGAGCGACTCGGTGAACAGCTCGGTCACCTCGACCCGCCGATCGGCCTCGTCGGCGAGCGCGCGCACGAGTCGATCCGGCGACGACGACTCCGCGAAGATGGTCGGCACGCCCGCCGCGTCGATCGCCGAGACCAGGTCGGCCAGGTCGCTGGCGCTGGGAGCGGCGAGGGTTGTCCCGCCGGGGATGATCGCCCCGATCACGCGGAATCCGAAACGGTCGGCGAGGTATCCGAACACGTGGTGGTTGGTGACCAGGGCCCGCCGCTCGGCCGGGATCGCCGCGAAGGCCGCCGTCATGTCGGCATCCAGGGTCTCGAGCTCGGCGCGGTAGGCGGCGGCATGGTCGGCGACGGCGGGACCGGCGACGCTCTCGAGCATCGGCGTCAGCGCGTCGACCACGGCGATCATCTGCGCGGGGTCGGTCCAGAAGTGCGGATCGTCCGCGCCGTCCGCGTCGGTCGAGCTGTAGGGCAGGACCTCGACCGCATCGCCCGCGACGAACGTGTCGACGCCGTCGGCGGATGCCGCATCGAGGTGCTGCTGCAACCCCTCCTCGAGCCCGAGGCCGTTGGCCACGAGCAGGTCGGCCGAGCGCATGCGGGCGGCCTCGGCCGCGGAGATCTCGAACGAGTGCGGATCGGCCCCGGGGCGCATGAGGGTGAGCACGTCGGCCTCGTCGCCGACCAGGTGCGAGACGACGTCGCCGAGGATGTTCGTCGTCACCACGACCAGGGGCCGATCGGATGCCGCTCCCCCGGCGCATCCGGTCAGCGCGAGCAGCGCCGCCGTCATCGCCGCGGCGAGCGCTCGTCGCAGGGTCATCGCCCCGTCTCCGCCACGAAGAGCGGCGCGCGCTCGGGGGTGAACTCGCGGGCGACGCGCGCGGCGTCGGCGAAGTCGAGCTCCCACAGACGCCCCTCCGCGGGACCGTTGAGGTACGCGCGCTGCTGATCGGCGATGAGTGACACCGGCTGGCCGGCCGCGAGGCTCGCGCCGACCAGGGGAACGGATGCCGCGCGCAGCTGTCCCGTCTCGCCGTCGAGCACGAGCACCCGGCCGTCGGGGGTGAGGGCGAGCAGGTGGGAATCCTTGTCGTCGACTGCCGTGGCCTGGACGACCGGCTCGGGAGTGGGTACGAGCGTCCAGGTGCGCTCGCGCGTGTCGAGCATCCACACTCCCGCCTCGCCTGCGGGCGCGGCCGCGGTCGGGCGTCCCTCCCGGTTCGCGAACACCGTCGCGCGGGGCGCGGTGGTGCCCGCGGGATAGGGGATCCGCTCGACGACGGGACCCTCGTCGGCGGTCGAGACGAGCAGGGCCCCGTCGCGGCATCCGATCACCGCCCCGACGCGCGTGGTGAGGGTGCCGGCCGGGTCGACGCACGGGACCGGCTCGCCCGTCTGCGCGCCGTCGGCCGCGTGCAGGGTCACCTGATCCGCCGAGGCGACGGCGGCGAACGAACCGACCGGCATGACGAGACCGGCCCCGGCCGTGCGTTCCAGACGGAAGCGCTCGACCACCTCGCCCCTCGACAGCGCCTCGGTGTCGAGCAGCACCGCCTCGCCGGATGCGGGGAAGAACAGGCCCGTACCGCCCGTCGTCGACGAGTTCGACGTCGCCACGGTCGCGACGCCGCGCCCCTCGACGTCGCCGATCACGCGCGACGGCGCCCGGTAGTAGTGGAAGTGGTCGACGTGGTCCCATGTCCACACGCCGCTGTCGACGATCGAGACACCCTCGTCGTCGGCGGCGAAAAGGTACCGTCCGTCGGAATGCACCGAGACGGGGGCGCGCACGGCGCCGACCTCGGCGGTCGTCTCCTCGAGCAGGTCGAGGTGCGACACGTGCCCGTCGGCGTCGATCGAGGTCAGGCCCAGAGCGGGCTCGGCGAGTTCGGCCGCTCCGTCGATCGCGCCGTGGGTGTCGGCGGTGGGTGGGGAGGCGGGCGCGGTGGGAGCGGCGCAGCCGGTGAGGGCGAGCAGACCGAGCGCCCCCAGGAGGGCGGATCGGCGTGGGACGGAGAGCATGAGCGGCCTTCGTGTCAGAGGGGAACGGGGACGGGGGATGCCACGCGGCGGCGGGCGGCGTCGATCGACGCGCGCAGAGCCCAGGACACCCCGGCACCGGCGATCGCGGTGGCGGCGATGGTGGCGCCGGCGGCGGTGGCCGCGTGCCAGGAGACGAGCAGTCCCACGGCGACGGCGGCGGAGCCCACGACGGCGGCGATCAGCATGGTCGACGGGATGCGGGCGGTCCACTGCCGCGCCGCCACCGCGGGGGCCACGAGCAGGCCCACCACCAGCAGCGAGCCGACCGCCTGGTACGACGCGACGACGGCGAGGGTGACCAGGCCCACGAGCACCGTCTGCGCGAGCCGGGGCCGGAGTCCGAGCACCGTCGCGACGCGTTCGTCCACGGCGGCCGCGACGAGCGCGCGATGCGCGACCGCCGCCGTGCCCACCCCGATCGCCGCCGCGATCGCGAGCACGACGAGGTCGTCGGTTCCGACCGCCAGGATGTCGCCGAACAGGATGGCCGTGGCATCCGTCGCGAAGCTCCCCGCGTGCGAGATGACGATCACGCCGAGGGCGAGCATGCCGACGAACAACAGTCCGATGCTCGTGTCGTACGACAGCTTCGCGCGGCGCTGGAGCGCACCGATCCCGAGGCTCATCACGATCGCGCTCGCGGCCGCGCCGAAGAGCACGGGCACGCCCGCGACGGTCGCGAGGGCGACACCGGGGAGCATCCCGTGGGCCAGCGCCTCGCCGAGGAACGCCATCCCACGCACGATCACCCAGGTCCCCGCCACCGCGCACAGCACCGCCACGAGCACGCCGCCGCACAGCGCGCGCAGCACGAAGTCGATGGAGAAGGGATCGGTGAGCCAGGACACGGTGTCCGACCGTAGCGTTAAGTGATAACGATTCTCAAACTCGTATAGTGGATGCCGTGCCTTTCCTTTCTTCGCCCGTCGCCGCCCTCACAGCCCACGCCCTCCGCGTGACCTTCGGCGACGCGACCGCGCTCGACGGGGTGGACCTGGTCGTGACCCGCGGCGCCCTCACGGTGATCGTCGGGCCCAACGGGGCGGGCAAGTCGACGCTGCTCGAGACCCTGGCGGGGGCCCGGGAGCCGTCATCCGGCAGCGTCGACGCCCACGGGCTCTCGCGCTCGTTCGTCCCTCAGCGCGCAGCGGTGAGCGAACACCTGCCCCTGACCGTCCGCGACGTCGTCGCGATCGGCGCATGGGGACGGGCGGGGCCCTTCCGCCCCCTCGGCCCCGCCGATCGCACCGCCATCGACGACGCCCTGCGCCGCCTCGACGTGGCGGATCTCGCGCGACGCCCGTTCGGCATCCTGTCGGGCGGACAGCGGCAGCGAACCCTCCTCGCCCAGGGACTCGCCCGCGGCGCCGACGTGCTCCTGCTCGACGAGCCCACGACCGGCCTCGACGCCGCGAGCGCCGAGCGCAATCGCGCGGCCATCGCCCACGAGATCGAGCGCGGGGCCACGGTGGTGTGCGTCAGTCACGACGAGCGGCTCATCGCCGCGGCGGACCGGATCGTCGACCTCGACGGCGGGCGCATCGTCCTCAGCGGCGCGGATCGCGTCGCGCGAAGCGGCGCGGAAGGCGTCAGCGGCGAGCGCGAACGCGCTCGGTGATGCGCACGAGCATCTCGGCCGCGGCCGTCGCGACCTCGGCGGGCTCCGAACGGACGGCCTCTTCGACCTCGCGCGGGAACCGCCGCAGAGCCACCCAGGGCTCGGTGTCGAGGTCGATCTCGAGGTGGATGTGGTTGACGCGCCGATCGTCTTCGTCGAGCTCCCGACGCAGCAGGCCGCGGCCGATCAGGCGGTCGACGAGCGTCGTGACGCCGGCGGCGGTGACCCCGAGGTGCGCGCGCAGATTAGAGGGGCGGATGCCGGGTTCGTCGGCGATCCGCGAGAGCGCCGACGCCTCGAGCTCGCTCACGTTCAGGTCACGGCGGGCCTGCGCGATGGCCTCGTCGCGCGCGGCGACGTAATCGTCGAGCGCTGCGAGCAGGGCAGAGGCGTGAGACACGGCACACCCCCTCTCGGCGCGATCCGGCCGATCGCTGGGGCCCAGTCTAATGAGAGAACCGAGTATTTCACGAAGATAATTAAATTTGTGAAATACGTGCTACCTTGAAGATCAATCACGTCCGACCTCTCGACGAAGGAGATCATCATGGCAACGCTGTTCTACGGTTCTGACACGGCCCCCATCTCCCTCCCCGATCGCCTGATGGGCTACATCAAGGTGATCACGTCGACGAAGCTGCGTCGCGGGGAGTCTTTCACCCTGACCTGGACCGGGACTGACGAGGAGAGCGGCCGCTCGACCATCTGGCTCCAGCCCGCCATCCCCCTGCGCTTCGTCTTCGAATCGCCCGAGCCCGAGCAGCTCGTCGGCGACTACCTCCGCGCCCTCGCCGATCAGGCGAACGCCGCATCCGGCCTCGTGGTCGACACCCGCACCTGGGAAGCAGCCGAAGAGGCCTCGCGCACTCCGGCGCAGCCCGCTCGACACGCGTCCGGTCGCGCGGTGCGCGCCGCCTGATATCACGCTTCGCCGCCCGCGACCACCCGCCCCTCACGCCCTCCATAATGTGGGGGGCGTGTGACATTCATGCGCGTGAATCGAGGTGACGGATGCCGGTACGCAAGCTGCTCGATATGGCTCTGCTCGAGGCGTGGCTGACGGAGTTCCGCGATCTCGGCTACCTCACGGGCAGCGACATGCGCGTGCTCGAGCAGGATGACGACGCCGATCCCGACGCCGACATCGGCCTGATCGTCGTCGACCTCAGCAACGCCAAGACCATCACCTACCTGCAGCCGATCGCCGGGGGCGACGGAAGCTGGAAGGCGACGATGGAGGCGCGCGACGCCACCATCGAGCTCGGCGCCGTCGAACTGGTGACCCTCGGCAACGAGGTCAACGTGCTCGGCGCGTTCGTCGCCTTCCTCGAGACGAAGTCGAAGGCCCTGCTCGCCGGCTGCTGACCCCGCGCGGTCGCGCCCCGTGGGCAGGCCGCCCGACAAAAGAAAAACCCCTCCGCGAGGAGGGGTTTTCTCTTTCGGTGGCGAGTGAGGGATTCGAACCCCCGAATGCAATGCAGTCTGATTTACAGTCAGATCCCTTTGGCCGCTTGGGTAACTCGCCAGATGCGCACCCGCCCGGCTTTCGCAGTCGACCAGAGGCGCGAGAAACCACTCTACTATCCCCGGAGGGGTGCCTCAAACCACGCCGCGCCCTCACTCGGGCGTGCGCAGCAGCGCTCCCTCGTGCCGGCAGGTCGCGGCCGCCACATCCATGGCGCGCGAGAGCACGGCATCCCACTCCTGCGCCGTCGCCGGGAGGCCGTGGCGCACGAGGGCTGCGGTCGTGGCGAGCACGGCATCGCCCCCGCCCATCGTGTCGACGATCCGGCCCGGCAGATCGGAGATGGCGCGCGAGACCGAGATGCCGCCCGCGTCGATCGCCGCTCCTCCGGCACCGTAGGTGGCCAGCACCGCGTCGACGCCGAGGTCGACGAGCTTCTCGCGGAGCTGCTCCAACGGCGCGTCGTAGAGCAGGTGCGCGTCATCCTCTCCGACCTTCACGAGCAGCGCCGCGGATGCCGCCTTCTCGAAGCCGCGGACGAACTCGGCGCGGTCGTGCAGCATGCCGCTGCGCGGATTCGGGTCGATCGCGAGGGGCGTGGAGGCGGAGGCCGTGGCATCCACGAGGAGATCGGTCTGCTCGCGATCGTCGAAGGGGAAGCAGCTGACGACGACCATGGGAGCCGCGGCGATCGCCGCGTGTTCGGCCTCGCCGTACGCCACGCGACGGTTCTGGGCGGCCTCGTTGAAGACGTACTCGGGCTCCCCGCCCGGCGATCGCGTGCTGACCGCGCGCGAGGTGCCGTGCGCCGACGGGCTCGCCAGCAGCTCGACGTCGTATTCCTCGAGGTAGCGGCGGATCTGCTCTCCCGCCTCGTCGTCTCCGACCATGGCGATGAGGGATGCCGGCACCCCGAGCCGTGACAGACCCACGGCCACGTTCAGTCCGGCACCGCCGACGAACTCGCGAACGCCCGTCTCGTCGCGCAGTTCGTCGATGAGGGCGTCGCCGATCACGACCACGCGTCCGGTCACCGTGACACCCCCGCGGCGTCGAGCACGCGCGAGACGAACTCCTCGGTACGCCGCTTGGTGCCGTCGATCTTGCGGTCGACGCTCGCGCGGATCTCGCTGGGAGCGAGCGGGGCCGCGAGGCGCACCGTCTCGTGGCACGACAGGTCGGCGCAGATGTACGTGCCGACGGTGTCGCCGTGCTCCCCCGCCTCTCCGGCCTTGCGCGCCGTGAACAACGACACCTGGTCGCCGGGCTGCATCGTGTGACAGAGGTTGCACATCGCCGACCGGGCCCGCGACTGGCCGTCGGCGGCGCGCAGCACCACGGCCGTCGGCTCGCCGTCGTGCTCCGTCAGCACGTAACCGCGCGCGCGAGTGCGGGGATCGCGCCACGCGAGGAAGTCGAGGTGGTCCCAGTCCGCCAGGAGGAAATCGTGGGGCAGGGCGATGATCCGCAGCTCGTCGGGGGTGGCGTTGACGAACGCGCCCCTGACCTCGTCTTCGGTGAGTGCTCGCATGGCATCCGAGTCTACGAGCGCAGACGGAGCGTGGCGCGGGCCCTGGTCACTTCTTCACGGTCACCCAGGCGCGCTCGGTGCCGGAGTCGACGGTCAGCACCACCTGCACCGTGCCCGACAATCCGACGCCGTACGTGTTGCCCTGCGGAGCGGATGAGTCGCATCGGAACCTCCCGGAGGTCAGGATCGCGCCGTCGCCCTCCGGCCGGGAGTCCCGCAGCGCGTAGGTCATCCACTCCCCTCCCTCGCACTGCCCCTCCACCGTGAGCGAATCGTCGGCGTCGAGGGCGTCGGAGAGCACCGAATCGGTGGTGTCGACGCCGTCGACGACCTCGAAGACGGCGCGGGCGATCTCGTCCGGCCCCGCGGAGGGTACCGCGTACGGGACCGGGCTCTCGGCCGCCGGCGCGGGGGTCGCGGTCGACGAGGGAACCGTCCGGGGCTCGGCGTCGGGAGAGCACCCCGCGGTCACGATCACCGCAGCGGCGAGCACGGTCAGGACGAGGGGCTTTCTGCGCACGGCCATCCGTCGACGCTAGGCGGGACGGCGCGAGCTGTCGATGCTCGTGCGCGAAGAGGACACGACGTCCACCCCCGGGACGCCGGCCGCGAGCCCCGGTACCTTTGGATCATGGCTGACTCATCGTTTGACATCGTCTCCAAGATCGACCGGCAGGAAGCCGACAACGCCCTCAACCAGGCGCACAAAGAGGTCGAGCAGCGCTACGACTTCAAGGGCACCGACGCCTCCATCGCGTGGAGCGGCGAGTCGATCGTCATCAAGGCGAACTCGGAGGAGCGCGCGAACGCCGTGCTCGACGTCTTCCAGACCAAACTCATCAAGCGCGGCATCTCGCTGAAGAGCCTCGAGAGCGGCGAGCCGGTGCAGAGCGGCAAGGAGTACCGCATCACCTCCACGCTGAAGGAGGGCATCTCGCAGGAGAATGCGAAGAAGATCGGCAAGATCATCCGCGACGAGGGTCCCAAGGGCGTGAAGTCGCAGATCCAGGGCGACGAGCTCCGCGTGCAGTCGAAGTCGCGCGACGACCTGCAGGAAGTGCAGCGCCTGCTGAAGGCCGCCGACCTCGACGTCGATCTGCAGTTCACGAACTACCGCTGATCGCACCCCCAGGGAGCACGCCGTGGCCGTCCGCGTCGATCTGAACATCTCCCTCGACGGGGTCGCCGCGCCCGCGGATCCGACGCCCGAGAACCCCATGGGCGCGGACTGGGGCCGGCTCGTCGAGGACTACATGGCCACGCGCACGTTCCGCACGCGCGTGTTCGGCGACACCTCGGGCGCGGGGACGACCGGCATCGACGACCGCTACGCGGCGGCGTACTTCGAGGGCGTCGGCGCAGAGGTCATGGGGGCGGCGATGTTCGGCCTCCACTCCTTCCCCGACGACCCCGAGTGGCGCGGGTGGTGGGGCGACGAGCCGCCCTTCCGCGTGCCCGTCATCGTGCTGACCCACCGGCCGCGCGAGCCGATCGCCTTCGCCAACGGCACCCGCTTCGAGTTCTCGTCGGAGAGCATCACGGATGCCGTGGCCCGCGCGAGCGATCTCGCCGACGGCGCCGACGTGCGCGTGGGCGGCGGGTTGTCCACCGTGCGCGCCGCTCTTGCCGCCGGAATCGTCGACCGCCTGCACGTGGCGGTGCGTCCCGTCGTCCTGGGCCGCGGCGGTCGCCTGTGGGATGACCTCCCCGGCCTCGACACCGGCTACACCGTCACCTCCGAGGTCGCGGAGAGCGGTGTGGTCCACGTGACCTTCGCCCGATGAGCCGGCCGCTCGACCCCCTCACGTGCCCGACGTGCGGCGACCCGCTGCGCTTCGAGATCCTCGACGACGAGCGCTTCCTCGTCGCTTGGTCGTGCGTGAACTGCGGCCTCATCCGCACGACCGAGCCGGTGTGACGACTCGCCCTCGACGCTGAGGGCGC
The DNA here is from genome assembly GCF_032464935.1 of Microbacterium phycohabitans. Taxonomy (NCBI): domain Bacteria; kingdom Bacillati; phylum Actinomycetota; class Actinomycetes; order Micrococcales; family Microbacteriaceae; genus Microbacterium; species Microbacterium phycohabitans. Next base: position 85,997 of record NZ_JAWDIT010000005.1, read on the forward strand.
GCGTCAGTACGTCAACGCCGAGAGCACGGCATCCGCGATCGCCCGGTGACCCGCGTCGTTGGGGTGGAACTCGTCGCCGGCGCCGGCGAACGTCTCCCGACCCGCGGGCCCGTGGAGGTCGGGATTCGCGAAGGCGTCCGCGAGCGCGACGTACACGCCTCCCCGCGCTCCGCAGGTACGCGCGATCACCTCGTCGTACGACGCGCCGTCGGCGGTCCAGGTGCCCAGGCACACGAGCCCCGCGCGCGGCGAGGTCGAGCGGATGCGCTCCAGCAGCGCCGCGTACTGCTGCTCGAAGTCGGGGAGAGGGGTGGGCACGCCGACGTCGTTGGTGCCGAGCTCGACGACCGCGACGCCGACGTCGGACGGGACGTCCGTCACGGCGGCGACCGTCGAGAGCGTCTGCTGGGCTTGGGCGGCGCCCGTGACGTCGACCGAGCCGATCCCGTCGGCGACCAGGCGGATGAACCCCTGGTCCTTCGTGGTGGCGAAGAAGCCGGCGCTCAGGGAGTCTCCGGCGACGAGCATCCGGACGCCGTCGTCGTCTTTCCGGTCGACGAGTACGGTCCCCGGCCGCGCGGTGGGCGTGGGTGTCGGGGTCGGTGTCGGCGAGGCCCTCGGCGTGCGCGTGGGACTCGTCGCATCGGTCGGTCGTGCGGAGCCGGATGCCGCCGGTGCGGCGGTGGGAGACTCCCCCGCTCCGGTCACCATGACCGCGGCGACGCCGACCACACCCGCGACCACGACGACGCCGATCGCGACGGCCCAGGCGGCTCGGGGACGCAACGAGGAGCTCAGCCCTCGATGCCGTTGATCATCTGGGTGATCTCGCGCTCTGTGTCGCGACCGACGTTGCGTTCCTCCTGGCGCGAGGGCATGTCGCTCTCGTCGTCGACGGTGGGGTTCTCGAAGGGCTGCTTCTTCTCGTGGTCCATCTTCCGATGCTCACACGACGGCGGCCCGCCGCGCGAGGGGTTGCGGCGGATCAGCCCCGAAGCGTGTCGTCGCGCCACTCCACGCACGTGACCTCACCACGGAAGACGGCCTCCTCGCGCTGGCGCAACTCGACGCGGCGGATCTTCCCCGAGATGGTCTTGGGCAGATCGAAGAACTCCACGCGCCGCACCCGCTGGAACGGGGCGAGCCGCTCGCGCGCGAATCGCAGGATGTCCAGGGCCAGCTCCTCGCCCTCGTCGTGGCCCCCGGCGAGCGCGATGTAGGCCTTGGGCACCGCCAGACGCAGATCGTCGGGCGCCGGGACCACGGCGGCCTCGACGACGGCCGGGTGCTCGATGAGCACGCTCTCGAGCTCGAACGGGCTGATCTTGTAGTCCGAGGCCTTGAACACGTCGTCGGTGCGCCCGATGTAGGTGATGCTGCCGGTCTCGTCGCGCCGGGCCACGTCGCCGGTGTGGAAGAGCCCGTCGGCGAACGCCTCGGCGTTGCGATCGGCATCCCCCACGTAGCCGGTCATGAGGTTGACCGGCCGCTCGGCCAGGTCGATGCAGATCTCGCCCTCGTCGGCGCGCTCTCCCGTGAGGGGATCGACGAGCACGACCGGGCACCCGGGGAGGGGACGCCCCATCGACCCCGGAACGAGCTGGGCGCCGGGGGTGTTCGCCACGACCGCGGTCATCTCGGTCTGCCCGTACCCGTCGCGGATGTCGAGGCCCCACGCGCGCTGCACCGAGGCGATGACCTCCGGGTTCAGCGGCTCCCCCGCCGACACGACCTCGCGCAGCGCGCCGCGGCGCCCCGTCAGATCGGCCTGGATGAGCATGCGCCACACGGTCGGCGGGGCGCAGAAGGTGGTGACGCGGTCGTTCTCCAGCTCGGCCAGCAGACGCTCGGCCGAGAACCGCGAGTAGTTCAGAGCAAGAACGGTCGCCCCGGCGATCCACGGGGCGAAGAACAGGCTCCACGCGTGCTTCGCCCAGCCCGGCGAGCTGATGGCGAGGTGCACGTCTCCGGGCTGCAGGCCCAGCCAGTACATGGTGCTCAGGTGCCCGACCGGGTAGGAGGAGTGCGTGTGCTCGACGAGCTTCGGCTTCGACGTCGTCCCCGAGGTGAAGTACAGCAGCAGACGCTCGTCGGCGGTGCTCCCCGGGTGCCGTGCCGGCTCGGCATCCACGAGGAACGCGTCGTCGTACGACGCCCACCCCGGGTGCGTTCCGCCGACCACGATGCGCCCGAGTCCCTCGGGCAGGTCGTCGAACTTGTCGGCGTCGGCCGCGCCGACCACGACGTGGCGGATGTCGGCGCGCTCGATGCGGTCGGACAGGTCGACGCGCCCGAGGGCGGTCGTCGTCGGGGCGATGACCCCGCCGACCTTCATGATGGCGAGCATCGCCTCCCAGAGCTCGACCTGGTTGTTCAGCATCAGCAGCACGGCATCGCCGCGCTCGACACCGCGCGACGACATCCAGGCGGCCACCTGGTCGGAACGGCGCGCGAGCTCGTCGAAGGTGCGCTCGTGGTGCGTCTCGTCGTCGTCGACGACGATGAGCGCCGTCGCGTCGTTTCCGCGCGCCATCGGGTCGAACCAGTCGATCGCCCAGTTGAACGGCCCGTCGAAGCGGGGCCACGCGAAGGCGGCCGCGCGCGCCGCGTCGGTGCGAGCGGCGAGGAGTTCGTCTCGGGCGGCGCGGTAGCGTTCGGTCGCGGACGCGGTGGGGATCATGGTGCTCCTTCGATCGCGTTCTACGCTAAACCCGTCACCCCCGCCGCGAGTGCCGCGAAGGCCGCGTCGCGAGCCCGCGGTGCCGACAGGAACACGTCGTGCAGCGCCCCGTCGATGCGGGCGATCGTGACGGTCGCCGAGATGCGCGTCGCCGCGCGCGCGATGTCGTCGACGACGAGCACCGAGTCGCTCGCGAGCATCGTGTCGTTCCACGTGAGCGCCGGGGTGGACCGCCGCGAGAGCAGGACGAGGGCGGGACACCCCACGTCGACCCCGGATGCCACCCGCGCGTGCCCCGCGATGATCGCCGCGAGCCACCCGGGGTGGGTCGGGAAGCCCTGCGCCGGACGCCACTCGTCGGGGCTGTCGGGAAGCGTTCCGAGCTCGCGCTGGGCGCGCGTGTAGAACCCCAGGTCGACCACCGGATGGGTTCCCAGCGGATCGAGACGGGCGCGGACGTTGACGATGGGGGCGAGCGCCTGACGCCCCAGGGGCCCGAGCTGCAACTCGAGCCAGGGGCTGTTCAGCACGAGCAGGTCGGCGACCCCGGGATGCCGCGCCGCCCACAGCGTGAGCGTGAGGCCGCCGGTGCTGTGCCCCAGCAGCACGAGGCGTCGTCCCTCGCGCGCGGTGCCCATGGCATCCAGGGCGGCGGCGATGTCGGCGTCGTACACGTCGAGCGACACCGTGTACCCCGGCGTCTGGCCGGGGCGGAGACTGCGACCGTACTTGCGGAGGTCGAGGGCGTGGAAACGCGCGCCGCGATCGATGAAGAAGCGAGCGAGATCCGTCTGGAAGAAGTAGTCCGACCAGCCGTGCACGTACAGCACGTCGATGTCGCGCCACTCGCCGAACAGGCGCGCGCCGGGGTGCGGCCTCGCGCGCACCAGCGTGGCGACGACCTCGCCCTCGGTGTCTGTTCCGAGCGGCAGCGTCTGCTGCTCGAAGCCTTCGCCGAGGATGTCCGGATGCCACTCCCGCATCGCCTCAGCCTACGACGGCGATATCCCTCTCGAGGATGACGCGATGCCCACCCGCGGCCGACGCGCCCGCGCACGGGCGTTCCTAGCGTGGGAACGTGCACCCCCGACTCTGGCTCGTTCCCGTCCTGTCCGTCGCCGCCGCCTCGCTCGCCCTCGGTGGACTGACGAGCTTCGGCCAGACCGTGCTCCCGGACGCCCTCGCGTCGTTCGCCAACTCGGCGGGTGGGTGGACGATCCTCGCGTTCGGCCTCGTCTGGCTGACGCGGGCGCGGCCCCCGCTCGCCGCGGCTCTCGGCGTCGTGTCGTTCGTGCTGCTCGTCGAGGGGTACCGGATCGTCTCGGGCTGGCGCGGCTTTTACTACGCCGAACCGTTCCAAGACACGTTCACGATCATCGGGCTCTTCGCCGGCCCCGTGGTCGGCCTGTCCGCCTCGCTCGTGCGCGGAGGTCCCGGCTCGTGGAAGCCGTTCGCGGCCGCGCCCGTCGCGGCGGTGCTGATCGGCGAAGGGGCATACGGACTGACGGTCGTGGCGGCGACGACGAGCCCCGTGTACTGGATCCTGCAGATGGGGGTCGGGGTCGCACTGGTGGTCGCCACCGTCGTGGCCGCACGCCCCCGCGTCGCACCCGGAGTGCTCGGGGCTCTCCTCGCGCTCGGCGGCGCGGCGGCGTTCGTCGCCTTCTATCTCTGGCTCGGCCGGCTCGGCTCTGCCGGCTGAGCCGAGTGCTCCTCCGAAGAAGCCGACCCCGCGACGGGACGGTCCCGGCGCTCAAACGCCCGGATCCGCGGAGTTCTTCGCGGCGTCGGCGCCGAAGCACCGGTCAGCGCGACGCCGACGCCCCCGCGCGCTCCGCGCGCTGCTTCGCCCGCTCCAGCGCACGCTTCCGCGCGGCGCGGGCGTCCTCCTCGAGCTTCTCGGCCTTCGCCTCGTCGCGCGTGAGGTTCACGCCCGTTTCGGGATCGAACAGGTGCAGCGCGTCAGGCGAGAACCACAGGCGCGCGGCGTCTCCGGCGCGGATGGAGCTCATGGCATCCAAGGCCACGACGAGCTCGGTGCGCAGGCTCTCCCCGTCGAGGTCGCGGTCGAGCTCGGACAGCTTCTCCTTCACCGTCGCGTCGGTCTCGTACGGCACGTAGGCGTAGAGCACCTCGCCGAGCCACTCGGTCATCTCGATGTCGAGCTCGGTCGTGATGCCGCCGGTCAGATCGCGCTCCGTGGCATCCGCGTCTTCGAAGGCGTCGGGACGCACCCCCACGATGACCAGGTCGCGTCCCTCGACGGCGGCCCGCAGCCGGTCGTCGAGCGGAACGTCGGCGAAGGGCAGACGCAGGGTGTCGCCGTCGACGGTTCCACTGAGGAAGTTCATGGGCGGAGAGCCGATGAAGCCGGCGACGAAAAGGTTCACCGGCTGGTCGTACAGCCCCCGCGGGCTCGCGACCTGCTGCAGCTCTCCGCGGCGCAGCACCGCGACGCGATCGCCGAGCGTCATCGCCTCGGTCTGGTCGTGCGTGACGTAGACGGTCGTGATGCCGAGCGAGCGCTGCAGGCGCGCGATCTCGGTGCGCATCTGGCCGCGCAGCTTCGCGTCGAGGTTCGACAACGGCTCGTCGAAGAGGAACGCGCTCGCGTTGCGCACGATCGCGCGACCCATCGCCACGCGCTGGCGCTGGCCGCCCGAGAGGTTCGCGGGCTTGCGCTCGAGGTGCTCGTCGAGCTCCAGCAGCTTCGACGCCCGGCGCACGCGCTCGTCGATCTCTTTGTCGTCGAGGTCGCTCGACTTCAGCCGCATCGGGAACGCGATGTTCTCGTACACGGTCAGGTGCGGGTAGAGCGCGTAGTTCTGGAACACCATCGCGAGGTTGCGGTCCTTCGGCGCCTTGTCGTTGACGACCTCGTCGCCGATCCGCAGCTCGCCGTCGGAGATGTCCTCGAGTCCCACGATCATGCGCAGCAGTGTCGACTTGCCGCAGCCCGAGGGACCGACGAGGATCACGAACTCGCCGTCCGCGATGTCGAGGTCGACGCCCTTGACCGCGGTGAAGCCGTCGTCGTATGTCTTGACGATTCTGTTCAGAGTGATGGATGCCATGAGGTGCTGCTCCTTTAACCCTTGACCGCGCCCTGGGTGAGACCCGACACGATCCGACGCTGGAAGATGACGACGACGATGACGATGGGGATGGTCACCACGATGGCGGCGGCCGAGATGGCGCCGGTGGGTTCCTCGAACTGCGAGGCGCCCGTGAAGAACGACAGGGCCGCGGGCACCGGGCGGGCGGCATCCGTTGAAGTGAGCGAGATGCCGTAGACGAAGTCGTTCCACGCGATGAAGAACGCGATGATCGCGGTGGTGAACACCCCGGGGGCCGCGAGCGGCACCACGGTCTTGCGGAACGCCTCGAAGGGCGTGGCCCCGTCGACCTGCGCCGCCTGCTCGAGCTCCCACGGGATCTGGCGGAAGAAGGCCGCGAGGGTCCAGATCGAGATCGGCAGGGTGAGCGAGAGGTACGGGATGATCAGCCCGAGCCAGGTGTCGTAGAGGCCGACGACGCGCCACAGGTTGAACAGCGGCGTGACGATCGAGACGATCGGGAACACCGACACCGCGAGCGCCGTGGTGAGGATGATGCGCTTGCCGGGGAAGTCCAGCCGCGCGATCGCGTAGGCGCAGAGCGTGGCCAGCACCACCGCGATGAAGGTCGCGATGAGGGAGATGCCGATCGAGTTGCGCAGGGCCGGCAGGAAGAGATCCTGCGCGCTGCCGCCCGGGGCGAGGATCGTGGCGTAGTTGTCGAGCGTCCACTCGGTGGGCAGCAGCGTCCCCGAGAAGAGTCCGGCTTGCGTCTTGAACGACGTCATGAGGATCGAGAACACCGGGAAGAGCGACCACACCAGCACGACGGCGATGATCACGAGCCACGTGATCCGCTGGGGCCAGGTCATTGCGCGCATCAGCCATTCCTCCCTGCGGAAAGGTCCACCTTGAAGCCCTTGATGAAGATGCCGGCGATGATCAGCACGCTGAGGAACAGCAGCACCGAGATCGCCGATCCGAGCCCGATCTCGAGCCGACCGATCGAGGTGTTGTACGCCAGCAGCGACAGTGCCTCGGTGTCGTTGGCACCGGCGGTCATGATGAAGATGTTGTCGAAGATGCGGAACGCCTCGAGCGTGCGGAAAAGCACCGCGACCATGATCGCGGCCTTCATGTTCGGCAGGATGACGCGGCGCAGCACCTCCCACGACGTCGCTCCGTCGACCTTGGCGGCCTCCTCGAGATCGCCCGGCACCTGCGCCAGCCCCGACAGCAGCAGGAGGGAGATGAAGGGGGTCGTCTTCCACACCTCGCTGAGGATGATGACCGTCAGCGACGTGCCCTGGTAGGCGAACCAGTTGAGGTTCTCGTCGAACCCGGGGATCCACGACAGCCAGCTGTTGACGTATCCGCCGGAGTTGATGTCGAACGCGTAGAAGAACGCGAAGGCCGACACGACGGTGATGATGCCGTAGGGCACGAGGATCGCCGTGCGGGCGAAGCCGCGGAGCTTCTTGATGGCCCGGTGCATGACGAGGGCGAAACCGAAGCCGATGATCAGTTCGAGCAGCACCGTCACGACCGTGATGAACAGCGTCACCCCCATCGACTGCCAGAACGCCGGGTCGCCAAGGATCACCTGGTAGTTGCGGAACCAGATGAACTCGCGGTCGTCGGGCGCGGTCAGGCGCAGGCTGAACAGGGAGTCCCACAGGGCCTGCACGATCGGGTACAGGGTGACCAGCAACATGATGCCGAACGCGGGACCCGCGAGCATCCACCCCAGCCGCGCCTCGGCCCGCGCCCGATCGGAGCGCCGTTTCTTCGTCGGGGCGGGCGGGTCCGCGCGCCGTTCGGCGCGGGTGACGGTCGTGTCGGTCACAGCAGTCGCTCCCCTCTGAGCACCGCGAGGATGAAGTCGGTCGAGGACTGCGGCGTCGAGTCGGGGCTCACCGCGTTCGGCGGATGCCACGTGCGCTGCAGACCGATGGAGATCTCGTTGTAGTACGGCGTCTGCGGTCGCGGGGCGCCCAGCTGCAACGACTCCGCGATGGTCGAGGCCATCGGGAACTTCTCGTTCACCTCGGCGTCGTCGTATGCGGCGAGGTTGGACGGCGGGTTGCCGTTGGTGACGAAGTACTGCGCCTGGTTCTCGGGGCTCACGATGCACGCCACCGCCTGCCAGGCGAGGTCGACGTTCTCGCTGTAGGCCCCGACGCCGAGGTTGATTCCGCCCACCGGCGGAGCGGCCGGGGTCTCGGCATCCACGCGGGGGTACACCGCCCAGCCGAGGTCGTCGACGACCTCGGGGGCTGCGGCCTGCATGGCGGGGTAGACGAAGGGCCAGTTGACCATGAACGAGCCGTTGTCGCCCTGGAAGAGGTTCATGCTCGCGTTCTCGTCGGCGGTCGGAAGCCCCGCGCCGCCGAGTCCCGACGAGCCGATGCGCCCGATGATCTCGGCGGCCTTCTTGCCCGCGTCGGATTCGAGCCCGAGCTGCATCTCGTCGGGCTTCGCCTCGGGGTTCTCGAGGATCTTCCCGCCGCCCGAGGCGACGAGCGCGGTGATCCACACCGTGAGCGACTCGGCGAGCGCGCCCTGCACGCCGAGCTGCTTGTTCTGGTCCTGGGCGGCCTGGATGATCTGGTCCCACGTGACCGGCTGGGTCATGTCGAGACCCGCCGCCTCGGCGACCGACTTGCGGTACCAGAGCAGCTGCGTGTTGGCCCAGAAGGGCACGGTCACGAGCTCGCCGTTCCAGCTCGCCGACTGCACCGCGCCCTGCACGACTCCGTCGGTGTTCTGCAGGTCGGCGGGCACCGGCGCGAGGAAGCCGGGCTCGGCGAGCTCGGGGATGAAGGGCGGGTCGAGGCTCATGATGTCGAGCGAGCGGTCGCTGGCGGCGAGGCGCCGGGCGAGCTGCTCGCGCTGCGAGGCCGCGTCGCGCGGCAGCAGCGAGGTCTCGATGCGGTACGCCCCGTTCGCGGCCTCCGTGCAGGATGCCGCGATCTCGGCCTGACCGCCGTCGTCGGGGTTGATGTACCAGGTCAGGGTCGGCACCCCGTCGTCTGCCGCGCAGGCCCCGAGCGTGCCCGCGAGGGCCAGGGCCGAGGCTCCGGCCACGATTCGTCTCACCGTTCGCATCCGGCCCCCTCGCCTCGGTGCGGGGCTCTGACGGCCCCCTCGTCGTCTGTCCATCCTGCCGAGCGGAGGATTTCCGCCGCCTCAGGCTTGCCCGGGGCGCAGACGGGGTGGTAGTCGCGCGAACGACGAACCGCCCCGTCCGAAGACGGGGCGGTTCGAGGGGAGGTTTACTCGCCGCGCGAGATCGCGATCATCTCGTCGCGGGGGACGACCTTGATGCGCGCCCGCTCGTGCGGGGCACCGAGGGCCATCTCGTGCTCGTCGAGACGGTGCCAGCCGTCGAGGTCGGTCCAGCGCACACCGCGCTCGGCGAGCAGGGCCGGGATGGCCTCCTCCTCCGGGTGGGCGGGCTGCCACCACTGGCCCTGGTCGTTGATCAGGTGGCGCACCGTCTCCATGGCATCCGACTTGGTGTGTCCGATGAGACCGACGGGCCCGCGCTTGATCCAGCCGGTGGCGTACAGACCCGGGACGCGGGAGTTCGAGTCGGCCGAGATGACCTGACCCTCGTGGTTGGGGATGACGCCGTGCCGCTCGTCGAAGGGGACGTCCTTCAGCGGCGAGCCGAAGTAGCCGACGGCGCGGTAGATGGCCTGGATCGGGATCTCGCGGATCTCGCCCGTGCCCACCACACCGGCCTCGGCATCGGGCTTCGTGCGCTCGTAGCGGATGGCGGCGACGCGGCCTTCGTCGTCCGTGACGACCTCGAGGGGCTTCGCCCAGAAGTGCAGATGCAGGCGACGCGACGCCTCTCCCCCGGCGTTGTTGACGCTGGGGCGCGTGCGCCACTGCTGCAGGACGCGGTCGATGACCTTGACCTGCTTGTTCGTCTCGATCGCGGCCTTCGACGCCTCGTCGTAGTCGAAGTCCTCGTCGTAGACGACCATGTCGACGTCGCGCAGCTCGCCGAGCTCGCGGAGCTCCAGCGGGGTGAACTTCACCTGAGCCGGACCGCGGCGACCGAACACGTGCACGTCGGTCACGGGCGAGGCCTTCAGCCCCTGGTAGACGTTGTCGGGAACCTCGGTCGGCAGCAGGTCGTCGGCGTGCTTGGCGAGCATGCGCGTGATGTCGAGCGCCACGTTGCCGTTTCCGATGACGGCGACCGACTCGGCCTCGAGGGGCCACTCGCGCGGCACGTCGGGGTGGCCGTCGAACCAGCTGACGAAGTCGGCGGCGCCGTAGGAGCCGTGCGCGTCGATGCCGGGGACGTCGAGGTCGGCGTCGCGGATCGCTCCGGTGGCGAAGATGACCGCGTGGTAGTGCTGCTTCAGATCGTCGAGCGTGATGTCGGTGCCGAAGTTCACGTTGCCGAAGATGCGGATGTCGCCGCGGTCGAGCACCTCGCGCAGCGCCGTGATGACGCCCTTGATGCGCGGGTGGTCGGGGGCGACGCCGTAGCGGACCAGGCCGTAGGGCGCGGGCAGCTGCTCGAAGAGGTCGATCGACACGTCGAACTGACGCTCGGCTTTCAGCAGGATGTCGGCCGCGTAGATGCCGGCGGGGCCGGCTCCGACGATGGCGAGGCGCAGCTTCGTCATGGGTTCCTCTCGATCGCGATCGGGGGGGGTGGTGGAAAGTGGTCAGGCCGAGCGGTCGGCCACGGCACGGGCGAAGCGCGTCAGCGCCTCGCGCACGGCGCCGTCGGGCAGCGGCGCGAGGGCGTCGATCGCCTCTTGCGACCACTGGTGCGCGAGGCGAAGGGTCTCGTGCGTGGTCTCGTGGTCGCGCAGTTCGGCGAGCGCTCCGTCGAGGATCGACGGGTCGGCTCCGGCGGCGATGCGCTCCTGACCCTCGTCGATGCGCGCGCGCAGGTCGGCGGATGCCGCGTCGGAGCTGTGCCCGAGCAGCAGGTACGGCATGGTGGGCACCCCCGCGCGCAAGTCGGTGCCGGGGACCTTGCCGGTCTCGGAGGGGTCGGGCGAGAGGTCGATCACGTCGTCGAGCAACTGGAACGCGACGCCGGCCTTCTCGCCGAAGACGACCATCGGCTGCTCGAACTCCTCGGGCGCTCCCGAGTAGATGATCCCCGACTGGGCCGCGGCGGCGATGAGCGAGCCGGTCTTGTCGGCGAGGACGCGCAGGTAGAAGTCGACGGGCTCGTCGCCCTCCTGGGGCCCGACGGTCTCGTGCATCTGCCCGAGCACGAGGCGCTCGAAGGTGTCGGCCTGCAGCTGGATGGCGCGTTCGCCGCGGCGGGCCATGAGCTGGCTGGCGCGGGCGAAGAGCAGGTCGCCGGTGAGGATGGCGATGTTGTTGCCCCACACCGTCTGCGCGCTCGGCACCCCGCGGCGCTTGTCGGCGCCGTCCATGACGTCGTCGTGATACAGCGAGCCCAGGTGGGTCAGTTCGAGGGCCGTGGCCACCTCGACGACTTCCTTGGTGGTGCCCTGACCGAGCTGCGCGGTGAGGATCGCCAACATGGGGCGCACGCGCTTGCCACCGGCTTCGTAGAGGTAGCGGGCGGTCACGTCGGCGAGTTTGTCGGCGCTTCGCACCTCGCCCTCGAGCTCGCTCTCGACGCGCGCGAGACCCGCCTCGACGGTGGAGAGGAGGGTGCGAGAACGCAGCCCGGCGAAGATGCGGTCGCTCAGGCCCAGCTTTCCCGACAGGCGGGTGCTGGCCGCAGACGGTCTCGGGGTCACGGTTTCAGCCTATCCTGGCGTGGCCGGGGGCCGCCGCGGGTATCTCGACGGTTGACAGGGGTCTACGAGGCCGGGCGGATGCCGCGGTGCAACGCGACGATGCCGAACGACAGGTTGCGGTACGCCACGTCATCCCATCCCGAATCCCGCATCCAGCGGGCGAGCGTCGGCTGGTCGGGCCAGTCGCGGATCGACTCGTTGAGGTAGTCGTAGGCCTCCGCGTTGCTGCTCACTGCCTTGGCCACGAGCGGCAGGACGCGGTCGTTGTAGAAGCGGTAGAGCCCGTTGAACGCGCGGGACGGCGGATGCGAGAACTCGCACACGACGATGCGTCCGCCGGGGCGGGTCACGCGACGCAGTTCGCGCAGCGCCCGACGCGGGTCGTTGACGTTGCGCAGACCGAACGACATCGTCACCGCGTCGAACTCGCCGTCGGCGAAGGGGAGGTCGGTGGCATCCGCCTGGACGAACTCGAGGTTCGGCACGTCTCCGTGACGACGGCGCCCCTCGGCGATCATGCCGCGCGAGAAGTCGGCGGCCACGACGTGCGCGCCGCTCGGCACGAACGCCATCGACGACGTGCCGGTGCCGGCGGCGAGGTCGAGGATGCGCTCTCCCCGCTTCGGCGCCACCGCGCGCAGCGTCGCGGCACGCCAGAGGCGGTCGTTGCCGAGGCTGAGCACGGAGTTCGTGCGGTCGTAGGCCGCGGCGACCTGGTCGAACATGCCGCTGACGCGCTGCGGGTCTTTACCGAGGTCGGCGCGGTTGGGGTCGCTGCTCACCCGTCGAGTCTAGGCGCGCGCCGCGGGGTCGTCGCCGGGGGTTGCCAGCGCCGCCAGGCGTTCGAGCCACGGACCGGTGACCGCGTCGGAGAACGGCGCCTCGCGATCGCGCACCCGTCGCTCGAGATCGGTGGCCGTGGCATCCAGGTGCTCCACGATGTCGAGCGGATAGCCGTAGCGCACGCGGTGCTCGTCCCACTCGTCGCGGTCGTCGATCCAGGTGCCGCGCTCGTCGGTGCGGCGCACCACGTCGAGGTCCATGTCGATGCCGCGGGGCACGCCGTCGTCGTGCCAGCGCACGTCCCACGCGAGGTCGATGTACACGGCCACGGGGTGCGGGTGGGCATTGTGCGTGAAGGCCCAGTCGGCGCTCGCGGGCACGAGCGTCACGTTCGGCTGACGGCAGACGAACTCGGCGCCCGGGCGCGCGCTGCGCCAGCCCACCTGCTGGCCGAACCACTCGCCCCACTCGTCGGAGCCGAGGTAGACGCTGTCCTGCACCCAGTGCGGCGAGCCGTCCCACTTGCGCCACTCGAAGAGCAGGCGGGTGCCGGGAGCAGGACGGTTTTCCATGCTCCGGAGTCTAAAACGCTCCCCACCACGGGTCTCCGCGCGCTCGCGGACGCACCGCGGGAGTTCGGGAGAGCGACGCGGGAAAGTCCGCGCGGCGACGGCCCCACGAGCGGGGTCTCCTGCGTCGTGTGGGCCGCGTCTGCTCGACGCTGGAGCATCCGGATGCCGCGCACCTCCGCACCGATCAGCGCGGGTCTACGCTGAAAGACGTGCTCGAACCCGCGGATGACGTCGTGCCGCGCCTGCGCGTGGTGACACGAGAGCTGGCCCCGATGGACGACGTGCTCGCGTACACGACGCCGTACGATCCGCTGTTCTGGAGCCGGCGCGGCGAATCGCTCGCCGCGTTCGGCGACCTGCTGACGCTGCGCTACACCGGCGAGCAGCCCGGCGACGCGACCATCTCCGAACGCTGGCGCGCGATCGCGGCCGCCGCCGAGGTCGACGACCCCGTGCAGCTGCCGGGCACCGGCCTCGTCGCCTTCGGGTCGTTCGTCTTCGACCCGCAGTCCGAGCGCGAGAACGTGCTGCGCGTGCCCGGGACCATCGTCGGTCGACACAGCGGCCGGGCCTGGGTCACGCGCCTGGCCTTCGACGACACACCCGACGGGCCCGAGCCCGAGCTGCCGCCGCGCTCCCCGTTCGGTCCGCACTGGTCGGCCACGCTCGGCCCCGGTCGGCAGACGGCGGAGAAGTATCAGGATGCCGTCCGCCAGGCGATCGAGGCCATCGGCGCCCGCGAGGTCGCCAAGGTGGTGCTGGCCCGCGACATCGCCGGAACGGTGCCCGCGGGGTCCGACCTGCGACGACTGGTGCGCTCCCTGCTCGAGGGCTATCCGGACTGCTGGGTGTTCGCCGTCGACGGCCTCATCGGCGCGAGCCCCGAGACGCTGGTCACGGTGTCGAACGGTACGGTGACCGCGCGCGTGCTCGCCGGCACCGTCGCGCGCGGCGGAGACGCCGACGCCGACGTCGCGGCATCCGTCGGTCTGACCCGGAGCACGAAGGATCAGGACGAGCACCGCTTCGCGGTGCAGAGCGTGTTGAAGGCCCTGGCGCCCCACACGTCGTCGCTTGCGGCCGAGGAGCAACCCTTCACCCTGAAGCTGCCGAACGTCTGGCACCTCGCCACCGACGTCGAGGGCGTGCTCAGCGAAGACGCCTCCTCTCTCGACCTGCTCTCCGTGCTCCACCCCACCGCCGCCGTCGCAGGTACGCCGACGGCCGCGGCGATGGAGGTCATCCGCCGCCTCGAGCCGTTCGACCGCGGACGCTACGCCGGGGCCGTGGGGTGGACGGGGGCGTCGGGCGACGGCGAGTGGGCGATCGCGCTGCGGTGCGCCCAGATCGACCGCGCCGCCCCGTCGTCGCCGACCGCCCCGATCACCGCCTACGCCGGAGCGGGCATCGTCGCCGACAGCGTCCCGGAGTCGGAGCTGCTGGAGACGCGGGTGAAGTTCCGTCCGATCGTCGAGGCCCTGGCCTGAGTCACGACGCGGCGAGCCGCCGGCGCTCCTCCTCGACGTCGTAGTCGGCCGCGGGCCACTGCGGGTCGATGTCGGCCAGCGCGTCGATCAGCAACTGCTGCACCGCGAGACGCGCGTACCACTTGCGGTCCGCCGGCACGACGTGCCACGGGGCGACCGGCGTCGAGGTGCGCTCGATGGCCACCTGGTAGGCCTCCATGTAGTCGTCCCAGAGCGTGCGCTCGTCGACGTCGGAGGGGTTGTACTTCCAGTGCTTGTCGGGGCGGTCGAGCCGCTTCGCGAGACGCTCGCGCTGCTCGTCCTTCGAGATGTGCAGCATGACCTTGACCACGCGGATGCCCATCTCGGCCAGTTGGGCCTCGAACGCGACGATCGCGCCGTAGCGGCGGTCGATCTCGTCGGCCGACGCGAGCGAGCGCACCCGGCCGATCAGCACGTCCTCGTAGTGCGAGCGGTCGAACACCCCGATGTGACCGGTGTTCGGCAACCGCTTCTCGATGCGCCAGAGGAAGTCGTGGGCGAGCTCCTCGCTCGTGGGCTTCTTGAACGAGGCGAGCTCGACGCCCTGCGGGTCGACGGCCCCGACGACGTGCCGCACGATCCCGCCCTTGCCCGCGGTGTCCATCGCCTGCAGCACCAGCAGCACCGAGCCGGTCGCGGTACCGGCGATGCTCTCCGCGAAGAGACGCTCCTGCAAGCCCTCAAGCGGCTCGCGGCCCGCCTCGAGGTCGGCCTTGCCGGCGTCCTTGTCTCCGTCGTAGCCGGGCGTCGACCGCGTGTCGATGTCGGCGAGGCGGAACCCCGGGTCGACGCGCAGGGCATCGGCGGCGGGCGTGGACCATCTCTGGCTTCTGCTCATTCCGACATGGTGCCCTGGCATCCGTTTCGACACCAGCGATTGACGCGGGCGGGCGCGGTGCGGGAGGGGCCACGGAACAGATCGTCCGAGACGGTCCGCGCGGGATCGGACCCCGGCACAGGTCGGCGCGGGGCGTGCGACATCGCTCAGCGCGGGAGCGGCACCTCGATGAGCTGTCGTCCCCCGCTCGGAGCCGTGAGCACCTGATCGAGAGCCACGCGGGTCGTGCAGCGGTGGTACTCCCACCCGAAGGCGAGGGCGAGCTGCTCGAGTCGCGCGTTCTGCGGGGTGTACTGCACGCGGGTCATCGCGTCGTCACCGGCGACGGATGCCACCTCGAGACCGTCGAAGATCGTGCCGCCGCCGTCGTTGCCGACGACGACCTGCAGGCGGGGCTCCTGCTCCCCGGGCGGCAGCAGCAGCGCGCCCATGTCGTGCAGGAAGGCGAGGTCGCCCAGCAACAGACGAGTGACGCCCGGCCGCTCGTGGACCTGGCTGGCGAGGGCCACGCCCGTGGCGGTCGCGATCGTGCCGTCGATGCCGGCGAGGCCGCGGTTGGAGTGCACCGTCACC
Source organism: Microbacterium phycohabitans (assembly GCF_032464935.1). Taxonomy (NCBI): domain Bacteria; kingdom Bacillati; phylum Actinomycetota; class Actinomycetes; order Micrococcales; family Microbacteriaceae; genus Microbacterium; species Microbacterium phycohabitans. Next base: position 101,760 of record NZ_JAWDIT010000005.1, read on the forward strand.
TTCTTGCCGCCGAGCAGCTCGTCGGCCACGCGCACGATGCGCGAGGAGCCGAACACGAGGCGGTCGTGCGGCCAGGTGGCCCGCCACAGCGCATCGACGAGGGCGGCGCGGTCGACGGGCGCGCGCGACACGGCGACCTCGGCGTTGATCGCCCCGAGCCGCTCGGAGGGGACGACGGATGCCAGGCCGTCGGCGTCGGGAGCGGGCGGCGACAGGTCGACGGCGGCATCGCGCGAGGCGCGCATCCACTCGCCGAGCCACGCGCGGTCGGCCGCACCCGTCGCCCGCACGGCGTCGACGGCGAGCGTCGTCCCGTTCAGGTTCACCGGTTCGCCGGGACCGCGCACCGCGACGACCTCGACGTCGTCGCGCGAGAGCAGGCGGGTGACCTCCCGGCTGAGGGTCGGGCGACCGAAGACAACGACGCGCTCGACCCGCCCGCCGAGAGCGGGGTCGCTCAGCAGGGCGCGGTAGCCGTGCACCACGTGTCGGCCGAACCGCGCGCCGCTGACGATCTCGGCGACGAGGGGGAAGCCGCCGTCGTGGGCGAATTGCTCGGCGGCAGGTCCCGCGTCGGCTCCCGCGACCACGATCGTGCGGGGCCCCGCGGCGACCGCGTGCGCCGCCTCGGTCTCGGGTGCGACGTCGGCGACGCCGATCCCGCCCCCGCCCTGGTAGAGCGCCCCCGATACGTCGGCGTCGTCGACCGGGGCGGCCTCGACGGCTCGGGATGCCGCCCGCGCGCCGAGCCACGATGGAGCGGCGCCGGCGAGGGGCTCACGGAACGGCACGTTGAGGTGCACCGGGCCCGCGGCCCGCGCTCCCTCGCCGAGGGACGCCGCGAGCGCTTCGGCCGCGACCTGATCGAGAGCGACGGTCTGCTCGCCGTCGCCGAGGTGATCGACGGCTTCGGGGACCGCCAGATCGGCCTCGTACCGGGCCGCCGAACGGAACAGGCCCGGCTGCCGGGTGGTCTGATTCGCTCCGACTCCGCGCAGCTCCGGCGGGCGGTCGGCGGTCAGCAGCAGCAGCGGCACTCCGGCGTGATGCGCCTCGAGCGCTGCGGGCACGAGGTTCGCCACGGCCGTGCCCGAGGTGCAGACGACGACCGCCGGCATCCCCGTCTCGCGGCCGATGCCGAGGGCGGTGAAACCGGCGACGCGTTCGTCGATGCGCACGTGCAGCTCGACGAGACCCGCGCGCTCCATCTCGGCGGCGACGAGGGCGAGGGCCTGCGACCGCGAGCCCGGGCTGACCACGATGTGCCGCACGCCGCGGGCCACGAGGCCGGCGAGGAGCGCTGCGGCCGCATCGGTCGCGGGCGCGGCTGACCGATCGTTCGGCGAGGTCACGAGCGGCTCAGCCGACGGTGCCGCGCTGGCCGCGGGTGTCGTCGTCGCCGGGTTTGCCGCCCTCGGGGGTGTCGCCCGGGTCGGTCGGGCGCGGCGGTTCGTCGGCGTCGGCGTCGAGCTGGGCGAGCTCCTCCTCGAGGCGGCGGATGCGCTCGTCCTGCTCGGCGCGCGCCGAGGCGGTCATGCGTCCGAGGAACTCGGGATCGTCGTCGGGGGCGCGACGCACCACCGTCTGACTCGCTCGGCCGCGACCGATGAGGAACCACAGGATGCCGCCGAGCACCGGAAGCAGGATGACGATGGCCATCCACGCCGCCTTGCCGACCCCGCGGTGCCGGGAGGGGGGTTGCACAGCGCAGTCGACGATCGTGTAGACCCAGAACAGGACCGCCACGAACGCCAGGATGAGGAGCAGCCGTGCCATGACCTGATTCTACGTGCGTCGGCTGGGCGAGGGCCCGGAGCTCCTCGTCATCCCCCATCGTCGAACGACCGGGGATCGACCGAGAGGCCGCCGCCGTAGAATGAAGCAATGCGTGCACGTTCGGCCCTCGTCTACACGGTGCTGCGATTGCTCGCCTTCCTCGTGCCCCTCGGCATCCTGCTGTTGTTCCCGGTGTTCCAGGAGCTGCCGTGGCTCGCCGCGATCTTCGCGGCCCTCATCGGCTTCAGCCTCTCGCTGCTGTTCCTGCGTCGTCCCCTCGAGAAGGTCACCGGCGGACTCGTCGAGCGCCGCGCGCAGCGCAGCACGCCGACCGGCCGCCGCTCCGCTGCGGATTCCGACGCCGACGTCGAAGACGCCGTGGTGGATGCCACGCGCGCCGACGTCGATCGCGATCAGCGGCCCGCCGCGGGCTGAGAGCCGGCCCTCGCCGAGGGGATCGATCACCCGGCAGCATCACGCGGCGCCGTTCACCCGTCGGCGGGCCATCGGCATTCGCGACGCATCGCGCCGCCCGCTCGGCGCGCGGACTCCCGACCGCCACGCATGAGGGGCGGCGGTCGAGGCGCGGCGCTGCGCCCGCCGCCCGGTTCCGTTCGCCCCGCGGTTCAGCCCGCGAACGCCCAGAAGAGCAGCGCGCCGTAGGCCACCGACGTGAAACTCGTCACCTGCAGGGCCGTGATGAGCTCGCGGGGCGTCCGGTAGGTCCACACGATGAGGATCGCGGCCAGGCCCCCGAGCAACGCGATCAAGGTCAGCCAGGCGATCGGGTACACGAACGCCAGGAACACGGCGATCGCGAACGGAACGACCACGAAGAGCGTGAACAGCACCTGGGTGGGGCGCCGGCCGATCAGCACCGACAGCGTGCGCTTCCCGGCGAGGCGGTCCTGGTCGATGTCGCGGAGGTTGTTGGCCAGCAGCACGGCGCACGCGAGAAGTCCCGCGGCGACAGCGCCGAACCACCCCTCCTGCGGCAGAGCCTGCACCTGCAGCCACGTCGTGCCGAGGGTGGCGACGAGCCCGAAGAACACGAAGACGAAGAGCTCGCCCATCGCGTTGTAGCCGTAGGGACGCTTGCCCCCGGTGTAGAACCACGCGGCGACGATGCAGACGGCCCCCACCGCGATCAGCCACCACTGCCCCGTGCGGATGACGAGGGCCAGGCCGATCACCGCGGCGAGCGCGAAGAACGCCAGGGCGACGATCAGCACCGTGCGGGGCTTCGCCTTGCGACCGCCGGTCAGACGCCCGGGACCGACACGCACGTCATCGGTCCCGCGGATGCCGTCGGAGTAGTCGTTGGCGTAGTTGACGCCGATCTGCAGCGCGAACGCCACCGCGAGGCAGGCGAGCGCGATCACCCAGTGGAGCTGCTCGTCGACGAGCGTCGCCGACCCCGTTCCGATCAGCACCGGGGTGATCGCCAGCGGCAGCGTGCGCAGGCGCGCGGCGGCGATCCAGTCGCGCGCGGTGGCCGGAGCGACGGCCTGCGGGGCACCCGCCCTCGCCTTCTGCGGATTGCCGCCGGGGCGACGTTTCTTGGCGGGGTGCGAACGCTTGCGAGAGGGTGCTGCCACGGAGGGAAATCCTATGCCCGGTCCGACCCGTGCCCGGTCGAGCCGCTGCCCGACGGGTGCGCCTGAGCCCGCGGGTCGCGGGCGAGCGCCGCACGCAGGGCCGCGCGATCGGGCTTGCCCGACGACAGGGTCGGGAGCTCGGCGATCGACACGACCCGCGCCGGGCGCGCTGGCGCTCCCATCTCGGCCCCCACCGCCGCGCGGATGCGCTCGAGCGCGGCGGTCTCCTCGGCCGGCGAGATCCCCGGCACGACCACCGCGGATCCCTGTCCCCATTCGGCATCCGGGATCGGAACGACCACCGCCGACTCCAGACCGGCGATACCGCGCACGGCCGCCTCCACCCGATCGAGAGAGACGTTCACGCCGCCCGAGACGATGACGTTGTCGAGCCGACCGGTCACGCGCAGCACGCCGTCGACGATCTCGCCCCCATCGCCCGTGCGGTACCAGCGCGTGCCGTCGGCGTCGACGGGGAAGACGGATGCCGTGCGCTCGGGGTCGCCGAGATACCCCTCGGCGAGCGTGGACCCCGACAGGCGCACCTCGCCGTCGACGACCGACATCCCGACCCCGTCGAGCGGTACGCCGTCGTAGACGCAGCCGCCGCTCGTCTCGCTCGAGCCGTACGTGCGCACGATCCGGGCGCCGAGCGCCTCCGCCCGCTCGGCCACCGAGGGCGCGAGGGCCTGACCGCCGATGAGGATCGCCTCGAACGAGCGCAGCGCTTCGGCCACCGTCGCATCGGCGTCCGCGGCATCCAGCAGCCGCTGCAGCTGCGCGGGAACCAGCGAGGTGTAGGTCGGCACGCGGGCGCCGTTGTCGTGCGACGCCATTCCGCGCGCCGCCGCCGCGAAGGGCTCGGGGCGGAAGGGCCCCGCGACGACCGCCGGCTCCCGATCGGCCAGCAGGGCGCGCACGAGCACCTGCACCCCGGCGACGTAGGTCGCCGGCACCGCGAGCAACCACGCCCCCTCCCCGATGCGCGCCGCCGTCGCGTAGGCGCTCGAGATGAGGGCGTTCCGGCTGATCACGACCGACTTCGGCACCCCGGTCGATCCCGAGGTCGTCACGACGACGGCGGTTCCGGGTGGCACGTCGTCGGGCAGCGCCCCGCCCCCGAGGGCGACGGCGGGACCGGCTCCGACGACGGCCGCGCGCAGCGCGCGCAGCACGTCGCGCGGATCCGTGGATGCCGGCGGCTCGAGCCTCACGCGGGAGCCCCGGCGATCAGTAGTGCCACGGCACGTCGGACCAGTCGGGCTCGCGCTTCTCGAGGAAGGAGTCACGACCCTCGACGGCCTCGTCGGTGCCGTACGCGAGACGCGTCGCCTCGCCGGCGAACAGCTGCTGACCGACGAGTCCGTCGTCGACGGCGTTGAAGGCGTACTTGAGCATGCGGATCGCGGTGGGCGACTTCGTCAGGATCGTGCGGGCCATCGACAGCGCCTCGCGCTCGAGCTCGGCGTGCGCGACGACACGGTTGACCGCGCCCATCTCGTACGCCCGCTCGGCGGAGTACTCCTCGGCGAGGAAGAAGATCTCGCGCGCGAACTTCTGCCCGATCTGGCGCGCGAAGTAGGCCGAGCCGTATCCGGCGTCGAACGAGCCGACATCGGCATCCGTCTGCTTGAAGCGGCCGTGCTCGCGGCTGGCGATCGACAGGTCGCAGACGACGTTGAGCGAGTGGCCGCCGCCCGCCGCCCAGCCGGGGACCACGGCGATGACGACCTTCGGCATGAACCGGATGAGGCGCTGCACCTCGAGGATGTGCAGGCGGCCGGCGCGGCCCGGATCGTGCACGACGTTCTCTTCGTGGGAGTACTTGTACCCGTCGCGCCCGCGGATGCGCTGATCGCCCCCCGAGCAGAACGCCCAGCCGCCGTCTTTCGCACTCGGACCGTTGCCGGTCAGGAGCACGACGCCGATCCGGTGGTCCTGGCGGGCGATGTCGAGGGCGCGGTACAGCTCGTCGACGGTGTGCGGTCGGAAGGCGTTGCGCACCTCCGGGCGGTCGAACGCGATGCGCGCGACGCGACCGTCGTGGGTGACGTGGGCCGTGATGTCGGTGTAGTCCTCGGCGCCGGGCGCCAGGGTCCATTCCGCGGGGTCGAAGAGCTCGGAGACGGTCACGGTTTCAGCCTACGCGCGGGCGCCGCGCCACGGCCGTCGGGCGCCGACCTGTGGACGGATCTCGGGAAGAACCGTAGCGTGGGCACCCCCGACGATCGGAGTCATCATGACGAAGAAGGTGTCGATTCTGGGTCGCATCCGGGAGTACTTCCTGGGTGCCCCCTCGCACGACCAGTCCGAGGACGCGCGCCGCTCGATGAACCATCAGAGCGAGACGGCGTACTACGCCGGCGAGGCAGTGAAGAACGGGACCGGAACCTCGGGCGGGGCGCAGTTCACGCCGTGAACGCAACAGCGGCACCCCGACCGGTTCGGGGTGCCGCTGTCGTCGCGGGGCACCCCTGATCAGTCGGGGTGCCCGCTGTCACGCGTTCTTGGCGTCGCGCCAGCGCAGCCACCGCTCGACGAGCGAGTAATCCCACTCGGGCCCCGAGAAGCCGAGCGTGAACAGGCGCGTACCGGCCTCGAAGAGGGCGTCGGCGACGTCCTCGTCGCGGTCCTTGAGCTCGTTCGACACGACGAGGGTCGACAGGTCGCGCTGCTCGGTCTCGGCCCAGCGCTCGATGACCTCGAACTTGTGCGGCAGCTCGTCGGGCGTGACGAAGCTGTGCCAGATGTGGGCGTGCCGGGCGACCATGCGAAGCGTCTTCTGCTCGCCCTTGCCGCCGATCATGACGGGGATCTCGCGGGTGGGGGCGGGGTTGAGCTTCGACCAGCGAGCGGCGATGCGGTCGAGGTCGGTCGCGAGGGCGTTCAGACGCGAGCCCGCGGTGCCGAACTCGTAGCCGTACTCGTCGTAATCGCGCTGGAACCAGCCCGAACCGGTGCCGAAGATGAAGCGGCCGGTGTCGCCGCCCTTCTTGCTGATGTGGTCGACGGTGCGGGCCATATCGGCCTGCAGGTCGGCGTTGCGGTAGCTGTTGCAGTTGACCAGGGCGCCGAACTCGACGCGCTCGGTCTGCTCGGCCCAGGCCGACAGCATCGTCCACGCCTCGAAATGCTCGCCGTCGGGGTCGCCGTAGAGCGGGAAGAAGTGGTCCCAGTTGAACAGGACGTCGACGCCCATCTCCTCGAGACGGAAGACGGCGTCGCGGATGTCGGAGTAGTGCACGTGCTGCGGCTGGATCTGGACGCCGAGCCGTACCGGGGTGTCGAAGAGCATGGCGTCAGCCTATGCCCGTGCCCGCGCGCCGGGACGGGTAGACCACGGGCTCGATCGCCCGTAGCGTGGAGGGTTCCCGACGATCGGAGTCATCATGACGAAGAAGATGTCGAAGCTCTCGCGGTTGCGCGACTACCTCTTCGGTCCGCGCCGCACGCACGAGCAGGCCGAGGACGCTCAGCGGTCCCTGGACTCGCAGAAAGACCTCTCCTCCTACACCGCCGAACGCCAGACGTTCTGGTTCGGCGGGTTCGGCGGCGGCGGACCCCGCTGAGGGACATGATGAGGGCATGAGCACCGTCGCCCTCCCCCCGCTCGCCGACATCCTGTCCACCGCGCGGGTGGTCTCACTCACCCTCGCCGCCCGGTTCCGCGGCATCCTGGTGCGCGAAGCGATGGTCTTCGAGGGGCCGGAGGGGTGGACGGAGTTCTCACCCTTCGTCGAATACGGCGACGTCGAGGCCGCCACCTGGCTCGCCGGGGCCATCGACTACGGGTGGACCGCAGCGCCCACCCCGGTCCGCGAGGGTGTCGGGGTGAACGCCACGATGCCCGCGGTGGCGGCATCCGAGGTCGCGGGTCTCCTCGCCCGATACGACGGATGCCGGACGGTCAAGGTCAAGGTGGCCGAGCCTGGGCAGACCCTCGCCGACGACGTGGCGCGGGTGCGGGCGGTGCGCGAGAGCATGGGCCCGGAGGGGCGGGTGCGCGTCGATGCCAATGCGGCGTGGAACGTCGACGAGGCCGAGCGCGCGGTGCACGCCCTGGCCGCGTTCGACCTGGAGTACGTCGAGCAGCCGTGCGCCGAGATCGAGGAGCTCGTGCAGTTGCGGGAGCGCATCGGCTACCTCGACATCCCGATCGCCGCCGACGAGAGCGTCCGGAAGGCCGCCGACCCGCTCCGGGTCGCGCGCAGCGGCGCGGCCGATCTGCTCGTCATCAAGGCGCAGCCCCTCGGCGGCGTCCATGCGGCCCGCGAGATCGTGCGGCAGGCGGGACTCCCCGTCGTCGTCTCCAGCGCCCTCGACACCTCGATCGGCCTGTCGATGGGCGCGGCGCTGGCGGCATCCCTGCCCGAGCTGCCCTACGACTGCGGACTGGGGACCGCGTCGCTCTTCACCACCGACGTCGTGGCATCCCCCCTCGTGGCCCGGGGTGGGGTGCTGCCCCTCGAGCGTCCGCGCCCGTCCGCTACCGATCTCGACCGAGTGGCGGCCGACGACGAGCGGCGCGACTGGTGGCTGGCGCGCCTCGGCCGCTGCTACGAGTTGCTCACTCGAGGATGAGCCCGACCACCTGCGACAGCCGCTCGGCCAGACCGGACCGCGACTCGGACGGCGCTTGACGGGTGAGCAGTGCCGTCTCGGAGGTCGTGATCCACACCGACAGCAGGAGGTCGGTCGCCACGTCGGCGGGCACGCGCAGCGAGAGCCCCCGCGCACCGGCGATGTCGCGGACGAGCTGCGTGACGCTCTCCCCCAGGCCCTGGTTGAGAGCCAGGTAGGCCTCGGCGAAACCCGGATTGCGCAGCGCCTGCAGACGCGTCTCGGCTCCCAGGAGCACGTCGAGGCGGTCCTCGCCGGTGGCCTCGAGCACCTCCTGGACGAGCTGCAGCACGTCGCCGGCGTCTTCGAGGCCGCGGCTCTCGATCGAGGTGACGCGCTCGCGCACCGCCGCGATCGTGGTCTCCGCCGACCGGGCGCACAGGGCGAGGAAGAGTTCTTCCTTCGAGCCGAAGTTCGAGTAGAACGCCCCGCGGGTGAAACCCGCGCGCTCGCAGACGGCCTCGACCGACGCGGCGTCGATGCCGACCTCGGCGAACATCTCGGCTGCGGCATCCATGAGGCGGATGCGCGTGTTCTCGCGGCGGCGCGTCGTCGCGGGCGCGGAATCGGTCATCCGGGGCCTCCTGTTCTCGGGCGACATCCAGGTTCGACACCACCCCCGAGGGTCTAGGATACATTGTTGTATCCGATACGGTGATGTATCGACCCGTTCACCGATCTGGGAGCCACCGTGTCGACATTCCTGTACACCCTCGGGCGTTGGTCGTTCCGCCACCCGTGGCGCGTCCTCACGGCGTGGCTGCTGGTTCTCGTGATCGCCGGGGGCGGCGTCGCGCTGTTCGCGAAGGGCACCGACAACACCTTCGCGATCCCCGGCACCGAGTCGCAGGCGGGTCTCGAGATGCTCGGGCGCACCTTCCCCCAGGTGAGCGGTGCGAGCGCCGAGATCATCGTGGTCTCCGCCGACGGAGCGAAGGTCACCGATCCGGCGTATCAGGACGCCGTGCAGAAGACCACGAGCGACATCGGCGGTCTCGACTTCGTCGAAGCCGTGACCGACCCCTACGACACGCGCATCTCGGGGGGCATCTCCGACGACGAGCGGGCGGCCATCGTCCGCATCCAGTTCTCGGGCGAGGCCACCGAGGTCCCGCAGGCGACCGAAGACGGACTCCGCGAGGCCGCGACGGCCCTCGGAGAGGCTCTCCCCTCGGGTTCGCAGGCCGTGCTGGGCGGGCAACTCTTCGCCACCGAGATCCCCGGCGCCTCCCTCACCGAAGCCCTCGGCGTGCTCATCGCGGCTCTCGTGCTGATGGTCACGTTCCGCTCGTTCCTGGTGGCCGGGATGCCGCTGGCCACCGCGATCCTGGGCGTCGCCCTCTCGATCGCCCTCATCTTCATCGCGACCGGCTTCGCGACGGTGTCGTCGACGACCCCGCTGCTGGCGGTGATGCTGGGCCTCGCGGTCGGCATCGACTACGCGCTCTTCATCGTGTCGCGACATCAAGACCAGACGAGAGCGGGCATGGACCCCGAGGAGTCCACGGCCCGCGCGGTCGGCACCGCCGGCTCGGCCGTGGTGTTCGCCGGGATCACGGTGCTCATCGCCCTCATCGGGCTGAGCTTCGCCGGCATCCCCTTCCTCACGACCATGGGCATCGCGGCCTCCGTGGCGGTCGCGATCGCGGTGTGCGTGGGGCTGACTCTCACGCCGGCCTTCCTCGGCTTCGCCGGTCACCGCGTCGTCGGGTGGGGATACAAGCGTGCGAAGAAGCGGTCCCGCACCGCCACCGCCGAAGACGACGCGGCCGCCGCCGAAGAGGCCGCCGCCGAGAGTCTGCGGCGCGCCACCACGGCGGCCGTGCGCGCTCAGCGCAACGGTCCCGCGAAGCGGTGGGTGGGCCTGGTCACCCGGCACCCGGTCGTCACCACCGTCGCCGTCATCGGCCTGCTGGGCGTCACCGCGATCCCGGCCGCGTCGCTCGCTCTGACCCTCCCCAACGCCGGCCAGCTGCCCGAGGGCGACGAGGCACGCGTGGCCTACGAGCTGACCGACGAGTACTTCGGGCCGGGTGCGAACGGGCCGCTCATCATGACCGGCACGATCGTGACCTCGAACGACCCGTTGAACCTCATGACGAGCATCGGCGACGAGATCGCGAAGATCCCCGGGGTCGCCGAGGTGGCCCTGGCCACCCCCAACGAGACCGCCGACACCGGCATCGTGCAGATCGTCCCCGAGACCGCGCCCGACGACCCCCGCACCGCCGATCTCGTCCGCGAGCTCCGCGCGCAGGAAGACCGCCTGTACGACGAGTTCGGCGTGCGTCTGCTCGTCACCGGCTACACCGCCGTGACGATCGACATCTCCGACCAGCTCGGAGCCGCGCTCCTGCCCTTCGGCCTCTTCGTCGTCGGACTCTCCCTCGTGCTGCTGATGATCGTCTTCCGCTCCATCTGGGTGCCGCTCACCGCCGCCGGCGGATACCTGCTGTCGGTCGCCGCGTCGTTCGGCGTCGTCGCCGCCGTGTTCGAGTGGGGATGGTTCGCCGACGCCCTGCACGTGGCGAAGGTCGGGCCGATCATCAGCTTCATGCCGATCGTCGTCATGGGCGTGCTGTTCGGCCTCGCGATGGACTACCAGGTCTTCCTCGTCTCGCGCATGCGCGAGGACTACGTTCACGCGAAGCGCGAGGGGCGCACGCCCCGCGAGGTGGCGCTCGGCGCGGTGCGCAGCGGCTTCGCGGCATCCGCCCGCGTCGTCGTGGCGGCCGCGGTCATCATGTTCGCCGTCTTCGTGGCGTTCGTGCCCGAGGGCGACTCGAGCCTCAAGCCCATCGCCCTGGGCCTCGCGGTCGGTGTCGCGGTCGACGCGTTCCTCGTGCGCATGACCCTCGTGCCGGCGATCCTCGCGCTGCTGGGCGCGAAGGCCTGGTGGATGCCGCGCTGGCTCGACCGCATCCTGCCCAAGCTCGACGTCGAGGGCGAGGCCGTCGAGCGCGAGGTGCACCTCGCCGATTGGCCCTCCGAGCCCGCGACGGCGATCGCCGCCGACGACCTGCGCATCAGCGTCCTCTCGGACGCCGAAGAACCCGTGTTCCGCGACGTGTCGCTGCGCCTGGGCTACGGCGGCACGCTGCTCGTGACCGGAGAGACGCGCACCACGCGCACGCTCCTGCTCGCCCTCGCCGGTCGTCTGTCGACGATCGAGGGGAAGCTTCGCGTCGACGGACTCCTGGTGCCCGAGCGCGCGGGTGCCGTGCGCGCCCGCGTCGGTGTCGCCCTGCTCGACGACCCGGACACCGCCGAGGCCGACGTGGCCCAGGCCGTCGCCCGGGGAACGCGCATCGTCGTCGTGTCCGACATCGACCGCCTCGACGACGACGCCCGCGACGACGTCGCGCACGTGCTCCGCCGTGCCGCCGTCGAGGCCCGCGAACGCTCGGGCGACGCGTCGTCGCCCTTCACGCTCGTCGTCTCCGCTCGCGACGAGCGCCGAGCCCTCGCCCTGCTGTCCGAGGCGCACCGTCCCGACGTGGCATCCCTGCCGTTGCCCACACCCCGCCGGCACCGCGCCGAACCCGAAACCTACGCCGATCTCTCCGAGGTGTTCGCATGACTCTCCCCGTCGAGCGCTCCCGCTCGCGCCGCCCCGTCACCTGGCTGACGCTGATCGGTGTGCTGCTGCTGCCCGCCGTGATCGGCGGCATCCTGGTCGGCGCGCTCTACAACCCCACCGACCGGCTCGAGAACATCACCGCCGCGATCGTCAACGACGACAAGGCCGTCGAGCTCGACGGTCAGCTCGTCCCCCTCGGTCGACAGCTCACCGGCGGCCTCGTGAAGGGCGCCGACGACCAGCCGAGCAACATCGACTGGGTCATCTCGAACGATCAGGATGCCGCGGCCGGTCTCGCCGACGGGACCTACACCGCGGTCGTGACCATCCCCGAGAACTTCACCGCCGCCTCGCTCTCGACGCGGCCCGGCGAGACGCCGGTCAAGGCGACCATCGGGGTGCAGACGGCCCCCGACGCGCGCGTCGTCGACGGCGCGATCACCTCCGCGCTCGCCACCACCGCGACCAGTGTGTACGGCGGCGAACTGTCGTCGCAGTATCTGAAGAACGTCTTCCTCGGCTTCACCACGCTGAGCGACCAGCTCGGCACGGCCGCCAGCGGCGCGCACCAGCTCGCCGACGGCGCCTCGAAGGCTGCCTCCGGCGCGGGCGACCTGCGCGACGGGCTCGGTCAGCTGTCCAGCGGAGCCTCGAGCCTCGCTGACGGGGCGTCGCAGCTCGCGGCCGGCGCGGGTCCGCTCGCCGACGGGGCGACGCAGCTCGCATCCGGCTCAACCGCCCTCGCGAACGGGACGCGGGATGCCGCGGCGGGCGTGAACAAGCTCGCGACCGGGGCCGATGGGATCGCAGCGGGCAATCAGCAGCTCGCGACGCAGATCAACGGTCTGGCCGATCAGATCCCCCCGGGCTTCTCCGACGACGCGCAGAAGCTCGCAGACGCGGCTCCGCAGGTCAACACGGCCCTCGTCGACGCCGCAGCGGCCCTGCAGAAAGCCGCCGCCGACTGCACCGGCACTCCCGAGCAGTGCCAAGCACTGCGAGACGCCTCCGATGCCGCGAACGAGGCCCTCCCGCAGGCGACGCAGACGGTCACGCGGATCGGCGACCTCGCCGGTCAGGCCTCGCAGCTGCCCGCCGGCATCCGCGCCATCGCCGATGCCAACCAGCAGCTCGCAGACGGTGCGACCGGCCTCGCCGGCGGTGCCCGTGAAGCGGCGTCCGGTCTCGGCACGCTCGCCGGCGGCATGGACGGCATCGCCGGAGGTGCGACGAAGCTCGCCGACGGCGCGAAGCAGTTCGGCACGGGTGCCGCTGCCATCAGCTCGGGCGCCGCGCAGCTGGCATCCGGAGCCACCGGCGCCGAAGACGGAGCGGCGCAGCTCGCCGACGGCGTGGGCCAGGTCGCGACCGGCACCTCGTCGCTCGCTGACGGGCTCGACTCCGCCGTCGCGCAGCTGCCGACGTACACCGACACCCAGGCGACCACCCTCGCCGACGTCGTGGCCGATCCCGTGTCGGCGACCGGCGCCGACAACTCGCTGTTCGGCCTCGCGGCGGTTCCGCTGCTGGCCATGGCCGTGCTGTGGTTCGGCGGGCTCGCGTCGTTCGTGGCGTTCCAGGCGGTGTCGGCGCGCGCTCTCACCAGCCGCCGTCCCTCCGCTCTGGTGGCGCTCCGCGGCTTCGCCCCGGCGGCACTCGTCGGCGCCGTGCAGGGCCTGCTGGTGGCCGCGGTCGTGCAGATCGCGTCGAAGTACGACTGGGGCGACTGGGCCCTCTTCGCCCTCGTCTGCGTCGCGGCCGGCATCGCCTTCGCCGCCGTTCATCAGGCTCTCGTCGCGGTGTTCGGCGGGGCCGGACGATGGATCGCCGCCGTGATCGGGGCCCTCGCCCTGGGTGCGAGCATCGTCTCGACCGTGCCGCCCGCGCTGGCCGCCGTGGCATCCCTGCTGCCCACCGCCCCGGCCTACGACGCGATGCTCGGCGCCCTTTCGTCGGCCGGCGGAGTGGGAGCCGGTGTCGCCGGGTTCGTGGTGTGGGCCGTGCTGTCGCTGATCGCGACGACCCTGATCGTGGTGCGCCGCCGCACGACCTCCGCCCGCGCCGCCGCCCAGCCCGCGTAACCGCGCGCCGCGCGAGCGCCGTCGGCCCAGCCCGGGTCGCGGCTCCGCCACCCACTCAGTCGAGTGTCCAGGAAACGCCGATGCACGGCCCGCTCGGACGGGGTTTCTTGGACACTCACCCGAGGGGGCGCTGGACGCGGTGGGTCCTCCACAGGGAGTGTTGTCCACAGGCCGCGGGGACATAAGATGCGGGGCTGGCGGACGTGGTGTGGGCTGGCGACATGCGATCGCGACCGCTTCCGCCTGAACTCGGCTCGGCGTTCCACGTGCGGGAGGCAGACGAACACGGCGTCCTGCGTCGACGGCTCAGCGCGCACGATCTGCGGTCACCGTTCCACGGTGTTCGCATCACCCGCGAGCAGTCTCTGACCCGTCTCGAGGATCGCTGCCGAGCGTTCCTCCCACGAATGGTCGGGGCGCAGTTCTTCAGCCATTCCACCGCCGCCTCCCTGTGGGGGATGCCTCTCCCCATCCCGCACGACGATCTGCTGCACGTGAGTGCGATTCCTCCCGCGCGGGAGCCTCGAACGGCCGGGATCGTCGGCCACCGGGTGTCGATGCCGCCGGACGGCGTGACACTTCTCAATGACCTGCCGATCGCAACACGCGTCGAAACCTGGGCGCAGCTCGGCACCATGCTGCGGCGTGAGGATCTGGTCGCCGCGGGCGATTGGGCCCTGACGCAGGGCGAGTCCGCGTCGGATCTTCACGAGGCCGCCGGCCGTGCGGGTCGGCGCGGGGCCGTCACCCTCCGCGAGGCGGTCGAGCTGATCCGACCGGGTGTCGAGTCTCCACGCGAGACGCTCGTTCGTCTGCTGCTGGTCGACGCCGGTCTGCCCGAACCGCGGATCAACTGGACGCTGCGGACCCCGGAGGGCGTCTTCGTCGCACGGCTCGATCTGGCCTACCCCGACGAGCGCGTCGCGGTCGAATACGACGGCCGGCAGCACGCGGACGCCGAGCAGTTCCGCCGGGATGCCGACCGCTGGCGCGCCATCGCGCGCGAAGGCTGGACGCTGATCCGAGTCGTCGCTCACCACCTCGACGCGCCCCAGCGCGACGTCGTGGCCCCGGTCGCCCGTGCTCTCCGCGCGGCCGAAAAGCCTTGAGTGTCGGGCGCACGCGGAGGGCCCGCCCGGCGACAGCCGGACGGGCCCGAAAGCGAAGCGCAGCGCTTTACGTCGTCAAGCCGCTGTAGGCGTGCAGGCCCTTGAAGAAGACGTTGACGATCGTGAAGTTGAACATCACCGCGGTGAAGCCGATGATCGACAGCCACGCCGATCGCGTGCCGCGCCAGCCGCGGGTCGCGCGGGCGTGGATGTATCCCGCGTAGAGCACCCAGATGACGAAGGTCCAGACTTCCTTGGTGTCGAAGCCCCAGAAGCGGCCCCACGCGTCGTTCGCCCAGATGGAACCGGCGATCAGGGTGAAGGTCCAGAAGATGAAGCCGACGATCGCGAAGCGGTAGGCCAGCGACTCCAGGGCGTCCGCATTCGGAACCGTGCGCAGGAAGCTGCGCTTGGGTGCGGCATCCACCGGGGCTTCGGCGAGCTTTCGCTCGCGCCGCGTCTGGATGAGCTGCACGACGGAGAGCCCGAAGGCGAGGGCGAACAGCGCCGTCGCCAGGCTCGCGACGAACACGTGCACGACGAGCCAGACCGACTTCAGCGGGTCGGCGAGCGGAACGACCTCGACGTGGAACGCCAGCGTCGCGCCGCCGAGCAGCAGCACCGCGAGGCCGGTCATGAGCGAGCCCAGGAAGCGCAGGTCGTACCGCGTGAGCACGGCGAGGTAGACCGCGATGATCAGCAGCAGGCCGGTCATGGCGAACTCGTACATGTTCGACCACGGCACGCGCTCGGCCGCGATTCCGCGCAGCACCGTTGCGACGAGGTGGAAGACGAAGCCGAGCGCCGTCAGAACCGTGCCCAGTCGCGCCCACAGGTAGCGGGGCTTCGCCGCCGGAGTGGATGCCGATGACCCGCCACCCGCGGAGATCACTCCCCCGCCGCCCGCGGTCACGAGCTCGCGTGCGACGACCTCGTCTTTCGCCTTGAGCGCGAGGTCGGAGCGGCGTGCGAGGTCGATGGCGTAGGCGATGAACGCCAGCACGTAGATGGCGACCGCCGTCCACACCAGGAGGAGGGAGATCTCGTCGAGGAGAAGCGGGTCGGTTCCGGGCATGGTCTCAGTCTACTTTTCCGGTGTCGGGGTGGCTCTGGGGAGGAGTCGTGGATGCCGTGCCGTCGGCGGAGGCGGGGTCGGCCGCCCGCGCAGGCGCCGCACCGGCACCCCCGGAGCCGCCGGCGCCGGACGCCTCGGGAAGCGAGCCCCCGTGCTTCGCGGCGAGCTGATCGACGGCCGCCGCGAGCGTGGGGTCCTCACCGCGGGCGAGACCGGCGTACTCGATGAGCACCGAGTCACCCTGCGGAGTGGCCTTGACCCACATGCGCCGACGCGGCACGAACAGCGCGGCGAGCAGACCGAGCAGAGCCAGCAGGGCGAAGGAGAGCACCCAGGGTCCGGCGAGATCGCGGTGGATCGACAGCGACGCGAAGCGCTTCACCGAACCCTCGTACCCAACGGTGCCCGCGGGCGCCTCGTTCTCGAACGTGATCGTGCCGAGGCCGTTGGGCAGGTCTTCCGTCTGGCCGGGCATGAGCTGGATGGCCGGGTTCCCGCTGTCGCCGCCCGCGATCTGCGTCATGCCCGAGGGGTCGAGCGTGTAGACCGAACGGGGGGTGCCGTCGTCGATCCCGAGGTCGCCCTCGTACACGCGCAGCGTGAGGGTGGGGTACTCGAGGGCGCCGTAGGTGGAGGTGAGGGCGCCCGAGGGCAGCACGTCCATCGTCGGGTAGAAGAAGCCCAGCAGGCCTAGCTGCTCGGGAAGACCGTCGGCGACCTTGATGACGCCGAGCGAGGTCATGTTGGCATCCTGCGGGAGGAAGGCGACCGAGTCGTGGAACACCTCGTTGCCCTGCGCATCGCGGATCGTCACGGTCGGGGCGTAGCCGTTGCCCAGCAGGTAGACGCGGTCGCCCTGCACGTCGAGCGGGTGGTTGACGCGCACCTCGCCGTCCTGGGGGTCTCCGCCGGGCGCCTGCGTGGTGACGTGCGCCACGAAATCGCCCGCCTGCCCCGATCCGGGCTGCCCGGGGGGCACGTAGGTGACGTCGAACTGATCGAGGGTCATCGAATACGGCGTGAGGGTGTCTCCGCTCACGAAGCGACCCGGGTTGAACGAGGAGTAGTCCAGGAGGCTGTTCGCGAAGGCCTGGCCCTCGACGAGCACGCGCTGACCGGTGTAGGTGAAGCCCCCGCCGACGCCGACGGCGATCAAGACGCCCACGAGCGCGCCGTGGAAGAGCAGGTTGCCGGTCTCGCGCAGGTAACCGCGCTCGGCCGAGACCGAGAAGGTCCCGCGGCCGTCGTACCGCGCCACCCGGTAGCCGCTCTTGCGCAGCTGCACGGCCGCGCTCTCGACGGCGGCCGCCGCCACGGCATCCGCATCCGCGTCCGCGTCGACCGCGATCGTGCGGGAGCGGTGGTCGTCCAGACGCGACAGTCGCGCGGGCGTGCGCGGCGGCTGCGAGCGCAGGGCCTTCCAGTGGTGCTTCGTGCGCGGGAGCACGCACCCGATCAGCGAGATGAACAGCAGCAGGTAGATCGCCGAGAACCAGGGCGAGGTGTAGACGTCGAACAGGCTCAGCTTGTCGAGCACCGGCGCGAGGTCGGGGTTGTCGGTGAAGTACTGGGTGACGCCGTTGGGGTCGGCGCTGCGCTGCGGCACCAGCGAGCCGGGTACCGCGGCGATCGCGAGCAGGAGCAGCAGCACCAGGGCCGTGCGCATGCTCGTCAGCTGCCGCCATCCCCACCGCAGCCATCCCACGACGCCCAGCCGCGGCTGGGTGACGTCGTCGGAGGTCGAGTCGGCGTGGTCGGACGGACGCAGCGGGTCGGTCATCGTGTTCCCTCGATCAGAGCGGGAGTTGGACACCCTGGATCACCCCCTGCAGCATCGACATCCACTGCCCCCAGAGGCCCGTGACCATCAGCAGTCCGAGGACGATGAGCAGACCCCCGCCGATGAGGTTGACGACGCGGATGTGCGTGCGCACGAACGACACCGAGCGCGTCGCCCACCCCAGCCCCAGGGCGAGGAGCACGAACGGGATGCCGAGGCCCAGCGAGTACGCGAGTCCCAGCAGCGCCGCGCGGCCGGGGTCGCCCAAGTTGTACGACACCGACAGGATCGCCGTGAGCGTCGGCCCGATGCACGGCGTCCAGCCGATGCCGAGGGCGATGCCCAGCAGCGGAGCGCCGATGAGCCCCATGTTGCCGCGCGACTGCATCCGCACCGACCGCTGCGCAAGGCCGAACAACCCGATGAAGACGAGCCCCATCAGGATGATCACCACGCCCATCACGCGCGTGATGACGTCGGCGTATTCGATGAAGAACCGCCCCAGGGTCCCCCCGAGGACGTTGATCGCCATGAACACCACCGTGAACCCGGCGATGAAGAGCAGGGTGCCCCCGAGGAGTCGGCCGCGGCCGGCCCCGGATGCCGAGCCCCCACGCGGGGCGACGGCACCGCCGATGTAGCCCAGGTAGCCCGGGACGAGCGGCAGGACGCACGGCGAGAGGAACGAGATGAGCCCCGCCGCAAGGGCGATGGGCACCGCCACCCACAGAGCGCCGTCGAAGACGAGGGCGCCGGGGTTCACGCGCTCTCCGCGACGAGCGTGCGCACGATCGCCTCGAGGATCGACGCCTCGGGCAGCTCTCCGACGATGCGGGCGGCCACGCGGCCCTGCTTGTCGAGCACGAGGGTAGTGGGGGTGGCGTTCAGCGGCGTCGCCTTGCTGAACGCGAGCTTGAGCTGGGCGTCGTCGACCGCCATCGCGCTGGAGTACGACACCCCGTGGTCGCGAGCGAACGACAGCGCCGTCGCGGGCTGGTCGTAGGTGTTGATGCCCAGGAAGGAGACGTCCTGGCCCTGGAAGCTCTGGTACGCCTGCTCGAGACGCGGAGCCTCGATGATGCACGGACCGCACGTGGCGTACCAGAAGTTGACCACGAGCACCTCGCCCGCGAAGTCGGCGCTCGAGACGGGCGAGCCGTTGTCGAGCGTGCCCGAGAAGTCGACGGGCTCGCCGCGCTGATCCGCCGCGATCTCCTTGGTCTGGAAGCCGTTCGCGGCGATGTAGCCCTTGTTGTCGCCGGCGCGGTATTGATCCGCGAGCGGGTCGGCACTGCAGGCCGCCAGGCCCGCGATGAGGGCGGCGGAGGCGAGGACCGCCCCGGCCGCGGTGAGGATTCGGCGCATCACACGGCTCCTACGTCGACGGCGCCGGCGGTCGACGCCGGCGTGGCGTACGCCACCTCGACGAACCGCGGACCGCCGGCGCCGTCGCGCCGTTCGAAGCTCGTCACGCTCGACAGCGCGCAGCGACGCTTGCGCGGGTCGTGGCGGGTGGGCTGGTGGGACAGGGCGAGGTGGGTCACCCAGATGGGGAGCTGGTGCGAGACGACGACGACGTCGCCCGAGGGCACGCGGTTCCAGGCGTCATCCATCGCCGCGACCATGCGGGCGACGATGCGCTCGTACGGCTCGCCCCAGCTGGGCACGGCGGGGCGGCTCAGGTGACGCCAGTTCAGGGGGTTCGCGAGGGCCTGCTTCATGCGGCGCCCCTCGAAGACGTTGGTGGGCTCGATCACCCGATCGTCGATGAACGGCTCGGCCCCGAACAGCTCGACGAACGGCTCGGCCGATTCGCGCGTGCGCTGCAGGGGCGACACCACGAGTGCGCTCACGGGGCGCTCGAGGCTGTGGACGTACTCGGCCGCTTGCCGCGCCATGCGCCGGCCGTCGACGCTCAGACCGAATCCGGGGAGCCGACCGTAGAGCACGCGACGGGGGTTGTGAACCTCTCCGTGGCGCACGAGATGAAGGCGATCGGCGGGCACGATCCCAGTCTAGGCGCGGGTTCTGTGGTCTGACTGAGTCCGGATGCCGGTTGCCTCGACGTGGAGATATCCCGTCGGGTCAGGCGTCTTTGCGTGCCGCGAGCAGCGAGCGGACGCGCGAGTACAGGAACCAGGCGACGCCGATGCCGACCGCGGCGATGACGACGTACTGCAGGATCGAGGCGTATTCCTCCACGATGTGCCAGTTCTCGCCCAGCAGGTATCCCGCGAGCACGAAGATCGTGTTCCAGATGAGGCTGCCCGCGCCCGTCAGCAGACCGAACCGCCACAGCGGCATCTTCGCCACACCCGCCGGGATGCTGATGAGGCTCCGGAAGATCGGGATCATGCGCCCGAAGAAGACCGCCTTGCCCCCGTGCCGCTCGAACCACGCGACCGTGCGGTCGACGTCCTCGGGGTGCAGCAGCGGCATCTTCGCGGCGAAGGCACGCAGTCGGGCCGCACCCAGCCACCGACCGAGACCGTAGAGGGCGAAGGCGCCCACGACCGATCCCAGCGTCGTCCAGAGCAGGGCCTCGAAGAGCGTGAACGAGCCGCGGCTGGCGGTGAGCCCGGCCATGGGCAGCACGACCTCGCTCGGCAGCGGCGGGAAGAGGTTCTCGAGCGCGATCGCGACGCCGGCACCCACGGGGCCGATGACCTCCATGAGCGACACGGTCCAGTCCGCGAGCGAGGTGAGCCAGGACTCACCCTCCGCCGAACCGGAGCCGGCCCGCAGCGGGGAGAGGGAGAGGGACATGTCGGTCATCGGGTGCCTTCGCGCTCGGTGATCGGCCGCCCGTCCGGGCGCCCACGAGCCAGGGTACGTCCCGGTCAGGCGTGATTCCTGGGGGTTGCCCCCGAACGGTTCAGGATGCCGATACCCCGGCGCCCACGAGGGCCGCGGCGATGAACCACACGGCGACCATCGACACGATCGCCACCAGCGGCACCCAGAACGCTAGGCGGTGCCGCACGAGACGCACGATCGCCACGACGACCCCGATCAGCAGGATCACCCACGGCGCGATGACGGCGATCCAGAACCCGAGATTCATGAGGCCCGCGTCGCACGCCTGCGTCCCGCAGACGTGCGCGGCGTAGGCGAGGACCACTCCGGCGTAGGAGGCCCCGAGCGCCAGAAGGGGCAGGAGAACCAGCAGCACGATGGTCGTCGCGACGTCCCAGGGCCGCGGGGCACGCCCCCGAGGTTCCGGACGCAGCGTCCGGAACGACTCCGGGGGGAGGGAGAACGTCACGAGCGCCATCATAGGGATGCCGCGTCCCGACCCGGCGCCTCCGCGCCCGCACGGTCCGCGCGTCCGCCGTCCGCGTGGCGGCTTCCGCCGCGCACGAGGGCGGAGGCGAGCGGAACCGGGGGCCGACGCCCCCGATGGCGGGTGGGGCCGACACCGCCCGCACGTAGACTGGTCGATCGTGAGCGAACGCGTCCTGGTCAACCAGCTGAAATCCCTCCCCGCCGGCGCTGTCGAGGTGTCGGGATGGGTCGAAACCGTGCGCGATCAGAAGAAGGTGCAGTTCGTCGTGCTCCGCGACGAGACCGGCGCCGTGCAGCTGGTCAACCCGGCGACGCGTCCGGCCGCCCCCTCCGCCGAGGGCGAGCCCGCTCCCGAACAGGATGCCGCAGCCCTTGCCCTGACCGAGACGATCGGCGCGCTCGCCACCGGCACCTTCCTGACGGTGCGCGGAGAGCTCAAGCACGACGAGCGCGTCAAGCTCGGCGGCGTCGAGATCAAGGTCGGCGAACTCGTGGTGGCCGCTGCGGCGAACCCCGAGACGCCGATCGCCGCGGACAGCAGCCCCGACAAGCGCATGGACTGGCGCTTCCTCGACCTGCGTCAGCGTCGGAACAACCTCATCTTCCGCGTGCAGACGACGCTCGAGCACGCCATGCGCACGTACTGGGTCGAGCGCGACTACATCGAGGTGCACTCACCCAAGCTCATGGCCTCCCCGTCGGAGTCGAACGCGGAGCTGTTCGAGGTGCCCTACTTCGAGGACAAGACGGCCTACCTCGCGCAGAGCCCGCAGTTCTTCAAGCAGATGGCCCAGGTCGCCGGCTTCGGCAAGATCTTCGAGATCGCGCCCGCCTTCCGCGCCGACCCGTCGTTCACCAGCCGTCACGCGACCGAGTTCACCTCGATCGACGCGGAGATCAGCTGGATCGACTCGCACGAGGACGTCGCCCGGATGCAGGAGGAGCTCCTGCAGACCGCCTTCCAGGCCGTCGCCGACAAGCACGGCGCCGAGATCCAGGAGCTCTTCGGTCTCGAGGTGCAGGTTCCGACCCTGCCCTTCCCGCGCATCCCGCTGGCCGAGGCGCGCGAGATCGTGGCCGCGCGCGGGTACGAGATCCCCCGCACCGACGGCGACCTCGACCCCGAGGGCGAGCGTCAGATCGCGGCGCACGTGCAGGAGACCTACGGTCACCAGTTCGTGTTCATCACCGACTACCACCCCGAGATCCGCGCCTTCTACCACATGCGTGACGAGGAGACCGGCCTCACCAAGTCGTACGACCTGCTCTTCAACGGCGTCGAGATCACCACGGGCGCGCAGCGCGAGCACCGTGTCGACGTCCTCGTCGAGCAGGCGAAGGAGAAGGGGCTCGACCCCGAGCACCTCGACTTCTACCTGGACTTCTTCCGCTTCGGCGCGCCCCCGCACGGCGGTTTCGGCATGGGCCTGGCGCGTGTGCTGATGCTGCTGCTCGGCGAGTCCTCCATCCGCGAGGTCACCTACCTGTTCCGCGGACCGACGCGCCTGGCTCCGTGAGTTGAGACGACGGATGCAATGACGACGCCCGGGGTTCACCCCCCGGGCGTCGTCGTGTCATCCGGCGTGTCTAGCGTCGGGTCATGGTCGCCGTCACTCCGCTCGATCCCCCGTCGAGAGGCGCGTCGCGCCCCACGGGCTGGACCATCGCCCTCCGCGGCGTGCGACGAGAGCGGGCGGGGACCGTCATCCTGGACGACGTCGACCTCGACGTCGCCCCGGGCAGCATCGTCGGGCTCGTCGGGCCCTCCGGGTGCGGAGCCTCCACGCTGCTGCGGCTGGTCGGCGGAGCCGAGCGACCCGACGCCGGCACCGTGACGATCGAGGGGCGCGTGGGCCCCGCGGCGCCGCGGGTCGCGGAAGTGCGGGACCGCACGCCCGTCGCGCGCTTCGGTCGTGCCCGTGCCGCGATCGTGGCCGCCGCCCGGCAGGCGGGCGTCATCGATCCGGATGCCGAGGCCGACCGCCTCTGCGACCTCGTCGGGCTCACCACGGGCCACAAGGGTGTGCACCGTCTCTCGCACGGCGACCGTCAACGTTGGGCCCTGGCCCGCGCACTGGCCTCGCGCCCTCGCGCGCTCGTCCTCGACGATGCCCTTGCGGCCCTGCACACCAGCGCCCGCGCCGAGACGCGCGATCGCCTGGCCCGCGAGCTCCGCGCCCGCGGCGTGACCACGCTGTGGGCCACGCGCGACACCACCGAGGGCGCGGCGGTGGCCGACCACCTCGTCGTCATGGACGCCGGACGCATCGTCGCGGCGGGCAGCCCCGACGAGGTCTACGCACGCGTCGCGGACGCGGCGGTCGCCGAGGTCCTCGGTCCGGTGAGCGCGGTGCCGGGAATCGTCGAGGGAGTGGTCGTCGAGGTCTGGGGGCAGGAGCTCCCCCTCGCGGGCTCGGCCCACGACGGGCACTGCGAGGTCGTCGTGCGGCCCGAGAACGTGCTGCTGGTGGGCCCCGATGCCCCGGGCGTGGATGCCGTGGTGGAGGAGACGACGTTCCTGGGCAGCGTCCGGCGCTCGACCGTGCTCACCAGCGACGGCAGCCGCGTGGTGGTCGAACACGCGCCGGATCAGCGCGTCGACGACCGGGACGCCGTGCGGATCGCCCTCGCGGCCGTACCCGCGACGGTGCGCCCTCTCGGCTGACCGCTACCGGCGGCGCGCCCGCCGCCACGGGATGTCGATGCCGCGCGGCGACCGCTCAGAACGGGTAGTCGACGCAGGACCGCTCGGCGACCACCGAACGGACGAAGCCCGCGACCTCCTGGTGGGCCGGGTGCACCTGGTAGCGCTCGAGCGCGTCGACGTCGGCGAACTCGCTGAGCAGGGCGACGTCCCAGTTGGACTGCGGGTTGGCGATGTTGCGGCCCACCTCGAGGTGCGCGATGTCGTCGATGACCTCGCGCAGGGCGAGGAGGCGCTCGGCGATCTGCTCGGCGTGCAGCGCACGGGTGTCGGCGTCGTCGGCCGCGAGCTTCCACAGGACGATGTGACGGATGCTCACGACGAGGCTCCTTCGGGGTCTGCCGCCAGGAGCGCGGCACGGAGACGGTCGGCCGACACGCGCCAGTGCGCGTGCAGGTCGCCGTCGATGAGGACGACCGGGATCTTCTCCCACCACGTCGCGAAGAGCGCGGGGTCGTCGGCGATCGAGGCGTGCTCGATCTCGACGCGCTCCGCCACGTCGGCGGGAAGGCCGTCGATGACGCTCTCGACGATCTGCTCGGCCACGTCGCACAGATGGCACTCGGGCTTGCCGATCAGCGTGAGGGTCGTCACGCCTCCATCCTAGGAGGCGTGGACCGGCCCGGGACGAAGGCTCAGGCTTCGACGTCGTAACCGGCGGCGATCCACTCGCCGGTGCCGCCCTCGACGTTGGTCGCGTCGTGACCGCGAGCCGACAACGCCTCGACGACGCGGGCAGAGCGCCCGCCCGCCTGGCAGATGACGTCGAAGGGCTCCCCCGGGAGCTCGTCGAGGTGCTCGCCGATGGTCGACATCGGCATGTTCACGGCGCCGGGTACGTGACCCGCGGCGTACTCGTGTTCTTCGCGCACGTCGATGAGGGGACGCTCGCGCCCCGCGTGCAGGTCGTGGATCGAGATGGACTGCATGCTTTCCTCCGGAGAGACGAACGGGCGGACGCCGACGACGCCGCGCGGGTGCACGAGCGCACGGATACACGAAGCGCCCGTCGCATCGGACAGGCGCTCGGTGTGGTGGCCGCGTTACTTCTTGTTGCGGCGCTGGTGACGAGTCTTGCGAAGCAGCTTGCGGTGCTTCTTCTTCGCCATGCGCTTACGGCGCTTCTTGATGACAGAACCCACGGAAAACCTCACTAAGTCGGGGTCTGGGTGCCGATGTCGGCGCCCGGGAACACTAGGCGTTCGGAAAAAAGCCTCGGATCAGTCTAGCCGACGTCGGACACCGGTCGCTGCACGGCTTCGACGACGGCCGATTCGGGCACGCGGTAGCTGCGTCCGAACCGCACGGCCGGCAGCTCGCCCGCGTGCACCAGACGGTAGACCGTCATCTTCGACACGCGCATGAGTTCGGCGACCTCGGCGACCGTCAAGAACCGCACGTCCGGCAGCTCGGCCATCGCTCACCCCTCGTTCCGGGTGAACTCACCCTCCTGATGCTGAGCACACTCTAGAGTCTGGGCGCGACGGCTGTAAACCTATGGGACCCCTGTGACGAATGTGCATTCCGGATGCCGGGACACCGCATCCGCGCGATCACCGCCCGGGGAGTTTGCGGAACGCCGTGGAGAAGGAGTGCTTGACCGACGCCGCGGCCCGGCCGACGACCTCGGCGGCGTGCACGGCGGACTCCGGGAGGGCGGGTTCGTTCTCCTCGTCGATGGAGAAGAAGGGCACCAGCCAGTCGTCCACTTCGTCGAGCGGAGCGACCGCGAGGCTGTAGTAGCGGTGCTGACCCTCCTCGCGCACGGAGACGAGCTCGGCCTCGCGCAGCACCTTCAGGTGCTTCGACACCGTCGGCTGGCTCACCCCCAGCGCCGCCACAATCTGCGAGACGCTCGTGCCCCGCTCACCGCCGGTCGCGCGGTCGAGGAGCAACTGAAGGATGTCGCGACGCGTTCCGTCAGCGATCACGTCGAAGATGTCCGCCATGGCATCAGATTAGCCCGCGCCCCGGCCCGAGTACCATGATTCGGGTTCGAGCACCGAAGGGAGCGACGCATGGCGGCGACGCCGAACGAGGCGCGACTGCCGGTGCGGGTGCGTCGCATCGCCTACGAGGCATGGGATCGGCTGCGCAACCTCACGACCGCATCGCCCGCTCGATTCGCCGTCCTGGTGTTCGCCACGCTGATCGCCCTGTTCACCGCGCTGTTCTCCCTGCCCGCGGCGTCCGCGACGGGCCAGCGCATCCCCTTCGCCGACGCGCTGTTCACCGCGGTGTCGACGATCTGCGTCACGGGGCTGTCGACGATCAACATGTACTCGGACCTGTCGCCGCTCGGCCGCGTCATCACCTACATCGGCGTCAACGTGGGAGCGCTCGGGGTGCTGACGCTGGCATCCATCCTCGGACTCGTCATCTCGAAGAGACTGGGGCTGCGGGCCAAGCTCATCGCCGCCGGCGACAGCAACCCGCTGCGCGCCCACGGCGGTCCGGTCAACGAGGGCCAGACCGTGCGCCTGGGCGAGGTCGGTCAGCTGCTGCGGACGGTGGCCCTCTCGACGCTCGTGATCGAGGCGGCGCTCACCGTGCTCATCTACCCCTCGCTCATCATCGGGGGCATCCACCCCCTGGTCGCGCTGTGGGAGGCGCCCTACTACGCGGCCATGTCGTTCACGAACACCGGCTTCATCCCGAACGCCGACGGCCTGGCACCCTTCGCCCAGGACTACTTCCTGCTGACGGTGCTCATGGCCGGCGTGTTCCTCGGTTCGATAGGATTCCCCGTCATCTTCACGCTGTGGCGGCACTACTGGCGGTTCCGCCTGTGGTCTCTGCACGCGAAGCTCACGATCATCACGACGGTCGTGCTGTTCTTCGTCGGCGCCGGCGTCATTCTCCTGCTGGAATACGACAACCCCCTCACATTCGGAAGCATGGATGCGTGGGACACCACCTTCCAGGCCTTCTTCCTGTCGGCTATGACGCGTTCCGGCGGTTTCAGCGTCATCGACATCGGAGACCTCAACGGAGCCACACTCATCGTGGGTTCCATGCTGATGTTCGTCGGCGGGGGCTCGGCATCCACCGCCGGCGGGATCAAGGTCACCACCCTCGCCGTGCTCGCCCTCGCGGTCTTCTCCGAGGCGAAGGGGCGCCCGTCGGTGCAGGCGTTCGGCCGTCGCATCCCCAGCGACGTGCAGCGCGTGGCGCTGTCGGTGGTCGCGTGGGGAGCGACGATCGTCGCGGTGTCGACCGTCACCATCAGCCGCATCACCGATGCCCCCATCGAGCACGTGCTCTTCGACGTGGTCTCGGGCTTCGCGACCGTGGGACTCTCGACCGGCCTCACCGCCGAGCTCCCCGACCCCGCGGTCTACGTCATGGCGGCCACGATGTTCATGGGGCGCATTGGTACAGTGACTCTCGCCGCGGCCGTGGCGGCGTCGTCGCGGTCGCAGCTGTACGCGCTCCCCGTGGAAAGGCCCATCGTTGGTTGAACGCATCCGCAGTGACGCCCCCGTCCTGGTCATCGGCCTCGGGCGTTTCGGCGCGGCCTGCGCGGGCGAACTCGACCGACTCGACCGCGAGGTGCTCGCCGTCGACGGCAACCTCGAGCTCGTGCAGAAGTGGTCGGAGCGCGTCACGCACGCCGTGCAGGCCGACGCGCGCAACATCGACGCCCTGCGCCAGATCGGCGCCCAGGACTTCCAGGTGGCCGTCGTCGCCGTGGGCTCGCTCATCGAGGCGTCGGTGCTGATCACCGCGAACCTCGTCGACCTCAAGGTGCCGCAGATCTGGGCGAAGGCGGTCTCGCAGTCGCACGGCAAGATCCTCGCCCGCGTGGGCGCGAACCACGTGATCTACCCCGAAGCCGAGGCCGGGGAGCGCGTCGCGCACCTCGTCAGCGGCCGCATGCTCGACTTCATCCGCTTCGACGACGACTTCGTGCTCGCCAAGATGTACCCGCCGAAGCTCGTGCGCGGCGTCGGGCTGAATGAATCCGGCGTGCGCAGCAAGTACAACGTCACCGTGGTCGGGGTGAAGAGCCCCGGACGCCCGTTCCGCTACGCGGAGGCGAACACCGTCGTCACCAACCACGACCTCATCATCGTGTCGGGCACGAACAGCGACATCGAGCGTTTCGCGGCCCTCGACCGCTGATTCGGACCTCGCCGCGGCGGGTGCGCGCGGCGAGCCGGCACCGACGCGTCAGGCGTCGACGTCGAGCGTCACCTCGACCTCGTCGTCGACCGCGAGCCCCTCGGCATCCTGAAGGGCTTTCTTCACGGGGACGATGTATCCCCCGTCCTTCGGCCAGAGCGAGGTCGTCACGGTCGTCGAACCGACGGTGACGGATGCCGGGATCATGCCCCACCCGTACGTGACGATCGGCGAGACCTCGGCGATCGTGCTCGCCTCGCGCGGTGGCACGGTCACGAAGTGGTAGGGCGCGGGACCGCGCCAGTACCAGATCGTCCCCGAGAAGCGCAGGCGCACATCAGCTCCCGGCGGCGAGCTCTTTCGCGCGGGCCAGTGCGGCCTCGGCGGCCTCGGTGAACGTGTCGGCGAGGTGCGCACCCTGCAGCACCGCCACGGCGCGCTCCGTGGTGCCCTTCGGGCTGGTGACGCGACGGCGCAGCTCCGCGGGATCGACGTCGGACGAGTCCATGAGCGTCGCCGCCCCGACGAAGGTCTGCTCTGCCAGCAGACGCGCCTGATCGTGCTCGAACCCCATGCGTTCGGCGGCCGCGGTGAACTCCTCGACCAGCAGGAAGACGTAGGCGGGCCCGGATCCCGAGATCGTGGACAGAGCGTCGATCTGCGATTCGGGCACTTCGACCACCGCGCCCACCGTCTCGAAGAGGGCCCGCACGACCGCAACGTCGTCGGGGGATGCCGAGGCACCCGCGGCCAGACCGGTCACGCCCCGGCCGACGAGCGACGGGGTGTTCGGCATCGACCGCAGGGTGACGACGTCGTCGCCGAGGTGTCGGGCGAAGGTGGCCAGGGTCACCCCCGCCGCGAGGCTCACCACGATCGTGCCGGGACGCAGGTGCGGGGCGATCTCGTCGAGCAGATCGGGCACCATCGCGGGCTTGACGCCCACCAGCACGACGTCAGCGGCCGCCGCCGCCTCGACGTTGCCACGGGGGTTGGCCTCGAGCGCCACACTCGTCACGCCCTCGAGTCCGGCCAGCTCCGCGGCCTTCGCGATCGAGCGGTTCGTGGCGGTCACTCCCCCGTCGACGAGTCCCGCGGCCACGAGGCCACGGAGGATCGCTCCCCCCATGGAGCCGGCACCGAGGAAGGCGATCGGGGGCAGCGAGGTCGTGGCATCCGTCATGGGTCTCAGTCTATGAAGCGGCTCCGTCGCGCGGGGCAGGGTCGCGCGGGGTGAGGTCGCGCGGGGCGGGGTCGCGCGGCGCGAGGTCGTGCGGGGCAAGTCTGAGTGCGGGCGGAAGGGGCGCGCGTTAGCATCGGAACGCGGTGTACCGGGGCACCGGCGAGCGACACGGAGGACTGCATGACTCTCTTCGACGGCATCAGCGCACGCCTGGTCGAGACCGACCGGCTGGGTGTCAACGTGCTCGAGCGGGTGGGCGACGACCCGGCCGCGACCCCCGAGCGCACCGTGGTCTTCGTGCACGGCAACGTGTCGTCGTCGCTGTTCTGGCAGGAGATCATGCAGGATCTGCCGAGCGAGCTGCGGGTCCTCGCCGTCGACCTGCGCGGCTTCGGGCGCACGGAGCACACGCCCATCGACGCCACCCGCGGCGTGCGCGACTTCAGCGACGACCTGTTCGCGACCCTGCAGGCGCTCGGCATCCCCGAAGCCCACCTCGTGGGTTGGTCGATGGGCGGCGGCGTCGTGATGCAGTACGCGCTCGATCACCCCGTCCGCTCGCTCACGCTGCAGGCCCCCGTCTCGCCCTACGGCTTCGGTGGCACGCGCCGCGACGGGTCGCGCCTGAACGACGAAGACGCCGGCACCGGGGCGGGAGGCGCCAACCCCGACTTCGTGCAGCGCCTGATCGACCACGACACCACCGCCGACGCCCCCACGTCTCCGCGCTCGGTCTTCCGCTCGGGCTACGTCGCACCCGACTACGCGAGCGAGCACGAAGACGTGTGGGTCGAGTCGATGCTCACCACCTCGACCGCCGGCGGCAACTACCCCGGGGATGCCGTGACCACGGCGACGTGGCCGGGCTTCGCCCCGGGCACCACGGGTGTGCTCAACACGATGGCGCCGAAGTACTTCGACGTCTCGGGCATCGTCGACCTCGACCCGAAGCCGCCCATCCTGTGGATCTACGGCACGGCCGACGCGATCGTCTCGGACGCGTCATTCTACGACCTCAACCACCTCGGCGCGCTCGGCGTGGTCCCGGGCTGGCCGGGCGCCGACGTCGCGCCCGCACAGCCGATGGTCTCGCAGACCCGCGACGTGCTCGCCGCCTATGCCGAGAAGGGCGGGGAGGTGACCGAGGTCGCCGTCGAGGGGGCCGGACACTCCGTGCACCTCGAGCGGCCGGCCCAGTTCCGCCGCGCCCTGCTCACCCACATCGGCTACGTAGGCCGACCCGCCGACCCGGCACCGCCCACCGAGGCGATCATCCTGCGCTCGGCCGACTGACCCCGCCGCGCCCGACTTCGGAGGCTCCCGTGGAGTACTGCCTGTTCACCGAGCCCCAGCAGGGGTTCACCTACGACGACCAGCTCGCGTTCGCGCAGTCGGCCGAGCGGCACGGCCTCGACGGGTTCTTCCGCTCCGACCACTACCTGCGCATGGGCGAGGGCGACCCGCGCCCCGGCCCCACCGACGCGTGGACGACGCTCGCCGGCCTCTCCCGCGAGACCTCGCGCATCCGGCTCGGAACCCTCGTCTCGTCGGTCACCTACCGGGTGCCCTCGATCCTCGCGATCCAGGTCGCCCAGGTCGACGCGATGTCGGGCGGGCGCGCCGAGCTCGGGCTCGGCACGGGCTGGTTCGAGCGGGAGCATGCCGCGTACGGCATCCCCTTCCCCGCGAAGCGGTTCGATCTGCTCGAGGAGCAGCTGCAGGTCGTGACGGGCCTGTGGCAGACCCCGGATGCCGAGACGTTCTCGTTCGCGGGAGCGCACTACCGCCTCGACGACGCGCCCGCCCTGCCCAAGCCGGAGCAGGAGCGTGTGCCGGTGATCGTCGGCGGTGGAGGGCCGAAGCGCACCCCCGCGCTCGCCGCCCGCTACGCGACGGAGTTCAACATCGGCTTCGTTGCCGAGGACGTCGTCGCCGAGAAGTTCGCCGTCGTGCGCGCCGCGTGCGAGGCGATCGACCGCGATCCCGCCACGCTGAAGCTCTCGGTCGCCCTGCCCACCATCGTCGGGCAGGACGACGCCGAGATCTCTCGTCGAGCCGAGGCCATCGGGCAAACGCGCGAGCAGTTCGACAACGGTGCCAACCTCATCGGGACCCCGGCGCAGATCGCCGAGAAGGTCCACCGGCTCCGCGAGCTCGGCGCGGAGCGCGTCTACTTCCAGCTCATGGACCTGCGCGACGTCGCGCACGCCGATCTCGTCGGCGCCGAGGTGCTGCCCCTGCTGCCGCGCTGACGGGCCTCGGCGCCGCGGATCATCGTCGGTCGACGAAGAACGCCCGCAGCTGGGCGGCCGCGCGCTCTTCTTCGACCCCGCCGATCACCTCGACGCGGTGCGGCAGGCGCCTGTCGCGCAGGACGTCGTACATCGATCCCGCGGCGCCCGCCTTGGCATCCCACGATCCGAAGACCACGCGGGGCACGCGCGCCTGCAGGATCGCCCCGGCGCACATCACGCAGGGCTCCAACGTGACCACGAGGGTGCAGTCGGCGAGGTGCCAGGAACCGATCCGGGATGCCGCCGCGCGAAGCGCCACGATCTCGGCGTGCGCCGTGGGATCGTTCGTGGCCTCGCGGAGGTTGCGCCCTTCGCCGATGACGGTGCCCTCGGCGTCGACCACGACGGCGCCGACCGGGACGTCGCCCTCCCCCTGCGCCAGGTCCGCGAGCACGAGCGCCCGACGCATCGCGGCGAGATCGCGAACGGTGGGGGTCACGGGGGCTCCGGAGGACGATGGCGGAAAAACGACGGCTGAGGCGCGCGGAGGAAGAGGTTAGCCTTGAGCCTATGCGTGTCCACGTCGCCGATCACCCGCTCATCACCCACAAGCTCACGGTGCTGCGTGACGTGCAGACGTCGTCGCCGGTCTTCCGCCAGCTCACCGAGGAGCTCGTGACGCTCCTCGCCTACGAAGCGACCCGCAACGTGCGCGTCGACCCGATCGAGATCCAGACCCCCGTCACCACGACGATGGGCGTCAAGATCAGCGAGCCGCGGCCGATCGTCGTCCCGATCCTGCGCGCGGGCCTCGGCATGCTCGAGGGGATGGTGAAGCTCCTCCCCACCGCGGAGGTCGGCTTCCTGGGGATGGTGCGCGACGAGGAGACCTTCGAGCCCACCACGTACGCCGAGCGCCTCCCCGACGACCTGAGCGACCGCCAGTGCTTCGTGCTCGACCCGATGCTCGCGACCGGCGGCTCGCTGGGCGCGGCCATCAAGTTCCTGTTCGCCCGCGGCGCGCAGGACGTGACCGCGATCTGCCTGCTCGGTGCCCCCGAGGGCGTCGCGGCGATCGAGAAGCAGGTCGAGGGTCACGATGTGACGCTCGTGCTGGGCGCCGTCGACGAGCGCCTGAACGAGAAGGGCTACATCGTGCCCGGCCTCGGCGACGCGGGCGACCGCCTGTACGGCACGGCCTGAGACAGCCGACGGGGTTCGCGGCACGCCGGGGCTCACCCTCTCGGCGGGCCGGGATGCGGTCCGAACGCCCGGCGGGCCGGGATGCGACCCGAACGCCCGACGAGCCGGGATGCGACCCGAACGCCCGACGAGCCGGGATGCGGTCCGAACGCCCGGCGTCGCTGCCTGCGGTCAGGCGTTCGCGCCCACCAGACGCGCGAAGGCGCTGAGGCGGGCGACGCCCTCGGGCGTGCGCGGCAGATCGTCGAGCAGGGCGGGCGACGAGACGATGTAGGCCGCCTGCATCGCGCGGGAGACGGCGACGTTGATGCGATTGCGCAGCAACAGGAACTCGAGCCCGCGCGGAGCGTCGCGGCCCGACGACGCGGCCAGGGTGAGGATCGCGACGATCGCCTCCTTCCCCTGGAACCGATCGACCGTGCCGACGGGGACGTCGGAGAACCCGGCCGCTGCCAATGCTTCCTCGACGGCGACCTGCTGCGCGTTGTACGGGGTGATGACGATGATGTCGTCGGCACGCAGCGCGCGCGGTGGCTCGACGATCGCGGTGTCTCCGGCCCCGCCCTCGGCCCCCGTCCATCGGCGCCCGACGAGGTCGGCGACGATGCGCACGACTTCGTCGGCCTCCTCCGCGGACGCCGTGGCGTTGCCGCGATGGGACACCGGACGCACGTGCACTCCCGGGGCGATGCCGTCGAGGTGGCGGAGCGCCGTGGACGGATGCGCCGCGAGGCGGCCCTCGTACGACAGCCGCGACACCGGCTCGGCGACCGCGGGGTGCATGCGGCGGGTTCGAGCGAGGAAGTACCCCAGATCGGCGGGAACGACCTCGGCCCCGTCGATGATCCAGCCGAGCGCCGAGGTGTCGACCGGCTCCGGGTGCGTGCCCTGACTGACCTGCGGTAGCTGCTGCGGATCGCCGAGCAGCAGCAGACGCGTCGCCGCGAGGGAGACGGCGATGGTCGAGGCGAGCGAGAACTGGCCCGCCTCGTCGATGACGAGCAGGTCGAGGCTGCCGCGAGGGATGCGTGCCTCGTGACTGAAATCCCACGCGGTGCCGCCGACGACGAAACCGTGAGCGGCGTTCTCGGCCGTGAACGCCGCGACGCCGTTCTTGGGCAGCACCGTGAAGGCGTGTTCAGCCCCGGGATCTTTCGGCGCCTTGCCTACCCGGGATGCCGGGACGCCCGCCGCGATGACCCGGTCGAGCATGTGCTCGATCGTCGCGTGCGACTGGGCCACCACGCCCACACGGAAACCGCGTTCGGCGACCAATCGCGCAATGACGTGCGACCCGACGTAGGTCTTGCCCGTGCCGGGGGGACCTTGCACCGCGAGATAGCTGTGGTCGAGGTCGGCCACGCTGCGGGCGATCGCCGTCGCCTCGTCGTCGCCGGGGGCGCCCGCGATCGCGGTCACCGGGGCGAGGCCGCCGGAGCGGGTGCGGGGAGGGACGCGGCGCAGGATGTCGGCCGCGGGACCGTCGGGGATGCGCGGCGCGGCCGCGAGCACCTCATCGGCCCATGCGTTGATCGCCTTCTGCTGGTTGCCTGCCCGCGGAGGGGCGGGAGGCGTGAGCGCGAGCGGCAGTTCGTCCCACGTGACGCCGTCGGCCGCGATCTCCTCGACGACCACTCCGTCGTCGAGCACCTCGCGCACCGTCACGCGGCGCGCGCCGTGGATCCAGCGGGGGCGGGTCTCGAGCGGGAACGGCGCCGGGAGGTCGTAGACGGCGAACGGTTCGGCATCCGGGCTCACCCGAGTACCGGGAGCCAGCTCGCCGCGCAGCTCGACCAGTCGTCGCTCCGACCCGCGGCCCGATTCGGCGACGTGCCAATCGGTCACCACCCGCGAGCGCACCGCGTCGACGACGATCACGTCGCGCGTCTCCTCCCACACCGACACCGGCTCGCGAAGGCGCAGGAAATGGGTGGCCCAGTAGGTCTTCTCTTCGCGCGGGTAGTAGTCGATCGCGGCCGCGGCCAGGCGCAGCGCCGTCGCATCGGGCTCGACGGCGTCGGCGGCCCACCGCTGGAGAGCCGTCGCGCGCGGCGAGGGCTCGTAGGCCTGCTCGTCGGGCTCGGCCGCGCGGGAGGGAACGGCCCCGGACTCGCGCGCTCGATCGACCAGCCAGTCGCGCAGACGCCGGGTGGAGACGCAGTCGTAGCGGTTGTAGTCCGCGAGGTCGTCGAGAACCCGCTGGGCCCCCGTGGCGTCGCCGTCGGCGGCCAGGGCACGCGCCTCGACGTACTTGACGATCGAGTCGTCGCCGCGCTGCACGTCGCTCGTGCGCACCTCGTCGCCCATGTAGAGCGGCTCGAGCTTCTTGATCGAGTACGACCTCGACCCGACCCGCAGCGCCCGGCGCACGACCGGATACAGGTCGACGAAGACCCCGTCGCGCAGCAGTCGGTCGACGTCGGCCTCGCGGACGCCGTAGCGGGCCGCCATGGTGAGCAGATGCGTCGGCTCGTAGGGGGCGTAGTGGTAGATGTGCATTCCCGGATACTGCTGACGCCGGAGCGCGACCATGTCGAGGAAGCGCTCGAGGGCGACGCGCTCCTCGGCGAATGTGTGCGCCCACAGGGCGCCATAGGTCTCGCGGCTGTCGACCCAGCCGAAGAGGTAATCGATGCCCCAGTGCTCGCCGGTTCCCTCGGTGTAGAGCGGGTCGCCCTCGAAGTCGAAGAACAGGTCGCCGTGGTCGGGTCGGGGCAGCACGCCGAGCGACTTCGGCGCGACGACCTCGAACGTCGGCACGGCGTGGGCGGAGACCTCGGCACCGGGCACGCCCGCGGGACTCTCGAGCTGCAGCCGCGCCTGCGTGCGCAGCGAGACGAAGGTGTCGGCGCTCATCGCCAGCGGCGCCTGCGTGGCCGCGGCCAGGGCGTCGATCGTCTCGATGCCGGCCGCGCGGAGCCGTTCGCGCTGCACCGGCCGCATTCCCGCCACGAGCAGCAGGTCGCGGTGAGCGACGACCTCGAGCTCGCACGTGGCGCAGCGACCGCACGCCACGACGTCGAGGGAGCCTCGACCGTCGCCCCAGGCGATCGCCTCGCCCGCGGCCCCCTGCGCGACGTCGCGGTCGGCGATCAGGGCGCGCAGGCGCGCGCGACGTAGCGCGAACACCGGCAGCAGGTCGTCGACGCGATGCGTGCTCGTCGTGCCGTCGCCGAGGAGGAGTTGCACCTCGTCGGATCGCGGGACGCCGAGTCGATCGAGTTGGTCGACGTAGGCCGCCAGCTGCATGAGGGCGGTGACGCGCGCGCGGCGCGCCAGCTTGGTGTCTTGCACGATCCAGGGCCGCGTGCCCTCGGCATCCGCTCCGGACGCGCGCACGAGGAAATCGGCGAAGCCGACGAACTCGGCCGTCGAGAACGCGGCCTGGTAGACCACCTCGGCGGCCGGGTCGGCGAGGGCGGCGTCGGTGAGGCGCACCGCCTCGGAAAGAGCTGCGGCGTCGGACGAACGGGCGGCGGGGATCTCGCGCACGGCGTCGCCGAAGCGGACGCGGTAGTCGTCGAGCACGCGGAGCTCATGGGCGGTGCCGAGACGCGCGGCGCGCTCGAGCGTGGCGTCTTCGGGATCGTCGACGGGGGCGATCCGCCCGAGCTTGGCGTCGATCGCTCGGAGCCAGGCGAACTCGCACTCGGCCGCCGCCTTGAGGTCGCTGGCGCTCCAGACGACCCGATCGTCTTGCTCGATGTACCGCATGGTGCTCCACGCTAATCGCGACCTCCGACATCGGGTTCACGGCATCCACAGTCCACAGGTCGCGCGGATCCACCCCACGCCGTCGGAGGGGCCTGACAGACTGGTCGGGTGATCACCGACCTGCCGTTCGAGAGCGCGTACCGGCACGGCTTCGCGCGCGTCGCCGCCTGCACCGTCCCGGTCGCCGTGGCCGACCCCGCCGCCAACGTCGAGGCGGTGCTCGCGTCGGCCCGCGCGTGCCACGACGAGGGGGTCGCGGTCGCCGTCTTCCCCGAGCTGTGTCTCACGGGCTACGCGATCGACGACCTGGTGATGCAGGACCCCCTGCTCGACGCCGTCGAGGCCGCCGTGGCCCGGCTGGTCGCGGCATCCGTCGATCTGCTCCCCGTCCTGCTCGTGGGAGCCCCGCTGCGCCACGGCAACCGCCTGTTCAACTGCGCGGTCGTCATCCACCGCGGTCGCATCCTCGGTGTCGCGCCCAAGGCGTATCTGCCCACCTACCGCGAGTTCTACGAGCAGCGCTGGTACGCGCGCGGCGACGACCAGGTCGGCCAGCACATCACGATCGCCGGCGAGACGGTGCCGTTCGGTCCCGACCTGCTGTTCACCGCCGTCGACGTCCCGGGCCTGACGCTGCACGCGGAGGTCTGCGAAGACGTGTGGGTGCCCGTTCCCCCCTCCTCCGGTGCCGCGCTGGCCGGGGCGACCGTCCTGGCGAACCTGTCGGGCAGCCCCATCACGATCGGCCGAGCCGACGACCGCACCCTGCTCTCGCAGTCGCAGTCGATGCGCTGTCTCGCCGCGTACGTCTACGCCGCGGCCGGACAGGGCGAATCGACCAACGACGTCTCGTGGGACGGCCAGACGATGATCTACGAGGGCGGGCAGCTGCTCGCCACGACCGAGCGCTTCCCCGACGGCCCGCGGCACAGCGTGGCCGACGTCGATTTGGATCGCCTTCGCCAGGACCGCCTGCGCCAGGGCACCTTCGACGACAACCGCCGCACGGTGGGTCCGGTGTTCCGCACGGTGTCGTTCGAGCTGACGCCGCCCGCGGGCGACATCGGACTCCGACGCGCCCTCGACCGCTTCCCGTTCGTCCCCGACGACCCCGACCGCCTCGCCCAGGATTGCTACGAGGCGTTCAACATCCAGGTGTCGGGTCTCGTGCAGCGGCTCGAGGCGATCGGTCGACCGAAGCCCGTCCTCGGTGTCAGCGGGGGCCTCGACTCCACCCACGCCCTGCTCGTGATCGCCCGCGCGATGGACCGGATGGGGCGCCCCCGCAGCGACATCCTCGCGTACACGCTCCCGGGGTTCGCGACCAGCGCCAAGACGAAGCGCAACGCCATCGCCCTCGCCGAGGCCATCGGGGCCACGATCGAGGAGATCGACATCCGCCCGGCGGCATCCGAGATGCTCTCCCGCATGGGGCACCCCTTCGCCGCGGGCGAGCCGGTGCACGACGTGACATTCGAGAACGTGCAGGCGGGCCTGCGCACCGACTACCTGTTCCGCCTCGCGAACATGCACGGCGGCATCGTGGTGGGCACGGGCGATCTGTCCGAGATCGCGCTCGGGTGGTCGACCTACGGCGTCGGCGACCAGATGAGCCACTACTCGGTCAACCCCGGGGTGCCGAAGACCCTCATCCAGCACGTCATCCGCTGGGTCATCGGCTCGGGAGAGCTGAGCCCCGAGACGGTGTCGGTGCTGCAGGCGGTGCTCGACACCGAGATCAGCCCCGAGCTCGTGCCGGCGGGTCAAGACGGCCGCATGCAGTCGACCGAAGACCGCATCGGGCCCTACAACCTGCACGACTTCACGCTGTACCACGTGCTGCGCTTCGGATTCCGTCCGTCGAAGATCGCCTTCCTCGCCGCGCACGCCTGGTCGGATCCGGATGCCGGAGCCTGGCCACCGGGCTATCCCGAGGGCGAGCGCCCGTCGTACGACCTCGTCACCGTCGCGACGTGGCTCGAGGTCTTCCTCACGCGGTTCTTCGGATTCGCGCAGTTCAAGCGCACGGCCATCCCGAACGGGCCGAAGGTGTCGCCCGCAGGGTCGTTGTCACCGCGCGGCGACTGGCGTGCGCCGTCCGACGGAAACGCCCGCGCCTGGCTGGCCGAGCTGCACGCGGCCGTGCCCCAGGCGTTCGCTCACGACTGACGAGGAGTGGGGCTACCAGCCCATCGATCCCGGGACGCCCTTGAACGGGCCGGCCAGGTCCTTGGTCACCCAGCCCCCGTAGAAGCCGCCCGGCTGCGGTTCGACGACCTCTCCGCCGAGGATGCACCGGTCCATCTCCCCGGCGTAGACGGCGACCCGATCGTCGAGGATCTCGTACCCGGGCATCGGATGCGGGTAGTTCCAGGCCGCGCGAACGGCGACCGCTCCCCCACCGCCGTGGACGTCGAAGTAGCGCGCGCCGCCCTTGAACTCGCAGAACGAGGCCCCCTCCCCGAGGGTGAGGGCATCACCGAAGGCCACGATGGGCAGGTAGTAGACCGGCGGATGACTCGTCTCCAGGACGCGCACCACGTCGTCGGTGTCGGCGATCCGCACCCCGCCGAAGTCGATCTGCGCCCGCTTGTGCACCCGCTCGACGCGAGGTGGCCGCGGATAGTCCCATACGGACTCCTGGCCGGGGCGGACGGGATCGGGAACGGGGCGCAGCTGCATGCGGATACGCTACGCCCGGAACGGGCACGGCGGGTCGGATCGGCTCAGGAGACCCACAGCTTTCGGTAGCCTGGGCGGGAGGGGGACAGCGTGAGCGATCAGAAGACGTCGAGCACCGATCGGCGGTACCGGGTGTACCAGATCGGCGGCATCGTGCTGGCCGTGCTGTTCCTCGCCCTCGGCGTGGCCGCCTACCTCACCGGAGGTGGACCGATCATCGCCGCCATCGCCGTCATCGGAGGTCTCGCTGTGCTCATCGTCTCGATCGTGATGATGGTGCGCTCGTGAGCGCGCCCGAGGGTCCCGCCGGCGACGGCAAGAAGAAGTACCCCGCCGGAACGGTCGTGATCTGGATCGCCGGAGCCGGCATCGGCCTGTGGCTTCTCGTCAGCGGACTGATCGGCATCCTGTCCGGGGGAAGCTGACCGACGCGTCGCGGTGATGCGCGCGAGCGCGCGTCGCGGTGATGCGCGCGAGCGCGCGTCGCGGTGATGCGCGCGAGCGCGCGTCGCGGCCATGCGCGCGTCGAGCGCACTGCGAGCGAGCGCCCGCCACGGGAACGCGCGCCACCGCGCGTCGCGGGAATGCGCACGGACGCAGGTCGTTGTCCTCGAGGTCACTCGACCTCTGCAGAAAGGGCATCATGACGCGCATCGGACGCAGCGACCTCGACATCCTCCCCCTCTCGCTCGGCGGCAACGTGTTCGGCTGGACCGCCGACCGCGACGCCTCGTTCGCGGTGCTCGATGCGTTCCACGCGGGCGGCGGGAACTTCATCGACACCGCCGACGCCTACAGCGCCTGGGCCCCCGGCAACTCGGGCGGCGAGAGCGAAACCCTCATCGGCGAGTGGCTCGCCTCCCGCAAGCCGGAGAACGTCGTCGTGGCCACGAAGGTGAGCCAGCACCCCGACTTCCGCGGCCTGTCCGCGAAGAACGTCCGTGCCGCGGCCGAGGCCTCGCTCTCGCGACTCGGCGTCGACACCATCGATCTGTACTACGCGCACTTCGACGACGAGCAGACGCCCCTGGAAGAGACCGTCGCCGCGTTCGCCGACCTCGTCACGGACGGTCTCGTGCGCTACGTCGCGGTGTCGAACTACACCGCGGCCCGCATCCGCGAGTGGATCTCGCTCGCCGAGGCCGCCGGCGCCGACCTCCCCGTCGCCGTGCAGCCGCACTACAACCTCGTGCACCGCACCGAGGTCGAGCGCGACATCGTCCCCGTCGCCGAGCAGTACGGCATGTCGCTCGTGCCGTACTACGCCCTGGCCAGCGGATTCCTCACGGGCAAGTACCGCAGCGCGGATGCCACGGGCGACTCGCCGCGGGCTGAGGGCGCGGCCAAGCTGGCCACCCCGGCCGGTCTCGCCCTGATCGACGCCCTCGAAGAGGTCGGTCGCGCTCACGGGGCGTCGATCGCGACGACGGCCCTCGCCTGGCTGCGCGCGCAGCCGACCGTCGCGGCCCCCATCGCGAGCGCGTCGAAGGTGTCGCAGGTCGCCGATCTCCTGGCCAGCGCCTCGCTCGAGCTGGCCCCGGAGGAGATCTCGCGTCTCACGGCCGTGTCGGACGCAGCACAGGGCTGAGTTCGCGCCCGTGTCCCGCCCCGGGCGGGACACGGGCGACGCCCGCTCGCTCCCGGCATCCGTTCTCGTGCGTCGATACCGACGAGAATGAGGGGGTGAAACTCCTGGTCGCCGCCCACGCATCCGAACTCGTCGCCTTCGAAGACCACCTTCCCGGCTTCGAACGCCTGCTCACCGGCGTGGGCAAGATCCCGGCCGCCTATGCGCTCACGCGCGCTCTGTCGACGGGTGAGTACGAGGAGATCGTGGTCGTCGGAACGGCCGGCGCGATCGACGACGCCGTCGAGGGCGGGATCTACGACCTCGCCGGGGCGATCCAGCACGACGTGAAGGGCTTGGACGGGACGTTCGGCGAGCACGTCTCGCTGCCGACCCGCGTCGAGACGGGCCACGACGGTCTCGTCATCGCCACGGGCGACCATTTCGTCGACGACGCTGACACCGTGCGACGCATCCGCGAGCTGGGCGCGAGCCTGGTCGACATGGAGTCGTACGCGCTCATCTGGGTCGCGCAGCAGTTCGACGTGCCCATCCGCATCCT
Organism: Microbacterium phycohabitans; assembly: GCF_032464935.1. Classification (NCBI taxonomy): domain Bacteria; kingdom Bacillati; phylum Actinomycetota; class Actinomycetes; order Micrococcales; family Microbacteriaceae; genus Microbacterium; species Microbacterium phycohabitans. The sequence continues at coordinate 142,638 of NZ_JAWDIT010000005.1, forward strand.
GCGCGCCGTGTCCGACCGCGCCCAGGACGGCGCGACCGAACTGTGGGACGACGTGGTCGAGCGCTGCAGTCATGAGCTGCGCGCCGAGATCCGCACCCGCTACGGCGTCTGAACCTCGTCATCGCACGGGCGGTGCGACGGCTCAGGGCGTCTGCGACCCCGACCGCGCCCGCCCGGCGAGGTCGGCCACGCCGACGATGAGCGCCAGCCCGAGGAAGATGCCGACGGTGATCATGCCCGACGCGTAGGCGTCGTGGTACAGCACGACGGTGTCGTCGACGCTGCCCTGCTCGCGATAGACCGTGGCGTAGAACAGGGCCAGGGCGATCGCCGTCCCCACGGCCGTGCCGATGCGCTGGCCCAGCTGCCCGACGGAGCCGGCGACCCCGCCGCTGCGGACCGGGATGTCGGCGAGGGTGAGCGTCTGGTTCGGTGAGATCACGAGGCCACCGGCGAAACCGCCGAACACCATCACGGCGGCCATCGCCCATGGCGTCCACTCGGGAGCGGTGAAGAGCGCCACGAGCACGAGGCCACCCGCGGTGGCCACCATCCCGAGGATGCCCCACACCACGAGGGGACGACCGAGCCGGGTCACGAGATTGCCGCCGACCCACGAACTCGCCGCCGAGGCGACCGCGAACCCGATCGTCACCATCCCGGCGAAGACCGGCGCGAGCCCCAGACCGCCCTGCAGGAAGAGCGTGCCGAGCAGGAACATCGCGGGCACGGCGGAGAAGTACGCCGTCGAGATCAGCACGCCGTTGCGGTACGACGACAGCGAGAAGATCGAGAAGGGCATCAGCGGCATCCGTCCCCGATCCGCGTAACGGCGCTCCCAGAACACGAAGGCCGCTGCGAAGACGACGGATGCCACCAGCAGCCACCATCGGTTGGGATCGTCGTCGGGGCTGCCCGTCGTGAAGAGGAACGGCCACATCAGGGCGAGGATCGTCAACGCGAACAGCAGCACGCCGACCGGGTCGAGGTCGAGCCGGCGCCGCGACTTCTCGCGCGTGTTCGGCAGGAGCCACGCCGCGAGGGCGATGACGATCGCCACGAGGGGGATGTTGATCCAGAAGATCAGCCGCCACCCGTCGGTGTCGCCGCCCAACGCGATGAGCAGGCCTCCGAGGGTCGGGCCGAAGGCCGTCGCGATGCCGATCGTGGCCCCGAACAGACCGAAGGCGCGCCCGCGCTCCTTGCCCTGGAACAGCTGCTGCACCAATCCGAGCACCTGGGGCATCTGGATGCCGGCAGCCACACCCTGCAGCAGACGGGCGACCAGGAGCACGGTCGTGTTCGGTGCGAGCGCGCAGGCGAGGCTCGTGACCAGGAACAGCGACAGGCCCACGAGGAAGAGCACCCGGCGCGAGCGGATGTCGCCAAGACGCCCCGCCGGCACCAGCACGAGCCCGAACGTGAGGATGTAGCCCGAGACGACGAGCTGCAGCTCGGTGGGGCCGGCGTTCAGGGCCGCCTCGATCGACGGAAGGGCGACGTTGACCTTCGTCAGGTCGAGGATGGTCAGCGCCGCCACGGCGACGGCGACCCAGTACGCCCTCCAGCGGTGCTTCGGCGACAGCACGATGTCGCGGGTGACGGGGTGGGCGGTGTCTGCGGGGGCGGGCGGTTTATCGGGCATCGAGGGGGACGCTACTCCCGGCCTCCGACACCACGGCCGGGGTTGCGTCGCGGGAACCGGCCGCTACCGCCGCGGGTGATCGATCGGCAGGATGCGTCGTAGACCCGCCGTGCCCCGCGACGGGTCGTCGGCCCACGGGCGCGCCTCTCCGTCGGCTCAGTCGACGTCGCGTCGGGCGAACACGGCCCGCAGCACGAGGAACACGATGAGGGCGACGATCGCGACGGCGACGAGGCGGAACACGAAGGCGACGAGAGAGAACAGCACGTTCACCACGAACCAGGCGATGATCACGGCCGCGATGACCCCGAGAACGGTCCAGAGGGTGCTCTTGCGCATGCGTTCAGCCTAGAGGGGCGCGTCGGTGATGGTTCTCAGACCGCCGCCATCCCGTGATCGTGGCGGATGATGCTCGGGCCGCGCGGGGTCGCCGACACGTGCAACTGTGCGGGCAGTTGGTCCTTCATCGACGCCACGTGGCTGATGACACCCACCGTGCGTCCGCCCTGGCGCAGCTCGTCGAGCGTGCGCATCGCGAGATCGAGGGTGTCGTCGTCGAGGGACCCGAAGCCCTCGTCGATGAAGAGCGTGTCGAGATGGATGCCGCCCGCCCGGGCGGTGACCACTTCGGCCAGTCCGAGCGCCAGTGCGAGCGAGGTCAGGAAGGTCTCTCCGCCCGACAGCGACTGCGGTGGTCGGCACTGACCGGTGAAGGCGTCCATGATCTCGAGGCCCAGCCCGCTCGCGGCGCCGCGAGCGGCGAGCGCGTCGGTGTGCTGCAGACGATAGCGGCCCGACGACATGTCACCGAGGCGCACGTTGGCGGCCGCGACGATCTCTTCGAGCTCGGCTGCCAGGACGAAGGTCTCCAACGTCATGCGGCGGGTGTTCGGTGCGCGGCCCGCGACGGTGTCGGCCAGGCGTGCGATGACCGCGTGATCCTCGGCCAGCGCCGCCACCGAGGCGTGAGCAGCGTCGGCGCGCTCCGCGAGCGCCCGGAGTCGCTCGGCCAGCGCCCGCGCCGCCGCGTGAGCAGCCGCGGCCGCCTGCACGGCGGCCCGCGCGGAGGCGACCTCGGCGACGAACGGCGCGAGGTCGAGGGGCTCGTCATCCGATCCGACCAACTGCAGTTCGAGTTCGAGGAGCCGCTGTCTCGTGGAGGCGACGTTCGCCGCGTGCTCGGCGACCACCGCGTCGATCCGACGTCGCTCGGCGTCGGGCCGCAGCGCCGCGGCGACGGCGTCCGCATCGGGGAAGGAGCTGCCCGCGATCGACGTGTCGAGGGCGCGGGCGGCGACCTCCCGCGCGTCGAGCGCGCGGAGATGATCGGCGCGCGCGTCGCGGAGCTCGCGGATGGCGTCGCGTCGCGCCCGGAGGTCGCGCTGTCGCGCGGCGACCGTGTCGAACGACCCGCGCGCGTCGGCCACCACCCGCTGGAGGTCATCGGCACGCTGCCGCGCGAGCGCGAGCTCCTGACGGGACTCGGCGAGCTCGTCGCCCACCTCGTCGAGGCGTCGCGCGATCTTCTCCGCGAGGTCGGCCGCCGCCGCACGCTCGAGCCGCACCCGCTCGTGCTCCCGCGCGTCGGCGGTCGCCTGGGCAACGGCCTGCTCGGCCACCGTGAGGCGGGTCGCCAGCGTTTCGACGTCTTCTCCGCCCGCGCGAGCCGCGGCCAGCGCGTGGGCGTCGCGTGCGACCCGCGCTGCGTCGGATGCCAGACGGTCTTCTTCCGCGGCGAGGTTCTTGCGCTCTTCGGCCGCCGCGAGCTCGTCATCGGAGACGGGTGCGGCGCCGCCCCGCGCGGGGCGGGGGTGTTCGCGCGCGCCGCACACCGCGCACGGCTCTCCGTCGACGAGATCGTGGGCGAGTTCGACGGCGGCCCCTTCGAGCCTCCGCCGCAGGAGCGCGGTCCACGCCTCGACGGCGCGCTGGAGGGCGTCGGAGCGGACGAGCGACGCGAGGTCGGCCTGATCGCGCTTCTCCGACAGCCGAGCCGCCTCGCGGGACGCCTCGAGTCGGCGGCGCACCTCGTCGCGCGTGGCGACCGCGGCCTCTCGACCGGCTGCGCCCGCGGCCAGCTCGGCGAGGCGCTCGTCGAGGTCGGTCAGCATCGCGGGGACGTCGGCACGCCCGGCGAGCAGGGTCTCCCGTTCGGCCTCGGCTTTCGCCGCCCGTTCGGCGAGGCGCTCGACGCGGACATCGACCTCACGCGCCTCGACTTCGGCGGCGAGCGCCGTCTCTCCCCGCGACAGCGACGCCGCGAGCTCGTCGGCGCGACGACTCAGGGCGTCGTCGTCGAGGTCGACGGCACCACTCCCTCCGGCCGCTTCCTCGGAGGTCTCACGCTCCGTGTCGCTTTCGCTGCCGACCGCTTCACCGAGCTCCCTCGCCCCGCGGGCGGCGGTGCGCACGCGCTCGCTCGTGTCTGCCGCGGCCGAGGCCGTCGCCACGGCCCCCTCGAGGGCGGCACGGATGCCCTCCGCTTCGGCCGCCAGAGCAGCCTCCGCGCGGAGCGCCTCGATCCGTTCGTCATCGGCCTCCAGCGTCTCCAGGCGTCCGCGGACCCGCTGCCGTTCATCCTGGTGCCCCCGCAAGGCGGTCGCTTCGCGCTCCGCGAGCAGGGCGGCGTCGAGGCGCACGTCGGCGGCCTCGCGCTCGCGTGCGAAGGTCTCGACGCGGTACTCGGCACGGTCGACGGCGCGGACGATGCGGGCGAGCCGGTCGACGCTCGAGAGCGCACCGGGATCGGCGCCGACGCCGGCCGATCGATCCGCGTCGGCGTCGGCGTCGACATCGGCGGCGCCGACGGCGTCGAGCTCCCCGGCCAGGCGTTCCGCCTCGTCGAGCAGCGTCGCCACCTCGACGCCCTCGGCCGCGAGCGCGTCGTGGGCTCGTTTGCGACGGTCGTCGAGGTCGGTGGCGTACTGCTCGAAGGTGCGGGTGCCGAAGAGGGTGCGCAGCAGACTCAGTCGCTCGTCGTTCTTCGCGAGCAGGAACCGCGCGAAGCGGTTCTGAGCGAGCAGGATGACCTGGAGGAACTGCTGCTGCGTGAGCCCGAGGATCTCGTCGAGGTGCGCCGCGACGTCGACCGGGCGTGCGGCCACGCCGGTCCACCCCTCGGAGGCCGACACCTCGAGCAGCGCCCGGTGGGGTTCTCTGGTGGTTCCCCCGCCTCGACGCTTGGGCCGCTCGAACTCGGGGGATCGCGTGATGCGCCAGCGCCGCCCGGCGGCGCTGAACTCGAGCGTCACCCGCGTCGGGTCGTCGGGGCCGCAGTGATCGCTGCGCAGCCGACGCTCCGCTCCGTCGTACCGCGGGACTCCCCCGTAAAGGGCGTAGCAGACGCCGTCGAGCACGCTCGACTTGCCCGCACCCGTGCGCCCGGTGATGAGGAAGATCCCGTCGGCGGCGAAGGCGTCGAAGTCGACGGTCTGCGTCTCGAGGAAGGGCCCGAAGCCCTCGAGCTCGAGGCGGTGCAGCTTCACGACCGCGCCTCCGCGACTCGACGCGCGTCGAGCACCTCGCGGATGAGGGCTCGTTCGGCCTCGGACGCCGCCTCGCCCTCGCGGACGTGCGAGAGGAACGCGTCGATGACTTCGCCGTCGTCGCGCGCCGCGCGCACGCGCTGGGCGTAGCCCACGGCGTCGTCGTCCATCGTGTTCTCGGGGAGGTGCACGACGGTGGCGCACCACGGGAAACGGGCCTGCAGCCGGCGCATCGGATCGGGCTGCGGGGTGGCGTCGGTGTATTCGGCGCGCACCCAGTGCTCGTCGTGGCCGGCGAAACGCTCGTCGGTGAGCAGGTCGTCGAGCGGGCCCCGCAGGGTCGCGAGGGGCCGCGGGACGGGCAGAGCGAGCCACGAGACCGCGGCGAGACCGTCGGCGCCGAGATCGACGAGCCACGAGCCCCGCGGTTTGCCGGCCTCACCGAAGCTGTAGTGCAACGGCGCCCCCGCGTAGCGCACGCGGTCGGACAGCTGCTGACGACCGTGGATGTGCCCCAGGGCGACGTAGTCGGGTCCGTCGAAGGTCGACAGCGGGACGACGTCGAGACCGCCCTGACGGATCTCGCGCTCGACGCCGGGCGTGGAGTCGACCCCCGCAGCGAAGCAGTGGGCGGCGACGACCGCGCGACCGCCGCGCGCGGACAGGTCGGCCCGGACGATCTCGAACGCGTGCGCCATCGTCTGCGCTTGGCTGCGCAGCTCGACGCCCGCCCACAGGTGGCGGACGATCGCGGGTTCGAGATACGGGATGCCGTACACGTGCACCGGACCGTGCTCGTCGACGAGGGTGACCGGGGTGCCCACCGTCGCGGGGTCGGTGATCACCGTGATCTCATCGCGCAGCAGCGCCGACTGGAAGCCGAGCCGAGCCGCCGAGTCGTGGTTGCCGCTGGTGACGACGACCCGCGCACCGGTCTCGGCCAGCGAGGCCAGCGTCTGCGTGAGGACGGGGTAGCAGGCGGCCGAGGGAGCGGCCGAATCGAACACGTCTCCTGCGACGATGACCACGTCGACGGCGTTTTCGCGCACCTGCTCCACGAGCGTGGCGAGCACCGTGCTCAGCGCGTCGAGCGTCGAGTGCCCGTGGAAGGTGCGCCCGATGTGCCAGTCGGAGGTGTGCAGGATCCGCATGCAGCCACGGTACGTCGCACCTCCGACATCGGCTCGCAGCGACGCCCGGCCGGGGTGCGACCGTGGTGGTCCCGAGACAGCGGGCCCCTCCGCGCGCACGAGCGCCCCGCATCCGAGGAGGGTGCGGGGCGCTCGTGAAGACGGTCAGGACGCGGCGACCTCCGCCGCGAGTGCCCGGATGCGGTCGTCGCCCAGGTCGAGCCCGACCTCTGCGAAGCGCTGACGCAGCACATCGGCGATGCGTTCCTCGCTCTTGTCCCCGACGTCGGCGCGCGTCTGCACGACCACGCCCTGGATGCGGGCTTCGTCATCGGTGGGGTGGGTGTCCATGGCCGGCTCCGACTGCTCGTCGGGCCGCGCGACCTTGCGGTCGCGGTGCACGGCGCCGCCCACCGAGTCGGCTGCTCCGGCGCCGCCGTCGGCGCTGTCGCTGGGCTGGGGGGCCCGGGTCTCGTTCGTCATGTCACTCCTCCGTGCTCAGGTCGGGGTCGATGCCGTGGCTGGCGGCGTCGCCCTCGATGGGATCCGAGGGCGCGGCGTCGTTCAGGCGCGGCGATCCCTTGGCGCTCTCGTTGCGCGCGGCGGTCTCGGCGTCGGCGACGGCGCCGCTCTCCCAGCCTCCGGGCGGGTCGGCGTCGATGACGCCTTCGGGTAGATCGCGGTCGTCGTTCATGACTCCCCCTTTCGAGATGTCCAGCTTCGCGGGGCCGGGGGGCCGCCGGGCAGGGGTTGACGCTCGCCGCACGCGCGCGTAGGCGCGGGAGGACGCTGTTCGCCTCAGACCCGATCGACCACGAGCCCGACACCCGGCCCGACGCGTCGGCGCCGGTCGGGGGTCAGGACGAGCGGCGCGCCTGCAGCAGTCCCGCCCGCTCGGGGTGCGCCTCGAACCACTCCCCCACGTACCAGCAGACGGGGATGATCTCGCGGTCGCCCTCGGCCTCGATCGCATCGACGGCCCGCTCGGTGATGACGGCGGCGTATCCGTGCCCCCGGAAGGTCGGGACGGTGAATGCGCGCGTGAGGGCGATGGTGCGCCCGTCGTCGCGGTAATCGAGCACGGAGACGAGGTCACCCCCGTGGTGGAGGGTGAAGCGGGATGCCGTCTTGTCGTCGGCGAAACTCAGGTCGGCCATGCCGAGAGAGTACGCCGCTCCCGAACGGGCAGGCGTTCTCACGCAGAATGCCCAGCTCGCACCAGGGATGGCCCCTCACAGTTGAGCAGAATGCGCGACGCTCGCCCGCCCGGTCCGGATTTGACCATTCACGACGCGGTAGGTAATAATCGCCCCCATGACTGTGACTGTGCGTTCTCTGTCCGCCCGGGAGGCGAACAGGACTGCCGGCATGATGATGCCCGGCCGCGCTGTCATGTGTTGTCGAATGTGCCGCTAACAGCGACCCCTCGCCCGGACGACCTCGAGCTTCTGAACGCCGACCTCGTCCCCCGGTCACCTGAGACTCGCGTCGATCACGCGATCCACGGTTCCGCGCTCCGGCCCTTCGGCCCCCACCTCCCGTCGAACCCCGCTCTCTGACGACGCTTCCGGGTTCACCCACCCAAGGACTTTCTTCTCATGTCGATCTCCGCTGTTCTCGACCGCCCCCAGACCGCCTCCGCCGCCCGCCCGCTGACTCCGCGCGTGACGGTGCCCGCCACTCCTCGCGCCGCGACCCCGCGTCCTTCTGCGGTGAGCGCCCCCGCCGACCCCGCCGCCGACGCCCCCCGCGCGGCGACCGCCACCGCTCCGCGGGGATTCGCTCTCTACGTCGGAATCGACGAGGCCAAGGCCGCCGCCGCCGGGGTCAGCCTCGGCACGTTGGTCGAGGCGCTGCGCCGCACCCTCGGTGAACTGGCTCCCGCCGCCGAGACGTACGCGACCGTCGCACTGGCTCCGGTGGGCTCGGGCGGCCGCGACGTCGACGTGGTCCGCCTCGCGCTTCACGAGCCGTCGGCCGTGGCCCGTACCAAGGACGAACCCGCCGAGGAGGACCGCGCGCCCGGCGGCGTGGTCGTCGACATCTCCCGCAAGCGCGTGCTCATCGACGGCGAGTCCGCGGCGTTCACGTTCAAGGAGTTCGAGCTGCTGCAGTACCTCGTCCTGCGCGAGGGGCGCACGATCGAGCGCACCGAGCTGGTCGCCTCCCTGTGGGAGGGCGCGACCGACGAAGACGCCCCGGGCGAGCGCACCATCGACGTGCACGTGCGGCGCCTGCGCGCGAAGCTCGGCGCCTACGAGGACATCGTGCGCACCGTGCGCGGCGTCGGCTACCGCTTCGACCGTCACGCCGACGTCTCGATCCGCTACGGACACGGCACGCCCTCGCCTGACCGCTTCTGATCATCGCGGCCTCCGCGCGGCGGATCGGAACCGTGGATGCCACGATGTCGGTGATGCCACGTAGGGTGTCGGCATGAGATCGACCGGGGAGCGCACGCGGCGCGCGACGCGAGACCTTCTCGCACCGCCCGAGCGCCCGCTTGAGACCGAATACCGCCCCGCTCGTGCGGTCGACATCTCGCGCGCGGTCTCCGCGCAGCGCCACGGCGTCAACGACCCGACCTACCTCGCGACCGCGCCCCTGGCGAGCGGCGGCGTCGTCTGGCGGGTCAGCCGTACGCCGATCGGCGTCGCGACGCTCGCCATCCGGCAGCGTGCCGGCGGCGATGTGCGCGCGGCAGCATGGGGTCCGGGCGCCTCGTGGGCGCTCGATCAGCTCCCCGCCCTGTGCGGCGCGCTCGACGATGCCGACGGCTTCGACGCGTCTCGGCATCCGTCGGTCGCGCAGTGGCACCACCGGCATCCCGACCTCCGTATCGGACGCACCGACCTCGTGTTCGACGCGCTGGTGAGCGCCATCATGGAGCAGAAGGTCACGAGCATGCAGGCGTTCTCCGCGTGGCGCAGCATCGTCACCTGGTACGGAGAGCGGGCGCCGGGCCCGACGCCGCGCCCGATGTTCGCTCCCCCCGACATCGAGGGCTGGCGGCACGTCCCCTCGTGGGCCTGGCACCGCGCCGGTCTCGAGCCGCCCCAGTCGCGCACCATCGTCGAGACCGCACGGCGCGGGGCCACCGTCGTCCGTGCGGCGAGCGCGGCGATCGACGGCGAGGCGCGCGACCGCGTGTTCATCGGTCTGCGCGGCGTGGGCATCTGGACCAGTGCCGAGACGCGCATCCGCGCCTTCGGAGACCCGGATGCCGTGAGCGTGGGCGACTACCACCTCGCTCACCAGGTGGGGTACGCCCTCACCGGTCATCGCACCGACGACGACGGCATGCTCGAACTGCTGGAACCGTTCGCGGGGCACCGACAGCGCGTCATCCGCCTCATCTACGCCGGTGCCGGTCTGGAGCCCCGCCGCGGTCCGCGCCTGCACCCGGAAGACCATCGCGACCGGTGACCGACCCCGCCCGCGTGCCACCCGCACGACGCACGCAACCACCCGGCGGGGTCGAACGCGCGCCGCTCATGCACCCCGCCTAGTCTGGGCGCATGACGCAATCAGGCACCGGCTGGCCGCGCGGACGCACGTACTGGGTCCTCGGCAGCGTGCTGCTGCTGGGGCTCGGCATCCTCTTCGGCCTCGTCTGGCAGAACGTGTGGCTCGGCGTCGTGATCGCCGCGGCCGTCTCGGTCGGCTGGCTCATCGCCTACGAATCGAGCCGCGGCCGCAACGTCGGCGTGAACGACCCCGACAACGGCATCCAGCTCTGACGTCGCCGCGGCGAAGAGCGCTGGTCGAACGCAGCGGAGTCAGTCGCGCTGTACCCCACCGGCGAAGGCCAGGACCCGCGCGCGTAGGAACGGCGTCGTGAACACCCCCGAGGCGCCCGGCACGGGAGCGGATGCCGCGGCGGCCGCCGCATCGGTGAGGGCGCCCCGCAGTAGCGGGAGGGTCGCCCCGGTCGCCGTGAGGGCGTCGACCGCGCGGACCGTGTATTCGTCGGCGATGCCGATGCGCTGGGCGATGGCGTCCGAGGGATCGACACCGTCTGGCACCCGCACCGCGGACAACGCCGACAACGCCGCGGAACTGCGAGCGAACGCGGTGTTCGCGACTCCCAGCGCGAGCCATGCTCCGCGCTCGTCGGCGCGCGTGCCGAACTCGTCGCGCGCCGCCTCGAAGGCGATCGTCCGGAGCCCGTTCAGGTCGTCGGAGGCGACGGGGCTGTCGCCGCGCCGCGCGTCGTAGGCATCGGTCGCGGCGACCGCGGCCCGTCGCAGCAGCGACGCGAGCCCGTCGAGGTCGGCCTCGGACGCGAGACCACCGGCGCCGTCGACCTCGCCACGGAGATCCGCGAGGGCCCGCGCGGTCTGCATCGACGAGGATGCCAGCGCGGCCGAGGTCAGCCCCGCGGGGGCGAGGGAGGGGTCGGCGTCGGCCGCGAGGAACGTCTGCGCCTGATCGGCGAGCGCGCGGGCGTCGGCCGCCCAGCCGATCGCCGTGAGCACGGAGTCGGCGTCGTCGAGCGTCGAGGGCGCGTCCGACAGCTCGTCCAGCAGCGCGTCGGCGGTGGTCGCGGCGTCGGCGGCGAGCGCCACCGCCTCCGCCGGCGAGAGTGCGGGAGCCGCAGCCGCAGCCGCGGTGTCGGCGGCGGTCGACGCCGCGGCCCACGCGCCGCCGGTGTCGTTCGTCTCCCGCAGCTGCTCGCTGCGCGCGATCGCCGCTCGCGCGCGATCGGCGAGGGTGCTCTCGGGCGCGGAGTCGAGCGACGACCGTGCGCGATCCAGCGCGTCGTCGACCGCGGCGGCCACCGCGACCGGAGCCGTCGACGCATCCTCCGCCGTGGACAGGGGCGACGGCGAGGGCGGGGGCGTCGGGAAGGCGCCCTCGGGGAGGTCCTCCCCGGTCATGACGCTATAGGCGCTCGCGATGTCGGCGACCTCGGTGACGGTCATGCCCCCGGTCGCGGCGAGCTGGTCGAGATCGACCGCGGTGCCGTCGGCATCCACGGCCGTCCGCTGCCCCGCGGGGATCAGGATGGTGTCGATGCCGCCGGCCTCGATCGCCGCGGAGATCTGTTCGGGGAGCCCCGCCACCGGACTGACGGCACCGAGCGGGGTCACCGCGCCCGTGAGCGCGACCCCGGACTGCACCTCGGTGCCGTAGTACAGCGCGAGCACGCCGACCGCGGTGACCGCGCCCGCCGCCGGGGTGGCGATGCGCGCGTCGAAGCCGAAGGTGTAGGCCGTGTCGGGGCGGGCTCCGGTCAGCAGCGTCGCGGCGGTCACGGCGGTCCACGTCGCCGATTGGGTGACCGGATCGACGCCGCTGACGTCGTTCTCGGTGATGTCGATGCTCAACTCGCCCCCGTCGGCGGAGTCGGCCGTGATGCGCTGACTGGTCACCCCGCCCTTCTCACCGCTCGCGTAGAGCACGGGCACGGTCAGCTCCGAACCCGAGAACGACCCGTCGGAGCCGGAACCGAACCCGAGCGAGAACTTCAGGTCGCACCCCGCGAGCACCAGCGCGCACACGAGTGCCAGGGCCGCGGCGGGCAGCGCGCGTCGCATCACGCGTCGTCGGAGCTCGACGAGCGACTCATGGGCACGTGCGGGATGCCGTCCTCCGCGAAGGGCGCGCCCGAGACGACGAACCCGAAGCGGCCGTACCACGGGGCCAGATGCGCCTGCGCGTCGAGCAGGACCGGGATGCCGGGAGCCTCGGCATCCAGGTGGGAGACCGCCGCGCGCATGAGGTCGGCGGCGATGCCGCGGCCGCGGGCGTGCGGGGCGGTGGCGACCCGCCCGATGCGGGTGTTCGCCGGCTCGCGCAGCAGGCGCAGGGTGGCGAGCACGTCGTCGCCCTCGCTCGCCCACATGAGCTCGGCGCCCGGCTCGATGTCGCGGCCGTCGATCTCGGGGTAGGCGGCCTCCTGCTCGACGACGAACACGCTCACTCTCATCCACAGGATGCGGTAGAGCGTGAGCGGCGCGATGTCGGCGACGGGCGCCCGGTGCAGGGTGACGGCCATCCTTCGACCGTACCCGGGCGTCGCGCACGACGCGGACGACGACGGCTCCGTCCTGGACCCGGCCGGCGCCGTGCCGCTAGCCTCGCGTCATGTCGTTCCAGGCGTACCTCGACAACATCGAGACCAAGACGGGGCTCACCCCGCGCCAGTTCCTCGCGCTCGCCGACGAGCGCGGCTTCGGGCCCGGCACGAAGGCCGGTCCCATCCTGCAGTGGCTGAAGGACGACTACGAGCTCGGTCGCGGGCACGGGATGGCGCTGGTGCACGTGATCACGAAGGGTCCGAAGATCAGCGACGCGCATGTCGGCCGCGGCGGACCGCACGGCGACGCGAGCGACGAGCTCTGGCTCGACGGTGCCGCGTCGAATCCGAACGCATAGGCGGCGCCGGACCAGGAGCGCCCGCCGTCGAGCTCGCCCGAGCCCCGGCGCTGCCGGGTCTCGGCGGCGCCGGGTTCAGGCGGTGCCGGAGCCGAAGCGCTTCGAGGCCGCGACCTGTTCGGCGACGCGACGCAGCGCCAGGATGAGGGGCTCGACGAGGGCCGTGCCCAGAACGACGTAGCGGACGGCATCCTCGATGGAGGTCTCGGGGGTCGCGGCGAGTTCGGCCTCGGCGAGCGCGCCGAGGTGCTCGATATAAGCGTCCATGACCGGCTCCGGCACCGTGAAGCCGGCGCGGTCGAGGGTCGCGAGAGCGTGGGCGACCGCGGCGATCTGGTCGGGGAAGCAGCTGCCGACCGAGCCTCCCATCCGCTCGAGCAGAACGTTGGCCGCCGCGAGGTCGAGATCGGCCGACACCTGCGGGGTGATCGCGGCATTGGCGGCGCCGAGCAGGTCGTAGGGATTCTCCGGGGGTTCCTCGAGCACTGCGACGACCTTGCGCACGCCCGAGATGCCCACCCCCGCATCGACGAGGGCGCGGATGACGCCGAGTCGCTGCACGTGCGCCTCGCCGTAGGCGGCCTGCGTCGCCGACGAGCGCTCCCCCTCGGGCAGCACCTTCTCGCGCAGGTAGTACTTGATGGTGGCGACGGGGACGCCGCTCCGCGTCGCCAGCTCTGAGATGCGCACATTCCCCCTTGACTCGATAGCGAGACTATCCAACACTAGATAGTGACACTATCGAGTGAGGACGAGCCATGGCATCCATCAATCCGGGTCGCGTGACCCATCGCTGGGACGACGAACTCGTCGTCTTTCACATCGGCATGACCGTGAACCGCTGGTGGCGCCTCGACCAGTGGATGCCGCTGATGGGAGACATGCCCAAGATGCTGCGCGAGCTCAGCGTCGACCCCGATTCGGGCCTGTTGGGCTTCACCATGCTGCTCGGAGCGCGCGGGCCTTATCTCGTGCAGTACTGGTCGTCGCTCGACAAGCTCTACGCCTACGCCTCCGCGCCCTCGCAGGAGCACCGACCGGCGTGGACCCGCTTCAACCGGCGAGCGCGGAAGAACCCGGGCGTCGTCGGCATCTGGCACGAGACCTACGTCGTCAATCGAGCCGAGACCATCTACGTCGACACCCCCGCGATGGGTCTGCCGAAAGCGACCGCGGTGGTACCGATCTCTTCCCGACACGATCGGGCTCGCGCGCGGGTGGCCGACGGTCGAACGGGCGGCGCACGGGCCGGATCCCCGGGGTCAGAATGAGCGTATGGAATCGATCCTCACCACCGCAGCCGACCTGAACGCCGCCCTCGCCGCGGGGGCGTACCCCGACGGGGGACCGGTGCGCGTGCTCGACGTGCGGTGGCGGCTCGACCGCCCCGACGGCCGCCCCGACTACCGCGCGGGTCATGTTCCCGGTGCGCAGTACGTCGCGCTCGACCACGACCTCGCCGCCCACGGCGCCCCGACCGAGGGCCGGCATCCCCTCCCGTCGGTCCACGACCTGCAGGCGACGGCGCGGCGGTGGGGGATCGATCCCGGCGACACCGTCGTGGTCTACGACGACGCGAACAACATGGCCAGCGCCCGGGCGTGGTGGCTGTTGCGCTACGCCGGTCTCGCCGACGTGCGCCTGCTCGACGGCGCCCTCCGGGCCTGGACCGACGCCGGGTACGAGCAGGAAGAGGGGGATGCCGCGGCCCCGGCACCCGGGACGGTCGAGCTCGTCTACGGCGCCCTCCCCGCGCTCGAGCTCGACGACGTCGCCGGCTTCGCCGCCGAGGGCCTGTTGCTCGACGCGCGCGCCGCGGAGCGGTACCGCGGGGAGACGGAACCGATCGATCCGCGCGCGGGACACGTGCCGGGAGCGGTGAGCGCCCCCACCACCGAGAACGTCGGCGACGACGGACGGTTCCGCTCCCCCGAGGAGCTGCGATCGCGTTTCCGCATGCTCGGCGCCGAAGACGGGATGAGCGTCGGGGTGTACTGCGGGTCGGGGGTCACCGCGGCGCATCAGGCGGTCGCCCTCACGCTCGCGGGGTTCGAGCCGCGGCTGTACGCGGGTTCGTGGAGTCAGTGGTCGAACCACCCCGAGCTCCCCGTGGCGACGGGCCCGGCCCCGCGCTGAGGCTGAGCCCCGGTCCCGCGCAAGAGGCTGAGCCTGTCGAAGCCTCCGGTCCCCGCGCAGGAGGCTGAGCTTGTCGAAGCCCCCGGCCCCACGCAGGAGGCTGAGCTTGTCGAAGCCTCCGGTCCCTTCGACAGGCTCAGGGACCTCCCGCCGCTCAGGGACCTGCCGCGTCCAGGGACCTCCCGCCGCTCAGAAGACCTCCCGCCTTACAAGGAACCTCCCGCGGCGCGGGACTACACCCAGAGGTCGCTGACCGGCAGCTCGCGCCGCAGGACGTTCTGCGCCGCGCGGTGACCCGACAGCATCGCGCCCGGCACCGTCGCCGGATCATCGCCCCACGTCGCCTCCCCCGCGAGATGCAGCGTCCCGTCGCCGAGGGGCTCGGCGAGGTCGTCGTGGTCGGCGCCGATCGATCCGGGGAGCATGTACGCGTAGGACCCGCGCGAGAACGGATCGTCCTGCCAGCGGGTGACGAGAGCGCTCTCGGGGGTGGGGACCGCGTCGCCGTACAGCCTTCGCAGCTGCGCGAGAGTGGAGGCGACGATCTCGTCGTCGCTCCACGCGCGCGTGGCCACGGCGGCGGGCCCCGCCGCGAAGGTCAGCAGCGCGGGTTCGTCGTGCAGACGCCCCAGGTCGTACCAGGAGTGCCACCACTCCCCCTCGTCTCCGAGCTGCCGGATGCCGTAGACCCCGTCCTCCCAGAACCGCTCGGCGAAACGCAGCACGACCTTCTCGAACGCGTTCATGCGCAGCAGGCCGAGAGCGCGAGCGTGCGCCTCGGGCAGGGCCGGCTCGAGAACGAGATCCCCCGCGTGGAGGACTCCCACCGGCACCGTGACCACCACGTGCCGGGCGTGGAACGTGCCGCGATCGGTCTCGACCTCGGCCCCCTCGGGCGCCCACCGCACGCGCGAGACCACGTGCTCCAGCCGCACGTCGAGCCCCTCGGCGAAGTGCGTCGCGAGTTCGTCGTATCCCCGCGGGAAGACCACCTCGTCGCCGTTGACGGTGTCGTCGTCGAGACCGTGGGCGCCGAGGCCGTCCATGCCGATCCCGTACTGCTCCTGGGCCCGGCGGTCGTTGTACTCCCGCACGCGCTCGGCACGCTCGGCATCCCAGTCCTGCGCGGCGAGCGCGCGTTCCACCACCTCGGCGTAGGTCGCGTCGTCGTCGGCCTCGGCGATGATGCCCACCAGCGCGGCGTTGAGCGTGCGGATGTCGTCGGCGTACTGCCGGACGTCCTCCGCCGAGAGGCGGTGCCCGGCAGCGTCGAAGTACGTCAGCGGTCGCGAGTCGGGCTGGTATCCGCCGACGGTGAACTCCACCATCGGCATCCCGAACGCCCGGGCCGCCTCGGCGACGGGGCTGTCGTCGATGCCGTGGATCCACGACGCGCCGCGATCGGTGATGTGCCCCTCGGTGCGGTCGGTGAAGACACGTCCGCCGACGCGGTCGCGGGCCTCGAGTACGACCACCCGCTGCCCGTGTCGGGAGAGCAGCCGGGCGGCGGCCAGGCCCGAGATACCCGCCCCGACGACGAGGGTGTCCACCGTGTCCATGCGTCCTCCGCGTGCTCGTGGTGAAGCGACGCTACTGCGCGGGTGAACCGGGCAGCATCCGCCGCCCCGGCGAGCCGCAGCGAAGGCAGTGGACGCCGTGTACAGCGCCTCAGGCGATCGGCGCCTCTTCGTCGCGGCGGACGGGCGTGATGCCTTTGCGCCCGTAGCGCAGCCAGAAGTACAGGTAGCAGAGTCCGACGAACGGGATGCCGAAGTACAGCGCCGCGATCTGATTCTCGTCGAACGCGATCGCCACGATCGAGGCGGTCAGCAGCACGAAGGCGAGGATCGGCACGAGCGGGTACAGCGGCGTGCGGAACGCGAGGGTCGACACGTCGCCGCCGCCGCGGACGAATTGCCGGCGGTGGAAGAACTGCGCGGCGACGATCGACATCCACACCGCCACCGCCGCGAACCCGGCGATCGACACGAGCACGAGGTAGACGGTCTCGGCCGCGATCACGCTCGAGATGAGCGAGACCAGACCGATGGCGAGGCTCACCAGCAGCGCCACCATCGGGATGCCGCGCCGCGTGAGCCGCGTGAAGGCGCGCGGGGCGTAGCCCTCCTCGGCGAGCGAGAACAGCATCCGGGCGCACGAGTAGAGCCCGCTGTTGCCGACCGAGAGCAGCGCCGTGATGACGACGAAGTTCATGATGTCGGCCGCGTAGGGCACGCCGACGTACTCGAAGACGTCGACGAACGGGCTCGACGACAGACCCGCCTGCTCGTAGGGCAGGAGGGCGGCGATGACCACGATCGACCCGACGAACAGCACGAGCAGGCGCAGCACGGTCGAGCGCAGGGCCCGCGGGATGTTGCGACCCGGGTCCTTCGTCTCCCCCGCCGCGACGCCCACCAGCTCGGCGCCGCTGAAGGCGTAGAACACCGCGAGCGAGGTGATCAGCACACCGCCGAGACCCGCGGGCAGCAGCCCGTCGGGCGTGACGAAGTTGCTCAAGCCCACCGCCGCGTGCGGCTCGGACGACAGCGGCGTGAAGCCGAAGATCGCCATGGTGCCGAGCACGATGAGCGCCACGATCGCGACGACCTTGATGAGGGCGAACCAGAACTCGGTCTCGCCGAACACGCGCGCCGAGATCGCGTTCAGGGTGAACAGCACGCCGGCGAACACGATGCACCACACCCAGACCTCGACGTTCGGGAACCACCGTTGCATGAGGATCCCGGATGCCGTGAACTCCGACCCGAGCGCCACCACCCAGCACAGCCAGTACAGCCACGCCGTGGTGAAGCCCGTCGCGGGCCCCATCGTGCGTGCGGCGTAGATGTGGAGGGATCCCGACACCGGGTAGGTCACCGCGAGCTCGCCCAGGCAGACCATGACCAGCCACACCACGAAGGCGCCCAGCAGGTACGCGAGCACCGCACCGAGCGGACCCGCCTGATGGATCGTGTACCCCGAGCTCAGGAACAGGCCCGAGCCGATCACCCCGCCGAGGGCGATCATGACCAGATGCCGAGCGTCCATGGCCCGGCGCAGGCGTCGCGGTGCGCTCGCCGGATCGGTTGTGTCGAGGGAGGAATCGAGGGGACGACTCATGGGGGGGTGCTCGCCTTCATGATCGAGCCCGGAGCCGTCGAGGCGTCCGGGCGACGCAGTCACAGTAGTCGACGACGGGGCGGGAAGCGCCCTCACTACGCTGGACGCGGCGCGCGAGCCGCGCCGACGAGAGAGAGGGCGCGCGGATGACGGCAGCAGCGGAAACCCCGACGGGATCGGGAGCGCGCCCCGACCGCACCGAGGCGCCGACCCTCGGCGAATCGAGTCTCGCCGTGCACGGCGGCATCGAACTCGACAGCACGCGCGCCCTGCGCACCCCCCTGGTGATGTCGAACTCGTTCGCCCTCCCCGACGACCCGAGCGAGATCAGCTGGTCGGCCACCGCACCGAACCTGTATACGCGCAACACCGGCGTCAATCAGCTGGCGCTCGAGCGCAAGCTCGCCGCCCTCGACCACGGCGAGGACGCCGTCGCCCTGGCATCCGGGGTCGCGGCCCTGCACGCGGTGTTCTTCACGCACGTGCGCGCGGGCGACCACGTCGTCGTGAGCGACGTCGTCTACGAGGCCACCTGGCGCCTGTGGACCGAGCTGCTCCCGGGGCGCTACGGGATCGAAGCGACCTTCGTCGACGTGACCGACCCGGATGCCGTGCGCTCGGCGATCCGGCCCGAGACGCGGCTGGTGTGCGTCGAGGCGATCGCCAACCCCACCACGAAGGTCGCCGACATCGCGCTGCTGGCGGAGATCGCGCACGCGGCCGGCGCGATCCTCATGGTCGACTCGACCTTCACTCCCCCGCCCTTCTACCGTCCCCTCGCCGACGGCGCGGATCTCGTCGTGCACTCGCTGACGAAGTACATCAACGGCCACGGCGACGCGATGGGCGGGGCCGTGATCGGCCGGTCGGAGCTCATCGCGCCCATCAAGGCCGACGCGATGGTCGACGTCGGGGGCGTGATCTCGCCGTTCAACGCGTGGATGATCCAGCGGGGCTCGGTCACCCTCCCCCTGCGGCTGCGGCAGCACTTCGCCTCGGCGCAGCGCGTCGCCGAGATGCTCGAGGCCGATCCGCGCGTGGCCTTCGTCGCCTACCCCGGTCTCGACTCGCACCCGCAGCGCGAGACCGCTCGTCGCCAGTTCGGCGACGCCGCGGGCGGGATGATGGCGTTCGCCCTCGACGGCGGGCCCGAGCTGCAGAACCGCTTCGTGGCGAACCTGCGTCTCATCACGTCGGGCTTCTCGCTCGGCCACGACGACAGCCTCATCGTGCACACGGCCGCCGACGGCCCCCGCACCGCCGCCTATCCCGACGAGTTCCGGCGCTTCGGGCACCTGCGCCTGTCGGTCGGCCTCGAGGATGCCGACGACCTCGTCGCCGACCTGACGGCGGCACTCGACGCCGCGGGGCGCTGACGGTTCCTATGAATCGGGAATGTCCCGCGGCATCCCCTTCCGCTCCGTTATCTCACCGTTATAGAGTGCTCGCACGGTAGTTGTTTTGCTGTGGCAGCTACCGACATGTGATTGCAGGACACTCTGGTGCAGGAAAGGGCCGGTCGGGAAGATTCCGACCGGCCCTTCTTCATGCCGCCGCGCCGGAACCCGCCGCCCGAACGATCGCCACGGCGGGAGGATGGACGCGTGAAGGACGACGAACTGACCGAACCCGACGGACGCATCGTGCTGGTGCGGCACGGCGAGACCGCGTGGAGTCGAACCGGGCGGCACACCGGCCTCACCGACATTCCGCTGACCGAGACCGGCGCCTACAAGGCCGAGTTGGCGGGCACCCTGCTCGCAACGCGGCGGTACGACCTGATCCTCTCGAGCCCCCTGCAGCGCGCTACCGAGACGGCAACACGGGCCGGGTACCCGGGCGTGCAGACGGACGATCGTCTGGTCGAGTGGGACTACGGCGCCTACGAGGGTCTGACCACCCCCGAGATCGTCGAGCAGCTCGGTCATCCGTGGACGATCTGGGACGGCACGCCCGCCGGCGCGACCCCGGGCGAGACCGTCGCCCAGGTCACCGCACGAGCGGAGTCACTCGTCTCGGAGCTGCGCCCGCGGGTGCGGGCCGGCGAGCAGGTCCTGCTGTTCTCGCACGGGCACTTCCTGCGCGCCCTGGCCGGCACGTGGCTGGGCCTCACAGCCGCGGGCGGCCGCTATTTCGTGCTCGGCACCTCGGCGGTGAGCGAGCTGGGCTTCGAGCACGGCTCCGAGGTCATCACGCAGTGGAACCACGTACGCGGGCGCTGACGCGCCCTGGAGAGGGCCGGCCGGAACCCGCAGGACCGCTCCACGAAATCGATCACGAAAATATAACGGTGAGCCCTTCCCCTCCGTTACCTCACCGTTATAGAGTGCATGCACGGTAGTTGTTTTGCTGTGGCAGCTACCGACATGTGATTGCAGGACACTCTTGGTGCAGGGACAAGGGCCGGTCGGAAGCCTCTCCGACCGGCCCTTACTCTGTCCACTGCCGTCGCGTCGACGCTGCCTCCGCGGCATCCCGCTCCCTCTACGCTGAAGGCATGACCGATCGCCGCCTCGCCGTGCAGGCCTGGGAGAGCCTTTTCCGCGCGCAGCACGAGGTGTTCGAAGACATCCGGTCGGACTTCGAGGGCGAAACGCTCACCCAGGCGGAGTACGACGTGCTCCTCACCGTCACGCGTGCCCCCCGCATGACCGCGCGGCTGCGCGACGTGACCGGCAACATGCTGATCAGCCAGCCGAGCGTCTCGCGTCTGGTCGAGCGGATGGTCGCGCGAGGGCTGCTGACCAAGTGCGCCGATCCCGAAGACGGCCGAGGGTCACTGGTCACCGCCACCGAAGAGGGCGCCGTGACGTTCCGTCGCCTCGCCGCCGCGCACGGACGCTCGATCGCCGACCGCATGGCGCGTCTCACCGACGACGAGCTCGCGCACCTGCGCGCGCTCACCGCGAAGCTGCGCGGACCCGCCTGACCACGCATCGGCCGGACGCGGTGCGACTGCTCTGCGGTCGAGCCGTCACCGCCGGACCCGGAGGCTTCGACGAGCTCAGCCGCCTGCCCTCGGGCAGGTGACGCCGAGAACGCTCAGCACTCGATGACGTTGACGGCCAGACCGCCCTCGCTCGTCTCCTTGTACTTCGTCGACATGTCGATGCCGGTCTGCCGCATGGTCTCGACCACGGCATCCAGCGAGACGTAGTGACTGCCGTCGCCGCGCAGGGCCAGTCGCGCGGCGGTGACGGCGGTCGACGCGGCGATCGCGTTGCGCTCGATGCACGGGATCTGCACGAGACCGCCGACCGGGTCGCACGTGAGACCGAGGTGGTGCTCCATGGCGATCTCGGCGGCGTTCTCGATCTGACGGTTCGTGCCGCCCATGACCGCGGTGAGCCCGCCCGCCGCCATGGCGCACGCGGAGCCGACCTCGGCCTGGCATCCACCCTCCGCCCCCGAGATCGAGGCGTTCGCCTTGAACAGCGAGCCCAGCGCCGCGGCCGTCAACAGGAACCGACGGATGCCGCGCCGCCGATTGGCGTCGGCGACCTCTTCGTCGTCCCAGTGCGACACCTCGGAGCGGGTCACCGCGTGCCCGTCGTAGCCGAGCAGCGCGCTGCCCACGAGCTCGCCGTGCGGAGTGACGGCGTTGCCGACCCCCAGGCCCGAATCCGCGAGGAAGCGCCACCAGTACATCGCCACCGCCGGAAGGATCCCCGCCGCCCCGTTGGTGGGCGCGGTCACCACGCGACCGCCGGCGGCGTTCTCCTCGTTCACGGCGAGCGCGAACGCCCCGAGCCACTCCCCCGGGAGCTCGCGGTGCCCCTCCGCCTCGATGGCATCCAGCTGACCGCGGATGACGGCCGCCCGGCGCTTGACCTTGAGGATGCCGGGCAGCACGCCGTCGTTGTGCAGGCCCGCGGTGACGCAGGCGGCCATGGCGTCCCAGATGCGGTCGAGGCCCGCGGCGATCTCCTCGTCGGAGCGCAGCGCCTCTTCGTTCAGTCGAGCCGCCTCGGCGATCGTGATGCCGCGCTCGTCGCACAGCGCGATGAGGGTCGCGGCGTCGTCGAAGGCGAGCGGCATCGGCGCGGCCGCCACCGGCGCGGCCTCCCCCTCCCGGCGGATGAAGCCGCCGCCGATCGAGTAGAACGTCTCCTCGGCGACGACGCCGCCGTCGCGGTCGCGCGCGACGAGCGTCATGGCGTTGGGATGGCCGGGGAGCCGCGTGCGCGGCTCGAGCGCGATGTCGGTCTTGGCGAAGGGGACCTCGTGCGTGCCGGCGAGCGCCAGCGCGCGCCCCTCGGGCCAGTCCGACCACGCGCGGCGGACGGCATCCGGATCGACCGTCTCGGGCTCGAGGCCCTGCAGACCCGCGACGACCGCGTCGGGGGTGCCATGACCGATGCCGGTCGCGCCGAGCGAGCCGTAGAGGGCGCAGGAGACGGATGCCACCCGCTCCAGGGCACCGGTGCCCCGCAGTCGTGCGGCGAAGGAGAACGCGGCCCTCATGGGGCCGACGGTGTGGGAGCTCGAGGGTCCGATCCCGATGGAGAACAGCTCGAACGCGGAGGTGTAGGCGCTCATCCCGCCAGCGTACGTCTCCGGCTCGACACCTGCCGGTCATCACTGCGCCACGCCCGGGATGCACGCGGTTCGGGCCCGATTAGACGTCTCCCGGGGTCCCGGCTATGCTGGACTACGGCCTGCGCGCCGTTTCGCGCGGAGGCCCTGCGCCCGTAGCTCAATGGATAGAGCATCTGACTACGGATCAGAAGGTTAGGGGTTCGAGTCCCTTCGGGCGCACACTGTGTTGAGACAGTGACAAGCCCCGGCTGAGAAGAAATTCTGAGCCGGGGCTTTTTCCGTTCCGCGGCGCGGGTCGGCGATGGGCACGCGCATCGGTGTGGGCGCCCGGCGAGAAGAGCTCGTCCCCCGGTTCTGCGCGCGCGATGGATTCCGGCGACTCCGACCGCAGACGGCGGCCAGGGTCAGGCGGTCTCCTCGCCCCGATGGGCGGCGTCGGTGGCGACGGAGTTCAGCTGCAGGATCGCGATCGCCTCGTGCAGCGACCCGAGCGGCGCTTCGATGTCGTCGTAGTGGTGCACGAAGCCGTTCGCGTCGCGCGCGCTCACCGAGACCAGGGCGTAGCCGGGTCGTGCCACCCGGGACGTACATCCGAACCGCCGTTGCGCCATGGCATCCCCTCTGCTCGCCGCCGAGGCTACCGCTCCGGACGTGTCGACGAGGGTCAGCGCGCGGGCGACTTCTTCTTCTTGCCGGTCTTCTCCGCGGGAGGGTCGTCGACATCGTCGTCGTCGGTCTCAGCCCGCTCCTTCGCCCGGCGTTTCGCCTGCGAGGCGAGACGGGCGAGGTCGACCATACGCAAGGCATCCATGCGGGCCTTGCGCATCTGGGCGTACTCGGGATCGGCGTCGGCGGTCATGCCCTCGACGTCGAGACGCTGGCGGAGATTGGCCTCGACGTCGCCCCAGGCGGCGATACGCGCGTCGGCCACGAGGGTCTTCACACGGTCCGGGTCGTCGGCGAGGGCGCGCAGCTCCTTCGCGACGCCGCGCGACTGCTTCGCGCGTCGGCGCAGGTTGCGGGTGTCGCGGTCACGGTAGTCGTGCGTGCCCGAGGAGTCGGAGAAGCGCCCCCACGCGCGCTTTCGCTGGTGGGTCACCCGTTCGGCCGCCTGATCCTGCTCGTCGGCGAGGGAGCGCAGGGTGGAGCGGGCGAAGTCCGCGAACACGTCATTGTCGAACTGCCCGCCGCGGGCGATCGTGTCGACCAGGATGCGGTTGCGCACGGTCAGTCGCGCCGCGGCTGTCGCGATCGACAGCCCTTCGACGATGGCCTCTTTCGTGCGCCCCACGGGACCTCCCGCTCCAGGCTATCGCCCGGCGCGCTCGGCGCTACGCGTTCGAGAGTGTGGAGACGATGGCGGCGACGCGACGCGCGCGGGTGTCGGCTGCTTTCGCCGACTCCACCTTGACCACGTGGGCCTTGCGGGCACTCGGCGCGAGGGCGTCGAAAGCGGGGCGCGCGCCGGCTTCCGCGAGAGCCGCGGCGAGATCGTCGGGGACCTCGACCGTGCGGGGCTCCGCATCGAGGGTCAGCTCCACGGTGATGGCCTCTCCGCCGGACAGGCCCGTCGCCCGGCGCTTATCGGCGGAGAAGGGGATGAGGGAGCGCCCGCCCATCGCGCCGATCGTGCTCGAGAAGACGTACCCGTCGACGTCGACCACGACCGCGGCACGCTTTCCTCCGCCGAGGGCCTCGATCACCTCCGGGGGGACTTCGATGCCGGTGTTGTTGCCGATCTGCAGCAGTGTCGTCTCGAAGCGCATGAGGGGAGTGTGGCAGAAACGCCACTAAGTGAACACCGTGGGAATTGCAATCCCCGTCGAGGGCTCGAGCGTCCGCCCTAAGGTCGTGCTGTTGCGGAGGGCCTCGGAGAGTACTCGGGGGCCTTCTGTCGTATCCGGGCACGCCCGCTCGAGGGTTCTACAGGAATGCGCTCCCAGAAAGCAAAGGGCAATCCGATCCACGGTCTGCCTCCGAAGATGATGAGAAGCGGCCGGACGGTCGCTGCCAACAATCTGGGAGGTTCATCATGAGCTCTTCGCCCAACCGCATCGTGGCCACCGTCTTCGGCGCTGTCTACCTTCTCGTCGGTCTGCTCGGCTTCGCCGTGACTGGCGGCGTCGGATTCATCGCGACCGAGGGCGGGCTGCTGCTCGGCATCTTCGCGGTCAACCCGCTGCACAACATCGCGCACCTGCTGATCGGTGCGGCGCTGCTGGTCGCCGGTCTCGCCAACGCGCGTGCCGCCAAGGGCGTCAACACCACCGTCGGAGCGGTCTACCTCCTCCTCGGTATCGTCGGCTTCTTCCTCGTGGGCACCGCGGCCAACATCCTCGCGCTGAACACGGCCGACCACTTCCTGCACCTCGCCAGCGCGGTCGTGCTGCTGGGTGTCGGTCTCGGCACCGAGCGCAACGTCCCCCGCACCGCGGCGGTCTGAGCATGAACGCCGCGACCTTCGTTCGGTCGTGGCCCTCCGTATCCGCGTGGGGGGCCGGACTCATCATCGCCGCCCTCGGCGCGGGTGCGATCGTCCGTCCCGATTCCGGGGCCCTCGCAACGGGCCTCGGAATCGGGATGGTCATCCTGGGCCTCGCCTCCCTCGCCTGGGGAGCCGCGACCCTGTCGACCGGACGCCTCGTCGTCCCCCGACTCGCCCTCGCGGGCGCTCTGGCGGCACTCGCCCTCGCGACCGCCCTGATGTTCGTCGCCTCGGCGCACACCAGCATCATCGGCGTCGCCGCGGCCGCGGTTCTGCTCGTGGTCGTCGGGGCGACCTCGGCGGTGCACCTGCGTCGCCGTGGGCGCACGGCATCCCGCCCCGCCCAGCCGATGAGCGTCACGGGACTGCTCGTCGCCGCCGCCGTGATCGCCGTGCTGGTCACCCCCGCCCTCGGCGCGACGCAGGATGCCGTCCTGCTCCGTTACGACGGCACCGTTCCGGTCGTCACGCACGAGGGCCACTGATCCTCGTCCGCCGAGAGGATCATCGACGTCGAACACTTTCCGAGCCCACCCGCTCAGACGGTGGCACGCTGGATGAGTGACCGACGCGACCTTCCCCTCCGTCCCCGGTTGGATCGCGAGCCTGCGCGGCAAGATCCTCGTCGCCCTCGCGGGAGATCCGACCGGCATGGCGCCGTACGTGCGGGCGATCGCCGACGGTGACGACACCGGCTACTTCGTCGAGAACGGCCCCGCGTGGACCGTCCACGCCGGAATGGGGACGCTGGTCGCCGGCATCCGGGCCCTCCTCCTGCAGGCGCTGCACCCGGGAGCACTGGCAGGGGTGCACGACTGGTCGCGTTACCGCGAGGACCCGATCGGTCGCCTGACCGGCACGGTGCGCTGGGTCATCACCCTCACCTACGGCTCGCGGACGCAGGCGGATGCCGAGACTCGGCGCGTCGGGAGGTTCCACCAGCGGGTGAAGGGCGAATACCGCGCCGGCGACGGCAGCGAGCGCGCCTACACGGCCGAAGCCGCCGACCTCGTGCGGTGGGTGCACCTGGCCTTCACCGACGCCTTTCTCGCGGGGCACGAGGTGTCGAAGAAGCCCATCCCCGGTGGGCCCGACGCCTACGTCGCAGACTGGGCGACGGCCGGCCGGCTGATGCGCGTGGTCGATCCTCCCCGCACCCGCGCGGCGCTGCGCGCCGAGATCGACGGTTTCTACGAGCGCGGGGAACTCCGCGGCGACGAGAGGGTCGCCGATGTCGTGCGGTTCCTGCGCAAGCCGCCGTTCCCCGGCCTGATGGGCCTGTCGTATCGTGTGCTGTTCGCCGCCGCCGTAGCCACGATCCCGCGCCGGTACCGCAAGATGCTCGGCGTGCGCCGGTGGCCGCTGCCGGTGCTCGCGCTGACGCGCGTCGTCCTGCGCGTCACGGAGCGAGCCCTGGGCTCCGGTCCGCGGGCCCAGGACATGGCCCGCCAGCGCCTCGCCCGGTTGGAGCGTGACGGCCGGGAGGCCGCGTGAGCGACGACCCGCGCCAAGCCGCCGAGCGGTACCGGCTCGACCGCGAACTGCGCGACGCCGGTCTCGCCCCCGAACCGGCGGAGCCGACGGGTCCCGCGCGCGGGTCGACGGCCGCTGAACGTGCGGCGTTCGTCGAGACGTCGATTCAGCAGGCGATCCGCCGCGGCGAGTTCGACAACCTTCCCGGGGCGGGCAAGCCCCTCGATCTGAGCACCTCGCACGACCCCGACTGGTGGATCCGCCGCAAGATCGAGACCGAACAGCTGACGGGCCTGGGCCCTCCGGCGCTCACGCTGCGCGTCGAGCACAAGGAGATGGCAGACCGACTGGATGCCATCGCGCACGAAGCCGAGGTGCGCGAGGCGGTCGACGACTTCAACCGCCGCGTGATCGAGGCGCGCCGGCAGTTGCAGGGCGGACCGCCGGTGGTGACTCCGACGGTGGACGTGGATGCCGAGGTGGCCGCGTGGATCGAGCGACGTCGCGCCCGTGAAGAGGCCGCCGCCGTGGCCGCTCCCCCGCCGCGGCGCCGGTGGTTCCGGCGCGGTCGCTGAGCCCCGGTGACGACGCGAGGGGGCTGAGCCTGTCGAAGCCCCCGGGACCCGTGTGGGGAGGGGGCTGAGCCTGTCGAAGCCCCCGGAACCCAACGCCGCCGTGGTCCCCGTCCCTTCGACGGGCTCAGGGACCTCCGTGACGGGACCGCGGGACGCGGCGCCGCGGATCAGAGGGCGGCGAGCGCCTCGGCGCGGGCGACCAGCGCTCGCGCGCGGGCGAGGGTCGGCGCGTAGGAGCCGTCGACCGGACCGTCGGGAGTGGTGGACAGCAGCGACCGGGCGGCCTCCACCTCGGCCGACGACGGCGTGAAGCCCGCGTGAGCCCCGGGGATCGCGGCATCCTGGAGCGCCAGCGTGCCGGCGAAACCCATCGCCACGGCGTGGAGCGCCGCGTCGTGCGCCTGGTCGATCGGACCGCACGGGCCGTCGATGGGGCCCGCGATGCCCGCGGCCGCCGAGGCGACGACGAGCTGGGCACGCGGCCACGACAGGGCGATGCGCTCGGCCGACATGCCGGTGTCGCGACGGAAGTCGCCGGTGCCGAACGCCAGTCGGCGGGTCGCGGGATGCGCGGCGATGGCCGGGGCCGCCAACAGCGCCGCGGCCGACTCGACCATCGCGACGATCGGGGTGCCCGCGGGCAGGGAGGCGGCGACGTGCGCCACGTCGGCCGGCCCCGCGCACATCGCGAGGACGACCCCGGCAAGACGCCCGTCGAGCTCGCGACCGAGGGCGAGGTCGGCCTGGCCGTCGCGGGTTCCGGCGGCGCTGATGCGCAGCCACACGGGCGCCTCGGTGGCGGCACGCCGGGCACGATCGCGCCCCTCGGTCTTGCGCGCCGCGGGCAGTCCGTCTTCGAGGTCGAGCACGAGCACGTCGGCCGCGGTCGCGAGGTCGCCCGCGAGCGGCGAACGCAGCATCCACGTGCGCGCGAGGTCGACGCGCGCAGGGGCGGGGGCGGCCGAAGCCGCCCCCGCCGAGGTGTGCGCCAGGCTCACGAGCGGCTCCGCGCCGCCGCCTCCGCTTCCGCCTGAGCGCGGAAGGCGTTGAGCGCCTGGGTGTCGACGGCCGCGGGTCCGGTGCCGACCTCGGTCGAAGCCTGCTCCTTGGCATCCGCCGCCGGGGTGGCCGAGTGGTCGTGGCCGGTGAGCAGGGTCTCGTCGAAGGGGATCTGGCCCGCGAGCACCTCGCGCACCCGCTGTCCGTCGTACTGCTTGGTCCAGGCGCCGATGAGGAGGGTCGCGACCGCGTTGCCGGTGAAGTTGGTGACCGCACGGGCCTCCGACATGAACCGGTCGATGCCGACGATGACGCCGACGCCGTTGACGAGGTCGGGACGGTAGGCCGACAGGCCACCGGCGAGGGTCGCGAGTCCCGCACCGGTGACACCGGCCGCGCCCTTGGAGGCGATGATCATGAAGATGAGCAGACCGATCTGCTCGGGGATCGACATCGGGGCGCCCATCGCGGTGGCGATGAACAGCGACGCCATCGTCAGGTAGATCGCCGTGCCGTCGAGGTTGAAGGAGTACCCGGTCGGAACGGTGATGCCGACCACGGGCTTCGAGACGCCGAGGTGCTCCATCTTGGCGATGAGGCGGGGCAGGGCGGCCTCGGACGACGAGGTGCCGACGATGAGGAGGTACTCGCGGCCCAGGTACTTCATGAGCGAGAAGATGTTGACCCGCGTGACGGCGTAGAGCAGACCGCCCAGGACGATGGCGATGAACAGGAAGCACGTCAGGTAGAACGAGCCCATCAGGATGCCGAGGCTGATGACGGCCCCGAATCCGGTCTTGCCGACGACCGCGGCGATGGCGCCGAACGCGCCGATGGGCGCGAGCCACAAGATCATGCCGAGGATGCGGAAGACGAGCACCTGGAAGTTGCGGATGCCCTCGACCATGCGCGCTCCGCGCTCGCCCATGCCCTGCAGGGCGAAGCCCGAGAGGAGGGCGATGAAGAGCACCTGGAGGATGCTGCCGCCCGTGAACGCCGAGAAGAACGTCGTCGGGATGATGCCGAGCACGAAGTCCTGCGTCGTGGTGGCCTCGGGCACGGCGTCGTAGGAGGCGCTGCCGATGTTCAGGCCCTCGCCGGGGTGGATGATGTTGCCGACCAGCAGGCCGATGCCGAGCGCGAAGGTCGACATGACGAGGAAGTAGCCCAGGGCCAGGCCGCCGATCTTGCCGACCGTCGAGGCCTTCGCGATCGAGCCGATGCCGACGACGATCGTGCAGAAGATGACCGGGGCGATCATCATCTTGATCAGGTTGACGAAGCCCTTGCCGACGGACTCGAGGCCGACGGCGAACTGCGGGGCGACGAGGCCGACGATCACGCCCGCCACGACGGCGACGATGACGGCGATGTAGAGCCAGTGGTTGCGATCGATCTTCTTACGCGGTCGACCGTCGCGAGTGGTGCGGAGTGAGAGAGCCATCAGCGCCTATCCCTTTCCTAACGTCTTCGTTGTCCGGCGGGACCGCCGGAGTGGATGACATGACTGTGGTCGACGGCGAACCGATGGGCGATTTGTGGTCGTATTGTTCACGGCAGGCGCGACGAAGGGCGGTGGGCATGCGGTTGAGCGTGGGCGGACGACTGGCGCTGGTGTCGCTCGGCGTCGTGGTGCTCGTGGCCGGTGTCCTCGCCGCCCTGCTGTCGGTGCAGCTGAGCGACTCCGGGCAGCGCGAGGCCGAGAAGGTCACGCTCTCGGTCGCCGAGACGATCGCGCACGAACCCGACGTCGCCGCTCTCGCGGGAGCGGGCGACTCGGACCGTCTGCAGCCGATGGTCGAGCAGATCCTCGGTGAGACCGACGTGTCGTTCGTCACGATCATGACGCCCGACGGCATCCGTCTGACCCATCCCAACCGCGCGGAGATTGGCCTGCCGTACATCGGCTCGCGCGACGAGGCCCTCGCCGGACGCACCTTCACCGAGGTCTACGAGGGCACGCTGGGCCCCTCCGTGCGCACGATCGCGCCGATCCGTGCGGGCGGCGACGAGAGCGGCGGCATCGTCGCCCTCGTCGCGGTGGGGGTCACCCTCGGCGCCGTGCAGCAGGACATCGCCGCTCGCGCTCCGCTGATCGTGCTGGCATCCGCCGCCATCGTCGGACTCGGCGTGCTGGGAGCCCTGTACGTGCGCCGAACCGCCCGCCGGGTGACGGGGTCGTACACGCCCGAGGAGTTGTCGCGCCTCGTCGAGAGCTACGAGACCGTGCTGCACTCACTGCGCGAAGGGCTCGTCGTCACCGACCGCTCCGGGCGCATCGTGCTCTACAACGACGAGGCGGCCGACCTGCTGGGCCTGCCCCCGGCCACGTCGGGTCAGGTGTCGCTCGACCCGCGGGAGGCCGAGATGGATGCCGCCCTCGCCGAGGCCATCGCCACGGGGCGCCGCATGGTCGAGGAGACCGTCGTGAACGGCGACCGCGTGCTGCTGGTCAACCAGGAGGAGGCGCGCGACCTCAGCGGCCGTCGTGCCCCCGAACGCGGACGGGTCATGACGCTGCGCGACCGTTCGGAGCTGCAGGCGCTGCTCGGCGAGCTCGAGGGCGTGCGCACCCTCAGCGACACGCTGCGCTCGCAGACGCACGAGCACGGAAACCGCCTGCACGCGCTGCTGGCGCTGCTCGAACTGGGCCGTGTCGACGATGCGCGGCGTCTGATCGTGGCATCCACGGGGGAACGGCAGGAACTGGCCGATCGTCTCGTGTCGCACGACGAGGGCGCGATCGTCGTGGCGCTGCTGCTGGGCAAGCTCGACGAGGCTGCCGAGCGCGGCGTGCGGCTCGACCTCGACGTCGCCGAGCCCACCCCCGCCCTCCCCCTCGCGCCGGAGGAGGCCGTCACGGTCGTCGGCAACCTCGTCGACAACGCCCTGGATGCCGCCGCCGCCGGGGCCGAGCCGCGGTGGGTGCGCGCGACGCTGCACGAGAACGGCGACGACGTGGTGATCGAGGTGTCCGACGGTGGCGCGGGGTTCGACCCGACGCTGGAGGATCCGTTCGCGTTCGGCTCGTCGACGAAGACCGCCCACGCTCCCGGCGGTCGCGGCGTGGGCCTCGCCCTCGTGCGCGACATCGTCGCCGCCCGCGGAGGGACGCTGCAGGTGGGCGCGGACCCCACCACGGTGCGCGTCTTCCTGCCGGTGGTCGCCGAGGCGGTGACCGCGTGATCCGCGTGCTCGTCGTGGACGACGACGCCCTCGCCCTCGAGCTGCACAGCGCCTACGTCGCGCGGGTGCCCGGATTCGAGGTGGCCGGGCAGGCGGCCGGCGCCCGCGCGGCGCTCACGGCGCTGAGCGAACCGGACCGCCGCATCGACCTCGTGCTGCTCGACATGACCATGCCCGACGGCACCGGCCTCGACGTAGCCCGCCGGGCACGGGCGATGGGCTCGCGCGTCGACATCATCGCCGTCACCGCGGTGCGCGACGCGGAGACCGTGCGTGCGGCCGTCTCGATCGGCGTCGTCCAGTACCTCATCAAGCCGTTCGCCTTCGGCGCCTTCCGCGAAAGGCTCGAGGCGTACCGCGCGTACGTCGAGGGACTCGACCGCGCGGCGGGCGAAGCGACGCAGTCCGAGGTCGACGCCCTGCTCGGCTCGCTGCGCACGGTCACCTCCCCGGCCCTGCCGAAGGGCCTCAGCGACGCAACGCTGCAGGCCGTTGCCGAGCGCGTGCGCACCGCGGCGGGCGCGGTCTCGTCGACGGAGGTGGGCGAGAGCGAGGGGATGTCGCGGGTCACCGCCCGGCGCTACCTGGAGCATCTCGCCGACGTGGGCCGCGTGCGCCGGGAGCCGCGCTACGGCGGCCAGGGCCGCCCCGAGATCACCTACGCCTGGGTGCGCGGCTGAGCCGCGATCGCCACCTCCCTGAGTTGCGCGACGCCAGGTCCCTGAGCCTGTCGAAGGGACCGGACCCCACGCGAAGCCCCCACGCCATCCCAGGCCCCTGAGCCCGTCGAAGGGACCGTCCCCCACTCGACGTCATCCACACCCTCCCCCGCGCAGTCCGTCGGGGTGGCAGGCTCAGCGGATGCCCTGGACCTACATCCTCGAATGCCGCGGCGGCTCGTTCTCCGTCGGCAGTACGGGTCGCGAACTCGAGAGCCGCATCTGGGAGCACAACAACGACGACGACATGGCGGCATCCTTCACTCGGAAGCGCAGGCCCGTGCACCTCGTGTACGCCGAGTGGTTCGACGCGGTCGAGCTGGCCTTCGCGCGTGAGAAGCAGCTCCAGGGCTGGCGGCGTGAGAAGAAGCTCGCGCTCATCGCTTCCCGCGGTGCTGACCTTCCGCGGCTTTCGCAGAGCGGTCCTGGACCGGTGGCTTCGACAGGCTCAGCCACCTCCGCCGCACAACAACCGGAGGCTTCGACAAGCTCAGCCACCTCCGCCGCAGACCGATCGGAGGCTTCGACAAGCTCAGCCACCTCCGCCGCAGACCAACCGGAGGCTTCGACAAGCTCAGCCACCTCCGCCGCACAACGACCGGAGGCTTCGACAAGCTCAGCCACCTCCGCCGCACAACGACCGGAGGCTTCGACAAGCTCAGCCACCTCCGCCGCACAACGACCGGAGGCTTCGACAAGCTCAGCCACCTCCGCCGCGGCGGAGAGAGGCGCTCAGAGGTCGAAGGCGGCGCGCACGCCCTCGTTGACGACCACGCCCGCGCGCACGTTCAGGCCCTTGGCGAGAGCCGGGTCGGCGGATGCCGCGGCCTCCCAGCCCGCGTCGGCGATGCGCGTGATGTAGGGCAGTGTGGCGTTGGACAGGGCGCGCGTGGAGGTGTGCGGCACCGCGCCGGGCATGTTCGCGACGCAGTAGTACAGCGCCTCGTGCACGCGGAAGGTGGGGGCGTCGTGGGTGGTCGGGCGCGAGCCCTCGAAGCAGCCGCCCTGGTCGATCGCGATGTCCACGAGCACCGAGCCGGGCTTCATCGCCGCGACCATCTCATCGGTGACGAGCTTGGGGGCGGCGGCGCCCGGGATCAGCACCGAGCCGATCACGAGGTCGGCGTCGGCGAGCTGCTCCGCGATCTCGAGGCGCGTCGAGGCGCGCGTCTCGATCGCGCCGCCGAAGCGCTCTTCGAGCTGGCGCAGCTTGGGCAGCGAGATGTCGACGACGGTGACCCGCGCACCGAGTCCGAGGGCGTTGGCCGCGGCGTGCTCTCCGGCGACGCCGCCGCCGATGACGACCACCTTCGCCCGGGGGGTTCCGGGAACGCCGCCGGGAAGCAGGCCGCGGCCCCCCGACGCGCGCAGCAGGTGGTGGGCGCCCTCGATGATCGACAGGCGACCCGCGACCTCGCTCATCGGCGCGAGGAGCGGGAGCGCGCGGTCCGCGGTCTGGACGGTCTCGTAGGCCACGGCGGTGGTCCCTGCCGCCATCAGGGCGTCGGTGAGGGGACGGTCGGCCGCCAGGTGCAGGTAGGTGAACAGCGTGAGGTCGGGGCGCAGGAATCCGTACTCGGGGGCGATGGGCTCCTTGACCTTGACCAGCAGCTCGGCGCGTGCCCAGGTCTCGTCGGCCGTCGCGACGATCTCCGCTCCGGCGGCCGCGTACTGCTCGTCGGAGAAACCGCTGCCCTCGCCCGCTCCGGCTTGCACGAGCACGTCGTGTCCACGATGCACGAGGGCGTCGACCCCCGCCGGCGTCATCGCGACGCGGTTCTCGTTGTTCTTGATCTCGGTCGGCACGGCGACGCGCATGGGTTCCTCCTCGAGCGGATGAGCGTTGCCGGAAGAATCGCAGAAAGGGGTGTTTCCGTGGTGTTTCCGCGCACATTATTCGGGAAATGGCCGAACATTCCCCGTATCATCGGCGCTGCCGTGCTTTCGCGCGGCTTCGACGCGAAGGATCTGCGATGGCCGACGACGACCTGCACCCGCTCGACGCCCGCATCATCGAGCTGCTCTCCGCCGACGCCCGGATGACGAACGCCGCGCTCGCCGAGGCCCTGGGCGTCGCGGCATCCACCGCTCACGCGCGGCTGCGCGCCCTCGTCGACCGTGGTCTCATCACCGGGTTCCACGCCGCCGTCGACCAGAGCCGGCTCGGTCGCGGTCTGCAGGCGATCGTCGGCGTCACGCTGCGGCCGGGTCAGCGGCAGGAGAGCATCCGCGCGTTCGCGCACGAGATCCGTCGGCATCCCGACGTCATCCAGCTCTTCTTCCTCGGGGGAGCCGACGACTTCCTCGTGCACATCGCCGTGGACGACTCCTCCGCGGTGCGTCGCTTCGTCGTCGATCATCTCTCGGCGCGGCACAGCGTGGCATCCACCCGCACCAGCATCATCTTCGAGTACCACCGCAACGCCCTCGCCGCGGACTTCGACTGAGCCGCGCGAAAGCCGGCGTCAACCCCGAGCGTCGGGGAGGGCCGCGCACGCCGGAGCGAGCATGATGTGGCGTGGAGGATCCATGGTGCTGTCGATCGGGCTCGCGGTGATGTGCGTCGCGCTCGGTGTGAGCATGATCGGGGTGATCCTGCCGCAGCTGGGGAGCCGCGCACCTCTGCACTTCTTCCTGCGGGTCACGACCATGGCGGGCGTGCTGTCGGTCGGATCGACCGCGATGTACGTCCTCGCGTTCCAGGGCGGTGGCCCGATCGCCCTCGCGATCGCCGCGTGCGCGATGGTGCTCGCCCCCTCCATGCTGTGCATCGCGGTGTCTGCGCCGCGGTCCCGGCAGGTGCGGGTGCTGGTCGTGTCCGCCGTGGCGCTCGCACTCACCGTCGGGGTCACCTCGGTGGTGCTCGACGCCCCCACCGCGCTCACGGTGAGGGTTCTCGCGGTCGCGGCGGCGAGCGCTGCGTGCGCGGTGCTGACCGCGCGCTCCCGAACCATCCCGCGCCGTTCGGCACTCGTGCTGGCCGGCACGACCGGCGGCTTCGCGGCGTACTGCCTGGCCAGGGTGGCTGTGGAGGCGAGCCCCCTCGGCGACTCCCCTCTCGCTCGAACGCTGTTCTCCATCGAGGCCGCCGGGGTGATCGCAACGGCCACGGTCCTGCTGGCGGGGGTGGCGGTCGTGCTCGTGCGCCGTTCTCCCGCGTTCGGGGGCGCGGCGACCACCGCGCCGTGGACGCGGGTCGCGTTCGGCGACTGGCCCCGGGCGCGCACCGAGCTCGGCCCCGACGGCCTGCTGGCCCTGCTCACCGAACTCCGCATGGCCGCCCGCGAGGTCGACCCCTCGGCGGTCGACGTCTACCGGGGCGTGGAGATGCTCGTGCCGTCGGCGCTGTCGACCGTACGGTCCCGCCTGAGGGACGCGTACGGCTGGCGCGCCGCGCAGCTCACGCTTCTGCGCGAGAGCGTCGACGGCAGCCGGAGGACGTGAGGCGTCGGCCGCGCACCGCCGCGGCGATCGCGGCTCCCCTGCCGGCCGGGCGGCGGAACGTCCGCTGCCCGGGCACCGGAGGCTCAGACGACGATCAGGCCCGCGCCAGGGAGTCCACGACGCTCCTGGCCGTCACCGGCTCGCGACCGAGCAGGGTGCGCAGCGCCGGATCCGTTCCGGCGAAGAAGCCGCCCTCCGCCGCCTGGAAGACGCCGAGGGTGAAGCGGACCGCGCCCTCGGGCCGACCCGCGGCGAGCGAGCGCTGCATCCACTCCTCCTCGTCGATCACGTCGAGGGCGACCTCACGACCCGCAGTCTCCCCCGCCCAGCGGGCGAGGTCGGCGAAGGTCGGGGCGTGCGTGGCGGTGAGCGTCACCGGCCCCTGCGGGAGGACCTGGCGCCCCAGCAAGCGTGCCGCCGCTTCGGCGAGATCGTCGCGCGACGTCCAGGAGACCGGGCCATCAGCAGGCACCGACACCGCCCCCGTCTTCCGCCACGGCCCGAGCAGCCACTGCAGGGAGTGGGCGTAGAAGCCGTTGCGCAAGGCCGTCCAGGGGAGGCCGCTGGCGGCGAGCGCCTCCTCGGTCGCCGCGTGATCCCGCGCGGGGGCGAACGGCGAGCTGGCGTCGGCCCCCTGATGACTCGTGTAGAGCACGTGCCCGACCCCCGCGTCGCTCGCCGCCTGGATGGCTCCGCGGTGCAGAG
This sequence comes from Microbacterium phycohabitans, assembly GCF_032464935.1. NCBI lineage: Bacteria > Bacillati > Actinomycetota > Actinomycetes > Micrococcales > Microbacteriaceae > Microbacterium > Microbacterium phycohabitans. Next base: position 178,663 of record NZ_JAWDIT010000005.1, read on the forward strand.
CCGCCGCATCGGCGTTCTGGTCGTTCGAGGAGACGAGGAGCAGACGGTCGGCACCCTCGAACGCCGCCCGGAGTCCGTGTGGATCGGCGTAGTCCCCCGCCCGCACCTCGACGCCTCGACGCGCGAGATCGTCCGCGCGGGAGGGATCCCGCACGACCACCACCAGCTCGGACGGGTCGAGGCTCTGCAGAAGGTGATCGACGGTGGCGCGGTTCAGTGAACCCGTCGCGCCGGTGATGGTGATCATTGGAATGCCTTTCGTGTTATCGATGGAAACGCTCGAAAGGTAACATTCATTACCGCCGCTTACAAGTATTTGTTATCGTCGTCACATGACCCCCGCCACGCCCCGAGACGACGTGCGCGAGCGGATCATCGCCTCCGCCGCCGCGCTCCTGCGCGACCAGGGGACCGCGGGCGTCACCACCCGCGCGGTCGCGGAGAGGGCAGGGATCCAGGCCCCCACGATCTACCGCCTCTTCGGCGACAAGGAGGGACTGCTCGACGCGGTCGCCGAGTGGACGATGGCGACGTTCAGCGCGGGCAAGGTCGCCGACCTCGACGTGGAGCGATCCTGGGGCGACCCGATCGAGGACCTCCGTCACGGCTGGCATCAGACGGTGCGATTCGGCCTCGAGCACCCCGACCTCTTCGTCCTCCTCAGCGATCCCAGACGCGGTCGCGACTCCCCCGCCCTGGCCGCCGGCGTGCACGCGCTGGAGGAACGCGTCCGCCGCGTCGCGTCGTCCGGCCGACTGCGCGTCTCCGAAGCGCACGCCGTCGCCCTCATCCACGCGGCGGGGACCGGCGCGGTCCTGACCCTGCTCGAGCACCCGAGCGACGCGCGGGATCCCGCCGTCGCCGACGCCTTGTTCGAGGCCGTGCTCGGATCCATCATCGTCCCGGAGGCGACCGCCGCGTCCACCGAGCCCGCGCACCGCACCGCCGCGGTCACGCTGCGCGCGGACGCGGCCGGACTCGACGCCCTCTCGAGCGCGGAACGCTCGCTCCTGGTGGAGTGGCTCGACCGCGTGATCGACGCGCGCTGAGATCCGGTCGACCCCTCCCGCGCGCCGTCAGCGCACCGCGGCGGCGATCGCGGCGATGTCGGCCGGCATCGAGCGGCAGCAGCCGCCGACCAGGCGGGCTCCCGCCGCGACCCACGACGGGGCGTCGGCGGCCAAAGGGGCCGCGGCCCCTCTCCACGTGCGCGTGGCGGCATCCCAGGTCTCCCCCGTGTTGGGGTAGGCGACGAGCGGGATGCCGGGCCCCTCGGTCAGGGCGCCGAGCACCGCGCCGGGCGAGCAGCAGTTGACGCCCACGGCGACGACCGATGATCCGGATGCCGCGATACCCAGCGCCGCGGCGAGCGCTCCCGGGGTCGCGAAACCGGTGCTGTCGGCCGAGAGGCTGACGAAGGCGGGGATGTCGAGGGCGGCGAGTTCGAGAAGCACCGCCTCGACTTCGAGCGGCGAGGGGATGGTCTCCACGGCGAGCAGGTCGGCGCCCGCGTCGGCGAGGACCTCCAGGCGCCGGCGGTGGGCGATCCGCAGCTCGTCGACCGTGAGGCCGTAGTCGCCGGTGTACTCGCTGCCGTCGGCGCGGAGCGCGCCCACCGGACCCACGGATGCCGCCACCACCGCATCGCCCGCCTCGCGGGCGAGGGAGACCGACCGACGCAGGAGCGCCTCGACCTCGGCATCCGGGATGTCGCCGCCGAAACCGAGCTGATACGAGGCCGTGATCACGACCTCGGCGCCAGCGTCGACGAACGCGGCGTGCGCGGCACGGACCTCGGCGGGATCGTCGCGGAGCACCCGCGCCGACCAGAGCGCCGAGGTGACGTCGTTGCCCCTCGCCTCGAGGAGCGTGCCGAGTCCGCCGTCGAGCACGACCGGACGTCGGGAGAGCGTGTCGAGGAGGTCGATCACGCCTCGTGCGTCTCGCCGGCGGCCAGCACCCGCAGGGCGCTCGCGAGAAGGGCCTGGTCGGCGCGGCTGACGTCGCGCAAGGCATCGGCCTCCAGGCGCACGAGCTCGGTCATGGCGGCATCCACCCGTTCGATCCCCTCAGGGGTGATCGCGACGAGGATCGCCCGCCCGTCGGAGGGATTCGGGCGGCGGTGGACGAGACCGCGGTCGGCGAGTTTGTCGAGGCGGTTCGTCATCGCCGCGCTGCCGATCATGGTCGCCGTGATCAGGCGCGTGGCGCTCAGTTCGGTGCCGGCGCGACGCAGCACCGCGAGGACGTCGAACTCCCACACGGCGATGCCGGCGCTGGCGAAGGCCTTGGCGCGAAGCTTCGACAGGTGGAACGCGGCGCGGCGCAGGCGCGACATCACGTCGAGGGGGGTGAGGTCGACCTCGGGCAGCAACTGCGACCACGCGTCGATGAGGAGGTCGACCTCGTCGTCTTTGCTGCTGGCGGGATTCACACCTCGACGGTACCGGAGCCACGGGGTGGTGCGGCGCGCCCGAGCCGGTGTGGCGCCGGGCGATGCGGCCCAGCGCGCCGGGACGACCCGCCTCAGCGCTCGCGCGGGGGCGCGGTCGTGCCGCGCGCGACGAGTCGCGTGGGCAGCTCGATGTGCGTCTCGGGCAGCTCGTCGCCCGCGAGCAGGGCGAGCACGATGCGGACGGCCTCGGCGCCGAGGCGCTTCATCGGCTGCCGTACGGTCGTCAGCCCCGGTTGGGCGCGGGCGGCCTCGGGCACGTCGTCGAACCCGACGACCGAGAGATCCTCGGGAACCCGCAGGCCGCGCTCGGTCGCGACCTCGACGATCGACAGGGCCGACAGGTCGTTCGCGGCGAACACCGCGGTCGGCGGGTCGGCCAGCGCGAGCATGGCGTGGGCGGCTTCGCGCGCGACGTCCTGCTCGTAGCGACCCACGCCGACGAGCGCGGGATCGAAGGGGATGCCGGCGGCCGACAGCCCCGCGCGGTACCCCGAGGCGCGGGCCACGGCCGAGCGCAGATCGGGGCGTCCGGCGATGAAGCCGATACGGCGGTGGCCGAGCTGCACGAGATAGTGCACCGCCTGCTGCGCCCCGCTGAAGCTGTCGGATTCGACCGTGGGCACGTCTCCGCGGCCGGTGTGGGGGTCGATCGCGACGATCGGCACGTCGCTCGAGACGTTGACCACCGTGGGGGTGACGATGATCGCCGCATCGATGAGCGTGCCGCTCAGACGGCTGAGCGAGCGCCGCTCCCAGCCCTCGCCGTCGCGGCGGGCCCCGGTGTAGGCGAGCAGGTCGTACCCGGTGTCGCGCAGGGCACCGCCCACGCCCTTGAGGATCTCGGCGGAGAACGGCTCGATGTCGGCCACCAGCACGCCGATGACCCCCGTGCGCCGCGACCGCATGCTGCTGGCGACGAGGCTGGACTCGTACCCCAGGGTCTTCACGGCGTCGAGCACGCGTCCCACCGTCTCGGGTGCGACGCCGTAGCGGCCGTTCACGGCCTTCGACACCGTGGCCACCGAGACCCCGGCCGCCGCTGCGACGTCGTGGATGGTGGCGCGCCTCGTCATGGCATCCGACCCTAGCGTGGAAATCATTTTCGAAAACGTTTGACGAGGCCTGAGATCCCGGGCGACACTGCTGACACCTCGGCGGGCAGCAGACCCCGAGAAGCGCAGGAACGGCGAAGCAGCCGAACACCGACGCGTCCCACGGCGCACCTCGACGAAGAGAAACGGGAATCACATGAACACGCGCAAGATCCTCGCCGGAGCGGCCCTCGCCGTCGCCGGCACCCTCGCGCTCGGCGGCTGCGCCGCGGGCGGCGGAAGCGGACAGAACGCCGACGGCAGCGTCACCCTGACGCTCTGGCACAACTCCACCACGGGCGACGGCAAGAAGTACTGGGAAGACACCGCCGCCGCCTTCGAGGCGGCCAACCCCGGCGTCACGGTCGAGATCCAGGCTGTGCAGAACGAGGAGATGGACGGCAAGCTGCAGACGGCGCTGAACTCCGGCGACGCCCCCGACCTGTTCATGGCGCGCGGCGGCGGCAAGCTCGCCGACATCGTCACGGCCGGTCAGGCGATGGACCTCACCGACAAGATCACCCCGGAGGCCAAGACGGCCCTCGGCTCCTCGCTCTCGGCCTTCGAGATCGACGGGAAGAACTACGGGATGCCGGTCGCCGTGCTCCCCTCCGGGATCTTCACGTCGCAAGACCTGCTGACCGCCGCAGGCGTCACCTCCGCTCCGGCGACGATCGACGAGCTCGAGGCCGCCAACGCCAAGATCAAGGCCACCGGGGTCGCCCCGATCGCCGTCGGTGCGAAGGACGCCTGGCCCGCCGCGCACTGGTACTACAACTTCGCCCTGCGCGCCTGCTCCAAGGACGTGCTCGATTCGGCCGCCTCGAGCCGCAGCTTCGATGACCCGTGCTGGCTGAAGGCCGGAGAAGACCTCGAGTCGTTCCTGGCGACCGCGCCCTTCAACGAGGGCTTCCTCACCACCGCCGCCCAGCAGGGCGCCGGTTCGTCGGCCGGTCTCCTGGCCAACAAGCAGGCCGCGATGGAGCTCATGGGCGCGTGGGACCCGGGCGTGATCGCCTCGCTCACCCCCGATGAGAAGCCGCTGCCCGACCTCGGCTGGTTCCCCTTCCCGGAGGTCCCCGGCGGCGACGGCGAGCCCGGCGCCATGATGGGCGGCGTCGACGGCTACTCGTGCTGGGTCAACGCCCCCGCGCAGTGCACCGACTTCCTGAACTTCCTCGTCAACCAGGAGAACCAGGAGGCGTACGCCACCGCGTTCCAGACGCTCCCCGCCTCGTCCGAGGCGCAGGGTGCGGTGACCACGCCCGCGCTGCAGTCGGTGCTCGAGGCCTACTCCGAGGCGCCCTACGTCTCGGTCTGGCTCGACACGCTGTACGGCCAGAACGTCGGCAACGCGCTGAACGTCGCCGTCGTCGACATGTTCGCCGGCAAGGGCAGCCCGCAGGGCATCGTCGACGCGGTCAACGCCGCGGCATCCCGCTGAGGACACGGTCATGACCACCGAACTCACCGCCTCGGCGGTCGACGCCGGGTCTCGCCGCCCGGCCGGGGAGGGCGCTCACCGCGCCCCCTCGGCCGGGCGGCCGACCGCGCGTCGGCGCGTCGAGAACTGGCGCATCCGCGGCGAACTCGCGATCCTCCTGGGCCCCGCCCTGGTCGTGTTCGTCTCGTTCGTCATCCTGCCCGTCGCCCTCGCCGCCTACTACGGCTTCTACAAGTGGTCGGGCTTCGGTACCCCCACCGACTTCGTCGGCATCCGCAACTACGTCACGATCCTCACCGACCCCGCCTTCCACGAGGCGCTCGGGCACAACGCGTTCATCGTCATCGGCTCACTGGTGCTCCAGGGGCCCCTCGCCCTCGGTCTCGCGCTGCTGCTGAACCGCAAGATGCGGGCCCAGTCGCTCATCCGCGTGCTGATCTTCGTGCCCTACGTCATCTCCGAGGTCGTGGTCGGGCTCGGCTGGGGACTCATGCTGCAGTCGGGCGGCGCCCTCAACGGCGCCCTCGAGAAGATCGGCCTCGGCTCGCTGCGCGCCGACTGGATCTCCGACCCGGCCCTGGCGATCTGGACCCTGCTGATCATCATCACGTGGAAGTACATCGGCTTCGCCGTCATCCTCTTCCTCGCCGGCCTCCAGGGCATCCCCGAGGAGCTCAACGAGGCCGCCGCGATCGACGGCGCCTCGTATTGGCAGATCCAGCGCAACATCGTGCTGCCCCTGATGGGCCCGACCATCCGCATCTGGGCGTTCCTGTCGATCATCGGCTCGCTGCAGCTGTTCGACCTCGTCTGGATCATCTGGGGCCAGTACGTCGCCTCCACCGCGGGCACCTCGACCATGGCCACCTACATGGTCGCCAACGGTCGCAACGCCGGCAGCTTCGGCTACGGCAGCGCCGTGGCCGTGGTGATGTTCCTCATCTCTCTCGCCGTCGCGCTCGTCTACCAGCGCTTCGTGCTGCGCCGCGACACCGCCGGCGCCCTCACGGGAGGTACCTCATGACCGCCACCGCCACGCTCGTCGCGCCGAAGGCGCCGCGCTCCGTGCACCGCTCCCCCGCCGGCGCCAAGCGCTCAAGCTCCCTGCTCGTGGCCTTCGTCGCCCTGCTGCTGATCGGCATGATGCTGGCCCCGGTGGTCTACATCATCCTGGGCGGCTTCCGCTCGAACGCCGAGATCACGGTCGACCCGGCCGGATTCCCCAGCCGCTGGAACTGGGAGAACTACGCCGATGTGCTCGCCAGCGGCGTGTTCTGGGGGCAGGTCGGCAACTCCGCGATCGCCGCCGTCGCCACCACGGCGTTCGTCGTGATCCTCGGACTCATGGCCGCTTACGCGCTGTCGCGCTACCGCTTCCGCGGACGCGGCGCGGTGTTCGCCCTGTTCACCGCGGGCCTGATGTTCCCGATGACGGTGGCGATCACGCCGCTGTACATCCTCGTGCGCAACCTCGGTCTGATGAACTCCCTCGCGGGCGTCATCGTGCCGCAGATCGCCTTCGCTCTGCCGCTGACGATCATCATCCTGTCGCCGTTCCTCTCGGCGATCCCGAAGGAGCTGCAGGAAGCGGCGTCGATCGACGGCCTCGGCCGCCTCGGCTTCTTCTGGCGCATGGTCGTGCCCCTCGCGGTGCCGGCGGTGGTGACGGTCGGCATCCTGGCCTTCGTCAACAGCTGGAACTCGTACATGCTGCCGCTGTTCATCCTCAACAACGAGGCCGTGTACACGCTGCCGCTGGGCACCCAGGCGTTCGCCTCGCAGTACTCCGTCGACACCGCGCGCGTGCTCGCTTTCACCTCGCTGTCGATGATCCCCGCTCTGCTGTTCTTCAGCGTCTTCGAGCGCCGGATCGTCGGCGGCCTCACCGGCGCCGTGAAGGGCTGACCCCACATGACCATCCAGAACACCGACGTCGGCGCCGCCCTGCCCGGGACCTCCGCCCGCGTGCGGGCGCTCGTGGCCGACATGACCCTCGACGAGAAGCTCGCTCAGCTCGTCGGGTACTGGGTCGACCAGGGCGACGAGGTCGTGGCCCCCCTCTCGGGCGAGAAGGTCACCTCGACCGCCTACGTGGATGCCACCGCGCACGGCCTCGGCCACCTCACCCGCGTCTACGGCACCCGCCCGGTCGACCCGATCGAACGCGCCGAGTGGCTGTGGGGCGAACAGCGGCGGCTGAAGACCGAGACGCGCCTGGGCATCCCCGCACTGGTGCACGAGGAGTGCCTCACCGGTTTCGCGGCGTGGAAGGCGGCGACCTTCCCCACGCCTCTCGCCTGGGGCGCCTCGTTCGACCCGGATGCCGTGGAGCTCATGGCATCCGCGATCGGCCGCTCGATGCACGACCTCGGCGTGCACCAGGGGCTCGCTCCCGTGCTCGACGTCGTGCGCGACGCGCGCTGGGGGCGCGTCGACGAGTGCATCGCGGAGGACCCCTACGTCGTCGGCACGATCGGCACGGCCTTCGTGCGCGGACTGCAGGCGTCCGGGGTGCACGCAACCCTGAAGCACTTCGTCGGCTACTCCGCCTCGCGCGCCGGGCGCAACCACGCTCCGGTGTCCGCCGGGCAGCGCGAGCTGCAGGACGTGTTCCTGCCCCCGTTCGAGATGGCCGTGCGCGACGGCGGGGTGCGGTCGGTCATGAACTCGTACACCGAGATCGACGGGGTGCCCGTGGCCAGCTCGCGCGAGCTGCTCACCGATCTGCTGCGCCGCCGCTGGGGCTTCGACGGCACCGTGGTCTCGGACTACTTCGCGGTGGAGTTCCTCCGCTCGATGCACGGCATCGCCGCCGACCGCGGTGAGGCCGCGCAGCTCGCGCTCGAGGCGGGCATCGACGTCGAGCTCCCGGGGCCCGACGCCTACCCCTTCCTCGCGGAGCGGGTGGCATCCGGGGCCCTCCCCGAGGCGGTGGTCGACCGCGCCGTCGCGCGCGTGCTCGCCGAGAAGGAGGACCTCGGGCTCCTGGATGCCGACTTCTCCACGCCCCCGCCGAGCATCGACCTCGACGACGCCGAGCACCGCGCGCTGGCGTACCGGCTCGCTGTCGAGAGCGCGGTGCTCCTGCGCAACGACGGCGTCCTGCCGTTGCGGGAGCCCGGGCGCATCGCCCTCATCGGCCCGAATGCCGACAGCGCCGAGGCGCTCATGGGCTGCTACTCGTTCGCGAACCACGTGCTCGCGCACCACCCCTCGTTCCCGCTCGGGTTCGAGATCCCGACGGTGCGCGAGGCCGTCGCCGCGCGCTTCGGCGAGGTCGCGTACGCCGAGGGCTGCGCGGTGGAGGGCGCCGACGCCTCCGGCATCGCCGCCGCCGTCGACACCGCGCGCGACGCCGACGTCGCGATCGTCGTGGTCGGCGACCGCGCCGGGCTTTTCGGTCGCGGCACGGTCGGCGAGGGCAACGACGCCGACTCGCTCGACCTGCCCGGCGTGCAGCGTCAGCTCGTCGAAGCGGTCGTCGCGACCGGGACCCCGGTGGTGCTGGTGCTGCTGACCGGCCGCCCGTACGCGCTCGATTGGGCGCTCGACGGGGCCGCGGCTCCGGCGGCGGTGCTGCAGGCGTTCTTCCCCGGAGAGGAGGGGGCGCCCGCGCTGGCCGCGCTCCTGACGGGGGATGCCACCCCCTCGGGGCGCCTGCCCGTCTCGCTCCCCCGCTCGGCGGGGTCGCAGCCGTATTCGTACCTGCACCCCCTGCTCGGCGGGCCGTCGGGCGTGACCAGCACCGACCCGACACCGGTGCGGCCGTTCGGGTTCGGGCTGTCGTACACGACGTTCGCGCGGCGGGAGCTGCGGGTGGACGGGGTCGGCTCGGCCGGGGGGTCGGCATCCGGTGCCTCCGCCGAGGTGCGGGCGGGCGACGCGTTCACCGTGACGGCACGCGTCGAGAACACCGGCGCCGTGCGGGGAGCCGATGTCGTGCAGGTGTACGCCCACCGCGCGGTCGCGAGTGTCACGCGGCCCGTCGCGCAGCTCGTCGCGTACGCGCGCGTCGAGCTCGAGCCGGGCGAGCGCGCCGAGGTGCGCTTGACGGTGCCCGCCTCGCGGCTGGCGTACAGCGACCGGGCGATGCGTCGCGTGGTCGAGCCGGGCGAGGTGGAGCTGCGGCTCGGACCGTCGTGTGCGGAGGTCGACGAGGCCGTCGGGCTCCGTATCACCGGCCCGACGTACGAGCTCGGTCTCGACGACGCCCGCGTGGTCGACGTGGAGGTGCGGCGGGGCTGACTGGCGCCCCGCCGGGGTATCGCGCCATCGCCCCTGTGTGCACAACTCCTGCAGAAGCGACCGAACCGGTCCCCGCCGACGTCTCCTGTCGTCTCACGCAGGAGTTGTGCACGCCCCGCCTCCCAGCCCGTGCTGACCCGTTCTGCCGGCCGCTCCTCCGGTCAACGAGCACAACTCCTGCAATCTGGCGTCACATCAAGCCGCTGGCGCCGTAACGGTCGATTTCTGCAGGAGGTGTGCGCGCGGCGAACGGCCACCGCATACGCGTTAGCGTGGATCCACGCCATCGACGCCGCGAGAGGACCGGATGACGCTGCACGACGAGACCACGCCCCCGGCGGCGGACGCACCGCCCCTGCCCGCCGACCCCGCGCGCGTCGAGCGGGGAACGGTCGTCGGCAATCCGGCATCCCGGGTCTTCCCCGACCACGACGATGCCCGCGCGGATCCGTGGTCGATCGACCTCGAGCGCATCCAGTTCTCGCCGTATTTCTCGCGCCTGTCGGCGGTGACGCAGGTGGTCTCGCCGTCGATCTCGGGCGCGCCCGTGCACAACCGCCTCACGCACACGCTGAAGGTGAGTGCGATCGCGCGCGTGGTGGCCCTGCAGCTGAACACCCGTTCGCGTCGGGCCGGCGAGGGCGACATCTGCAACGCCACGGTCGTCGAGGCCGCCGCCTACGCGCACGACCTCGGCCACCCGCCGTTCGGCCACCTCGGCGAGTCGACGCTCAACCGCCTCGCGCGCGAAGAGCTGGGCCTGCCCGACGGGTTCGAGGGCAACGCGCAGACCTACCGCATCCTCGTCTCGCTCGACGTGGTCGAGAACGCCCCGCGCGGGCTCAACCTCACCGCCGCCGTGCGGGCGGCCTCGGCGAAGTACCCGTGGGCGCCGTCGGTCGACGCGGCCGACGTCGAGCGGATCGGCCCGCCCCGCGGCATCCGTCGCTCCCCCGACGGGGCGTATCGCGTGCACAAGTACTCCGCGTACGACCTCGACCTCGAAGACCTCGACGACGCGCGCGAGGGAGTGGATGCCGAACCCCTGCGCCAGAGCATCGAGGGCGCCGTGATGGACCTCGCCGACGACATCGCGTACTCGGTGCACGACGTCGACGACTTCTATCGCGCCGGCATCCTGGATCACGCCCCGATCGCGGCGGAGTTCCGCGGCTGGCTCGACGACGTGCTCGAGTGGCGCGACCGCGACGACGCCGAGGTGCGCGCCGAGCTCGCGCCGGGCGCGGGCCTGGAGCGCCTGCGCCGCAAGATGCGCCGCGACGACCCGTGGATCGCCGACGACGAGGCCTTCCTCGCCGCTGTGAGCGACGTGGATGCCGAGATGGTCACCGACCTGCTCGCCCGCCCGTTCGACGGCTCGCTGACGGCCGAGCGCCGGCTCGCCGCCTTCACCGACCGGTGGATCCGCCGGTTCCAGGAGTCCGCACGCCTGCGCCCGCTCGACACCCCGCGCGCCGGCCCCGTCGTGCTGTCGGCGTCGGCCTGGCACCACGTCGAGGTGCTGAAGTTCGTGCACAAGCGCTTCGTGCTCAGCCGCCCCGACCTGGCGATCCAGCAGCGCGGCATGAGCCGGATCCTCGCCCGGTCGGTGCGGGCGCTCGGCGAGTGGCTCGACGACGACCTCGACCGCGCGCGCACCCCGCGGCGCCTGCGCGAGCTCATCGCCCTCGCTCGAGAGCAGTACACCGCCCTGTCCGCGGAGCGCCGCCCGTCGGATGCCGACGCGGAACGCCTCGCCCGCTCGCGCGGAATCGTCGACTACGTGGCATCCCTCACCGACGCGCAGGCGTTCGCGCTGTCGGAAGCGATCTCGGGGCGCGCGGATCGCCTGTGGGCGCTGGGGCAGCGGCTGTAGGACCCGGGTTCGCGGCCCATTCCACCCTTCGGCGCGCGGCATTCTCCACCTCAAGCGAAAGGACGCTCCGCGAAGCGAACCGCCGGGAGCCTCACGCTCAGGGGATGAGGCGTGCCGCGCGGTATCGGTCGAACAGGCGGGTGAAGGAGTCCCGCGTGCGGTGGTGCTCGGTGAAGCCGGCCAGGCGGCTCTTCGACATGTCGGTCAGCACCTCGATCTCGCGTCCGAGGTCGGCGTCGGTGTGCCACCACGAGGCGACCCGGGCGAGGTCGGGCTCGACGAGACCGTAGTGCTCGACGATCTCGGCCCACACCGGCGCAGCATCGGCCATCTGCTGCTCGAACGGGCGCGGGGCGGTGTCGAAGCCCTCCGCCTCGACCCCGAGGTCGGCGGCGATGCGCGGCCACATCCACCGCCACCGGAAGACATCGCCGTTGGCCGTGTTGAACGCCTCGTCGGCCCCCTCGGGGTGCGTGGCCGCCCACACCATCTGGGCGGCGAGCAGATCGGCATCCGTGACATCGGTCACACCGTTCCACTGCGTCTCGCTGCCCGGGAAGACCAGCGGCCGGCCGAGGTGCCGGCTGATCGCCGCGGCGACGGCGATCGTGAGCCCCATGTTCATCGCGTTACCGACCGCGTGGCCCAGGACGGTGTGCGAGCGGTGCACCGACCAGGTGAAGCCCTGGCGCCGGGCGGCCGCGAACAGCTCGTCCTCCTGCGCGTAGTAGAAGTTGTCGACCTCGAGCCGGGGCTCGTCCTCGTGGAACGGCGTGTCGGGCATCGCGCCCTGGCCGTACGCCTCGAAGGGACCGAGGTAGTGCTTGAGTCCCGTCATGAGCGCCACGTGGCGCACCGGGGCGTCGGAGAGGGCGGCGAGCAGGTCGCGGACCATCCCGCCGTTGACGGCGATGTTCTCGGCCTCGGTGTCCTGCCGCGACCAGGCCGTGAAGAACACGTGGGTGACCGGGATGCCGCTCAGCGCAGCCCGCAACGAATCGGGTGAACGCAGGTCGGCGGAGCGCCACGTGATGCCTGCGCGCCCTGCTCCCGGCCGGCGGGACAGCGCCGTCACCGCCCATCCGTCGTCGGAGAGGCGGTCGAGCAGGGCGCCGCCGGCGATGCCGGTCGCGCCGACCACGAGGGCGTGTGGGGTGTCAGTCACTGCGGGGGTTCCCATCGGTCGGGGGGGGTGAATCGTCCGCAACGACCGGTGAGGCGGGGGTATTCCGACGCGGCGCGTCGCACGTCGCGCCCGCCGATACGGTGGGGCGATGAGACGACGCGCGATGGCCGCCTGCGCCACGACGGTTCTGCTCGGCATCCTCGTCGGTTGCGCGACGACCCCGCCCGCGCAGCGCGCGCTCGGATACGGCTATCCGGGCACGTGTCTTCCCGACCAGCTCAGCTGGCCCACTGATTTCCTCGAGTCCCTCCCGGGGGAGTCGACGGGCACCGTGGTGGGTCTTCGACTCGAGTACCTCGACGAGAAGTGGGTCTGGCGCGTACGGAGCGTGACCGGGAACGATCCGACCCGCGGCGAGGAGGCCCTGCTCGATGTGCAGACGCTCGAGAAGCGCGCGTCGCAGGAGGTCGACCTCACCGATGCCGAGCGGAGAGTCGGTGCGCCCTCCGCGTGGGCCGCGGCCCAGGAGTCCGGGGAGACGTACCCGAGCCCCCTCATCATCGACATGCGGCGGGTCGTCGACGACGGGGCTCCCGCGTGGCAGGTCACGACGTGCAACACCGAGACGAACGCGCAGGCGGAAGTCATCGTCCGGTGAAAACGGCGGGGTGTTCGTCACCCTCGTGCCTAGGGTGAGCCGATGAGACGGGGGTCGTCACGCGCACGGCCGCGCAGCCCGGGCCCAGCGGCATCCATGTCCCGAAAATGGTCAGTCCAAAGCCTGACAACCCCCCACCAGTGGGACACGCACCGCCAGAAGTGGGACATGCCCACGCACACGGCCGCGCAGCCCGGGCCCAGCGGCACCCATGTCCCGAAAATGGTCGGTCCAAAGCCTGACAACCCCTCATAAGTGGGACACGCACCGCCAGAACTGGGACACGCCCACGCACACGGCCGCGCAGCCCGGGCACAGCGGCATCCATGTCCCGAAAATGGTCAGTCCAAAGCCTGACAACCCCCCATAAGTGGGACACGCACCACCAGAACTGGGACACGCCCACGCACACGGCCGCGCAGCCCGGGCACAGCGGCATCCATGTCCCGAAAATGGTCAGTCCAAAGCCTGACACCCCCCCCCCATAAGTGGGACACGCACCGCCAGAACTGGGACAAGGGTCCCGAACACCGGATGCCATGGACCCCGCGCGCGAAACGTGATCGCAGCCCGCACGCGGAAATGCCCCGGAACCGGCGCAGCCCACCGCTGCGGAGGTTCCGGGGCACGGTCCGTGCACCGGGATGTCCGACGGACGCCCCGGTGCACGCAAGGCGCCCCGAAGATCGAGGCGCACGCGCCGCGTCGCCCCGGGGCCGTGCGGCGGCCCGGGGCGACGGGTCTTACAGGCCCTGGGCCAGGCGGTAGTACGCCTGGTTCCAGCGCAGCTCGCTCTGAAAACCGCGGACCGTGGTGTCGTCGTCGATGACGACGAGCTCGGTCTTGGCGATCTCGGCGAAGTCGCGGAACACCTCGATGCCCACGGCCGTCGTCATGACGGTGTGGTGGGCGGCACCGGCGGCGAGCCAGCAGCCGGCCGATGTCGCGAAGTCGGGGGCTGGCTTCCACACCGCGCGGCCGACGGGGAGCTTCGGCAGGTCGGGGGCGTCGACGTTCTCGACGACGTTGGCCACGAGGCGGAAGCGGTCGCGCATGTCGCTCATCGCGACGACGAGCGCGGGGCCCGCGTCGGCGGTGAAGACCAGGCGCACCGGGTCGTCCTTGCCGCCGATGCCGAGCTCGTGGATCTCCAGGCGCGGCTTCTTCGTCGTGAGCGACGGCGACACCTCGAGCATGTGCGCGCCGAGGATGCGCTCGTTTCCGGGCACGAGGTCGTAGGTGTAGTCCTCCATGAGCGAGGCGCCGCCGGGCAGGCCCGCACCCATCACGTTCGCGACGCGCACGAGGATCGCCGTCTTCCAGTCGCCCTCGGCGCCGAAGCCGTAGCCCTCGGCCATGAGGCGCTGCACCGCGAGACCGGGCAGCTGCTTCAGCGCACCGAGGTCTTCGAACGACGTGGTGAAGGCGCCGAAGCCGCCCTCCTCGAGGAACGAGCGCAGGCCCAGCTCGATCGCCGCGCCGTCGCGCAGCGACTGGTGACGCGCGCCGCCGGGAAGCAGCTCGGAGGCCACGTCGTAGCTGTCGACGTATTCCTGCACGAGCGCGTCGATGTCGGCATCCGAGGCCTGCTCGACGGCCTCGACGAGCTCGTTGACGCCCCACGTGTTGACCTGCACGCCGAAACGCAGTTCGGCCTCGGTCTTGTCGCCCTCGGTGACAGCGACGAAGCGCATGTTGTCGCCGAAGCGCGCGAGCTTGAGGGTGCGCGCGGCGGTCCAGCCGGCGGCGGCGCGCTCCCAGTCCTCGATCTGCTGACGCACGGCCGGGTTCGACACGTGGCCGACGACCGTCTTGCGCGAGACGCCCAGGCGCGTCTGGATGTACCCGAACTCGCGGTCGCCGTGCGCGGCCTGGTTGAGGTTCATGAAGTCGAAGTCGATGTCGTTCCACGGCAGCTCGACGTTGGCCTGCGTGTGCAGGTGCAGCAGCGGCTTCTGCAGGGCGTCGAGCCCCGCGATCCACATCTTCGCGGGGCTGAAGGTGTGCATCCACGCGATGACGCCGATGACGTCGTCGCGGCCGTTGATCTCCAGCGCCATGCGGCGGATGCTGTCGGAGTCCTTCAGCACGGGCTTCCAGACGACCTTCACCGGGAGACCGTCGAGGCCCTCGACGACGGCCTGCGACTGCTCGGCGACCTGCTTCAGGGTCTCCTCGCCGTAGAGGTTCTGGCTGCCGGTGACGAACCAGACCTCGTAACCGTCGAGGTCGTTCTTGAGCTTCGTGCGGGTCATGACTGTTCCTTTTCGGGTGTTCAGAGGGATGCCACGGCGGCGGCCTCGACGGCGAGGCCTGCGCGGTAGCGGTCGAGGTAGGCCGAGAATCCGGCTACGTCGGCCGGGTCGGGGTCGACGGTGGTGATGGGCGCGTCGGCGAAGACGACCTCGGCGAGGTAGGTGTCGAGGTCGCGGCCGGCGCCGTCGGCGACGTAGGCCGCGAGCACGGCCATGCCCCACGCGCCGCCCTCGGACGCCGTCTCGGCAACCGCGACGGGAGCGTCGAGCGCCGCCGCGAGGAAGCGCTGGGCGACCCCGGCGGTGCGGAACATGCCGCCGTGGGCGTACATCTTCTCGAGCGCCACTCCCTCGGCGTGCAGCACGTCCATCCCGAGGGCGAGCGTGCCGAACACGCCGTACACCTGCGCGCGCATGAAGTTCGGCAGCGTCAGGCGGCTGTCGGGCGTGCGGACCACGAGCGGGCGGCCCTCGTCGAGGCCCGCGATGGGCTCGCCGGCGAGGTGGTTGTAGGCCAGCAGCCCGCCGGCGTCGGCCTCGCCCTCGAGCGCGGCCGAGAAGAGCGCCGCGTACGTGGCATCCGGGGTCGCGGGGGTACCGGCCGCGACGGAGAACGCGGTGAACATGTTCGCCCACGCGGCCAGCTCGCTCGCGCCGTTGTTGCAGTGCACCATTGCGACCGCGTCACCCACGGGCGTCGTGACGAGGTCGAGCTCGTGGTGCACCTGCGACAGCGGACGCTCGAGCACGACCATCGCGAAGATGCTCGTGCCGGCGCTGACGTTGCCGGTGCGCGGAGCGACGGCTCCGGTGGCGACCATGCCCGTTCCGGCGTCGCCCTCGGGCGGGGCGAACGGGATGCCGGGCTGCAGCGTTCCGCTCGGGTCGAGCAGCGCCGCGCCCGCAGCGGTGAGGCTGCCCGCGTCGGCGCCCGCGACGAGCACGCGCGGCAGGAGGTCGGTCAGGGCGGGGACGCGTCCGGCGGCGAGGGCGTCGTAGCGGGACACGAGCTCGGCGTCGTAATCACGCGTCGCGGAGTCGATCGGGAACATGCCCGAGGCGTCGCCCACGCCGAGCACCTTCTCGCCCGTGAGCTTCTCGTGTACGTAACCGGCGAGGGTCGTGAGGAAGCGGATCTCGGGCACGTGGGGCTCGGCGTCCACGACCGCCTGGTGCAGGTGGGCGATCGACCAGCGGAGCGGAATGTTCACGCCCAGGAGTTCCGTGAGCTCCGCCGCGGCGACACCGGTGTTCGTGTTGCGCCACGTGCGGAAGGGGGCGAGCAGCTCGCCCTCGGCGTCGAACGCGAGGTAGCCGTGCATCATGGCCGAGACGCCCATCGCGGCGTACCGCTCGGGAGTCACGCCGTAGTGCTTCTGCACGTCGCCGACGAGCTCGGCATAGGCGGCCTGCAGGCCCGACCAGACGGCATCCAGCGAATAGGTCCACAGCTTGTCGGCGTAGACGTTCTCCCACTCGTGGGAGCCGACCGCGAGCACCTCGGCGTCGGGGCCGATGAGGCACGCCTTGATGCGGGTGGAACCGAGCTCGATGCCGAGCGAAGCGCGGCCTTCGGTGATGAGGGCATTCATCGGCGGTCGTCCGTGCTCTGTCCGTAGACGTTCTGGTAGCGGTTGTAGAGGGCGTCGATCTTGTCCTGCGGGATCGGGACGAGGGGCCCGGCCTCGCGGGCGTAGTGCACGGTGCGGGCCGCGTCTTCGCACATGACGGCGGCCTTGACCGCGTCTTTCGCGCTGACGCCGATGGTGAACGGACCGTGGTTCTGCATGAGCACCGCGCGGCTGCGGTGTCCGCTCAGGGTCTCGACGATGCCGCGACCGATCGAGTCGTCGCCGATGATCGCGAACGGGCCGACCGGGATGGGCCCGCCGAACTCGTCGGCCATGCCGGTGATGACGCACGGGATCTCCTCGCCGCGCGCCGCCCAGGCCACGGCGAAGGTCGAGTGCGTGTGGACGACGCCGCCGACCTCGGGCATGTTTCGGTAGACGTACGCGTGCGCGGCGGTGTCGCTCGAGGGGCTGCGCTCGGAGCCGGGGGCACCCGGGATGGCGTTGCCGTCGAGGTCGCAGAGGATCATGTTCTCGGGCGCCAGGTCGTCGTAGGAGACACCCGAGGGCTTGATGACGAACAGGTCGGCGCCGGGGACGCGGCCCGAGACGTTGCCTCCGGTCCAGATGACGAGGTTGTAGCGCACGAGCTCGGCGTGCAGTCGCGCGACGTCGGCGCGGACGGCGTCGATGGCCTCCTGCACCTCGGGCGCGAACGTGGCGGCATCGGACACGCGGGTCTCCTTCGACGGGGTTCGGGGTGGCGAGGCGTGACGCCCTCGCGACCTGATGTTACCGGTAACATCCCATGGATGCGAGCCCGAGATCACGGCGATCCCATAGTCCGGCCCGGCACGATGTCCGCATGACGAGGTTCGCGAAAGTGGCGGTCGTCGGCGGAGGACCCGCCGGGCTGCAGGCCGCTCTGACTCTGGGCCGGATGCACGTGGACACGGTCGTCTTCGACGACGGACGTGCCCGGAACTCGACGTCGGCCCGCATGCACAACGTGCTCGGGTGGGACGGGACGGACCCTGCGCGGCTCCGTGCGGCGGCGCGCAACGAGCTCCAGCGATACCCCTGGGTGCGCGTCGTCGACGACGCGGTCCGCGGGGCGCGCCGCGAGACGGACATCGAGCTCGACACCGCCGACGGGCCGTGGCACGCCGAGAACCTCCTCATCGCCGCCGGGGTGGAGGATGCGCTCCTCCCGATCCCGGGGATTACGGAGCTCTGGGGCGACCTCGTGCTGCCCTGCCCGTACTGCCACGGCCACGAGCACGCGGAGGGGCCCATCGCGGTGATCTCCTCTGGCGCGCACGCGACCCACGTCGGAGCGCTGCTACTCGGCCTCACGGACGAGGTACCGCACTTCGAGCCCGGGGAGGTGGCATCCGTCGCGCGCGTGAACGATCGAGCCCTCATCACCCGCCACGACGGCCGGGCATCAGAGGTCGCGGCGGTGTTCATCCCGCCGAACCCGAGGCCGCGGTCGAGCGTCGCCGCCGACCTCGGCGTTCACGTCGAGGCGGACGGGATCGTCGTGGATGCGCTCGGGCGCACGAACAAGCCCGGCGTCTGGGCGGCGGGAGATGTCGCGCGCCGCCTCGATCCGCGCATTCCCGCGGCCGTCGTCACCGCGATGGCTTCGGGCCTGACCGCGGCGGCGGACATCGCCGCTACGGTCGCGCCGCCGCCGCGCGAGAGGTGAGCCGGGCCGTCGCTCGCGACACGGGTCAGCGTGGCGCCGGACCCCCGGCGCGTGCAGCAGATCGCCGCGCACGACAGACCCGTCGTAGCGTGGACGAATCCTGCGCGCCGGCGACCCTCTTCCCGTGCGCCCGCGACGCGTCGTCGTCGAGGGCGTATCGGGCGTAGGCAAGACGACCCTGGCGGGCCGGATCGGAGAGGTGGCCGGCATCCCGCACACCGAGATCGACGCGCTTTTCCACGGTCCGAGCTGGACGCCCCGGCCGGAGTTCCTCGATGACGTGCAGGCCCTCGTCGCGTCCGAGGCGTGGGTCACCGAGTGGCAGTATTCCGCGGCGCGGTCGCTGCTGACTGCGCGCGCCGACCTGCTGGTCTGGCTCGACCTCCCCTTCGCGACCGTGACGCTCCCCCGTGTCATCGCGCGGACGCTCCGGCGCCGCCCGGGTCGCGAGCAACTGTGGAACGGCAACATCGAACCCCCACTGCATACGTTCTTCACCGACCCCGAGCACATCGTGCGGTGGTCGATCTCGACCCGCAACAACTACCGCGAGCGCATTCCGGCGGTGCCTGCCGATCTGCCCGTGGTGCGGCTGCGCACCGTGCGCGAGGTGGAAAGTGGCTGGCCGGCCCGTTCACGGATGCCGCGCGCTGACGGCCCCCGGAGCACCGTGTCAGTGGGGCCTCATCGCACCGTGGCGCGGAGGCAACGTGCCAAACTCCTGTCATTCGTCGATGCCCGCGGCCGAAGCCGCCGTTCCGCGGCACGCGACGGCAGAAAGTCAGGAGTTTCGCTCGGCCCAGCTCATCGCTGCGGAAGCGAGACGTCGCGCGGCGCCGCCGCGGAGTCCCGCATCACCAGCACGGGCGAAGCCGGCGGTGCCGCCGCGTCGCCGAGCACCGCGGCGACGGCGTACTCGGCCTCGCCCTGGACGTCCAGGCGCACGGTGCTCAGCGCCGGCGTGTAGAAGGCGGCATCCGGGTTGTCATCGAATCCGACGATCGACACGTCGCGCGGAACACGGACGCCCCGCGCTCCGAGGCCGGCCATGAGCCCCAGCGCCATCTGGTCGTTGGCCGCGGCGACCGCAGTCGCCCCGTCGGCGAGGCGTGCGGCGACGACCTCGGCGAGAGCGGAGCCCGAAGCGGCGCTCCAGTCCCCCTCGACGCGGTCGACGAGGCTCAGCCCCCGGCGGGCGACGGCGTCGGCCACGCCCGCTGTGCGCGCGAGGGCTTCGCGCCAGTCCGCCGGTCCGGAGACCTCGACGAGGCGCCGATGTCCGAGGTCGGCGAGATGCTCCACGACGAGGGCGGCCGCATCGCGCTGGCGGATCCCGGACTCGCCGTACAACGGCACGAGCGGCACGTCGTACCCCTCGAGGGGCGTCACCCCGTGCGCGGCGACGAGCACGATCCCGTCGACCCCCTGGTCGAGCAGGTGTCGCACGGCCGCGTCGATGTCGGCGGGGTCGTCCGAGTCGGTGTACGCGGTCGAGATCCAGCGCCCGCGCGCTCGAGCCGCCCGCTC
This sequence comes from Microbacterium phycohabitans, assembly GCF_032464935.1. Lineage (NCBI taxonomy): Bacteria > Bacillati > Actinomycetota > Actinomycetes > Micrococcales > Microbacteriaceae > Microbacterium > Microbacterium phycohabitans. The sequence goes on from NZ_JAWDIT010000005.1 coordinate 198,622, forward strand.
GAGCGCCGCGATCCCGGCCGACGGACCGTGCAGGACGGCGTCGGATGCCACGACCCCCACGGTGCGCGTGAGGCTCGTGCCGAGGGCGCGGGCGGCGTTGTTGACGCGATAGTCGAGGGAGGCGACCGCCGCGAGCACGCGCTCACGGGTCGCGTCGCGGATGCCCGGATAGTCGTTCAGCACCCGCGAGACGGTCTGCGTCGACACCCCCGCGGCGGCGGCGACCTCGCGCACGCCGATGCGCTTGGTCCCGATCTCGCCGCTCATGGTGACTCACAGTAGTGGCGCGCGACGCCGTGGTCGGCCCCGGCGGCTCGCGGAAGGATCTGTCGGCGCACGGCCCGTCGCCGGCTTCCGGCGCACGCATCCCGCCCGCGCGACCCCGCGGCGTCCTCGACCGGGAGCGGCGGCAGCCGGGCTGGCCGCAGGTCCCGCCGCCACGTCACCCTCGACATGGGAGCGCTCACGCGAAGAACCCGCCGACGCCCCCCTTACAAGGCGTCGACGGGTCCGGTATCACTCTGGCGCATTCCGAGCGCCCGATTCCACTCCGGCGGCGGGGTTCCACCGCGTGTCGCCCCGAAACGGCGCGGATGAGCTCCCGAACACCGGAGACGGGACGCTCCTCACCCCGCCGCCCGGGACGGGGCGCTCAGCTCTCGGCCGCGCGAAGCGCCGCGATCACGTCGTACCGCGCGCGGATCTCGGGCCGGTGATCGGGCTCGACGGCCCGGGTCGTGGCCACCGACCACTCGACGGGACCGCTCGCCAGCACCCCCGCGGCCTGACGGGCGGCGCCGAGCGCGACGTACTCGCCCGCGGACGGCACCACGATCTCGGCGTCGAACACCTGCGCGGCGATCCGCGCGACGCCCTCGTTCGCGGCGGCCCCGCCGATCAGCAGGATGCGCCGCACCTCGACGCCCTGCGCCTGGATCGCCTCGAGCCCCACGGCGAGCCCGCCCAGCATGCCCTCGATCGCGGCGCGCGCGAAGTTCGCACGGGTCGTGGATGCCAGAGTCAGCCCCGTCAGCGACGCCTGGGCGTGCGGCAGGTTCGGCGTGCGCTCCCCCTCGAACCACGGCACCAGCACGACGCCACCCGCGCCGGGCTCGGCCTCGAGGGCGAGGGCGCCGAGCTCGTCGTGCGACACACCGAGCAGGCCCGCGAAGGCGTCGAGCACGCGGGCGGCGTTGAGGGTCGCGACCAGCGGCAGGAACTTCCCGGTCGCGTCGGCGAAGCCGGCCACCGTGCCGGTGGTGTCGCGGCTCGGGGCGTCGGAGACGGCGAAGACCGTGCCCGAGGTGCCGAGCGACAACACGACATCGCCCACCCCCGCGCCGAGGCCGAGGGCCGCGCCGGCGTTGTCCCCGGCACCGGGGCCGACGAGCGCCCCGCCCGGCAGCGCCCCGGCGCTCTCCCACGGCCCGAGCACGCGCGGGCGCACCGCGTCGTGGCCGAGCGCGCGGACGAACAGGTCGACGTCGTAGCCGTCGACGCCCCAGTAGGCGGTACCCGAGGCGTCGGAACGATCCGTGACCAGCTCCTCGAGCACCGCGTTGCCCGGACCGAACCCGCGCAGGCGCCAGGTGAGCCAGTCATGCGGCAGCGCGACGGCGGCGACGCGCGCGGCGTTCTCCGGCTCGGCATCCCGCAGCCAACGCAGCTTCGTTCCGGTGAACGACGCGACCGGCACGGCACCCGTGCGCTCGGCGAACTCGGCGGCGCCGACCTCGTCGATGAGGTCGCGCGCAGCCTGCGCCGAGCGGGTGTCGTTCCACAGCAGCGCGTCGCGGATGACGGCGCCCTCGGCATCCAGCACGACCATGCCGTGCTGCTGTCCGGCGATCGAGACCGCTGCCACGTCGTCGAGGCCTCCGGCCTGGGCGATGGCATCCTGCAGCGCCGTCCACCACGCCTCGGGGTCGACCGAGGTGCCGGCGGGGTGCGAGGCGCGTCCCTCGCGCACCACCCGACCGGTCTCGGCGTCGACCACGACGACCTTGCACGACTGCGTCGACGAATCGACTCCCATGACGAGCGCCATGCTCTGCCCTTCTCTCCGCCGCGCCGCCAGTGGCGCGGCCCGTGTTCCGCACGGAGGCCCATGCCTCCCGTGGTGTCGAGTGTCCAGGAAACGCCGCGAGAGCGGGCCCCTTCACGGCGTGCCATGGACTCTCGACGAGCAAGAAGCCGCGGACCCGAGCCGCGGCCGCCGCCCGTCGAGTGTCCGGGAAACGCCGTGCCGAGCAAATCCGACACGGCGTGTCCTGGACACTCGACGAGCTGCGGGAGGAGGCGCCGGCGCAGCGCGGCCTCGACCCGGAAGGGCCCGGATGCGGTGGCATCCGGGCCCGGGACGACTCAGCGCGCGCCGAGCAGGTGCTCGGTCGCGAGCTGCTGCAGACGGACGAAGCCGAAGCCCTTGCCGCCGAGGTACACGTCGGTGTCGAAGTCCTCGTAGGCCGAGCGGTCGGCGAGGAGGTCGTCGTACGACTCGCCCTCGTTGAGCGTCGGCTGGGCGAGCTCGGCGACCTTCGCGGCCTCCAGGGCCTCCTGCACCTCGGGGTCGGCGCGGAAGGCCGCGGCGCGCTCCTTGAGCAGCAGGTAGGTGTTCATGTTGGCCGAGACCGAGTCCCAGACGCCCGACTCGTCCTCGGTGCGCGAGGGCTTGTAGTCGAAGTGGCGCGGACCGTCGTAGGCGGGGACCCCGCCGGGGCCGCCGTTCTCGAGCAGGTCGACGAGGGCGAAGGCGTTGTGCAGGTCGCCGTGACCGAAGACGAGGTCCTGGTCGTACTTGATGCCGCGCTGGCCGTTGAGGTCGATGTGGAAGAGCTTGCCGTGGTACAGCGCCTGGGCGATGCCCGCGGCGAAGTTCAGCCCGGCCATCTGCTCGTGGCCCACCTCGGGGTTCAGGCCCACGAGTTCGGGGCGCTCGAGCGAGTCGATGAACGCGATCGCGTGACCGAGGGTCGGCAGCAGGATGTCGCCGCGGGGCTCGTTGGGCTTGGGCTCGATCGCGAAGCGGATGTCGTAGCCCTTGTCGGTGACGTAGTCGCCGAGGAGGTTGACGGCCTCGCGGTAGCGCTCGAGCGCCTGACGGACGTCCTTCGCGGAGTCGTACTCGGCACCCTCGCGTCCACCCCACATGACGAACGTCTGCGCGCCGAGCTCGGCGGCGAGGTCGAGGTTGCGCAGCACCTTGCGCAGCGCGAAGCGACGCACCTGACGGTCGTTCGAGGTGAACCCGCCGTCCTTGAAGACGGGGGCCGAGAAGAGGTTCGTGGTCACCATCGGCGTGACGATGCCGGTGTCCTTCATCGCGCCCTTGAGGCGGTCGATCTGCGTCTGGCGCTCGGCGTCGGTCGAGCCGAAGGCGAAGAGGTCGTCGTCGTGGAAGGTCAGGCCGTAGGCACCGAGCTCGGCGAGCTTCTCGACGACGTGCACGACGTCGAGGGGCTCGCGCGTCGGGCCGCCGAAGGGGTCGGTGCCGTTGTAGCCGACGGTCCAGAGTCCGAACGAGAACTTGTCATCGCGGGTGGGGGTGGGCATTCCTGCTCCTTCGCATGAAAACGCACGAGTGCGCAGTGACGCACGGCGGGTTTGTTGGTTCTCACAACATATACCCCGGATGCCGCGGCGTCCAGACCCTCGGGACGGGCATTCTGGCATATAATCGTCTATATAGCGAAGGGAGTCCTCATGGCCCTCACCAGCGTCGACCTCGATCCGCGCCTCATCGAACGCGCTCGCATCCTCACCGGAGAGCCGTCCAACCGCGCGGTTCTCGACCTCGCCCTTCGCCGGCTCATCGCGTCCAAGCAGAAAGACGCGATGATCGCCGGGATCGCGGGACTCACCGATCTCGAAGAGCACCTCGATTCACCCGTGGTGGCCCCGACGTCGTGACCGACTACCTCGTCGACAACTCCGTCTGGGCGCGGTTGGCCTCAGGGGATCCCATCATCCGGACGCGGCTCGAACGGATCGCCCGGTCTCCCTCCGACCTCTTCGTCACGTGCCCTCCCCAGGTGCTGGAGTTCTGTCACAGCGCCCGCTCCGCCGAGGAGCACGCGCACTACCTCGAGCAGATCTCGCTGGGCTTCCCCCTCGAACGGGCACCCGACGAGTCCCTCGCCGTCGGCATCCAGTCCGCCCTCTGGCGAGCCGGTCTCGTTCGAGCGGCGGGCGCGGTCGACATTCTCATCGCGGCCTACGCGATCGCGAACGATGCCACGATCCTCAGCGCAGACCACGACTTCGACCACATCGCCGCCGTGACCGACCTCGCTCACGAGTACGTCGCGCCGACGCCCTGACCCGGCCTCGTCAGAGTCCGAGCGCGTCGTCCACGACGGCGAACACCGCGGGGTCCCACGTCAGCGCGCGCTCCCACGGCAGCCCGAACGCCTCAGCGAAGAAGATGCTGTGCACGTGGTCGGCGAACGAGTGACGCTCGACGTCGGGCAGCACCGCGGAGGGCACCTCGTCGGCGCGACCGCTGGTCATCGACACGAGGCCGTCGTGCGGCCACAGCTGCACCGGCGCGGTCGCCGCGGCGAAGTATCCGGCGCCGATCGCGGTCACCGGGATGCCGTCGAGCACCCCCGCCTGGGCGTCGTTCCACTCGCGCAGGAACCGGCGCGACACCTCGTCCGCCGCCCCCTGGGAGTTCGCGTCGGCGTACGGGCGCGCCTCGGCGAAGATCTGCAGCGTGGCGGGGTCGCCGTGCGCGTCGACCTCCGAGATCTCGTCGTCGAGCAGGTCGCCCAGCACCGAGCCGTCCCACGGGGTGCCGAGGGTCACGAGGCGATCGATGCGCGGACCCGCGCCGCCGAGCTCGCGGATCGCGGCGCGCGAGAACAACCCGCCCATCGAGTGGCCGACGAGGGCGACGCTCCCGACGCCCTCCTCAGCGGCGAGCCGTCGTAGGAACCCGGCGAGCGCGACCCCGGCGTCGTCGACGCGGCCGACGGCGTTGATCGTCACCTCAGCCGGCAGCACGACGGGGACGTCGGCGAAGCCCTGCCACCCGGCATCCTCCCGCACCTCTCCCGGGCCGATGCGGGCGGGGGCGGTGAAGACCCGGATGCCGCGATCGAGCAGGTGCGCGCGCAGGGCCGTCATCGTGTTGCCCGCCGCGAGGCCCGACGCGGCCGCGCGCTCGGGATCGGTGAACGGGGTCACGGCGGCTCCCCCGGAGACGAGGACGACGGCGTCAGCCATGGCGGCTCCTTCACAGGTCGGGTCCCGGTCAGGATAGGGCAGGCCGCGCAGCTCGTCCCGCCCCGGCAGTGTGTCCAGCACCCGCCGCGTCACCCCCGATCACCCCGGCGAGTGTCCAGGACACACCGCACCGGACGCCCGCGCGACGGCGTGTCCTGGACACTCGACGGGAGAGGGCCCGACGCGCGCGGCGGCGAGGGCGCGCGGCGGCAGACGCCAGGCGCCGCGGCACCGCGGCGGGCGGACGCCAGGCGCTGCGGCGAGCGGCGAGCGTCAGGCCACCGCGGCCCGGCGCCGTGCGTCAGCGCGGGAGGGCGTCCTCGATCGCGGCGACGACCTCGGGCGCGTCGGGGAGCGTGCGCGGGCTGAAACGCGTCACCTTGCCGTCGGGGGCCACGACGAACTTCTCGAAGTTCCACGAGATGCGACCGGTCTTGCCGTCGGCATCCGGGGTCGTCGTGAGCTCCTTGTAGAGCGGGTGGGCGCTGCGCCCGTTGATCTTGACCTTCTCCGACATCGGGAAGGTCACGCCCCACGTCGCGGAGCAGTACTCGGCGATCTTGTCCTCGTCGCTGAGCTCCTGCAGGAACTGGTTGCTCGGGAAGCCGATCACGGTGAACCCGCGGTCGGCGTACTTCTTGTGCAACGCCTCGAGGGCCTCGTACTGGGGCGCGAGGCCGCAGCGCGACGCGACGTTGACCACGAGCGCCGCCTTGCCGGCGGTCAGCTCGCCGAAGGTGGTCTCTTCGCCGCGGATGGTGGTGATGGGGATGCCGGAGAGGTCCATGATCCGATCCTGGCACCGCCCGCTTTGCCCGGGGTGGGAATCGTCGACTCCCCGAGCTGCATGGCATCGGTGGTCCGGGCGCGCCGGGAAGCGTCGGATGCCGCGGCGGGGGCGGCCGACGCGTGGCACAGTGGTCGGATGGTCACCGAGGGCACCCGCGGCGACGGCATGCGCCGCGCCAACCTGTCGCTCGTGCTGCGCACGGTGCACCGGGACGGCCCGCGCTCGCGCGCCGCGCTCACCGAGGCCACGGGCCTGAACCGGTCGACGATCGCCGACCTCGTGGGCGAACTGCAGCGATCGGGCCTCGTCGTCGAACGCGCCTCCGACGCGCAGGGCCGCGTCGGTCGCCCCTCCCCCATCGTCGCGCCCGATCCGCGCGTGGTCGCGATCGCGGTGAACCCCGAGGTCGACGCCCTCGACGTCGCGGCGGTCGGCCTTGACGGCGCGATCGTCGTGCGCGAGCGCATCGAGCAGCGCACGCTCCTGACCCCCGAGCGCACGGCCGCGATCGTCGCCGAGCGTCTCGCCGCCTGGACCGAGGGGCCTCTCGCCGAGCACCGCGTCGTCGGCTCGGGGGTCGCCGTGCCCGGTCCCGTCCGCGCCTCCGACGGCGTCGTGCGCGAAGCGCCGCACCTCGGATGGACCGAAGCGCGTATCGGGGCGATGCTGCAGGATGCCACGGGCGCTCCGGTCCACGTCGGCAACGACGCTGCCCTCGGCGCCCTGGCCGAGTACCTCTTCGGCGCCGCGCGCGGCTCGCACGACGTGGTCTACCTCAACGGCGGCGCGAGCGGCATCGGCGGGGCCGTGATCGTGGGCGGGGCTCTGCTCGGCGGCGCCGGCGGCTACGCGGGCGAGTTCGGGCAGAACCGTCCCGGCATCGTCGACCCGGGCGACCGGCGGGCCGACGACGGCGTGCTCGAAGACGAGGTCAGCCGTGCGCTCCTCCTCGAGGCCGTCGGGCTCGAGGCGGGCGACGACCGGGCGCTCGCTCACGCCCTCACCGCGAGCGAAGACCCCGCGGTGCGCGCCGAAACCGACCGGCAACGCCGCATCCTCGCCACCGCGCTCGCGAACGCGGCGAACGTCATGAACCCCGCCGTGATCGTGCTCGGCGGGTTCCTGGCGATCCTCGCCGACCTCGATCTGCCGGGCCTGGACGCCGCCGTCCGCGCGCAGACGATGCCCGCGTGCGCCGAAGACCTGCGCCTGGCCGCCGCCGAACTCGGCGAGAAGCGCCTGCTCGTCGGTGCCGCGGAGGCGGTGTTCGAGGCCGCCCTGTTCCCCGCCCGCTGAGCGGACGGGGCCCCGGGGGCCCGGCATCCGACGTTTTCGAAAACCGGAAGCGGCCGGCGATGTCGGCGGCGCGGTGCAGGATGGGACCGACGCGAGGAGAACCATGACCGCCACACGACCCTCCGGATCGACCTGGTCGGGCAACCACCGCTACCGGGCCGCCGAGGTGCTCCTGCCCGCCGACGCCGACGAGCTCGCCGAGGTCGTGACGTCGCACGCGCGCGTGCGCGTGCAGGCCACCCGGCACACGTTCAACGACGTGGCCGATTCCGACGACGTCCTCGTCTCCCTCGAGCGGATGCCGACGCGTATCGACGTCGGCGGCGACCGCGTGCGCGTCGAGGGCCTCGTGACCTTCGCCCAGCTCGCCCCGGTGATCGAGGCCGAGGGGCGGGCCCTGCACAACCTCGGCTCCCTCCCCCACATCTCCGTCGCCGGCGCCGCTGCGACGGGCACGCACGGCTCGGGGCTGCGCAACGGCAACCTCTCCAGCGCCGTCGAGGCGCTGGAGATCCTGGATGCCGACGGCCGCACGCACCGCGTCGACCGCGACCACGCGTGGTTTCCGGCCGCCGCTCTCGGGATCGGCGCCTTCGGCGTGGTCACGGCCGTCGAGCTGCGCACCGAGCCCACCTACACCGTCACCCAGCAGGCCTACACCGGCGTCTCGTGGGACGACATCGTCGGCGACTGCGACCGGGTCTTCGGCTCATCGCGCAGCGTGAGCGTCTTCACGACGTGGGGCGATCCGGCGCACGACCTCGTGTGGGCCAAGAGCGACACCGGGGAACCGACCTGGGTCGAGGAGCTCGGCGGACGCCCGGTCGGCGATGACATCCACCTCGGCCGCATCCGCACGGTCGACAACACCACCCCGCGCGGCACCCCGGGTCCGTGGCACACGCGGCTGCCGCACTTCCGCGCCGACGCGCTGCCGAGCGACGGCGACGAGATCCAGTCGGAGTACTTCGTGCCCTTCGCCTCGGCTCGCGAGGCCCTCGCGGCGGTGCGGGCGATCGCCCCGGGCTTCCACGACCAGCTGCTCGTCACCGAACTGCGCACGGTCGCCGCCGACGGGCTGTGGCTGAGCCCGGCCTTCGAGCGCGACGTCCTGGCCATCCACTTCACCTGGCGCAACGACACCGACGGCGTGCTCTCGGCGTTGCCGGGCATCGAGGCGGCGCTCGCCCCGTTCGACGCGCGGCCGCACTGGGGCAAGGCGTTCACGATGCCGGGTGAGCGCATCCTCGAGTCGTTGCCCCGCGCGAACGAATTCGACGCGATCGCTCGCGAGGCGGACCCGCGCGGCGTCTTCCGCAATCCGTTCCTGCAGCGAGTGTTCGGGGGCTGATCGGGACCGGTGGCTTCGACAGGCTCAGCCACCTCTCGCGCGGTCGGGATCGGGAGCCGAACTCCTGCGTCCACCCGGTCCCTGAGTCCACCCGGTCCCTGAGCCCACCCAGGTCCCTGAGCCTGTCGAAGGGACCGGGACCCGCGCGGCGCGCAGCTCACCGCGAGGCGGCGCCGCCCACCGCGGCGCCGCCTCACGGCATCCGGATCAGCGGCTGGAGTAGCCGCCGTCGATCGGGAGCGAGACGCCGGAGATCATGCCGGCGCCGTCACTGAGGAGGAAGACGATCGGGGCGGCGATGTCGTCTTCGGTCGCCCATTTGTGCAGGGGCATCGCCTCGAGGAAGGGGCCCTCGATGTCGGGCCGACCCCAATACCAGGCCGACATCGGCGTCATGACGACCGTGGGGTTCACGCTGTTGACCCGGATGCCGTAGCCCCCGAGCTCGAGGGCGGAGACGCGCGTGATGTTGTCGAGGGCCGCCTTCGACGAGCCGTACGAGATGTGTCCGGTGAGGGCGACGAGGCTCGCCTGGCTCGAGACGTTGACGATCGCGCCCCCCTTGCCGACGCGGATCATCTCGCGTGAGGCGTATTTGGTGACCAGCAGCGACCCGCGGGCGTTGATGCTCATGACCTTGTCGAACACGTCGATGTCGGTCTCCATGGGCGTGGCGATCTCGCCGCCCCAGCCGCCGCAGTTGACGACGCCGTAGAGGTCGCGTCCCTCGATCACGGAGCGGATCTCGTCCTCGGATTCGAGGTCGAAGACGACGGGCTCGGCGCCGGTCTCCTCGGCGATGGCGGCGACGCTGTCGGCGGTGCGTCCGGCGGCGCGCACGGTCGCTCCGGCGGCGACGAGGTGGCGCACGGTCGCCCCGCCGATACCGCCACCGGCGCCGGTGACGAGGATGGTGCGGTCGGTGAATTCGGTCATGGGAGGGCTCTTTCGCGGGTCCTGAGGGCGGGGACGACGTCGGTGTCGTCGCGGCCCATGATAACCACAGAATCACGCGGATGACTTCGGTGTCATGACGAATTGGTCACGGGTGTTGACACCGGTGTCACGCTGGGCTTACCGTAACCATCGTTCGACCGGTGGACAGCCCCACCGGACCGCTTCATCGACGCAGCACTCCGACGTGCGGCGTCCCCGGAAGGACCACACCGCCGTGACCCGCACCTCGCAGAACGCCGCGCCGCTCACCGCCGCGACCGCGCACCTCGACGACCTCGTCGACCGTGCCCGGCAGCTCGCGGCGTCGGGCGAGCGCCGCGTACTGGGGATCACCGGCACTCCGGGAGCGGGCAAGTCCACCGTCAGCGACGCACTGCTCGCCGCCCTCGCCTCCGACGCGGTGCTCGTGGGCATGGACGGGTTCCACCTGGCCAACGAAGAGCTCGTCCGCCTGGGTCGCCGCGACCGCAAGGGTGCGCCCGACACCTTCGACGTCGACGGCTACGTCGACCTGCTCGATCGCATCCGCGCCGGGCACGCGGTCTACGCGCCGCGCTTCGACCGGAGCCTGGAGGAGTCCATCGGTTCCGCGGTGCACGTTCCCGCCGACGTCCCCCTCGTCATCACCGAGGGCAACTACCTGCTGCACGACGAGCAGGGGTGGGATGCCGTGGCATCCCGTCTCGACGAGGTCTGGTTCCTCGACGTCGAACCGCACGCCCGCCGCGAGCGCCTGATCGCCCGTCGGCTCTCCCACGGCCACCCGTACGACGAGGCCGAGGCCTGGGTCCGCGAGGTCGACGAGCGCAACGCCGCCGTCGTCGAAGGCGGTCGGCACCGCGCCGATCTCGTCGTCATCATCTCCGAGGCCCCCGCCGGGGGTCTCGGCCACCACGAAGGAGCTTCCTCATGAGCACCACCACGGCTGTGCCCGTGCTGCAGGCGCGAGGTCTGTCACGCCAGTTCGGATCCGTCCGCGCCCTCAACAACGTCGACTTCGAGGTCTACCCCGGAGAGGTCACGGCCCTCATCGGCGACAACGGCGCCGGCAAGTCCACCCTCGTGAAGGCCCTCTCGGGCAACCTCGCGGTCGACGAGGGCGAAATCCGCTTCGACGGCAAGCCGATCGACATGTCGAACCCCCAGGTCGCGTCGTCGCTCGGCATCGAGACGGTCTACCAGGACCTCGCCCTCGCCCCGCACCTCGACCCGGTGCAGAACATGTACCTCGGTCGCGAGATCCGCCGCCCGGGACTGGCGGGGGCGCTCGGGTTCATGAAGACCAAGGACATGGCGACGGCCTCTCGCGAAGCCTTCGACGAGCTGGGCGCCACGGTGCGCAGCCTCACCTCCCCCGTCGGCGAGATGTCGGGCGGTCAACGGCAGGCGATCGCGATCGCCCGCGCCGTGCACTGGGCCAGCCGTGTCGTGTTCCTCGACGAGCCCACCGCCGCCCTCGGCGTGCGCCAGACGAAGAACGTCCTCGAGACGATCCGCCGCGTGCGCGACAAGGGCATCGCCGTGGTCTTCATCTCCCACTCGATGCCGCACGTCATCGACGTCTCTGACCGCATCCAGGTGCTGCGCCTGGGAACCCGCGTCGCGAACATCCAGGCCGCGGACACCTCCATGGAAGAACTCGTCGGACTCATGACCGGCGCCGTCACGAAGGACGACCAGAAGTGAGCACCACGACCCCTCCCACCGAGACCGTCGCGATCGGCACCTTCGACGACAACCAGAAGGTGAACCCGGTCCGTCGGATCCTCCGCACGCAGGCCTTCCAGATCCTCCTCGTGCTCCTGGCGATCATCATCGTCTTCAGCATCCTCGCGCCCGACTCGTTCGCGCAGTGGACCAACTTCCGCCTCATCATCCAGAACGCCTCGATCCTCGCCGTCCTCGCGGTCGGGATGACGTACGTCATCATCACCGCCGGCATCGACCTGTCCGTCGGCTCGGTGCTGGTGTTCTCGGGGGTCGTCGCGGCCCTCGTCATGCGGGCGATGGGCGGGGAGGGCTGGGGCGTCGCGATCGTCGGCATCCTGGTCGCGATCCTGAGCGGCGTCTGCTGGGGGCTGCTGAACGGCTTCCTCATCGCCAAGGCGAAGATCCCGCCGCTCATCGTCACGCTCGGCTCGCTCGGCATGGCACTGGGCCTCGCACAGATCCTCACCGGCGGCGTCGACATCCGCGACGTGCCCACCGTGCTGACCGTCTCCATCGGCTACGGCAACGTCTTCGGCAGCGTCCCGATCATCAGCGTCATCGCCCTCGTGGTCGTCGTGATCGGCGCGATCGTGCTGCACTACACGCGCTTCGGCCTGTACACGCTGGCCGTCGGCTCGAGCGAGATCGCCGCCCGCCGGGTCGGCGTCAAGGTCGACGCGCAGCTGATCAAGATCTACACGATCTCGGGCGCCCTGGCCGGGCTCGGCGGCATCCTCTCGCTCTCGCAGTTCTCCACGACCGCGATCGCCGGACAGTCGCAGACGAACCTCAACGTCATCGCGGCCGTCGTGATCGGCGGCACCTCGCTCTTCGGCGGCGTCGGCACGATCATGGGCACCGTCGTGGGCCTGTTCATCCCCGCCGTGCTGCAGAACGGCTTCGTCATCACCGGCGTGCAGCCCTTCTGGCAGCAGGTCGCCGTCGGCGCGGTCCTCATCACCGCGGTGTACGTCGACCAGGTGCGCCGCACCGCAGCCACGCGCGGCAACTCGCAGGGCCTCTGGCGCAAGTTCCTCAGCGGAGGTCGGCGCGGCTGAGCCGCGGCGGCATCCCGTCCCCATCACAACCCCACACCCCGACCCAAGAAACGGTGATCACAATGAAGTGGAACAAGAAGGCGACCGCCCTGACGGTCTTCGGCATGGCGGCGACCCTGACCCTGGCGGGCTGCTCCGGCGGCACGGCCTCGGGCGGCGCCTCGGCCGGCTCGGACGGCTACAAGATCGCGTTCGTGCAGGGCGTCGCCGGAGATGAGTTCTACATCTCCATGCAGTGCGGCATCCAGGACGAAGCCGCGAAGGAGGGCGCGACGGTCACGACCCAGGGCCCGGAGAAGTTCGACCCGACGTTGCAGAAGCCGATCGTCGACGCCGTCGTCGCCTCCCAGCCCGACGCGCTGCTCATCGCCCCGACCGACGTCTCCGCCATGCAGGCGCCGATCGCCGCCGCCGAAGCCGCCGGCATCAAGGTCGTCCTCGTCGACACCACCCTGGAAGACCCCTCCGGAGCGGTGTCGCAGATCTCCTCCGACAACGAAGGCGGCGGAGCGGCCGCGTTCGAGGCCATCCAGAAGGCCAACCCCAACGGCGGCAAGGTGCTCGTCGTCTCCACCGACCCCGGCGTCTCCACCACCGACGCGCGCGCCCAGGGCTTCGAGGACGCCGTCGCCAAGGACAGCAAGTTCGAATCCGTCGGGGTGCAGTACTCGCACAACGAGCCCTCCACCGCCGCCGAGATCGTCACGGCCGCCTTGCAGAAGGACCCCGACATCGTCGGCATCTTCGCCGCCAACCTCTTCGCCGCCGAAGGCTCGGCCACCGGCGTGCAGCAGGCCGGCAAGCAGGGCCAGGTCACCATCGTCGGCTTCGACGCCGGCCCCGCCCAGGTGAAGGCGTTGCAGGCCGGCACGGTGCAGGCGCTCGTCGCGCAGGAGCCCGCCAGCATCGGCTCCGACGGCGTGAAGCAGGCCATCGCGGCGCTGAAGGGTGAGGCCACGGAAGCCAAGATCCAGACCGGCTTCACCATCCTCACCAAGGACAACATCGACGGCGACGGCAAGGACGCGGTCTACAAGTCCAGCTGCTGATGCACCCCGGATGCCGGGACCCTCGCGTGACGCCAGGGTCCCGGCATCCCTCCCGCCCGAAGGCTTCGACAAGCCCAGCCACCGGGCTCGCGCCAACGCAAGGTCCCTGAGCCTGTCGAAGGAACCGGGAGACACCCTCCCGCCCGGAGGCTTCGACAAACCCAGCCACCGGGCTCGCGCCAACGCAGGTCCCTGAGCCTGTCGAAGGGACCGGGACACACCCTCCCACCCGAAGGCTTCGACAAGCCCAGCCACCGGGCTCGCTCGACCGCAGGTCCCTGAGCCTGTCGAAGGGACCGGGACCCGCCCCTTCCGCCACCCCGCGCGAACTGCCGACGAACGTCGCCGCGGGAAGCGACAGAACCTGGCGACTCACGCGCCCCGACCCCCACCCCACGGAGCCCCGCATGACCGAACTCACCGCCGCTGCCCTCCCCTCCCTCGCGGCGAACGTGTCCGTGCCGACCTACGACCGCGCGACCGTGCGGGCGCGGATCGTGCACTTCGGTGTCGGCGGCTTCCACCGCGCGCACGAAGCCATGTACCTCGACCGTCTGCTCGAGGCGGGCCACGACGAGTGGGCACTGTGCGGGGTCGGCGTCCTGTCGTTCGACGCGGCCATGCGCGACGCCCTCTCCGCCCAGGACGACCTCTACACGCTCGTCATCACCGCCCCCGACGGCACCTCGACGGCCCGCGTGGTCGGCTCGATCGTCGAGTACCTCTTCGTCCCCGACGACCCCGAGGCGGTCATCGCGAAGCTCGCCCACCCCGACACCGCGATCGTCTCGCTCACCATCACCGAGGGCGGTTACGGCATCGACGACGCCACCGGCGCCTACGCTCCGCGCGACGAGGCCACCCTCGCCGACCTCGAGGGCTCCGACTCCCCCCGCAGCGTCATGGGCCTGCTGACCGAGGGCCTGCGTCGGCGGCGGGATGCCGGCATCCCGGCGTTCACGGTCATGTCGTGCGACAACATCCAGGGCAACGGCCACGTCGCCCGCGCCGCCCTCCTGGGCTTCGCGGAGCGCCGCGATGCGGAGCTGGCCGCCTGGATCGCCGAGAACGCGACGTTCCCGAACTCGATGGTCGACCGCATCACGCCGGTCACCACGGATGAGACCCGAGCCGCGGTCGCCGAGGAGTTCGGCATCCGGGACCGCTGGCCCGTGCGCAGCGAGTCGTTCGCGCAGTGGGTGCTCGAAGACGATTTCGCCTGCGGCCGCCCGCCCTTCGACGAGGTCGGCGTGCAGTTGGTCGGCGACGTCGAGCCCTACGAGCTCATGAAACTGCGCCTGCTCAACGCGTCGCACCAGGCGATGAGCTACCTCGGCATCCTCTCGGGCGCCCATTACGTGCACGAGGTGTGCACCGACCCGCTGTTCATCGACTTCCTGCAGGGGTACATGCACGACGAGGCGATCCCGACGCTGCGTCCGGTGCCCGGAATCGACCTCGACGCGTACTGCGACGAGCTCATCGCGCGGTTCGGCAGCGAGGCGATCCGTGACACGCTCGCGCGTCAGGTCGTCGACGGGTCCGATCGACTGCCGAAGTTCCTCCTGCCCGTCGTGCGCGAACAGCTCGCCTCGGGCGGCCGCATCGACCACGCGGCGCTGGTGCTGGCCGGCTGGAGCGTGTTCCTCGAGGGGCGCACCGAGACCGGCGAGCAGACGCCGGCCGTCGACAGCCGCCTCGACGAGCTGCGGGCGATCGTCGCCGATGACCCGGCGTCGCTGCTCGACTACACGCCGGTGTTCGGCGACCTCGGGCAGGATGCCCGCCTGCGAGAGGCCTACCTCGCCGCCCGCGCGGCGCTGGCCGAGCGCGGGGCGCGCGGGGCGATCGCGGGCGTCATCGGCGCCTGAACGCCGGCCCTGTCAGGGGGCCCGGTCCCTTCGACAGGCTCAGGGACCTTCGACGACGCAGCGACCACCCCGCGAACCCAGGTGGCTGAGCCCGTCGAAGCCACCGGCACCCGCGCGATCTCCGGTCCCTTCGACAGGCTCAGGGGCCTCCGACAGGCTCAGGGACCTTCGACGACGCAGCGACCACCCCGCGAACCCAGGTGGCTGAGCCCGTCGAAGCCACCGGTACCCACGCGATCCCCGGTCCTTCCGCGGGCGCGCAGCCAGCCGGCGATCGTGTCGTGGAAGCGCTCCGGCTCCTGGTTGGCCTCGTTGCAGTGACCGGTCGCGTCGAAGGCCACGAGCTCGGCATCCGGATGCCGTTCGACGAACGCCACCGATCCCGAGAAGGGCACGACGGGGTCGACGCGGCTGTGCACGATGAGCGTCGGCACCCCGGGCCCGGGCCGCGAATCCCCCACCCACGTCAGAGCTCGCGCGTCGACCGCCTCGACGAGGCCGAGGGCCCGCGCACCGAGGCGGCTGCCGAGCACGCGCATCGACGCCGCCGCGACCGTGCGCGGCAGGTGGGCGTTCGCCACGGCGTTGTCGACGACCCGCGGCCAGTCGAGCGCCGGGGCCACGAGGACCAGTCCCACGATCGCCTCGCGGTGCGCCGAGTGCTCGAGCGCGAGCATCGCGATCGTGCCGCCCATCGACCACGCCACCAACACGATCTCGCGGGCCCCGCGCGAGAGGGCGTAGGCGATCGCGTCGTCGACGTCGCGCCACTCGCGCGTGCCCAGCGTGGAGGGCAGGGCATCGGCGGGGGCGCACTCCTCGTCGCCGGCGTACGACACCACGAGCGCCATCCATCCGGCATCCACCGCCGCCGGCGCCGATCGCAGTGCTCCGTTGCGGCTGGACCGCAGCCCGTGCACGTGGATCGTCCAGCGCCCGTCGGCCGTGTCGGGCTCGCCGATCTCCCACGCCTCGGCGACCCCGCCGCGCCGCAGCGGCACGGAGACGTGCCGCGTGGGCCCGACGTCTTCGGGGAAGCCGATGCTCTGCGAGGTCCAGGTCGCCACGGCGGCGCCGTCGGCGAGTCCGTCCGGGCGCGACGCGAGCTCGCGCACGACCCGGTCCTTCTCGACTCGGAGCGGTTCGCCGGTCACCACGTGCCGACCGTCGTCGAGCCACAGGCCGTAGGTGCCCGGCTCGCGGCTCTCCAGCGTAGCGGGCACGGTGACCGTGTCGCCCGCGATGGTGACGGGGCCGTAGACCTTCGCCGCGCGCGGGGCGATGAGCCGACGGGCGACGTAGCCGGCGAGCGCGGTGTGGGCGAGGGCGACGGTGGCGACGACGACTCCGGCGCCGAGGGCGAGGGGGCGGATCATGGGCGGGCTCCCGTGGGTCGGCGGGTGAGGTGGGCGTCGATGTCGTCGAGGAGCGCGCGCTCCGGGGCGCTCAGCGGCGACGAGGTCGCGATGGCGTGATCCTCGACGGCCACGCGCAGCGCGTGCAGCCGCGTGTCGGTGGACGGCTCGTCGGTCAGTCCCGGCAGGCTCGCGACCCCGCGCCGCGCGGCGACGGCATCGAGGTCGTCGAGCAGCGCTTCGCCGCGACGACGGATGCGACCGGTCATGCGCGAGGCGCGGAAGATCCCGATGACGAAGGCGAGAACGCCGAGGTAGAAGAGCGGGTCGAAGAGGGCGCTGACCACCGGGACGGGAGCGAAGAACCGCGTCAGGGTGAGGTCGACGATCTCGCTCACGCAGCCGAGCACGATGCCGATGGCCCCGGCCCGGAAGAACCCCCGCACGCCCGGGAGCGAGACCCGGGCCGACACGCACAGCAGCACCCCGACGAGGGCGATGCCGGCCATGTGGACCACGCCGTACACCCAGGCCCCCGTCGAGGTGGTGACGGCGTCTTCGATGAAGCGGAACGACGTCGGTCCGCGCTCGGGCAGGGCGACGAAGAACACCACGGCGAACACCCCCGCCAGGATCGCCGGGAAGCGCCAGCGCAGCGTCAAGACACGCGCTGTCACGGGCGCGATCCCCGCCTGGATGCCGAGCCACAGCGCCACCATCGTGAGCACGCCCTGCACGAGTTTGAGCACGTTCGTGCCGCCGAGCAGACCGTCGAGCACGTCGAGGGGGATGACCGTGCCCTGCGTCAGCAGCGCGAGGGCGCCGACGAGACCCGCGAGCCACGCGATCCGCGCCCGCGGTTGCAGCCGGGCGGCACGGGCGCGCGCCACGACGAGCAGGAGCAGAGCGATGAGAGCCGCGTCGATGAGCAGAACGGTCACCACGACGACTCGGCCACCCGGGGGCTCGCGTACAGCAGACGGGCGATGCGGTGGGCGACGTGCTCGGCGACGAGTTCGGCCTCGAACTCGGGCGTCGTCAGCGTCGGGTTGTCGTGGGGCGCGACCGAGGAGCGTTCGCGCGCGCCGGGTTCGTGCAGGGGCCCGGTGCAGTGCGCGTCGTCGAGCAGATGGCCGAGCTCGTGCGAGGCGGCGAACTGGCTGTACAGCGTCGCGTCCGACGCGCGCACGTGGATGCTCGCCTCGCCCCGGTCGGCGAACAAGGTGAGGTAGCCGGTGAGCGTCCCCCATCCGCTCGTGTCGATCTCGCGGATGATCCGGAGACGGATGCCGACGGCGCGCTCGACCGCGCGCACCACGTCGTCGAACCCCATGTCCGCCGTCAGCTCCGCGCGCGCGATCGCGCGGTCGACCCGCGCCTGCACTCTCGCCAGCAGATCCGCCTCGGTCACCGCCCTCCCCCCGTCGCGGTCGCTCATGTCGCCGGCGGCCTGTTCCGCAGCGACTGGGCGATGGCGCGCAGGGCGTCGGGCGACATCTCGCCGAGGGCGCGGAACCGGATGCTGCTGGCCCCGGCCTCGCGCATCGCGTCGCGCAGGTCGAGCTCGGCATCCGTCCGGTCCGTCACCGCGGCGTCGGTGTAGTCGGTGAGGTACTCGGTGGGCACGTCGCCCCACTGGGTGATGAGACGCAGCACCTCCTCGTCGAGCACGACGCTGGTGGCACCGTCGGCGAGGAGCGTGCGAGCGCTGTCGGCGGCCGCCGGGTCGATGCCGTCGAGGTGCGCGAGCAGCTCGTCGGAGGTGGCCCCTCGAGCCAGGATGAGCCGTCGGACGCGGGATGCCAGGGGTGCGGCCGGAACGCGCATCTCGACCCGCGGCGCCGTCTCGGGGCTCGCGAGCTCCTCGGGCGAGACGCCGAGCGCACCCGCGAGGGCCTCCAGGTCGTTCGTGTTGTAAGGCAGCGAGAAGCCGGCGCGCGACTGGTAGTAGCTCTTCGTCATTCCGGCGCGGCTGAGCAGCTCGCCGACGGTGAGCCCCTTGGCCCTCCGCAGGCGATCCACGTTCGCCACCACTCGACGGGAGTACCGGGAGGGTGGTCCGACTGCGCCGCGACCCACCTTCCGATCGTAGACGACCCTCCGAATCACCCAAGGTCGTATTTACGACCACCCCCCGGGTGCTAATTACGGGACGCTGTGCTTTTATGGATCAGACCGCGCGCCGGGCGGACGTGGGGGAACCCCTGCGCGCGAGGGATCGGGAGAGGCTTCCCGATCCGCTCGGTGACGGGCGCGGCGCCATTGGGGGGCGCCGCGTCCGTTCACTCCTCCGGTGTGCGCGCCCTCAGGCGATGCGCCGCTCCCCCGGCCGGATCACCCGCCACCACCGGTACCCGTAGCCGTCGAGCGTCACGTCGAACCCGTCGCCGTCCAGCGGCCGGGCCCCGCCCGCATCGTCGAGCAGCTCGACGATGCTCCATCCCCCGGCATCCGCCCCCTCGACGCGCAGCCGGAACGTCCGCCCGTCGGGGGCGAAGTTGTGCGCCGCGACGAGCATGCCGAGCTCGCTCGACACCGAGTGGGCCAGCACGCACGCGTGCGGCTGATCCAGGATGCCGAGCTCCCCCCATCCGATCTCGGGCGAGGCCCGGTACTGGCGCACGAGGTTCTGCACGAACCGCAGCATCGAGTCAGGATCACGGCGCTGCTGCGCGACGTTCACGTGTTCGGGCGCGAAGCCGCCGGGGACGACGTCGGCGATGAGCTCGTCGGCGCCGGAGAAACCCGCGTCGGGAGCCCCGGTCCACTGCATGGGCGTGCGCACCGCGGATCGGCTGCCCTCGATGCTCGGGTTCTCCCCCATGCCGATCTCCTCGCCGTAGTACAGCACCGGCGCTCCCGGCAGCGAGAAGGTCAGGCTGTAGACCATGCGGATGCGGCGCGGGTCGCCGTCGAGCATCGCCGGCAGCCGGCGCGTGATTCCGCGTCCGTGGATGCGTTGCCCCTTCTCCGGGGCGAACGCGGCGAAGACCTCCTCGCGCTCCGTCTCCGAGAGCTGGTCGAGGGTCAGCTCGTCGTGGTTGCGCACGAAATTGCCCCACTGGTTGCCGCGGGCGATCTCGGGCCGCGACTCCAGCGCCTCCCGCAGCGGCGTGGCATCCTGACGGGCGAGGGCGAGGTAGAGCCGCTGGTTGGCGACGAAGTCGAACTGCATGGTCAGTTCGTCGCCGTCGGCGTCGCCGAAGAAACGCAGCTGCTCGTCGTAGGGGAGGTTGACCTCGCCGAGCATCATGGCGTGACCGCTGCGACGCGAGACGTAGCCCCGCAGCGCGCGGAGAAAGTCGTGCTCGGGCCCCGCATCGCCGTCGATGAGGTGGGGCACGGCATCCACACGGAATCCGTCGATACCGAGTTCCAGCCAGAAACCGATGACCTTGGCGATCTCCTCGCGCACCTCGGGGTGGTCGGTGGCGAGGTCGGGCTGATGACGGTAGAACGAGTGCTTGTAGTACTGCCCGGCCGTGTCGTCGAAGAACCACACGCCGTCCTCGACGTCGGGGAACATGCTCGCGGGGGCGTCGTCGGGCACCTCGTCGCTCCACTGGTAGAAGTGCCGGTAGCGGTTGTCGGGGCTCTGCCGCGCCTGCTGGAACCACGGATGCCGGTCGGAGGTGTGGTTGACGACGAGATCGACGATCACCCGCATGCCGCGGTCGTGGGCGGTGCGCAGCACCTCGACCATGTCGCCGAGCGAGCCGTAGCGCGGATCGACGCCGTAGTAATCCTCGATGTCGTAGCCGTTGTCGCGCTGCGGAGACGGGTAGAACGGCGCGAGCCACAGGCACGTCACGCCGAGCTCGGCGAGGTGGTCGAGGCGCTGCGCGAGGCCGCGCAGGTCGCCGACACCGTCGTCGTCGGCATCGAGGTAGGTCTTGACGTCGAGGTTGTAGAAGACGGCGGTCTTCCACCACAGATCACTGGTGTCGGTGAGCCTCACGACGTCACCTCCGTCCGATCGGCGGCGCGGCGTTCGGGGTGCGGGGAGGTCGTCATCGGAGCCCTCTTCTCGGGAGCGGTGGCGGTGGACCCTCTTCCTATCGCGCGCGCCCGGCGTCGGGCGAGCGCTTGCGCCGCTCTCCTCCCCGTGCTCGACCCGCGGTCAGAGCGCGCAGGACTCCCGCTCGACGAGCGAGACGTCGATCACCGTGACCTCGTCGAGGCCGAGGCCGGCGTCGGGCTGCAGGCGCGCGAACACGCGCTCGGCGGCGAGCGCACCGATGCGACGCGGATCCTGGTCGATCACCGTGACCGACGGGGTGAGCGTGTCGGCCATGGGGAAGTCGCCGAAGCCGACGAAGGGCAGCGGATCGCCGCGCAGCACGTGGGCGAGAGCCATCGACGACCGGGCGTTGGCGGAGAAGAGGGCCGTGGGCGGCTCGTCGAGGCTGCGGAGACGCTGGAGGGCGGACGCCGCCGAGGCACGGTCGGAGACCTGCGAGGCGACGAGTCGCTCGTCGACGTCGACGCCGGCGTCACGCAGGGCCCGTCGCCAGCCCTCGACGCGGTTGGTCTCGGTCGAGAGGTGCACCATGTCGCCCACGTAGGCGATGCGGCGGTGCCCGTGCGAGAGCAGGTGAGTGGTGGCCAGGTGCGCGCCGGCCTCGTCGTTCTCGGTGAACGTGTCGGTGAGCAGGTCGACCGGGGCGCGGTCGACGAACACGATCGGGGTGTGTCCGCGCCACCTCTCGAGCCACGAGTGATCGGTGCCGACGGGGGCGATCACCAGCCCCGTGAGCTGACGGCCGAGGAGCGACTCCAGGGCGGGCCGCTCGTCGTCGGGGTTCTCGCCCAGACTCGTGACGAGGGTCGACAGTCCGTGGCGGCGCGCGGTGTCCTCCACCGCGCGCGCGATCGCGGCGAAGAACGGGTCGACGACGTCGGGAACGGCGACCCCGATGACCGAGGCGCGTCCGGCGCGGAAGGTGGTCGCCAGGGCGTTGGGCACGTAGTTGAGCTCGCGCATGGCGGCCTCGACGAGGGCGCGGGTGTCGGGCAGCACGTGCGGGTCGTCGTTGAACACGCGCGACACGGTCTTCGTGCTCACCCCGGCCCGCAGGGCGACGTCGCGCATCGTGGTCACGAGGCACCTCCGGGGTGTGGGCGTGTGGGGGCTTCGACGTGCAACCCTATCCGCCGGGCCGAGCACTCGTTCCGCGCCGCGGCACGGCGGACGGATGCCGTGCCGTCGCCGGTCGCGCGCGCGGACATCGCGCGACCGGCGTCTCGGAGCGACCCGCCCGCCCGCCCGGCCCGGCGGCATCCGTCTCCCGCGTGCACCCGCGGCGAGCCGGCCCGAGGGGAGTCGGACACGACCGGATGACGGAGCCGCCGCCGGGCGGGCGGGGTCACCTCAGCGACCGTCGACGGCGTCGGCCAGCTCGCGCAGGCGAGGAAGCGCACGGCCCGAGAGCAGCTCCTCGCGGCGGTCGGCGTCGATCGAGAGGCTGTCCTTCCACAGCGACCGACCGGCCATGGCACCCGAGGCGCCGTTCGCGACGGCGGTGCGCACCTGCTCGATGAAGGTCTCGTGGTCGACGCCGGCCGAGAGCACGGCCCACGGCACGCCCTGCGCGGCCTCGGTCACGCGGGCGCTGGCCTCGGCCGATCCGGGGTACTGGAGCTTCAGGATCTTCGCACCGCAGGCCACCGCCAGGGCGGCCCCGTCCACGACGAGGTCGGCGAACTTCGCCCGGTACTCCTCGTCGCTCTCGTCCTCGAGCTGGTAGGTGAGCAGCTCGACGATGAGGAGCAGCCCCTCTTCGTCGCACGCCTTCACGAGGTCGCGGATCTCGTGCGCGACGCGGGAGTCGGCATCCTGCTTGTCGGGGCGGGTGTACCAGAGCATCTTGGCGACGTCCGCGCCCTGCTCGCGGATGGAGTGCGGCGTGGTCCCGGGAACGTAGCGCGTGTACTTGAGGCCGTCGACCGTCTCGGCGCCCGAGGCGTCGAGACCGACGACGAGGGCGGTGTCGCGCGCGAGCACGCCGTCGTCGACGATCTGTGGAAGCGCGACCTCGGGGTCGAGCAGGATCGCGGGGGCGTGGTTGGCGAGGTGGCGCACGAGGTCGGCCTTCACCTCGGCGAGCTCTTCGCGCGAGATCGCGTCGGAGCCGTTCGGGGCGTCCTTGATGGCGGCCTTCATGCCGTTGCGCTGGTCGGCGGCGACGATGAGCATATGGCCGTCGGGGGTGCTGATGGACTGGAGCGCGCGGCGCTCGAGCGTGGTGAGTGCGTTCATGATCTCTCTTCTCTGGGGTCATCGCGCAGGTGAGCGCGGAGGTCGGTGCGGGGTCGGGGTCAGGAGGGGACGGATGCCGTGACGAGGCGTCGCGCCCGGTCGGCGGCTCCCCACGCGACGTCCTGCTCGCGGGTGGACAGGGCGACGTTCGGGAGAACCTCGCAGCGGGCGCGGCGGACGGAGGCCATGCCCGCCCATCCCCCGGTGAGGGTCGCGTGGGTCGCCGGGGCCACCTCGCGGTCCATCGCGGCGATGAGCGCGGCGATCTCGTCGTTGCTGTGCCGCAGCACCGCGCCGAAGATCTCGGCCGGGCTCGCCTCGGCGTGCAGCGTCAGCCGGAGCACGCCGTCGTCGTTGCGGGCGCCGGTGACCTCGATCGCCCCGGGCGGCAGCTCCCCCTCGACGGGGAGCGTCATGACCGCGGCATCCAGCGCGTCGCGACCGGCGCGATCGCCGATACCGGCGGCGTGCAGCACCCGGCGCAGCAGCAGACCGGTCTTCACCCCGGCGACGAGCACGTGCTTGCCGGGGACGACATGGCGCACCTCGTTGATGAGCGCATCGGCGAGGCGCCGGCGTGCGGCGAAGCCGAGGGGCTCGTCGAGCACCCGCAGCAGCACCTCGGCCGTGCCGAGCGAGACGTGGTACCCGTCGGCATCCAGGGTGCCGTTGGCTTGAGCGGCGACG
Source organism: Microbacterium phycohabitans (assembly GCF_032464935.1). NCBI lineage: Bacteria > Bacillati > Actinomycetota > Actinomycetes > Micrococcales > Microbacteriaceae > Microbacterium > Microbacterium phycohabitans. The sequence continues at coordinate 222,231 of NZ_JAWDIT010000005.1, forward strand.
AGGTGGTCGTGCCCGGCGACCGTGAGCGCGGCTCCCGCGACGCGGGGCCCGAACGCGGTGGATGCCGTTCCCCAGGCCGTCCCTCCTCCTCGCAGCGGAGGGAGCAGGTCGACGGTGACGCCGAGGGCGTCGAGCATCGCGGGCCAGGCGGCGCCGGAGTCCTGATCGATGAGGCCGGTGCGCGAGGCGAGGGAGAGCTCGAGCGCCACGTCTCCGCCGAGGGCGGCGACGACGAACTCGGGCAGGTCGAGCCAGCGCAGCCCCGCGAGGTCGGTGCCCTGGTCGCGCAGCCACGCGAGCTTGGCGACGCTGACCTGCGCGCCGAGCGGCAGGCCGGTGCGCCCGGCGAACTCCTCGCGCACCTCGGCGGGGAAGGCGGCGATCTGCTCCCACCCCCGCGGGTCGAACCACGCGAAGCCGGGCGCTGCCGCCGCGCCGTCGGCATCGATCAGGATGCCGGTCTCACCCATGCCCGCCACCGCGAGCGACGTCAACGGAGCAGACGACACCGCCGCGAGCTCGGCGTCGACGAGGTCCATGAGCGTGCGCACGGCCGACAGCAGGTCGTCGGCGTCGATGTCGGTCGTGCCGCCGGCCCCGACGCGCCACGGGGTCGGTACCTGCGCCCCCGCGATCTCGGCGCCGGAGTCGTCGATGACCAGCATCTTGATGCCCGTGCTGCCGAGGTCGATCCCTCCGTGCAGTCGTGGCTCGGCGGCATCCATGTCACCGGTGTCTTGCATGAGCGGCCGTCCTCTCCGGAACCTCTTCGAGTCCCGGAATGACGAGCATGACACCGGTGACTTGCTACGTCTATGGTGGAGGTATGCCGTCGCCGTGTCAAATACCCGAACCGCTCGCCGTCGTCGTCGCCGGCCCCGCCGGCAGCGGCAAGAGCACGCTCGGACGCGCCCTCGCCGCCGAACTGCGGGCACCCCTGGTCGACCTCGACAGCGTGACCACGCCGCTGCTCGAAGCCCTCCCCGCCGATGCCCTCGGCGGGCACTGGCTCACCTCCCGGCACGCCGGCGTCATCCGCGCCGGTCGCTACGCCGCGCTGCGTGCGACGGCCGCCGACGCCCTCTCGACCGCGGGCCGCGTGGTCGTCGTGGCCCCCTTCACCGCCGAGCTCACCGGCGGCGACGACTGGCAGGCGCTGCGCGACGCGCTCTTCCCCACCGAACCGGTCGTCCTCCACGTCGACGGGGATCCGGAGATCCTGGCATCACGCCGCGTCGCGCGCGGCGCCGCCCGCGACGCGCACCGCGTGGACGTCCCTCCGGTCGCGCCCGCCGTGCCCGTGGTCGCCGTCGACGCCGAGCTCACGACCGCGCAGCAGCTCGCCCGCGCGCTGCCCGCCCTCGGCATCCGCCGCCCGCTCGACGCGGGAGCCGCGATCTTCGCGCGCGAATTCGACGCCGTGCTGTTCGACCTCGACGGCACCCTCGTCGACTCCACGGCATCCGTCGCCCGCTCCTGGCGGCGCTTCGCGGAGCACTTCGACGTCTCGATGGAGGCCCTGCACGCCAATCACGGCCAGCCCGCGCGCACGCTCGTGAGCCTGCTGCTGCCCCCCGACCGTCACGCCGAGGCGCTCGCCCACGTCACAGACCTCGAGGTGACGGATGCCGTGGGCCTCGCGCCCATCCGGGGCGCCGCCGCGTTCTTCGCCTCGGTGCCCGCAGACCGCCGCGCGATCGTGACGTCGGGCTCGGTGCCCATCGCCACGGCACGCTTGGCCGCGGCCGGCTACGACCAGCCCGACGTCTTCGTCACGGTCGACGACGTCGTCCACGGCAAGCCCGACCCCGAGCCGTTCCTCCTCGCCGCCACCCGACTGGGTGTCGACCCGTCGCACTGCCTCGTCGTCGAGGATGCCCCCGCCGGAATCGCTGCCGCCCGCGCGGCGGGGTGCGCCGTGATCGCCCTGACCGGAACCACGGCCGACGAGGAGCTGCACGCCGACCTGGTGGTGGACGGATTGGATGCCGTCGGCCTCGAGATCATGGCATCCGGTGCGCTGCGGCTGGTGCCGGCGGCGGACTGACGCTCGTCGCGGACGAATGACGAAAACCCGGACCTCGCGGGTCCGGGCCTTCGTCGCGCGGGGCCGGTGGCCGTCGAGCGAAAGGGATCTCAGCCGATCGGCGTCGGCATCCGGTCGACGTCGTAGCGAACGACGCTGGACTCCCCCGTGCTCTCATCGAGCAGCTCGACCTCCCAGCGGTCGCTGAACTGGTCGACGCCCGCGATCATCGGGATCGTGCCCGAGATGAGGGCTACGCCCTCCTGGCGCTCGCCCCGTTCGGCCAGCACCTCGAGCCAGTACTGCGGCGAGAGGAGCTCGCCGACCCGGCCGTCCTGGATCAGCGTGCGCTCGGCGCCCACCCACGCCCGCAGGCGCAGGTCGTCGGCCCGACCCGCAAGAGACGACAGACGCCAGGCGCGGCGGCCGAGCATGTCGGGGCCGGCGTTCTTGCTCCATGCGACCCCGTGCACCTCGAGGGCGCGGTCGGTGTGGTCGCAGGCGACGGTCAGAAGCACGTCGTCCTCGCCCGGGCCGACGATGACGATGCCCCACTCGGCTTCGCCGGAGGTGCGCTCGTGCTGCGCCTCGACCCGGTCGCTCTGCCGGGCCAGGTACGACGAAACCGGGTACAGCGAGGGGGTGGTGGTGGGTGCCGGCACTCCCAGCTCGGCCAGTTCGTCGATGTGGTGCTTCACGGCCGCCTGGTCGCGACCGGCGTAGCCGGCGTTGTACATGTGCGTCACCTCGACGGAGACGAGGGTGCCCTCGCCGATGATCTCGAATTCCAGAGCGGTCACGTCGCCTCTTCCCATTGTTACGACGCGGGAAAATTTCGCCGCATCGGTTGCGTATACGTTTTGTATACAGGAAGTATGAGGGAAACGAAAACGCGGCGACTCGCTTCGCCGCCACCAGATGGGACTCTCATGTCGAACGTTCGAAACGCTGTACCGGGCGGCCGGGAGCGCACGCGCTCGCTCGCCAAGGCGTACACCGCCAGCCTCACCGGCACGGCCCTGGAGTGGTACGACTTCGCCGTCTACTCCGCCGCCGCGGCCGTCGTGTTCCCGGCGCTGTTCTTCCCGGAGAGCGACCCGCTCACGGGCGCGTTGCTGGCGTTCTCCACCTATGCGGTGGGCTACCTCTCGCGCCCGGTCGGCGGCATCGTGTTCGGCCGTCTCGGCGACAAGATCGGTCGCAAGAAGGTGCTCGTCATCACCCTCCTCCTGGTGGGCATCGCGACCTTCCTCATCGGCGTCCTCCCCACCTACGGCGCCATCGGCCCGCTCGCGGCCGTGATCCTCGTGCTGCTGCGTTTCGCCCAGGGCGTCGGCGTCGGCGGCGAGTGGGGTGGCGCCGTCCTGCTTTCGAGCGAGTTCGGAACCCCGCGGCGCCGCGGCTTCTGGGCCTCCGCCGCACAGGTCGGCCCGCCCGCCGGAAACCTGCTGGCCAACGGTGTTCTCGCCGTCCTGACCCTCACCCTCTCCAACGAGCAGTTCCTCGCGTGGGGCTGGCGCGTCGCGTTCCTGCTGTCCGCCGTCCTCGTCGCCTTCGGCCTGTGGATCCGCCTCGCCCTGGAAGACACCCCGATCTTCCGCGCCATCGAGCAGTCCGGCGACCGGCCCGAGGCTCCCATCAAGGACGTGTTCCGCCTCGAGGGTCGCGGCCTTCTCGCGGCCATCCTGTGCCGCCTCGCCCCCGACATCCTCTACGCGATGTTCACCGTCTTCACCCTGACCTACGGGCTCACGCAGCTCGGCATGGAACGCTCGCAGGTGCTCACCGCCACCCTCATCGGCTCGGCCTTCCAGCTGGCGCTCATCCCCCTCGCGGGATGGATCAGCGACATGGTCAACCGCCGTCTGCTGTACGGGATCGCCGCCGTGGCCGCCGCGGGCTGGCCGTTCGTGTTCTTCCTCATGATCGGCGGCGGCTCGCAGCCGCTGTTCATCCTGGGCGTCGTCGTGGGTCTCGCCATCCACTCGTTCATGTACGGCCCGCAGGCCGCGTTCATCACCGAGCAGTTCAGCCCGCGCCTGCGCTACACGGGCTCGTCCCTGGCCTACACGATCGCCGGCGTGTTCGGCGGCGCTCTGGCTCCCGTGATCTTCACGGCACTGCTGAGCGCGACCGGCAGCTGGGTGGCTCCGGCGATCTACCTCGGCGTCGCCGCCGTGCTCACCATCGTCGGCCTGCTGCTGGGCCGCAACCCGCAGCACGCGGAAGACGAGGAGTACCTCGACGTGCTGACCGGAGCACGCGCCACGGCGTGAAGGCCGACGGCATCCCGTCCCCTCGGTCGGAGCGCTCCCCGCGCGCCGGCCGAGGGCCGTGCCTTACGCGCCGGTCAGGATCGTCCGCAGCGTGATGCTCAAGTGGTCGTCGATGGCCTTCTCGGCGGCCGCCTGATCTCCCACGCGAAGGGCCTCGACGATCGCGCCGTGCTCGTGCGTCACGGCGTTCCACCGAGACGGGCCGATGCGCAGCGCGGAGATCCCGACCCGCACCTGCTTCTCGCGCAGAGCCGCGTAGCTGCGCGAGATGAGCGAATTGCCGGCGGCGTCGACCAGGGTCTGGTGGAACTCCCGGTCGAGCTCGATGCACTCGCGGGCCTGCTCGAAGGTCAGGCGGTCCAGGCCCTCGGTCACCGCGTCCTGGCGCCTCATGACCTCGGCGAGCGCGTCGTGCGGCGACAACCGCTGGGCCAGGGCGCGCTGCACCGCGAACCGCTCGATCAGTCCGCGCATCTCCATCAGCTCGGCCGTCTCGCGGGGAGTGAGGGCCGCGACACGGGCTCCGCGGCGGGGTTCGAGGTCGACCAGCCCCTCGGACGCGAGGATCAGGAGCGCTTCGCGAACCGGGGTGCGCGAGACCCCCACGGCGTCGGCCACGTCCTGCTCGCTGATGAAGCCCCCCTCGACCTGCGGGTCGGTGAGCAGCGAGCGAAGGTGTCCGAGAGCACGGTCTCGGCCCGAGGGGGGCACAACAGAAGGCATACGACAGGTATACAACACGGGGTGACCCGTACGAAGGAGACTCACATGCGCATCGCCCTGGCTCAGGTCGTCGCCGGTTCCGACCCCCTCGAGAACCTCTCGATCATCGCCCGTGAGACCGCGCGCGCCGCCGCCGACGGCGCGACGCTCGTCGTCTTCCCCGAGGCGGTGATGTGCCGCTTCGCGGGTCCCGACCTCGCCGAAGTCGCCCAGCCGCTCGACGGCGCGTGGGCAGACGAGGTCCGCCGCATCGCCCGCGAGGCGGGCGTTACGGTCGTCGTCGGCATGTTCACCCCCGCCGCCACCCCCGGGCGCGTGCGCAACACGCTCCTCGTGGCCGGCGCGGCCGAGACCGCCTACGACAAGATCCACCTCTACGACGCGTTCGGATACCGCGAATCGGATGCCGTCGAGCCCGGCGCTCGACGGGTGGTGTTCGACCTGAACGGCGTGCGCATCGGCGTGGCCACGTGCTACGACGTCCGCTTCCCCGCACTCTTCCGCGCCCTGGCAGACGACGGAGCCCAGCTCGTGCTCGTGGCCGCGTCGTGGGGATCGGGCCCCGGCAAGCGCGAGCACTGGGAGCTGCTCACGCGCGCCCGCGCGCTCGACACCACGACCGTGGTGGTCGCGGTCGGACAGGCCGACCCCCGCACGACCGGACGCGACGACGGAGTCGGCGCTCCCACCGGCATCGGGTACAGCGCAGTGGTCGCCGCCGACGGGGCCGATCTCCTGCGCCTCGGCGACGCGCCGGAGACCCGGGTCGTCGACGTGTCCGTGGCCCTGGCCGCGGTCGCCGACGTGCGTGCGAAGATCCCGGTCCTGGCCAACGCACGGCGCTTCTGACGCGGGCGCGACCCCGCGTCGCGTCGCCTCGCTCTTCGCCGTTCCTGTCGACGCGGCCCCTCAGCCGAGGGGTCGCGTCGCCTTCTCCAACAGCTCCAGCACGTGCACGTACGACTCCCCCGTCGCCTTCGTCATCCCGAGCTCGCACGTGCGGTTGCACGACGCGAAGGCATCGGCGCCGAGCCCGGCGACCTCGGCCGCCTCGGGCGCGGTCGCGGCCTCGGTCAGCTCGGGGTGCAGCATCCCGCGGTCACCCGCGTAGGCGCAGCAGCCCCACGCGTCGGGCACCCGCACCTCGGTCGCAACGGCCTCCCCCACCGCGCGAAGCGCCGGGTCGATCCCCAGCTGCTTCGACGAACAGGTCGGGTGAAGGGCCAGCAGCTCCGCCACCGGCGTCGGGCTCAGTGCCGGAAGCAGGGTGGATGCCGCGAAGGCCACGGCATCCAGAACCTCCACGCCCTCCTCCCGCAGCGTCGCCGCGAACCCCTCGGTGCAGCTCGACGCGTCGCAGACGACCGGCAACGCACCCTCGCGCGAGGCCGAGCGCACGGCCGCGCGCACGCGGGCGGTCATCGTGGCGTGGCCCTTCGCGTACCCCTTCGACGACCAGGGGGTTCCGCAGCACAGCGCGTCGATGCCGTCGGGCACCACCGCCGCCACCCCGGCGCGCTCGAGCAGTCTCACGAACGCCGCGGTCGCGCCGATTCCGTCGGCGGGCCCGAACATGCTGCCCACGCACGCGGGCAGGAACACCGCCACCGGCTCGACGCCCGGCGCGCCGACCCGCGAGCCGAGCGAGCGACGAGACGCCCCACCCGACGGCAGCTCCGCCGAGTACTGCGGCACGGTGTCGGTGCCGAGCACCGCGCGGGCGGCATCCGTCACCGTCCGCACGACGGGCATCGGAACCGCCGCCGCCACGGAGAGCGCGGCCGACCCCGCCCGCGTCACCGCACCCCACCCGGTCGCCGCGGCCGACCATCCCGCGGCCAGCACCGGGTGGGCATCCTCCCGACGGAAGCGCTTCATCAGCGTCCCGGTGTTGATGAGCACGGGGCACGCCGTCTGGCACATGCCATCGACGGCGCAGGTCTGCACGCCGTCGTAGTCGTAGTCCTTCTCCAGCTCGGCGACGAGGGCTCCGTCGCCGCGCTCGCGCGCCGCCGTCGACGCCCGGCGCACGACGATGCGCTGCCGCGGGGTGAGGGTGAGCGACCTGCTCGGGCACACCGGCTCGCAGTATCCGCACTCCACGCACCGGTCGGCCTCGGGCTCGATCGACACGGGCGCCTTCAGGTGGCGCATGTGCGCCCCGGGGTCGTCGTCGATGATCACCCCGGGATTCAGGATGCCGCTCGGGTCGAGCAGACGCTTGAGCCGCACCATCACGTCGTACAGCTCGTCGCCGTACTGCCGTCGCACGTAGGGAGCCATCGCGCGTCCGGTGCCGTGCTCGGCCTTGAGGTTGCCGCCCGCGTCGAGCACGAGGTCGACCATCGCGTCGGTGAAGCCCTCGAAGCGGCCCAGGGCCCTCGCCCCCTCGAACCGGTCGGTGAGCATGAAGTGGATGTTGCCGTCCTTGGCGTGACCGAAGATCACGCTGTCGGCGTAGCCGAACCGTGCGAACAGCTCCTGCAACCCCTCGCACGTGTCGGCGAGGCGCTCCACCGGAACGACGACGTCTTCGAGCAGCGCCGTCGTGCCGCTCGGCCGGGCACCGGCGACCGAGGCGTAGAGGCCCTTGCGGAAGGTCCACGCGGCGGCGCGCTGGGCGGGGTCGCTCGAGAACGCGGCGGTCTCCCGGAAGTTCTGTTCCGCGAGCACCCGCGCGCCCGCCGCGGCGAGCTCGCGTAGCGCCGGAGCGTCGTCCGCGTGATACTCCACGAGCAGCGCCGCCTGCGTCGTGGCCTCGAAGCCGTGGATGGCGGCGGGAGTGCCGGCCAGTCGCTGGCCGACGCGCAAGGACGTGGCATCCATCAACTCCAGCGTCGCGGCGCCCGTGGACACCAGAGCCGGCAGGGAGCGCGTCGCTGCGTCGAGCGTCGGGAACACCGCGAGCGTCGTCGCGATCGCGGGGCGGATGGGCACCGTGCGGAACGTCGCCTCGGCGACGAAGGCGAGCGTCCCCTCCGATCCCACGACGAGGTGGGCGAGCAGGGCTGCGGGGGTGTCGAAGTCGAGGAACGCGTTGAGGGCGTACCCCATCGTGTTCTTCATCGCGAACTGCCGCTCGATGAGCGCGACGCTCGCGGGATCGCCGACAACGCGGGAGCGCAGGCGCATCAAATCGTCGACGAGCGCGGGCTCGCGCTGGGCGAGCAGCCGATCGGCGTCGGGGTCCGCGGTGTCGACGACGGTCCCGGATGCCAGCACCAGCACGAGCGACTCGAGCGTGCGGTACGAGTTCTCCGCCGTGCCGCACGCCATGCCGCTGGAGTTGTTCGCGACGACCCCGCCGATCGTGCACGCGGCCTCGCTCGCGGGATCGGGGCCGAGGCGGTGGCCGTGCCGGGCGAGTCGCGCGTTGACCTGCCGCACGGTCGCCCCCGGCTGCGAACGCACGCGCCGGCCGCCGTCGAGCACGTCGATGCGTCCGAAGCCCTGGCGCACATCGACGAGCAGCCCCGCCCCCGACGACTGCCCCGACAGGCTCGTCCCGCCCGAGCGGAAGGTGACGGGGGTTCCGGATGCCGTGGCCCCCCGCAAGACGCGGGCGACCTCGACGGCGTCGGCGGCGATCACCACGGCCTCCGGAGTGAGGAGGTAGTGCGAGGCGTCGTTGGCGTAGGCGACGCGGTCGATCGCGCGCGTGCGGATGCGCGAGACGTCGGAGACCGCGGCGGCGATCTCGGGAGCGATCTCGGTCGCGGTGAGGGTCATGTGTCGTCCTTCGATCGAGGCGGGCGAGGGGTCACGCCTCGCCCTCCGGCGTGAGAACCCGCGTCAGGTCGGGCTCGGCGTCCACCAGCGCCCGGATGCCGTGCGGCCGCCCCGAGACGAGGGTCGAGGCGTGCGCGACCGCGTGCGCTCCCCACTCGGCGGCCGATGCCGCGGCGGCGGCGAGCGGGGCGGCGCTCGCGGCGGAATCGCGCGTGAAGCCGAGGAGGAACCCCGCGAGGGCGGCATCCCCGGCCCCGGCGGTGTTGGCCACGACGGGGGCGTCGGCGCGGGCGAAGACCGCTCGGTCGGCCGTCACCGCGACGAGGCCGTCGGCGCCGAGGCTCGCGACGACCGTGCCGACCCCGCGTGCGATGACCTCTCGCGCGGCGGCGACGACGTCACCCAGGCTGCCGAGGGGGCGTCCCACCGCCGCCGACAGCTCCTCCGCGTTGGGGGTGAGCAGGTCGACGCCGGCCGGGTCGGCGAGCACCGCGTCGAGGGCCGCTCCGCTGGTGTCGACCGCGACACGCGCGCCGCTTTCCCGCGCCACCGCGCGCACCGCGTCGAGGCCGACGAGCCTGCCCGTGCCGGCGAGTTCCGGAAGGCTGCCCGAGATGACCAGCCAGGGCGCGGTGCGGGAGGCGAGTTCCGCGCGCAGCGCCGCGATCGTGGCATCCCACGCCTCCGCCGACAGGGGCGGAGTGGGGGCGTTGACCTTGGTGGTGGCGCCGTCGGCGTCGATGATCGAGGTGTTCACGCGCGTCGCGCCGGGCACCTCGACGATGCGCAGCAGGGGGGCGGTGAGTCCGCACCGCGCGAAGCGCACGTCATCGGCACCGAGCACGACGACCGCGGCGGTGTCGGCCCCGCCCGCGGAGAGGGCGGCCGAGACGTTCACCCCCTTGCCGCTCACCTCGCGCGTGTAGCTGTCGGCGCGGGTGAAGGTGCCGCGACGCAGGGCACCAACTCGGTAGGTGGCGTCGATCGCGCCGGCCGCGGTGAGGGTGACGAAGCCCGTCATGCGTGGGTCCCGATCCCGGCGGCGCTGCGCCCCGAGATGACGTCGAGCAAGCGGCGCACCTCGTCGGCGACCGCGGCGCGGCCGGGAGTGAGCCAGCGGCGGGGGTCGATGGCATCCGGGTCCCGGTCGAGCTCGGTGCGCACGGCCGTCGTCAGCACGGTGTTCAGATGCGTGCCGATGTTGATCTTGCGCATCCCGGCGCGCACGGCGCCGTCGATCCCGGCGTCGGCGACCCCGCTCGACCCGTGCAGCACGAGCGGCACGGGGACGGCGGCGGCGAGCTCCGCGATGAGGCGATCGTCGAGCCTCGCGCTGCGCTCCCGCATGGCGTGCTCGCTGCCGACCGCCACGGCCAGGGCGTCGACGCCCGTCTCGCGCACGAAGTGCACGGCCTCGGCGACGTCGGTGCGCACGCCCGGGGCGTGGGCGCCCTTGCCGCCGATCTCGCCGAGCTCGGCCTCGATCCAGGCTCCGGCGGCGTGCACGCGGGTGGCGACGGCGGCGGTGCGCTCGAGGTTCTCGGCATCCGTCAGGTGAGCGGCGTCGAACATCACCGAGCGGATGCCGACGGCGAGCGCCTCGTCGACGAGCGGCTCGTCGGTCGCGTGGTCGAGGTGCACCGCGACGTCGACGCGGGCTCCCTCGGCGAGCCGGAGGGCGGCGGAGGCCGCGGGCGCGAGACCGCCGTGGAAGGCGATGGCGTTCTGCGACAGCTGAAGGATCACGCCCGTCTCGGCGGCCTCGGCCCCGGCGACGATGGCCTCGGCGACCTCGAGGGTGATGAAGTTGAAGGCCCCGACCGCGCGATGCGCGGCGAGGAGCGTGGGCATGTCGGCCAGCGGCACGGTGGTGTCTTTCTCTGTGTCGGGGTGGGGTGCGCGAGTCGGGTGGCTGAGCGTTGCGCGGGTCCCGGTCCCTTCGACAGGCTCAGGGACCTGCGGTCGCGCGAGCCCGGTGGCTGAGCCTGTCGAAGCCTCCGGGCGGGGGTGGATGCCGGGACCCTGGCGTGAGCGCGAGGGTCCCGGCATCCGGGGTGCATCAGCAGCTGGACTTGTAGACCGCGTCCTTCCCGTCGCCGTCGATGTTGTCCTTGGTGAGGATGGTGAAGCCGGTCTGGATCTTCTCCTCCGTCGCCTCACCCTTCAGCGCCGCGATGGCCTGCTTCACGCCGTCGGAGCCGATGGTGGCGGGCTCCTGCGCGACGAGCGCCTGCACCGTGCCGGCCTCGAGGGCCTTCACCTGGGCGGGGCCGGCGTCGAAGCCGACGATGGTCACCTGGCCCTGCTTGCCGGCCTGCTGCACGCCGGTGGCCGAGCCTTCGGCGGCGAACAGGTTGGCGGCGAAGATGCCCACGATGTCGGGGTCCTTCTGCAAGGCGGCCGTGACGATCTCGGCGGCGGTGGAGGGCTCGTTGTGCGAGTACTGCACGCCCACCGACTCGAACTTGCTGTCCTTCGCAACGGCGTCCTCGAAGCCCTGGGCGCGCGCGTCCGTGGTCGAGATACCGGGGTCGACCGAGACGACGAGCACCTTGCCGCCGTCGGGGTTGGCCTTCTGAATGGCCTCGAACGCGGCCGCTCCGCCGCCTTCGTTGTCGGAGGAGATCTGCGACACCGCGCCGGAGGGGTCTTCGAGGGTGGTGTCGACGAGCACGACCTTGATACCCGCGGCTTCGGCGGCCGCGATCGGCGCCTGCATGGCCGAGACGTCGGTCGGGGCGATCAGCAGCGCGTCGGGCTGGGAGGCGACGACGGCATCGACGATCGGCTTCTGCAACGTCGGGTCGAACTTCTCCGGGCCCTGGGTCGTGACCGTCGCGCCCTCCTTCGCGGCTTCGTCCTGGATGCCGCACTGCATGGAGATGTAGAACTCATCTCCGGCGACGCCCTGCACGAACGCGATCTTGTAGCCGCCGTCGGCGCCGCCCGAGGCGGATCCCGACGACGAGCCGCCGGAGCACCCGGCGAGGACGAGGGTGGCTGCGGCGCCGAGGGTGGCGAACGCGAGAACCTTCTTGTTCCACTGCATTGTGATGACCGTTCTCTCTTGGGGGTTATGGACGCTGCGGGCTCACCCGCGACGGCCACCTCTGACGAAGGTGCGCCAGAGGCTCTGGGTGTTGCCGCGGGTCGCGGCGGTGCGGCGCACCTGGTCGACGTAGACGGCGGTGATGAGGACCGCGCCGACGGCGACCTGCTGCCAGAAGGGCTGCACGCCGGTGATGACGAAGCCGTTCTGCAGCACCGCGGGGATGAAGAGGCCGACCACCGTGCCGAAGATCGTTCCCACGCCGCCGAACAGCGACGTTCCGCCGATCACCACGGCCGCGATGACGTTCAGGTTCGTCTGCGACTGCCCCGCGATCGCCGTGGTCGAGAACTGCGACAGGGCCAGGATGCCGGCGAGCCCCGCGAGCGCTCCCGACAGCGTGTACACGGCGATGAGGTGGCGGTCGACCTTGACGCCCACGCGACGGGCGGCGAGCTCGCTCGATCCCACCGCGTAGGTGTACAGCCCGAAGCGGGTGAAGTGCAGCACCACCGCGCCGATCACGACGACGACCAGCGCGATGACACTGATGATGGGCAGCGACCCGAAGACGTTGCCGTAGCCGATCGAGACGGTCAGCACGGTGGGCACGTCGCGGATGTCGACGCCGCCGGTCAGGATCTGCGCGAGGCCCAGTGCCATGCCGAGCGAGCCGAGCGTGACGATGAGCGGCGGGATCTTCGCCTTGGCGATGAGGAAGCCGTTGAGAAGGCCCCAGCAGACGCCGCTCAGGATCGAGACGAGGATGCCGATGGTCGCCACGCCCCAGCCCTCCCCGCCGAGCGCGCGCATCGTCATGGCGGCCACGACGCCCGAGAACACCAGGACCGACCCGATCGAGAGGTCGATGCCCGAGGTGATGATGATGTAGGTCATCCCCACACCGAGGACGGCGAGGATCGACGCGTTCTGGATGATGAGGCGGAAGTTCGACCACTGGGCGAACGACTCCGGCGCCAGAGCGCTGAAGATCAGCACGATGACGATGAGGATGATGAGGATCTGGAAGGCCTGCGCCTTGAGCAGCCCGACGAGGAAGTTCGGCTTGTTCTCCTCGAGAGTGCCGATCGCGACGGTCTCGGTGGGAGGGGTCTTGAGGCTCACTTCTGGTCGTCCTTCGTGACGGCGCCGGTCATGAGCCCGACGAGTTCTTCCATGGAGGTGTCCTTCGCGGGGACGTTGGCGACGCGCGTGCCCAGACGCAGCACCTGGACGCGGTCGCAGACCTCCATCACGTGCGGCATGGAGTGCGAGATCAGCACGACCGCGATGCCCTTGTCGCGCACGCGACGGATGGTCTCGAGCACGTTCTTCGTCTGGCGCACGCCGAGCGCCGCGGTCGGTTCGTCGAGGAACACCAGGCGCCCGGCCCAGTGCACCGCGCGGGCGATGGCGATGGCCTGGCGCTGACCGCCCGACATCTCCCCCACCGGTGAGGTGAGCGAGCGGACGGTCGCGCCGAGCTCGTCGAACGCGGCTCGGGAGGCGACGGCCATCTCCTTGGTCTTCATGAACCCGAGCGCCCCCGCCAGTCCCGGGCGGCGTATCTCGCGACCGAGGTACATGTTCTGCACGGGATCGAGGTGCGGTGCCAGCGCGAGGTCCTGGTAGACCGTCTCGATGCCGAGCGATGACGCGACCTGCGGGTTCGACATGTCGATCGGCTTGCCGTCGAAGAGGATCTCGCCCTCATCGACCGCGAGATTGCCCGAGAGGGCCTTCACGAGGGTCGACTTCCCGGCGCCGTTGTCGCCGATGAGAGCCGTGACCTCTCCGGGATAGACCTCGAAATCGACGTTGCTGAGGGCGCGGACATGACCGAACTGACGCGACAGGCCGCGTGCTTGGAGCACCGGGACCGCCGTGGTGACTGACGACATCGTCAGCTCCTTTCCGTGGTGAGAAGAGGGGAGGACAGGAACGTCTCGGCGACGTCCTCGAAAGAACGGGAGTCCACCGCGAAGGCGGCGAAGAGGGCGGCACCGTACGCGGTGCCCTCGTCGTGAGTGGAGACCGTGACCGCGGGCAGCAGCGCGGAGCGGGAGCGCACCACGGATGCCATCGACGACCAGCCGCCGGTGAGCACGGTCGAGGTGGGCGGGGGCACCTCGCGGTCCATCACGGCCATGCATTCGGCGAGCATGTCGTTGCCGTGACGGAGCGAGGCCGCGAACAGCTCGGCGGGGCTGAGCCCGTCGCTCTGCGCGACGATCTTCAGCACGCCGTCGTCGTTGCGGGCGCCCGAGACGGCGAGTCCCGCATCCGACACGGTCCCCTCGACGGGGAACGTCATGGTCTCCTCGTCGATGCGCGCACGCCCCACGGCATCCGTGATCCCGAGAAGCTGCAGCACGCGGCGCATGAGCAGTCCCGACTTGGTGCCGGCCAGCAGCACGAACTTGCCGGGGATGACGTGGCGCACGCAGTTGATGCCCGCCAGCGCGAGACGCTCGCGGGCGTCGAAGGGGAGGGTGTCGTCGAGCACCCGCACGAGGGCTTCGGCAGTACCCATCGAGTCGTAGAGCTGCCCGGTGTGGGTGGCGCCGACGGCGACGGCGGAGACGAGGTGGTCGTGCCCCGCGACGGTGAGCGCCGCACCCTGGAAGCCCGCGGGCAGCAGCGGATCGGTGATCGTGCCGACCGCCTCCCCGGCGCTCACGAGCGTTCCGAGAATCGAGTCGTCGACGCCCAGCACGTCCAGGGCCGCCTGCCACGGCGTGCTGTCGTCCTGGTCGATGAGACCGGTGCGCGAGACGAGCGAGTACTCCGCGACCCGCGGCCCGCCGAGGGCGTGCACGACGTACTCGGGCACGTTCAGGAACGTCGTCCCCTCGAGTGACACGCCCTTATCGCGCAGGTACAGGAGCTTCGAGACGGATGCCAACGGCCCCACCGGCAACCCGGTCCGGCCGAGGAACTCGGCGCGGAACGCGTCGGGCGTCGCCCCGATCTGCGCGGCTCCCCGCGGGTCGAACCAGGCCATGATCGGCGCGAGCGCGGTGCCCTCGGCATCCAGCAGCACGCCCGCCTCGGCCATGCCCGAGACCCCCAGGGCGACGATGCGGTACCCCGTGTCGAGGCGCCGGTCGGCCTCGGCCGCGAGCTCGCGCACCACGGCGATCGCCTGAGCGGCGGTCATCTCGGCCTGCCCGTGGTCGAGGTTGGTCCACGGTGACCGGCGGCTCACCACGAGCACCTGGCGACCGTCGGGGGTGGCGACCAGCAGCTTCGTGCTGGTCGAGCCCATGTCGACGCCGACGACGTAGTCGCTCATCGCACTCCACCCCCGCGCAGGGTTCCGGGCCAGCCGGCGCCGGGCGCGGCGACGAGCACCTCGGCGGACCCGGCGAGACGCCACGCGCCGAAGGCGTGCGGAACGGCGTAGACCTGACCGCGCTCGACGTCGATCGACCCCGCGTCCGACACGAGCGCCCCGGAACCCTCCCGCACCAGCACGACCGCGAAGCCGGCCTCGCGCGCCGCGGTCTCGCCCGCGGCGTCGAACAGGCGGAAGTACGGATCGGCGGCGGCCGGGAGCAGCGAGCGGAAGTCCGCCCCCGCCGGGGTCGTCCCGGCGGTGCTGATCAGAGCGGCGAGGCCCTCGGCATCCAGCTTGTCGGTCGAGACCGCGGGCATGACGGCGTCGAATCCGAGGTCGAGGTGCGACTCCTCGCGGGTGGAGGTGGTCACCGACCACTCCAGCAGGATCGAGAAGTCGGTGGGCTCCTGCACCTCGGCGACGAAGATGCCGCCGTCGATCGCGTGCACGGTCCCGGCGGGAACGAGCACGCCCATGCCGGGGCGCACGACCACGCGGTTCATGCGCGACAGCATCCAGTCGCTGTCCTGCGCGTCGCGGCGGCGGTCGAGCTCGTCGCGGTCGACGTCCTCGTTCCAGCCGACGTGCACGGCGCAGTCGTCCTCTGTCTCGAGCACGTACCAGGCCTCGGTCTTGCCGTACGGGCAGTCGAGGTGCGCGCCGGCGAAGCCGCGGTCGGGGTGCACGTGCACGGGAAGGCGCTGACGCGCATCGAGGAGCTTGACCAGGATGCCGAGATCCCCGGCATCCCGTCCCCCGCGCGCCCCCACCCACGCGGCGCGATCGCCTGTGACGAGGTCGCGCAGGAAATCGCCCTCGTCGGTCACGGCGAGACCGATCTCGTCGGAGCCGAAGCGCGACACGGTCGATGCAAGCCACTCCTCGGGCTGTCGATCGGTCTCGGGCACGATGCCGCGGAGGGCGGCGATGCGATCGCCGCCGCGGTAGAAGTGCTGCACGGGGTTGGGCGGCAGGAGGACGGGCTTCATCACGGGGCTCCGATCGGTTCGGAGGCCGCAGCGGCGACGTCGCCGCTGGGCTCGGGGCGGGTGCGGGAGAGGTCGGTGGCCGACACCTCGGTGGCGTCGGTGGGCGGGGTGTGGACGAGGGCGAGGGCGGTCGCAGCGAGGGCGGCGACGGGTTCGACCAGGGCGGGAGCGGCGCCGACAGCGCCGCCCGCCGTACCCGCCGACCCCACCACGGCGCCAGCGGCGGCCCCAGAACCCGCCGACCCCACCACGGCGCCAGCGGCGGCCCCTGAGCCTGTCGAAGGGTCCACCGCGGCCCCCGCCGCCACGGACCCCGACCCCGCCGAACCCACCCCGGCGCCAGCGGCGGCCCCTGAGCCTGTCGAAGGGTCCGCCGCGGCCCCGGCCGCCGGTGCGACCTCGCCCGATCCCCGCGGCACGAGCCGCGTCGGGACGACGATCCGCACGGGACCCTCGCCGGGCCGCTCCGCCCGCTCGCGCAGACGCCGGAAGGCGGCCGCCCCGAGCAGGCGCGGGTCGTGGTCGACGTAGGTGATGCCGGGCTCGAGCACCTCGGCGAGGGTGAAGTCGCCGAACGAGACGAGCGCCGGCATGCGCAGGCCCCGCGCGCGGATCGCGCGCACCGTGCCGATGGCCGCGAGGCTCGTCGCGCACAGCAGCGCGGTCGGGGCGTCGTCGCGCTCGAGAAGGAGCGGGGCGGCGACGGCTTCACCGGCGCCGAAGCGCTCGTGCGTCACCACGAGCGAGGGGTCGAAGGCGACACCCGCGGTCTCCAGCGCCGCGCGATAGCCGGCGAGCCGGTCGCTCACCGTGGGGTAGGGCACGTCCTCCCCCATGAAGGCCACGCGACGGTGTCCGTGCGCGAGGAGGGCGGCGGTCGCGTCCACGGCCGCTCCGAAGTCGTCGATGACGACCGCGTCGATGCCCTCTTTCGCGCGGTCGATCGTCACGACGGGGAAGCGTGCACCGAGCCCCGCGAGCGTCGAGGCCTCCACCGCCACCGGGGCGACGATGAGACCCGCCAGGCGATGACCGGTCAGACGGTCCAGCTGCGTGCGCTCGCGCGCCGCGTCGTACCCGGTGCTGGCGAAGATGACGCTCAGGCCCTCGGCGACCGCGAGCTCCTCGACGACACTGACGAAGGCGGCGAAGAACGGGTCGGAGATCGCATCGATCAGGATGCCGATGGTGTCGGCCGCGCGCCGCTTGAGCTCCCGGGCGCTGCGGTCGGGGACGAACCCGAGCGCGCGCACCGTCTGCAGCACGCGGTCGCGGGTCTGCGGCAGGACGCCCGGCTCGTCGTTGATGACGCGCGACACGGTCTTGGGGCTCACCCCCGCGGCGGTGGCGACGTCGATGAGGCGAGCGCGCGGGCGGGCCGCGGCGATCTCGCCGACCGCGCGGGCGGTCATCGTCTCGTCGTGCGTCATCGCGTCTCCGACATCGTTGTCATCTGGCGGTGAAGCCCGGGCTCGGGCTTCGATGGAGTCATCCTGCGACCCGCGGACAACGTTGTCAAGTATCGGATCGATCACGTATGACATCGATGTCGAGCCCGAGCTCCCACGAGGCCCCCGGAGCCAGCGCCCGCAGCAGCCCCGCGTCGCGCGCGTCGGCACGGCCGAGGATCGTCGCGGCCGTCGCCGGCTCCACCCCCAGCACCAGACCGTCGTCCTGCGCCACCCGCCACTGGAACATCGCGGGCAGCACCGCGGTGTCGAACGAGAGGCGGATGCCGAGGCCCGACGTCGCGACGACCTCCGCGCTCACGCGCCGATCCGTCGGCAGCTCGTGCCGGAACACCTGCTCGGGGTAGTCGGCCACCGGCGCGGGGAACTCCGCCCAGGTCGCCGCCCCGGCCTCGGCGGCGGCGTCGCGCGGATCGACCCGCACCGCCGGAGAGCGCAGCAGCGTCGCCTCGTCCACGAGCGGCCAGCCGAGGTTGACGTGGTACAGCACCATCGGCTCCACGGCACGGGCCCCGCGGTTGACGATCTCGTCGCGCAGCTCGATGCGCGCCTCGCCGAGCAGCACGCGCACCCGGCGGCGCAGCTCCAAGTGCGCCCCGAGCACGGTCGCCTCCACCACCGTCGCCTCGACGACCACGGCGTCGTCCTCGACCTCCGCCCGACGGACGGATGCCGCAAGCCCGCTGTAGCGGCCGTGCTGCGGGTGGTCGCCCTCGGCGTCCGACGACGGCGGACCGAACGAGAGCAGGCCGCACGTGGTGACGAGCCCTCCCCCGAACGCCGCCCCGAATCCGCTCACCCCGGGCCGGGGCCATCCCGTGGGCGACACCCACGCGAGAGGGACGCCGCGATGGCGCACCTGGCCGAGATCGAGCCCGCGGTCGGGCAGCAGCTCGACGTCGAGGTCTCCGGCGACGATCCGCAGTCGTCGAGTGCCGGCATCCGGTCCGTCGGTGCGCAGCGATTGCTCCACCGTCGCGATCTGCGCCGTCGAGCCCGCGCGTCGGCGCGCTTCGTCGATCGATCGTCCGTACAGCTCGCCCATGAGCCCCCGCCTTCCTCGCCGTGGTGCGCCTCAGGGTAGCAGCGATTGACAACGTTGTCTTGCGCCCGCATACTGACCGTCGAGCGCAGAGCCGCGCCCCGACACGACGCTTCGGAGACCCACACCCCATGTCGAAACCCCGCCTCAACCGCCTCTTCAACGCGCGCTCCGGTCGCGCGTTCGACGTCGCCGTCGACCACGGCGCGTTCCACGAGCCCTCGTTCCTCACCGGCATCGAAGACATGGCGAAGACCGTCGCCACCCTCGTCGACGCCGGCCCCGATGCCGTCCAGCTCACCCTCGGCCAGGCCCCGCTACTGCAGTCCGTCCCGGGCAAGCAGAAGCCCGGCCTGGTGCTGCGCACCGACATCGCGAACGTCTACAACGACCCGCTCGAGTCGCCCCTGCACAGCATCCACGTGCCGGATGCCATCGAGGTCGCCGTCCGGCTCGACGCGGTGGCGGTGTGCGTGAACCTCCTCGACCTCCCCGGCGAGCCGCAGGTGCGCGAGCAGTGCATCCGCTCGATCCTGGCGCTGCGCACCGACGCCGAGAAGTACGGGATGCCGCTCATGATCGAGCCCCTCGTCATGCAGACCAAGCCCGGCAGCGGCGGCTACGGCGTCGACGGCGACACCGCCAAGGTCGTGACCCTCGTGCGGCAGGCGCGCGAGCTCGGCGCCGACCTCATCAAGGCCGACCCCACCGACGACATCGGCGACTACCACCGCGTCATCCAGGCCGCCGGCGACACCCCGGTGCTCGTTCGCGGGGGCGGACGCGTCGACGACCGCACGCTCCTGGAGCGCACGCAGGCGGTGCTCGAGCAGGGCGCGCGCGGCATCGTCTACGGCCGCAACGTCATCCAGCACCGCGACCCGGCCGGCATCACCGCCGCCCTCATGGCGGTCGTGCACGAGAACGCGTCGGTCGACGAGGCCCTCGCCCTGATCGGCGGTGCGGAATGACCGCGCTCGCGGCGGCGGACCGCCGCAGCGTCCTCGCCGACGCGCCGACCACGACCCCCGCCTCCCGCGAAGGAGACCAGGCATGACCGGCAAGAAGATCGGCGTCGGCATCATCGGCGGCGGCCTCATGGGTCGCGAGATCGCGGCGGCCCTGCGCCGCTGGCCCGCGCTCATCGACCACCCCGCCGAGCCCGAGCTCGTCGCCGTGTGCGACATCAATCCGGCGGCTCTGGAATTCTTCGAGCGCATCGACACGGTGCAGCTGACCACGACCGACCACCACGAGCTGCTCGCCGATCCGCGCGTCGATGTCGTCTACATCGCCGTGCGCCACGACCTGCACGAGCGCCTGTACGTCGACACCATCCGCGCCGGCAAGGCCCTCCTGGCCGAGAAGCCGTTCGGCATCGACCGCGCCGCCGCCGACGCGGTCGTCGCCGCCATCGACGAGACGACCGGGTCGTTCGTGCGCGTCTCGAGCGAGATGCCGTTCTTCCCCGGCGCGCAGTGGGCCGTCGACTACGTGCGATCCGGCGCCCTCGGCCGCATCGTCGAGGCGAAATGCACCTTCCTGCACTCCAGCGACATCGACGTGCACAAGCCGCTGAACTGGAAGCGGCAGAAGCAGTTCTGCGGCGACGCGGGAGTCCTCAACGACCTCGGCATGCACACCTGGCACGTGCCGCTGCGCCTGGGCTGGACGCCGGAGAAGGTCGTCGGCATCCTGCAGGACATCGTCACCGAGCGCCCCGGCCCCGACGGCTCGCCTCAGCCGTGCGACACGTGGGACAACGCTGTGATCCACTCCTGGGCGCGGCACGACGGCGCGCCCTTCCCTCTCACGACCGAGACCAAGCGGATCGCGCCGGGGCAGAAGAACACGTGGGAGTTCGAGGCCGTGGGCATGTCGGGTGGCGTCCGCTTCAGCACGAAGAACCCCAAGCAGGTCGAGGTGTTCGCCGTCATCGACGTTCCCGGGGTGGGCCGCGAGCAGAGCTGGCAGAGCATCGATGCGGGCAGCCAGTCGGTCTGGCCGACGGTGACCGGCCCCAACTTCGAGTCGGGATTCTCGGATGCCATCCTCCAGATGTGGGCGGCCTTCCTCGCCGAGTACCTGGGCGAGCTCGGCGACGGGTTCGGCTGCGTGCGCCCCGAGGAGGCGGCTCTGACCCACCGCCTGTTCGCCGCGGCCATCGCCTCGCACGAGACGGGCACGCTGGTCGCCCCCGCCGTCTGACCCCTCTCGAGTGTCCACGACACGCCGCCTCCTCTTCGCGGGACGCGGGGTGTCGTGGACACTCGTCGTTCCGGGAGTCGACCGGGACGCAGCGATCGACGCGCGGGCCGCCGCGCGCGTCCCGTGCCCGGATGGCCCCGCGTCCCCGCCGATCCCTATGCTCGAAGGATGCCGCCCCCGACGGCATCACCCGAGGAGACGCATGCGCAAGTCCGGCCGACCGACGATGGTCGACGTCGCCGCCGAGGCGGGCGTCAGCTTCAAGACCGTCTCGCGCGTCATCAACGGCCAGCCGAACGTCGACCCCGCGATGGCGGAGCGCGTCCTCGCGGCGGTGGATCGCCTCGGCTATCACCGCAACGCCCTCGCCGCGAGCCTGCGCTCCGGCGATCGCGACACGATCGGATTCATCGCCGCCGACCTGTCGAACACGTTCTACATGGCCATCGCCGCCGCCGTGTCGTCGGCGGTCTCCCGCGAGCGCATGCACCTGGTCATGGCATCCAGCGAAGAGGATGCCGCGACCGAACGCGCCCTCGCCCTCGATCTGTGCCAGCGCCAGGTCGGCGGGCTCGTCGTGGTCCCGACCGCCGACGACCACTCCTACCTGCAGCGCGAGGTCGAGCTCGGCACCCCCGTGGTGTTCCTCGACCGCCCCGGCAGCGGCATCCCCGCCGATGCGATCCTCCTCGACAACCGCGGCGGCGCCCGAGCGGCGGTCGCCGAGCTGCTCGAGGCGGGGCACCGTCGCATCGCGGTGCTTCTCGACGCGCGGAGCATCTACACGATGGCCGAGCGCTGGGCCGGCGTCGAAGAGGCCTTCGCCGCCGCCGGGCGCGAACCCGATCCCGCCCTGGTGGTCGAGGGACTCCACACCCCGGCTGTGGCCCGCGACGCCATGCTGCGCCTGCTCGAGTCCGACGCCCCGCCGACCGCCGTGTTCTGCGCCAACAACCGCGTCACAATCGGCGTTCTCGAGGCCATCCTCCCGCGTGGCGCCGACATCGCCCTCGCGGGGTTCGACGACTTCGAGCTGTCCCATCTGCTTCCGCGGCGCATCCGTATCGTCGACTACGACATCGCCGGCCTCGGCCGCCTCGCCGCCGAGACCTTGCTCGCGCGCCGGAACGCCCCGGCGACCGGCTCGCACACTCATCTCGTGCCGACACACCTGGTCGACCGCGGCGGCGTGCGCTGAGGTCTCCCCGCGCCTTCGGGTGAGTCCGAAGCCCGTCGCGGATGAAAGGGTGGCGCAACGACACGGGATCGGCGGCCGATCCCGCCGCCGCCCGCGGGGCGACTCCGCATCGCGCCGCGAGACTGGGGGGCCATCCCCGTCTCATGAGGTCGTCCATGTCGTCTGCCGCTGACCCGGGCGTGCGCTGGATCCCCGTGGCTCTCGGCGCGATCGACGTCCGGGGTTCCTCGTTCTTCCTCCCCGAGGCCGAGATCCTCGTGGTCCCGGTCGGTGCGGATGCCCCCCTCTGCCTCGTCGGCGCCGGCGCCTCACTCTGGCGGCGACTGGTCGAGGGCACGCCGGTCGTCCCCTCGGCGGTCGACCCCGACGCAGCGGCCCTCCTGCACGAATTCCGCGCGGCCGGTCTCGCCGTCCTCGCCGCGACGCACCCCGCCGGCGTCGCCGATCTGCGACCGCCGGCGCTCTCGTCGCCGATGCACGAGCTCGTCTACGCCCTCGTCGCCCGCATCGCCGCCGACCGCGGCATCCCCTGCGTCTTCGTGAAGGGGCCGGCCCTGCACCGCCAGGGACTCCGCGACCGCGAGCACTCCGGAGACGTCGATGTCTGGTGCGAGCCGTCGCGATGCGACGAGCTCGCGACGGCGCTGGAGCAGTACGGCTGGACGCGCGAGCCCGACCCCTGGTGGGGCACGTCCGTCCATCACTCGATCACCCTCGCGCCCGGCGGGTGGGGGTGCGAGATCGACGTCCATCGGCGCATCCCCGGCCTCACGCTGCCCGACGACGAGGCCTTCGCGATCGTTGCGCGCGACGCCGACCAGATGCTCTACGCCGGGGTCCCGGTGCCCGTCCCCGCCGTCGCCGTCCACGCGGTGCTCGCGGCGGTGACCCTGGTGCGCCCCGAGATCGGCGGCGGGGCCCGGACGCCCCAGGCGTCCGACGCGGCGCGGGCGGTTCTGACCCGCGCGCCCGGCGCCGGCGCCCGCGCGCGGGAACTGGGGGCGGTCCCCGTCCTGAGGGAGGAGTTGCGCACCCTCCTGCCCGACGACGATCTGACCGACGGGGGCGTGCCCCGCGACTGGGCCTGGCGGGCTCAGCCCGACCGCGCGCACGCGTACTGGCACGCCCTGCGCACCGAGCCCCTCGCCGTGCGGTTCCGTCTGCTGCTGCGGCTGATCTGGCCCCCCGACGAGGTGGCGCTGGCGTCCGCCCGACGGGCGGGCGAGCCGTCGGCGTGCGCGACCCGGGCTCGACTGCGCCGGATCCGACGAGGCGCGCGGGAGTGGCTCCGGCGGTCCTCCACGGGGTGATCCGGAGGGACCGTCGAACGATCCGGCTGGTGAAGCCGGCGAGATCCGCCCCTCCCTCCCCCGCTTCGAGGCCCCCGCCGGACGCCGCGGAGCCGCCCGGTGGTACGGGTGCTCCTCCCTCTCCACGGCGGTTCCGGCGGCCGCCCGTCCACAGGACTCACCCCCGCACCGCGGTCGCGCGGCGGCTCGGGGCAGCCCCGTGGACGGGCGAGAGTCGTGACCGCGTCGAGCAACCGCCCGCCCGTCGCGCTCTCCGACCCCGTCCGGTGCGTCCCGATGCCATCGACGGGCATCGGCCTCCGCCTCCCCCAACGAGAGGGCCTCCATGTCCACGACCGCCGCCCGCGACGCGCACTGATGGCGCGCTGCCTGGTCATCGGCGCGAACGGCTTCCTCGGCTCCCGCCTCACGGACGCGCTGGTGGAGGCGGGGCACGAGGTCACGGGATTCGACCGTTTCAGCCGCGGGACCCGCTCGTTCGCCTCGTCGTCGGTCACGATCGTCGCCGGCGACTTCCTGAGCACGTCCGATCTGGCCGCCGCGGTCGACGGCCACGACGTCGTCTTCCATTTCCTCTCCACGACGACGCCCGCGACCGCCGACGGTGACCCGACCCTCGACCTCCGCACCAACGTGAGCCAGAGCGTCGAGCTCCTCGCGCTGTGCGCCCGCGCCGGTGTCGGGCGGGTCTTCTACGCCTCCAGCGGCGGGGCGATCTACGGCCCGCAGACCCTGCCGGTCTTCTCCGAGACCGCCCCTCTCGCCCCCCTCTCGCCGTACGGCATCGGCAAGCTCGTCGTCGAGCGCTACCTCGACTACTACGCCGCGACCGAGGGACTGGCATCCGTCTCCCTGCGCATCTCCAACCCCTACGGGGCGAATGCCAACCCGTCCAAGCGACAGGGCATCATCCCGATCACGCTCAATCGCATCCAACGCGGCGAGCCGGTGGTGCAGGTCGGCGACGGCTCGATGGTGCGCGACTACATCCATGTCGACGACCTCGTCCGTCGCATCCTGCGCATGGTCGAGACCGAGCCGCGCGAACGCGCCTACAACCTCGGCAGCGGGCGCGGGCACTCGGTGCGCGAGGTCCTCGCGGCCGTTCGACACGTGGTGGGGCGCGACTTCCCCGTGCACGTCGTCCCCAAACCCGCGACCTTCGTCGACCACGTGGTGCTCGACGTCGGTCGGTTCGTCGACGAGTTCGGCGACGACCACGACCTTTCACTCACCGAGGGCGTCGCACGCACGTGGGCGCAGATGGGGATGACGGCATGACGCGCGTCCTGCACGTGACCGAGGCGATGGGCAGCGGGGTCCTGAGCCTGGTCGACAGCATCTCGCGGCGGCAGGCGGAGGCGGGCGCAGAGACGACCGTGCTCTTCGTCCCGCGCCCCGAGACTCCCACCGACGACGCCCTGCGAACTCGGTTCCACCCCGGCGTGCGTCTGGAGCGGGTCTCGACCGGTCGACGCCGCGCAGACCTCCTGGCCCTGTTCCGAGCGGTGCGTCGGGCGGCCCGCGACGTCGACGTCGTCCACGCCCACTCCAGCATCGCGGGGGCGGTCGGTCGGGCCGCACTGTGGACCCGGTCGTCGCCCGAGCGGATGTTCTACTCCCCGCACGGCTTCGCCTTCCTTCGCCTCGACCTCCCCCGCGCGGCACGGCTCGGCATCCGGGTGATCGAGAGCATCCTCGCTCGACGCAGCACCCTCGTGCTCACCTCGCCCTCGGAGTTCGCCACCGCCCAGGCCCAGCTCGCGCCGCCTCGCGCCCGTCTGCTGCAGACGGGCGTCGCGGCCGACACCATCGCCGTCTCGCCGCGGCGCGCCGATGCCAACCGCCGCCCGGTGGTCGGGATGATCGGGCGCGTCACGCATCAGAAGGCGCCCTGGCGTTTCGCGGCCACCGCGCGCGCGCTGCAGGGCGGCGCCGACTTCGTGTGGATCGGCGCCGGCTCGCCCGCCGACGAGGCGCGATGGCTCGGCGACGCCCCGGTCCGCGTGACGGGATGGGTGTCCGCCGACGAACTGGTCACGCTCATCGACGAGATCGACGTCCTGCTGTTCCCCTCCCTCTGGGAGGGCATGTCGCTCTCGCTCATCCAGGCGCAGGCGCAGGGCATCCCCGCCGTAGTGTCCGACGTGGTGGGCAATCGCGACAGCGTCCTCGACGGCGTCTCGGGCTACGTCGGTCGCACCACCGCCGAGCTGATCGCCGCCACCGCACGCCTGCTGGCAGACCCGCCCCTGCGCGAGCGCATGTCGGCCGCCGCCCTCGACTGGGCTCGACGCAGCCTGACCGACGACCGCATCGGCGTGGATTCGCTGGCGATCTACCGGGGCGCGAGCGACCTCGCCGCCACGCGGCTCTCGTGATCGTCGTCAATGCGCGCTTCCTGACGCAGCGCACCACCGGCATCCAACGTTTCGCCACCGAGATCACGCGCGAGTTGATGGCCCTGCGCGACGACCTCGTGCTCGCCGTCCCGCACGGTCCGTTCGACGACGCCGGGCTCGACCGCGGCCGCATCGTCGAGGTCGGACGCCTCCGCGGCCACGGGTGGGAGCAGATCGACCTGCCCCTCTTCGCCCGTCGGGGGCGCCACCCGGTCGTCAACCTCACGAGCACGGGCCCGGTCTGGTACCGACCGCAGATCTCCACCCACCACGACATCACCTACGTGCGGCATCCCGAGAGCTTCGGACTCCGATTCCGCACCCTTTACGCCCTCGTGGTTCCCCGTCTCATCGCGCACAGCGCTCGCCTGCTCACCGTCAGCGCGTTCTCGCGCGACGAGATCGCGGGGCACTTCGGCGTGGCGCCCGAGCGCTTCACCGTGATCCACAACGGCGTCGACGACCGGTTCCGCCCGGCTCCGACCGAGCGCGGACGACCGTACCTGCTGGCCGTGTCCTCCCCGAACGCCCACAAGAACTTCGCGCGGATGATGTCGGCCTTCGCCGCGTTCTCGCCCGCCCATCCCGATGTCGAGCTCCGTGTGGTCGGCACGCAGACCAACAGCTTCGCGCGACAGCGATACGACGACGCGCACGATCGCGTGCGTTTCCTGGGCCGCGTGGACGACGCCGAACTCGCCGCCCTGTACCGCGGGGCCCTCGCCTTCGTCTTCCCCTCGCTGTACGAGGGTTTCGGCATCCCCCCGATCGAGGCGCAGCAGTGCGGATGCCCGGTCATCGCCGCCCGCGCCGCCTCGCTGCCCGAGGTGCTGGGCGAGTCGGCACTGTTCGTCGACCCGTACGACACCGACGATCTCGCTGCCGCGATGTCGCGTCTGGTCGACGACGAACCGCTGCGCGCGCGGCTCATCGAGGCGGGCCACGCCAACGCGGCCCGGTTCTCGTGGCGCCGATCGGCCGAGCGGGTCTCCCAGGTGATCGACGAGGTGCTCGCCGAACGGTGACGGCCGTCCGGACGTCAAGGCCCCCGCGCCCGTCGTCCGTCGTGTCTACCGTCGCTGCATGAGCCACGATCGCGACCAGTTCACCTTCGACAACCCGGTCACGCGCTACGCCCGCGTCGAACCGCCCCTCCAGCACCAGCCCGAGCCGGGCGTGCAGGCCGACATGACCCCCGTGCCCGACCTCGGCGAGAAGACGTACCGCGGTCTCGGACGCCTCACGGGCCGCAAGGCCCTCATCACCGGCGGCGACTCGGGGATCGGCGGGGCCGTCGCGATCGCCTTCGCGCGCGAGGGCGCCGATGTCGCGATCGTGCACCTCCCCGACGAGCAGCGCGACGCCGACCACATCCTCGACCAGATCCGGGATGCCGGCCGCACCGGCGTCTCGATCGCGACCGACATCACCGACCCGGGCGCGTGCCGCGACCTCGTCGCCCACGCGGCCGAGGCCCTCGGCGGCCTGGACATCGTCGTGAACAACGCCGGGAAGCAGGTGATGGTCGAAAAGGTCGACGACCTGTCCGACGAGCAGTTCGAGCAGACGTTCCGCACCAACGTCTTCGCGCCGTTCTGGATCACCAAAGCCGCGCTGGCCCACCTCCCGGAGGGCGGCACCATCATCAACACCGCCTCCCTCGAGGCCTACGTGCCGGCGCCCGACCGCCTCGATTACGCCGCGACGAAGGCGGCGATCAACAACCTGTCGAAGGGCCTCGCCCAGCAGCTCGCCTCCCGTGGCATCCGCGTCAACGTCGTGGCGCCCGGACCCACCTGGTCGGCTCTGCAGGTGAGCCAGGGGGTCTCCGACGACCAGATGGAGCACTTCGACGACGAGAGCACCTATCAGCGCGCGGGGCAGCCCGCCGAGATCGCGCCGGCGTTCGTCTTCCTGGCCTCCGCCGAATCCAGCTACGTCTCGGGCGAGACGCTCAACGTCAACGGCGGCATGGTCACCCCCTGACCCCTGCTCCTCGAACGCCCCGCCCCTCGGGTCGGGGCGTTCGTCGTGCACGCCCCCTGCGTCGTCATCACCGCGCGCCCTGCTCGCTTGCGTAAATCTCCCCGATCCGCAACCGACCCTCTCTCGAGCGCGCGGTGCGAAACGGTGAGGACATGTCCGAAGACACCGCCTCCGTTCCCGACGAGGCGCCCCTCACCCTGTACCTGCTGCACGCGCTCGGCGCGAGCGCCCGGTCGTTCGACCGCCTGGCGGATCGGCTGGCCGGACACGTCCGTGTCGTGGGCATCGACCTCCCCGGGTTCGGGTCCGAGGCCGACGCCACCGCGACCGACCTGACCCGCACCGTCGCGCATGTCGAGCGCGTCCTCGCCGCGCACGACGGCGGACCGTGGCTGCTCGGCGGTCACAGCATGGGCGGCAAGGTCACCGCGCTCGTGGCATCCCGTGTGCTGCGCGGCGAGGCGGCCCTGTTCGGATTGGCAGGGGTCGTGCTCATGGCGCCCTCGCCGCCGCGGCCCGAGCCCATGGACGAAGAGCGCCGCGAGCGCATGCTGTCGTGGGTGGCCGACGGTCCGCTCTCCGACGAGGATGCCGAGACCTTCGTCGCCCAGAACGTGGCGGAGCCGCTCGACGCCGAGGCGCATGCGGTGGCGCTCGACGGCCTGCGCCGCACGTCGCCCGCGGCCTGGCGCGCCTGGCTCGAGACGGGCAGCACGGTCGACGCCACGGCCGAGGTGGGCCTGCTCGATCTGCCCGCGCTCGTGCTGGCCGGCGAAGACGATGCCGACCTCGGCGCGGCGGCTCAGCCGGGCCTGCTGGCCGCGGTGTACCCGCGCGCCCGCTTCGTCGCCCTGCCCGACACGGGGCACCTCATTCCGCTCGAGCGCGACGCGGAGGCCGCGGAGGCGATCGCCCGCTTCGTCGACGAGGAGGTGCGGGTGGGACCCGTCGTCCCCGACGAGTGGGCGCGCCTCATCGCGGGCGATCGCGTCGACGACCGGGTGCGCGGCATCCTGGCCCGTCGTGCGCTGCCCGACGACCGCGGCTATGCGCCCGCGGCGCTCGACCTGGCCCAGCTGACCCTGCTGCGCGAGATCGCGGACCTGGTGGTTCCGCAGGAGGGACGCGCGATCGACATCGCCGCCCGCGTCGACGCGCAGTTGGCCCGCGGCGAGGGCGACGGATGGCGCAACGCCGATCTTCCGCCCGATCCCGAGGCCTATCGCGCCGGGCTCGACACCCTCGCCGGCGTCTGGGCGACCGATCCCGCCGATCGCGACCGCATCCTCCGCGCGGCGATCGAGGGCGAGAGCACCGCCGAGGGGGCGTTCGACGCCGAGCGGATGAAGGCCTGGCTGGAAGACGTGCGCAACGACCTCGTTCGCCAGTGGCTCGCGCACCCCGCGAGCATGGCGCGCGTCGGCTACGACGGGTTCGCCACCGGCGGATCGCCCATGCGGGGCTACGTGGAACTGCGGCTGGGGCGCCGAGAAGACTGGGAGCCGTCCGGAGTCGGCGGCACGATCGCGACGGGAGACGCCGCATGAACCTCGAAGCCATGCGCACCTTCACCGACGACGAGACGGTCGACGTCGTCGTCGTCGGAACCGGAGCCGGAGGGGCGCCGCTGACGGCCGAACTCGCCCGCAAGGGTCTCAGCGTCGTCGCCCTCGAGGCCGGGCGCCACTTCGCCCTCGACGACCTGACCCCCGACGAGACCGAGGCGGTCGAGATCAACTGGATGTCGGAGCGCCTGAGCGGCGGCGACGACCCCACGGCGTTCGGGCCGAACAACAGCGGACGCGGCGTCGGCGGTTCGATGCTGCACTGGGGCGCCTTCACGCCTCGCCCCGATCGCCGCGACCTCGCTATCCGCACGGAGTCGGGCGTGGGCCGCGACTGGCCGGTCGATCCCGACGAACTGCTGTCGTACGTCGAGCGCGTCGAGGGCGACATCGGCGTCTCGGGCCCGACCCCCTACCCGTGGGACCCCACCCGCACCTACGCCTACGCCCCGGCGAAGCGCAACGCTCCGGCGAACCTCGTGGCCAAGGGCTGCGACGCCCTCGGCGTGCGCTGGGCCGACGCCCCGGCCGCGGTGCTCACGCGTGCCCGCCTGCAGGATCACCACGGCGAGCGCGGCGCGTGCGTCAACTGCGGCGAGTGCCACCAGGGGTGCCGAGTGGATGCCAAGGCCTCCACCGCCAACACCTATCTGCCGGCGGCGGTCGCGGCCGGCGCCGAGATCCGCAGCGAGTCGATGGTGCACGGCATCGAGCTCGACGATCGCGGCCACGTCGCCGCCGTCGTCTACCGCAAGGACGGCGTGGACCGCCGACAGCGTTGCCGCGCTCTCGTGCTCGCCGGCGGGGGCGTCGAGACGCCCCGCCTGCTCCTGCACACGGGTCTGGCGAACGACAGCGGCCAGGTGGGCCGCAACTTCCTCGCTCACGGGGCGACGCAGGTGTGGGGTCGCTTCGACGAGCCGGTGCGCGGGCACCGCGGCTACCCCTCGTCGCTGATCTCCGAAGACATGATGCGCCCCGCCGACGCGGACTTCGCCGGCGGATACCTCCTGCAGAGCCTCGGCGTCATGCCCCTCACCTACTCGACGACGCTCGTGCGCGGCGGAGGCCTCTGGGGCTCCGAGCTCATGCAGCGCCTCGATCAGGCGCGGTTCATGGCGGGAATCGGCATCAACGCCGACTGCCTCCCCTCCGACGACAACCGGCTCGTGCTGAGCGACGAGACCGACGAGTTCGGCATCCCCCGGGCGCGCGTCACCTTCACCGCCGGTGAGAACGAGAAGGCGATCGACAAGCACGCGACGGCGTTCATGCTGCGGGTGATGGAGGCGGCCGGCGCGCGGGAGACGATCGTCTTGGCCCGCACGGCCCACACGATCGGAACCTGCCGCATGTCGACCGACCCCGCGGACGGCGTGGTGGATGCCGACGGCCGCTCCCACGAGATCCCCAACCTGTGGATCTGCGACAACTCCGTCTTCCCCTCGGCGATCGCCGCGAACCCGGCGCTGACGATCATGGCGCTCTCGCTGCGCACCGCCGACCGCTTCCTGGCCTCCGCCGCCGCCTGACCGCGCCGCTCGGCCGGGCTCCCCCGCCCGGCCGAGCGCGACGTCGTCCGCGCTCCGCCGAGTGTCCACGACACGCCGTTCGTCCGGCCGCCCGCGCGGCGTGTCGTGGACACTCAACCGTATGCCGCTCGACACGGGAGAATGGATGCCATGAAGCTCGAGCATCTCCGCCGGTTCGCCGTCCTCGCCGAGGAGCTGCATTTCCCGCGCTCGGCCGAGAAGCTGCGCATCGCCCTCGCGTCGTTGTACACCACCGTCGACAAGCTCGAGGAGGAGGTGGGGCAGTCGCTGATCTCGCGGACCCCGCCGACGCACCTCACCCCGGCAGGTCGCCTGCTGCTCGAAGAGGCGCACCACCGCATCGCGGACGCGCCCCCGCCCGCACCCCGGCAGAAGGCCCCCGGCGGCGGCAAGGCGAAGGCCAACAAGGGCAAAGGGCGCGCCCCGATCGTGAAGGGCGAGCCGAAGCCCTACAAGAAGCGCCAGGGGCGCTGACCCGTACCCCGATGCGGTCTCCCTGCCCCGCGATAAACGCTCATCGTGCCGAAACTCGCTGCACCGGAGCGAGTCTCGGCAGGATCAGCGTTTCTCGCACCTGAGCGCGTCCGCGCGGCGCGCCCTCGAGCGCTGCGGCTACAGCGCTGCGGCTACAGCTCGGTCACGACCCCGGCCTTGACCTGCCAGCGCCGGTCGGTCTCCACGGCCGCGAGCATGCGCCGGTCGTGGGTGACCAGCAGCAGCGTCCCGGTGTACGAGCCCAGCGCCTGCTCGAGCTGCTCGATCGCGGGGAGATCGAGGTGGTTCGTCGGCTCGTCGAGCACGAGCACGTTGACCCCGCGCGCCTGCAGCAATGCGAGCCCCGCGCGCGTCCGCTCCCCCGGCGACAGCGCGTCCACCGCGCGCGTGACGTGGTCGGCCTTGAGACCGAACTTGGCCAGCAGCGTGCGCACCTCGCCCGCGTTCATCTCCGGCACGAAGCCCTCGAACGTCTCGGCCAGCGGGCGCTCACCCACCAGGAGCGACCGAGCCTGA
The DNA here is from genome assembly GCF_032464935.1 of Microbacterium phycohabitans. Lineage (NCBI taxonomy): Bacteria > Bacillati > Actinomycetota > Actinomycetes > Micrococcales > Microbacteriaceae > Microbacterium > Microbacterium phycohabitans. The sequence continues at coordinate 254,107 of NZ_JAWDIT010000005.1, forward strand.
TCGATCTCGCCGATCGCGACGCACGTCCCGAGCGAGGCGGTGCCCTCGTCCGGCGCCTGACGGCCCAGGATGCCGCGCAGCAGCGTCGACTTCCCGGCACCGTTCGGACCCGTGATGCCGATGCGCTCGCCCGCATTGACCTGCAGCGAGACCGGACCCAGCGTGAAACCGCCCTGCCGGAACACGGCGCCGGACAGCGTCGAGACGACGGAGCTCGACCGCGGCGCCGAGCCGATCGTGAATTCGAGCTGCCACTCCTTGCGGGGCTCCTCCACCTCCTCGAGGCGCGCGATGCGGCTCTCCATCTGCCGGACCTTCTGCGCCTGCTTCTCGCTCGACTCGGTCGCGGCCTTGCGGCGGATCTTGTCGTTGTCGGGTGACTTCTTCATCGCGTTGCGCACGCCCTGGCTCGACCACTCGCGCTGGGTCCGCGCGCGCGACACGAGATCGGCCTTGGTGTCCGCGTACTCCTCGTACTTCTCCCGTGCCTGACGCCGCAGCGTCGCGCGCTCCTCGAGATAGGCGTCGTACCCGCCGCCGTAGACGCGATGCGTGTTCTGCGCCAGGTCGAGCTCGAGCACCCGGGTCACCGCGCGCGCGAGGAACTCGCGGTCGTGGCTGACCAGCACCACCCCGCCTCGGAGACCCCGCACGAAGGTCTCGAGCCGCTCGAGGCCGTCCAGATCCAGGTCGTTCGTCGGCTCGTCCAGCAGGGCGATGTCGAACCGCGACAGCAGCAGCGCCGCGAGCCCCACGCGGGCCGCCTGGCCCCCCGAGAGTCCGGTCATCTCGGCATCCGGTCCCACCTCGAGCCCGAGGTCGGCCAGCACCTGCGGCATCCGCTCGTCGAGGTCGGCTGCGCCGCTCGCGAGCCACCGTTCCAGGGCCGTGGCGTAGGCGTCGTCGGCGCCCACGGCCGTGGGGTCGCCGAGGGCCGCGGCCGTGGCATCCATCTCGCGGGTCGCCTCGGCGCACCCCGTCCGTCGCGCGATGTACTGCGCGACGGTCTCACCCGCCACGCGCTCGTGCTCCTGCGGCAGCCACCCCACGAACGCGTCCGCGGGCGCCAGGTTGACGGTCCCGGACAGGGGCTCGTCGGCCCCGGCGAGCAGTCGCAGCAAGGTCGACTTCCCGGCGCCGTTGGCGCCGACGAGCCCGACGACGTCGCCCGGCGCGACCGTGAGGTCGACGCCCTCGAAGAGCGTGCGGTGGCCGTAGCCCCCGGCGAGGTTCTGAGCGACGAGGGTGGCGGTCATCCCCCTAGTTTCTCAGGCCGATCGCCGGACGATCGTCCGTTCTGTCGCTCCGCGCCTCACCGCGCGCGCGGATGGGAGGTCGCGTACACGTCGCGCAGGGCGTCGACCGAGACGTGCGTGTAGATCTGGGTCGTCGCGACCGAGGCGTGGCCCAGGAGTTCCTGCACGACGCGCACGTCGGCACCGCCCTGCAGCAGATGCGTCGCGAACGAGTGCCGCAGGGTGTGCGGCGAGACGTGGGCGGTGAGCCCCGCACCCTCGGCCGCGGCCTGGATGATGAGCCAGGTGCTCTGCCGCGACAGCGGGGCACCGCGCACGCCGAGGAAGAGCCGCGGCGTGGCGCGTCCCTTCGCCGCGAGGGCCGGGCGCACGCGCGTCAGGTACGCATCGAGGGCGGCTCGGGCGTACGAGCCGACGGGCACGACGCGTTCCTTATCGCCCTTGCCGCGGACCCGCAGCAGATCGCCCTGCGCGACGTCGTCGACGTCGAGCTGCACGATCTCCGATACGCGTGCCCCCGTGGCGTAGAGCAGCTCGAGCAGCGCCCGATCGCGAACGGATGCCGGTTGCGCCGCCGACGCGTCTTCGGACCCCGGCGCCGGCCCCGCGGCGTCGAGGAGGTCGTCGACCTGAGCGATCGTCAGTGCCTTCGGCAGGCGGCGGGGCGTCTTCGGCGGACGCAGGCGCCCGCTCGGGTCGGTCTCGGCCCGCCCTTCACGCACGAGGAAGCGGTGGAGCCCCCGCACGGACGACTGCATCCGCGCCAGGGACGACGCCGCGGGAGGAGGCTCGGCCGAGGCGCGCTCCGCCCCGAAGTCGGCGACGAGTTCGGGCGTCACCGCCTCGGCATCCACGATCCCCCGCGCGCGCAGCCACTCGACGTACACGTCGAGATCGCGGCGGTACGCGGCGACGGTGTGCTCCGAGAGGCCCCGCTCGAGCGCGACGTGGCGCAGATACGTCCCGACGGCGCGCTCGAGCTCCACGTCAGGCCGACGCGGCCTCGCGGCGCAGCACCTCGGCGGCGGCGAGCGCTCCCGCTGCCAGGATGCCGTTGCGCAGGCGCCCGGCGATGACCCCGTCGATCACCTCGGCGAGCGCAACGCGCTCCACCCGCATGTCGGACTCCTCGTGCTCGCGCTCGTAGTCGGTCTCGACCGTGCGCAGACCGCGTGCGAGGAAGAGGTGCACGATCTCGTCGTTGCCCCCGGGCGTGGTGCGCATCGACAGGAGATGCTGCCAGCGGTCGGCTTCGAGGTCGACCTCCTCGGTCAGCTCGCGCTTCGCGGTCTCCAGCGGTGGCTCGCCCGCGACGTCGAGCAGCCCCGCCGGGATCTCCCAGTCGCGCTCCTTGATGGGGTGGCGGTACTGCTGGATGAGCACCACCCGCTCGTCGTCGTCGATCGCCACGACGGCCGCCGCCCCCGGGTGCTCGACGTACTGGCGCGTCATCTCACCGTCGCCGTAGCGGACGGTGTCGCTGCGGACGTCCCAGACGGCGCCCTCGTAGACCACCTCGGTGGAGACGACCTCGAGGTCGACCGGCTCGTCGCGCAGCTGCTCCACCTCAGTCCTCCTCGACGTCGAACAGCTCGCTCGAACGGTGCCGCTCGAGGGCCGCGCCGACGAGCCCGCGGAACAGGGGGTGCGGCTCGGTCGGACGCGAGCGCAGCTCGGGGTGCGCCTGCGTGGCGATGTAGTACGGGTGCACGTCGCGCGGCAGTTCGACGAACTCGACCAGGTCGAGGTCGGGGTTCAGCCCCGAGAACACGAGCCCTGCATCGCTGAGCTGCTGGCGGTAGGCGTTGTTGACCTCGTAGCGGTGACGGTGACGCTCCGAGATGCTGTTCGCGCCGTACACCTCCGCCGCGAGAGAGCCCTCCGCGAGTGCGGCCGGGTACAGCCCCAGACGCATCGTTCCGCCCAGGTCGCCGCTTTCGAGGATGTCGACCTGCTCGGCCATCGTCGCCACGACCGGGTGCGCCGTGTCGGGGTCGAACTCGCTCGACGACGCGCCCTCGAGCCCGGCGACGGTGCGCGCGTACTCGATGACCATGCACTGCAGGCCGAGGCAGATGCCGAGGGTGGGGATACCCTGCTCGCGGGCGAAGCGCAGCGCGCCGAGCTTGCCCTCGATACCGCGGATGCCGAACCCGCCGGGCACGATGATGCCGTCGACCGCTCCAAGGGCCTTGGCCGCCCCCTCGGGCGTCTCGCACAGGTCGGAGGGGATCCAGGTGATCGTGACGTGCGTCTCCTGACCGAAGCCACCGGCCTTGATGGCCTCGGTGACCGACAGGTAGGCGTCGGGGAGGTCGATGTACTTGCCGACGAGTCCGATCGTGACCTCGTGCTTGGGGTTGTGCACCGCCTGCAGCACCCGGTTCCAGCGCGTCCAGTCGACGTCGGCGGCCTTGCTGATCTCGAGCGCGTCGACGATGTAGGCGTCGAGACCCTGGTCGTGCATCATCGAGGGGATGTCGTAGATGCTCGGCACGTCGATGGCGTTGACGACCGCGTCCTCGTCGACGTCGCACATGAGCGCGATCTTGCGCTTGTTCGACTCGGTGACGGGCCGGTCGCTGCGCAGCACGAGGGCGTCGGGCTGAATGCCGATGGAGCGCAGCGTCGCGACGGAGTGCTGCGTGGGCTTGGTCTTCTGCTCGCCCGAGGCGCCCATGAAGGGCACGAGCGACACGTGAACGAAGAAGACGTTCTTGCGTCCGAGTTCGTGACGGATCTGACGCGCCGACTCGATGAAGGGCTGCGACTCGATGTCGCCGACCGTTCCGCCGATCTCGGTGATGATGACGTCGGGCTGCGGGCTCTCGCTCGCCTGCAGGCGCATGCGGCGCTTGATCTCGTCGGTGATGTGCGGGATGACCTGCACGGTGTCGCCGAGGTACTCGCCGCGGCGCTCGCGCGCGATGACCTGCGAGTAGATCTGGCCCGTGGTGACGTTGGCGGCCTGGCTGAGCTCGATGTCGAGGAAGCGCTCGTAGTGACCGATGTCGAGGTCGGTCTCGGCGCCGTCGTCGGTCACGAAGACCTCGCCGTGCTGGAACGGGTTCATGGTGCCCGGATCCACGTTGAGGTAGGGATCGAGCTTCTGCATGACCACGCGGAGTCCGCGGGCCGTGAGGAGGTTGCCGAGGCTTGCCGCCGTCAGGCCTTTGCCCAGGGAGGAGACGACTCCTCCGGTCACGAAGATGTGCTTCGTCGTGAAGGTCGTGCTGTCTGAATGTCCCGCGTCCGAAGTCTGCATCACGGGCTTCGATCCTATCAGTCGGGTGTGGGGGTTCGCCTCAGAGTCTGACAGCCCCGTCCGACATCCACGTCACGCCCGCGTGTCGAACAGGGTCCGAGCGGTCGCGTCAGCGCGCCCGGCCGGTCTCGAGCAGCTCTCGCGCGTGCGTGAGAGCGGCATCCGAGTCGCTCAGCCCCGACAGCAGCCGCGCCATCTCCGCCTCGCGCTCCGCTCCGTCGAGCCGGCGGACGCTGGATGCCGTGACCGAGCCGTCGTTGCCCTTGACGACCGTGAGGTGGTTCCCCGCGAAAGCGGCGACCTGCGCGAGGTGCGTGACCGCGATCACCTGCGACGACTCGGCGAGGCGTGCCAGGCGTCGGCCGACCTCGATGGCCGCGGCGCCGCCGATCCCGGCATCCACCTCGTCGAAGACGAACGTCGGCACCGGGTCGACGCCGGCGATGACCACCTCGATGGCGAGCATCACGCGGCTGAGCTCTCCGCCCGACGCACCGCGCGAGACCGGCCGCGGGTCGGCCCCGGGGTGGGGGGCGAGCAGGATCGACACGTCGTCGCGCCCGTGCGCGGCGGCAGGGGCGGGGGCCACGTCGACCGTCAGGCGCGCGTCGGGGAGGGCGAGGGCGTGCAGCTCCTCGGTGACCGCGGCTCCGAGCCGCTCCGCCGCATCGCGACGGGCCGCGGTCAGGGCGTCGGCGGCCGCGTCGAGCGCGCGCGCCGCGTCGTCGCGTTGAGCGGTGAGGCGTTCGACGCGATCGTCGTCGTCGTCCAGCTCGACGAGGCGCGCCGATCCGGTCGCCAGAAGGTCGAGGGCGGCGTCCACCGAGCCGTGCGTGCGGGCCAGGGCGGCGAGGACGCCCCGACGCTCGTCGACGGCGGCTAGCTCGTGGGGGCCGGACTCGTCGAGGTCGGCCAGGTAGCCCGAGAGCGCGACAGAGACGTCGGTCGCGCGATAGCCCAGGTCGGCGACCTGCTCGCCGATGGCGGCGAGGGCGGCGTCGCTGCCCGAGATGCGTTCCAGGGCGCGCCGGGCCTCGGCCAGGAGTGAAACGACATCGGGGCCCCCGTCCTCGTCCGACAGGGCCGCGTGCGCGGTCACCGCGGCCACGCGCAGTTCCTCGGCGTTCGCCAGACGCTCCGCGCGCCGCGCAAGCTCGTCCTCCTCGCCGGCGAGGGGTGCGGCCGCCTCGATCTCGGCGATCGCTGCGCGCAGCTGCTCGGCTTCGCGGGCCCGTTCGTCGCGGTCACCGGTGAGTGTCGACAGCTCGCCGTCGAGGGCGCGCCAGGCGTCCCACGCGGCGCGATACGTCGTCCGGGCCGTGGACACCGCCTCGCCGCCGAAGCGGTCGAGCGCATCGCGCTGCGCCGACGCCGAACGCAGACGCAACTGGTCGGACTGCCCGTGAACGACCACGAGATCGTCGGCGAGATCGGCGAGGACTCCCGCGGGAGCGGTGCGGCCGCCCACCGTGGCGCGACCGCGTCCCTCGCTCGACACGGTGCGAGCGAGGTACAACTCCGCCGCCCCCTCGCCGACGGGCTCGACGTCGCCGCCCGCCTCGCGCACGCGCGCGGCGACGGGTCCGTCCTCCGGCACGAGCCACACGCCTTCGACCGCCGCCTGCGCGGCTCCCGAGCGCACGGCGCCCGAGTCCGCCCGCTGCCCGAGGAGCAGTCCGAGACCGGTCACGACCATCGTCTTGCCGGCGCCGGTCTCGCCGGTGATCGCGGTGAATCCCCGCCCGATGGGCAGGGTCGCGTCGGCGATCACGCCGAGGTCCTTGAGCCGCATCTCCTCGATCACACGGCACCTCCCGTCGCCCCGCGCCATCCGGTCACGGGGAGGCGGAACTTGCGCACCAGCCGATCCGTGAACGCCGCCGGGTGCAGGCGGGCGAGGCGCACCGGCCGCGACGAACGGCGCACCACGACCCTCGCTCCGGGCGGCAGCTCGTGCGAACGGCGACCGTCGCACCACAGGATGCCGCTCCCGCTCGTGCGCTCGAGCACCTCGACGGCGACCGTGGCGTCGGGGCTCACCACGAGGGGGCGCGCGAAGAGGGCGTGCGCCGACAGCGGCACCACCGCGATCGCCTCGACGGTGGGCCAGATCACCGGCCCGCCGGCCGAGAAGTTGTACGCCGTCGAGCCGGTGGGCGAGGCGACGACGACGCCGTCGCATCCGAACGACGACAGCGGGCGTCCGTCGACCTCCATGACCACCTCGAGCATGCGCTCGCGACTGGCCTTCTCGACGGTCGCCTCGTTCAGGGCCCAGGTCTCGAAGATGACGCTGTCATCGGCGTCCAAGACCCGTACGGCGAGGGCGAGACGCTCCTCGACGGTGTAGTCACGGGCGATCACGCGGCGCACCGCGTCGTCCATGTCGTCGCGTTCGATCTCCGCGAGGAAGCCGACGTGGCCCATGTTGATGCCGAGGATCGGCGCCGTCCCCCCGCGCACGGTCTCGGCCGCGCGCAAGATCGTCCCGTCGCCACCGAGGACGATCGCGAGCTCGACGTCGGCGACGTCGACGTCGACGCCCAAGGTCCCGACACCCTCGAGCGACAGCCGCTCGGCGAGCTCCGGACGATCCTCGGCCGACACCACGGGCGTCGCTCCCGCCGCGCGGACCGCGGTGAGGATGCGTTCGGCGGCGTGGACGGTGTCGTCACGGCGTGCGTGCACGACGAGGAGGATTCGGCGATCGCTGGGGGTCATCGGCTTCCGGTCAGTTCGGTCACGGTGCTCTCCCATTCTGAGGGGTCACCGCCCCGGACGGCCGAGAACCACGCGACATACTCCTGGTTGCCGTGCGTTCCGACGAGGGGCGAGGCGATGAGTCCGGCCGTGCGCAGCCCCGCGTCCCACGCCGCCCAGAGGACGCCGTGGACCGCGTCCGAGCGCAGCGCGGGATCGGTCACCAGACCACCCTTCACCGCGGTACGACCCACCTCGAACTGCGGTTTGATCAGCAGAACGACGTCGGCGTCGGCTGCCGCGGTCTCGGCGATAGCCGGGATCACATGGTGCAGCGAGATGAACGACAGATCACCGGTCACCACGCGCGGGCGCTCGTCGACACCCGTCGCGGCGGCGAGGGAGTCGGCGGTCATGAACCGCACGTTATACCCCTCGACCGACACCACGCCGGGGTCGGTCGCCACGACGGTGGACAACTGCCCGTGCCCCACGTCGACCGCCATGACGGGTCGGGCGCCGCGTTCGCGCAGCACCTGCGTGAATCCTCCCGTCGACGCCCCGAGGTCGAGGGCGGTGCGCCCCTCCACCCCGATCGGGAAGGCGTCGAGGCCCGCGATCAGCTTGTGCGCCGCCCGGCTGACGTAGTGGTCGGCGCCGGCCACCGAGATCTCGCTCTCCGCTGCGACCGGCGTCGACGGTTTGACCACCGGCCGGCCGTCGACGCTCACGACGCCCGAGGCGATCAGCTGCGAGGCGTGCGAGCGGGAGCGGGCGAGTCCGCGGGCGGCGAGCTCGGCATCGAGGCGGGTCGTCACGGGCGCGAGGTCGGCGACGGATCGGTCGGGGCCGACGCGAGGCGCTGCGCCAGTTCTTCGTGCACGGCGGCGTAGGCGTCCGCGCGCGCGTCGAGGGGCTGCTCCTCGATGAGGCGCAGCCGATCGATCAGATCGGTCGGGGCATCCGGGGCGGCACTGTCCGACATGGATGCCATGCTACCGACGTCAGCGCACTCGGAACGGGTCCGCGTACAGACGCTCCGGCACGCGGAAGCCGAAGATGGCGCGGCCCGAGTTCCAGATCGCGGCGGCGCCGGCACGCAGGAGGTCGATCTGCCGGTCGCCGGCGGCCACGATGCGCAGGTCGACACCGTCGATCTCGACGATCGCGTCGCCGACCCGCGTGCGGTCGCCCTTGACGACGGTCGCGGGGTACGGCTCGAACAGCTGACGCAGATCCTCGACGATGTAGTCGGGACGCTGCGACGGCGGCGCCGCGAGCACCTGCTTCGGCCGGTCGATGCCGGTGAGCACGAGCACCGACGGCATCTCGGCGGTGCGCGCACCCTGGATGTCGGTGTCGAGCCGATCGCCGATGAACAACGGCGAGCTCGCACCCGTGCGAGTCACAGCCTCGTCGAAGATGGGCCGCTCCGGCTTCCCGGCGATGGTCGCGAGGCGCCCCACCGCCGTGTGGACGGCCGAGACGAGCGTGCCGTTGCCCGGGGCGATGCCCCGCGCCTGGGGAATGGTCCAGTCGGTGTTCGTGGCGACCCAGGGGATGCCACCCTCCTCGATCGGGGTCGCCAGGGCGTAGGCGGCCTCAGCGAGATGCTTCCAACCCACGTCCGGTGCGAAACCCTGCACGACCGCGGCCGGGGAGTCGTCGGCACTGCGGGTGACGACGAAGCCGGCCTTCTCGACCTCGACGACGAGGCCCTCGCCACCGATCACGAGGAGCGTGGAGCCCGCCGGGACGAGATCCTTCATCAACCGCATCGCGGCTTGCGGACTCGTGGTCACGTCGTCCGCCGCCACCGTCAGTCCGAGCGAGCTCAGGTGTTCGGCCACCGATGCGTCGGTGCGAGAGGCGTTGTTGGTGATGTACCCGAGGCGCCGGCCCTCGGACTGCGCCCGGTTGAGGCTGTCGACCGCGTGCGGAAGCGCCCCCGGACCCGCGTAGACCACCCCGTCGAGGTCGGAGAGCACGACGTCCACCCCGTCCAGCGGCGTCGGCTGCGCCGCCGTCCGACGGAAGATCATCGCGACCCCTCGACTTCGTCGTCCGACGCCGTCTCACGTGCGTCCGGGTCAGCCGCGTCCTCGTCCGAGACGGAGGCCTCTTCGTCCGAGAGATCCGCGCCCGCGTCCGGCTCCGCCGGATCGACATCCCCATCGCCCGCGTCGTCGACCGGTTCGTCGGATTCGTCCGCGACGTCGTCCTCGTCGACGTCGTCGACGGGAATGACACCGGATGCCACATCCACCCCGCCCTCGTCGTCGATCAGGTCGATCTCCTCGACGACGATCACCTCCCGGTCGGCGACACCTGCGGCAGCGTCGAGCGCCTCCGCGGCGATATCCGCGCGGCGCTGCCATTCGGCGGCCTCCGCGTCGCGTCCCAGCTCCTCCAGCACAGCCGCGCGCGCCGAGAAGAGCGCCGGGCTCCACTCGAACGCACGGTCGGGATCCGCCTCGGGGATCTCCAGCTCCTGCAGGGCACGGTCGGTCTGACCGAGGTCGAGACGCGCGCCCGACATGGCGATGGCGAGCTGGACGCGCACGGGCACCGACAGGGTCGAGCGGTCGACCGCACGGCCTTCCTCGAGGGCGCGGTCGGGGCGACCGACCCCGCGCTCGCTGTCGACGATCAACGGCAGCTGCTCGTCGGATCCCGTGATGCGGCGATGCGTGCGCAGCTCGCGCAGCGCGAGCGCGAAATCACCGACCGCATAGGCGGTGATCGCGACGGTCTCGCGCACGACGCCGACGCGGCCAGCGCTGCGCGAGGCGGCCAGAGCGTGCTGGTGGGCGAGGGCGGGGTCCTCATCGATCACGCGAGCCGCCATGGCCAGGTGCCGGGCGACGTTGTCCGCGTTGTCCTTGCTCAGGGTCTTGAGCTCGTTACGTGCCGCGCCGGGCAGGTCGAAGGCGGTGACGTCTTCGGGCAACTCCGGTCCCCGCTCGCGCCGATCCTGCGGCGGACGCGTCGCACGCGCGTCGTCCCGGTCGAAGCGGCGCGGAGCGCCGGCGCCGGGACGGCTGTCCCGCGAGGGGCGCCGATCCCCGCCGGTGAAACCTCGTTCTGCGCCGTCGCGACGCGCCGGCCGACCATCGCCACCCCGGTACGACGGACGGTCACCATCGCGACGGAACGGGCGGTCCCCGTCCTGACGGTAAGGACGCGATTCCCCGTCCCCACGCACGGGACGCTCACCATCACGACGCGCCGGACGGTCACCGTCCTGACGGTACGGACGCGACTCCCCGTCCCGACGTACGGGGCGGTCCCCGTCCCGACGGAACGGGCGATCGCCATCGCGACGAACCGGGCGGTCACCGTCGCGGCGGAACGGGCGATCGCCATCCTGACGGAAGGGACGCGACTCCCCATCCCGACGCACGGGACGATCCCCGTCCCGACGAACCGGGCGGTCACCGTCGCGGCGGAACGGACGATCGCCGTCCTGACGGAAGGGACGCGACTCCCCATCCCGACGAACGGGACGGTCCCCATCGCGACGGACAGGGCGATCTCCATCGCGGCGGAACGGACGATCACCATCCTGAGGGAAGGGACGCGACTCCCTATCCCGACGAACGGGACGGTCCCCGTCCCGACGAACCGGGCGATCCCCATCGCGACGAACCGGACGATCACCATCGCGCCGAGGACGTCCGGCGTTTTCGCCGTCGCGGCGGGCAGGCCGATCTGCGCGCGACGAAGAACCATCACCACGCGACGGCCGGCCACGGTCGAACGCACGGTCGCCCGAACGCCCCTCGTTGCTCCTGCGCTCGTTGGAATCGTCCGTCGACATGATCGTCCTCCCCGGAAAAACTGCCCATAAATGCGAAATGGCCACCCAGCGTTGGGTGGCCATTTCGTTAAAGGAAGTCCGGCGGTGTCCTACTCTCCCACAGGGTCCCCCCTGCAGTACCATCGGCGCTGAGAGGCTTAGCTTCCGGGTTCG
>NZ_JAWDIT010000006.1:0-121700 GCF_032464935.1 Microbacterium phycohabitans
TCTCGCAATCCGAAGATCGACGAGGAATAAATTGGCATTTGACAAGTGCACGCTGTTGAGTTCTCAAGGAACGGACGCACCCACAGAAACAGTCATCTCGACCTACCCGTGAGGCAGTTCACTACCTTCACCGACCCTCGCACCCGGAACCGCAGTGGGACCTCACGAAGAGATCGACATCGGGCACCGGCACGTTGGCCAGAACCAAAACCTTACACCATTCAGTGGGGTTTCGGGGATGCTCACCACTTGAGAGGACGCGGGGCCTTTCGGCCGCTCCGCTCTCCCCTGTGGGGCGAACAAGTAATAAGTTACGCCGGAACGAACGTGCCGTCGAATCGGTAGGGCCACCCGGGCGTGTCGCTCCTCCGTTTTCGCCGATTCATCAGGAGAAACCACGAAACCCGCCTTGCGTGCGGGCGCGACGGTTCTGGAAGCTCCCCGCGGTCAGGCGGCGAGGAGGAATGCGATCGGGGCGGCCGCGGCATCCATCGACCCACCGGTGAACTCGATGCCGCCGAAGAACATCGCGCCGATGACGAGGGCGAACACGAAGAGGATCGCGAGGAAGAGCACGGCGACGCCGGCGAGGGTGATGAGAAGCGGGAGTCGAGAAGCCATGACGCAATCCTGCCGCCCTTCTCCCCATCGCGACCGGGGCTTGCGGTCGGCGCCTGAAGCTCCCTCCGCAACGACCGAAGGCCGGCACCCCGAGGGGTACCGGCCTTCGATGCGGGACGGATCAGCGACCGGAGAGCTTCTCGCGAAGCGCAGCCAGCGACTCGTCGTCGGCGAGGGTGCCCTGGGCGGGCGACTCCGACGAGAAGGATCCACCGAACGAACCGGAGTCCGTCGGGTTGGCCGCCTCGGCCTCGAGAGCCTTGGCGACAGCAGCCTTGTGAGCCTCCCAGCGACCCTGGGCAGCGGCGTACTCCTGCTCCCACTGCTCGCGCTGAGCGTCGAAGCCCTCGAGCCAGGCACCCGACTCGGGGTCGAAGCCCTCGGGGTACTTGTACTCGCCACGCTCGTCGTACTCGGTGGCCATGCCGTACAGCGCCGGGTCGAACTCGGTGCCGTTGGGGTCGACCGACTCGTTGGCCTGCTTGAGCGACAGCGAGATGCGGCGACGCTCGAGGTCGATGTCGATGATCTTGACGAAGACCTCTTCGCCGACCGACACGACCTGCTCGGCGAGCTCGACGTGCTTGCCCGACAGCTCGGAGATGTGCACGAGGCCCTCGATGCCATCCGCCACGCGGACGAACGCACCGAACGGAACGAGCTTGGTGACCTTGCCCGGAGCGATCTGGCCGATCGCGTGGGTACGGGCGAACACCTGCCACGGGTCTTCCTGCGTCGCCTTGAGCGAGAGCGACACGCGCTCACGGTCGAGGTCGACCTCGAGGATCTCGACGGTGACCTCCTGGCCCACCTCGACGACCTCGGAGGCGTGCTCGATGTGCTTCCACGAGAGCTCGGAGACGTGGACGAGACCGTCGACGCCGCCCAGGTCGACGAACGCACCGAAGTTGACGATCGACGAGACCGTGCCCTTGCGGACCTGGCCCTTGTGGAGGTTGTTGAGGAACGTGGTGCGCGACTCGGACTGCGTCTGCTCGAGCAGGGCGCGGCGCGAGAGCACGACGTTGTTGCGGTTCTTGTCGAGCTCGAGGATCTTGGCCTCGATCTCCTGGCCGAGGTACGGCGTCAGGTCGCGGACGCGACGCAGCTCGATGAGCGACGCCGGGAGGAAGCCGCGGAGGCCGATGTCGACGATGAGGCCACCCTTGACGACCTCGATCACGGAACCGGTGACAACACCGTCGTTCTCCTTGATCTTCTCGACGTCGCCCCACGCACGCTCGTACTGCGCGCGCTTCTTGGACAGGATGAGGCGGCCTTCCTTGTCCTCCTTCTGGAGAACGAGGGCCTCGACGTGGTCGCCGACGTTGACGACCTCGTTGGGGTCGACGTCGTGCTTGATCGAGAGCTCGCGGGAGGGGATGACGCCCTCGGTCTTGTAACCGACGTCGAGGAGGACCTCGTCGCGGTCGATCTTGACCACGGTGCCCTCGATGAGGTCGCCGTCGTTGAAGAACTTGAGCGTCTTCTCGACTGCGGCCAGGAAGTCTTCGGCGGAGCCGATGTCGTTGATCGCGACCTGCTTGGTAGCGGGAGCGGTCGTTGCGGTAGTCATGTAGTGGGTTGTCCTAGTTGGGTGGGTGTCGGGCTCCGGCTCCTGCGCCCGTCGGTCCGGCGGACCGGGGCCGTCGGCATCCGGACGCCCGAGGGCGAACGCATGCCACGAGTCGAAGCGAAGCGGATGTGTTCGTGCGATGTCACGGGCCCGACCGAAGAACGGACAGAGCCCCACGAGTGACACTCCAGTCTAGCGCACGCCATCGCCACAGCGCAGACGGCCGGGGCGGCCATCCCTGAACGACGACGCCCCCGGGTCGTCTGCCGACCACGCGAGACGCGCGCCCGAGCGGCCGGGACCGCCGACGATTCGCCTCGGATCGGCGCTTTTCGCGCGAGCCCGGAACGGTCTGCGCCCAGGTCCCGTCCAGATTGGCGTGCCAGGCTCCGGGTTTCGTGCCCGCCGAACGCGGGTCGGACGGTGACACCCGCACCGCCCTCCCTCACGTGAAACCGGTTCTATGCGCTCTGATTCGACGTCCCTGAACAACCGTCGCTCCCGTCGCCAAGCCGCCCGCCGCTCCCGCCGTCGTCCCGTGACGACCGCGAGCGCCCTGGTGCTCGGCGTCGTCGCGGCAGCGGCCCTCACCGGCACGGTGCCGGCCGCCACGGCCTCTCCGGCCGACCTGTCGACCGCGACGTTCTCGCTCGCGTCGGCGACCACCCCGACCGCCCTCTCCGCCGCGCGCGGCCCCGAAGTCCAGGAGGCACGCGCCGCGACCACCGCCGCATCCACCTCGATGCAGGCCGTGGCCTCGGTGCAGAACGACATCGCCTCCTCGGGCCTCGACATCGGCCAGCCCGCCGACGTCGACACCTCGGCGCTGGAGAAGGCCACCGAGCGTCTCGAGGCGGCATCCGCTCTCCCCGACACCTTTCTTCCGAACCTCGCCGATGACGTGACCGCGGCCACCGCTGCGGTCGACCAGCGCGTCGCCGAGCTGCGCGGGGGTCTCGACGCCGCCGTGGCGAAGAAGGCCGAGGAGGAGGCCGCCGAGAAGGCGCGCCAGGAGGCGGAGGCAGCCGCTGCGGCGAAGGCCGCCGCGGAGAAGGCCGCCGCCGAAGAGGCCGCATCCAGCAGCAGCTCCAGCAGTTCCAGCAGCTCCGGCAGCAGCGGCAGCGGCGGCTCCACCTGGACTCCCCCGGCGTCGGGCGGCGGTTCGGGCGACAACAGCCCCGGCGGGGCTCAGGCGACCGCGCGCGGCATGCTCGCCGGCTACGGCTGGGGCGATGACCAGTTCTCGTGCCTCGTCTCGCTCTGGAACAAGGAGTCGGGCTGGAACTACCAGGCCTACAACTCCGGCAGCGGCGCCTTCGGCATCCCCCAGGCCCTCCCCGGAAGCAAGATGTCGTCGGCCGGCGCCGACTGGGCGTCCAACGCCGGCACGCAGATCGCCTGGGGTCTCGGGTACATCTCGGGCCGCTACGGCAGCCCCTGCGGCGCCTGGGGCCACTCGCAGTCGGTCGGCTGGTACTGAGCCGACCGGTGACCGGCTCGCGAGCCGGTCACCGCCAGTGCACCATCGAGCGCGTCGCGCCGGAGAGTCCTCCGGCGCGGCGCGCTTCGCTCATCAGGGCGAGGGACTCCGGCCCCGACACCTCGTGAAGGACGGCCGGGCCGACGTGCGCCTGCCACGCCCCGTGGAACCGGACGGCGTCGTCGCGGCGGCGCCCGATCGCCTCGGGGACCGCGAGGAACTGGCGCGGTCGTCCCCGGCCGGCCCGCTCCAGGACCCGCCGGACCCACCACGGGCCTCCCCCGCCACCGACGTCCAACACGAAGCGCGGCGAGCGGATCGGTCCGCACAGCTGCTCGATCGCGGTGGCGAAGGTCTGCTGGTCGACCGGTGCGGCACGGGGCATCCGGATGTCGATGCGGATGCCGTCGGCGTCCGGCGGAGCAACCTCCACCGTCGGTGACGCGGGGCGCGGGGCGACCCGCCCACTCTCGGACAGGGCGTTCCAGACCACCTTCGCGATGCGCGTGAACGTGGCGGGGGCGTCGCGACGCTGCCGTCTGCTCCGCGACCACGCGGCGGCGAACGACACGGACAGGAGCGTCCCGGCCACGGCGCCGACCAGCCCGAGGGGCGCGCCCACCGCCGTGGGCAGGAAGAACGCCAGCACCACCGCCGCGCCGGGGACCGCGATGGATGCGCCCATCCACCGCCCCAACGCCCGGGAGGCGACGACGGAGGTCGAGAAGACCGGGGCGCGGCGAGGGCGTTCGACACGCGCGGAGACCTCTTCGCTGTCGACGTACGCGGTGCCGATCCGCCAGGCGGCGCGGATGTCGGCGCGCGATGGCATGTCGACGAGCGAGCCGATCGCGGTCACGGACGCGGCGGGGTCCTTCGCGAGCACCGCGTCGAGCGCCGCCCGCTGGTCACGGCCGAGAGCCGCGTCGAGACCGCGCACGATCTGTCCGGAGCCGTCGGCGTCGAGACCCCACAACCGGTCGTGCTTGCGGCGGAGGCGGGCGGCATCCGGTTGCGCCGCAAGAGGAGACGTCGGCGGCAGGAGCGCCGTCACGGTCCAGTTGTGCGCGACTTTCTCGGGCCAGCGCGGATCGAGACGCAGGGTGCGTCCGCGCACCTGCTGCGTGGCCGAGGCGGTTGCGACCGCCGTGAGGTCGACGAGCGTGTTGACGGAGGGGCAGTCCCAGCCCTCGCCGAACAGACCGCGTGTGCCCACGACCACCTCGATCAGGCCCGCGGTGAGCAGGCGCGATACCGCTCCCACGACGCCCGAACCGGCCGCTCCGCGCACCTCGACCGAGAACGGGTCGTCGGGGCAGGGGGCCGTGTCGAGCGGGACGCCGAGCTCGCGCTCGAGGGCGGGCAGGATCTCGGCGGCGTGCCCGGCGGCCAGGCGCACCGTGGAGGAGGTGACGAGGATGGACCGCAGCGCCGAGGTGCCGGCATCCGTCGCGACGATCGAGAACGTGCGAACGGCGCCCGCGGATCCGAGCAGACCCCCGTGGACGTTGCCGTGCGTCACGTAGTCGGTCACCACCAGCGCGCGCAGGCGATCGCCGAGCTGCGCCCGCTCGGCGGCGAGGATGTCGCACGCGCCCCGATCCTTGGCCAGAGAGGAGGCGAGCACCGTGTCGATCGGATCGCGCGTGCGCCGCACGCCGCGGTCGGTGAGGGCGTAGCCGAAATCGGCGAGGAGGCGGCGCAGGCGCCTCCAGTCAGCCGCGCGGTCGGGGTCGGGGAACACCCGGTCGAGGGCGTAACGGCCGAGCAGGCGCATGGTCTCGTCGGTGGTGGGGCTGCGGCGGGCGACCGCCGGGAGCCGCTCGACGAGGGGATCGTCGGGGCCGACGACCGAGAGCATCGCGGCGGCGGCCTCGGCTCGCGCGAAGTCCGCCGAGAACGCCGCGGCGAGACGCCGGTCGATCTCCGGGGAGATCGCGAGCGTGGAGGTCGGCGCGACGGGAGGGACGAGCGGGTCGTCGGGCGCCGCGGACGCCGGGACCGGCGCCGCGAAGGCGTCGGGAGGGACGAGCGGATCGTCGGAGGACGGGATCGGCGCAGGCGGCTGCAGCGCGTCGCGGAGGAACGCGCGTCCCTCGCCGACCGAGAAGGTCGTACGCAGCGCCTCGTCGAGGGCCGCGGCGTGCGACGAGAGGAACGCGCGCTCCTCGTCGGTCGGTTCGACCGCGTGCACGAGCTCGCGGTAGGGCGCCAGATCGCCCTCGCGCACCACCGCGGGGATGGGGACCTCGAGGTCGACCTCGCCGAGCAGCGAGACGTAGTTGTCGTACTCGTCCGCGTCGTCGGGCGAAGGGAGCGTGGCGGTGAGACCGATGACGAGGGGCTCCCGCCCCGCGGCGCGGATCCGGGCGACGAGCGCCGCCACGACGAGGGCCCAGTGATCGAGCAGATGGTGGCACTCGTCGAGCACGATCGTCTCGACGCCGGCCTCGACCAGGCGCTCCATGAGCTCGCGGGCGCGCGGGTGCAGCGCCGCCGTCAGGGCAGCGGCATCCTGACGGGCGAGGGAGCGCCGCACGGACCGCGACCGGGAACGGATGCCACGACGGTACGCCGCGGGATTGCTCTCGCGCAGATCGTCGAGCCACTCGTCCGCCTGCTGGGCCGTGCGGTCGTCGGCGACGAGCTCTTGCGCCCATCGTGCACGGGCCAGAGCCGCGAACGGCTGATCGGTGTCGAGGACGCTGAGCACCTGATACGTCAGCGCCGTGAGGGCGGCCGGCCGCGTCGGGTCGTCGGACACCGCCGTCTCGTCGTGCGCCAGGGCACGTGCGGCGGCGACCCACTGGGCGCGGATGGCCGTGGTGGGGGCGAACACGACCGTCCGACGGCCGCGGCGCGCGGCGAGGAGGAGTCCGAGCAGCGTCTTCCCGGACCCGGGAGGGGCCACGAGGTGCACCGGCCCGCCGGCGTCGACGTCGACGCGGTCGAGGGCATCGGCCTGGTAGGAGCGGAGCGTACCGTCGAAGCGCCACGCCGACAGAGGACGGCGCGGTTCGGTCGACACCGCGCCAGTCTAGGGAGAGGCCCGCCGCCAGGCGGCGCTCCGACACCCCCGGGGAGAGCTGCTCGTGGATCTGCGCCGGCTCGACGCGCCCGCCGCCGAGGTGGCCGCAGCGCTGGCCGCGTCGGGGCAGTCCGAGCGGTACGTCGACGGGCGGGTTGCCGACCAGGGCGCCGTCGAGCGGCTCGCACGCACACGCGACGCGAGGGGACGGCGTCCGCCGCGCCCCGCTCGTCGCCGCGGACGGCCGGCGCCTGGACGCCGCAGACCGGACTCGGTGCCGTGGTGGGTCGCCTCGCGTGGATCGCGTCCGCGGCGGTCTCTCCCTCGTGCCCCTCGTCTTCGCCTTCGCGGGCGTCAGTCGATCATCGACGGGCGGTGACCGCCCGGATCAGAGCCCGTTCCGGCGCGCGATGGCGCCCGCGAGCAGCGCGTGCGAGAGCGGGGCGATCGACGCGATCATCAGCAGCGTGCCGAACACGGCCTGCTCGGCCTGCAGCAGGATGCCGCCGATGAGGAGCCCCGTGAACAGCACCGCCGAGACCACCCGGCGCACCATGCGCTCGAGATCGCGCACGCGGCGCTCGATGCGGGGCGTCTGCACCGACACGGAGCCGTCCTCGAACCGCTCGATGAGGTTGTCGATGCGGCGCGGGAGACGCGCGGTGACTCCGGCGACCGCCCCCACCTCGCGCGCGAACGCCTGCACCGTGTTGCCGCTCTCCTCGCGGATCAGGCGCTGGGCGTAGGGCTCGACGGCATCCCAGATGTTGAAGGCGGGATCGAGGGCGCTGCACATGCCGCTCGTGAGCGACATGGCGCGCACGATCAGCAGGAAGTTCTCGGGCAGCTGGAAGGGCAGCGCGCGCACGACGTCGCCGAACTCGATCGCGAACGCGCGGAACTCGCGAGGGTCGACCTCCTGCAGCTCGGCGAAGCCCATGCCCCCGAAGCGCGAGAACAGCTGCGTCATCGCGCGCTCGAGCTGCATCGTATCGGCGGAGGGGAGCAGCACGCCCACGTCACGGATGCCGTCGACGAGCCCCTTGCCGTCGCGCGAGGCCGCGGCGATGAGCACGCGGCGGAGGCCGCGACGCAGTCCCGGCGGGACCTCGCCCATCATGCCGAAGTCGATGAAGGTGAAGCGCCAGGCCGGGGTGCCGTCCGACGCCGTACCGCCGGTCGGGGTGACGAAGACGTTGCCCGGGTGCGGGTCGGCGTGGAAGAAGCCGTCGTCGAAGAGCTGGTCGAACATCACCGCGGCGAAACGGGCGGCGACCTGGGACGGGTCGATCCCCGCGGCGCGCAGAGCGTCGACGTCGTTGATCTTGATCGCGGTGACGTCCTGCAGGGTGAGCACGCGGCGCGTCGTGCGCTCCCACACGACCTCGGGCACGGCGACCCCGTCTTCGCCACCGAAGTCCGCGGCGAATCGCTCGGAGTTGGCGGCCTCGTGGAGGTAGTCGATCTCCTCGAGGCTCGTCACGGCGAACTCCTCGACCAGCGAGGGCATGTCGACCCGGTCGCGCACGAGGGCGACCCTGCTGAGCCACACGCCGACCTTGCGCAGGGCCCGCAGATCGACGTCGACGATGCGGTCGATGCCCGGGCGCTGGATCTTCAGGACGACGGCGCTCAGCCCCGTCTCCTCAGCGAGCGACTCGGTCAGCACGGCGCGATGAGCTTGACCCAGCGACGCCGCCGCGAGAGGTCGTTCGTCGACGGACGCGAACGCCCGCTCGAGCGGCATCCCGAGCTCGCTCTCGGCGCGCACGCGCATCTGCGCGAACGGGACCGCGGGCACCTCGTCCTGCAGGCCCTCGAGCTCCTTCGTGATCTCGGGGGGAAGGACGTCCAGGCGCGACGACATGAACTGACCGACCTTGATCATGAGGCCGCCGAGGTCGACCGCGAGCACGTGGAAGCGCTGGGCGATGCGCTGCAGCCGACGGGTGCGGCCCCGGGCGGAGATCCACCCGAGGCCGAACCGCGGCAGGAACAGCTCGTACCACCACGCCTGCACGAGGTAGCGCGCGGCGAAGCGCGTGATGCGGCGATAGCGGGCCTTCATGAGGGCCTCGTCGGTCATCGATCCTCCTGGATGCCGACGTGCGCCCCGCACGCGTCGAGCTCGGGCAAGCCTCAGCCCTGGGCGAGGATGGAGTAGAGCTTACGGCGAGCCTCGTCGAGGATCTCGACCGCTTGCGCGACCTGCTCCTTGTCACCCGTGCGTGCGACCTGTGCCGCCGCCTGGGCGAGCTCCACGCCGGCCTTGGGCAGCGCGGTCATGCGTCCGCTGTCGCGGGACGTGGCCGACTCCCAGGGCGCCGTGCGCTCGGTCGTCTCGTCGCCGGCTGCCGCACGACCCTCGGGGGTGAGCGAGTAGGTCTTGCGCCCGTTCGACTCCTCGGACTGCACGAGTCCCTCGTCGGTGAGCAGCTGCAGGGTGGGGTACACCGAGCCGGGGCTCGGCTTCCACGACCCGCCGCTGCGGTCTTCGATCTCGCGGATGATCTGGTAGCCGTGCATCGGCTGCTCGAGCAGCAGCGACAGCACGGCGGAGCGCACGTCGCCCTTGTTCATGCGCGGCGACGAGCTGGTCTTCTGCTCGAACTGCGAGCGCAGCTGCTCGAGACCCTCGAGGATGTTGGACATCGGCCAGCCGGGGGCGTTGTTGCCGCCGCGTCCGCCGAACGCGTCTCCCAGGAATGAACCACTCATGACGACCTCCTTCGCGCGGACCCGATCTGAGTCAGCGATACATAACGATATATCGCTGAGGCGCTGTCGGGGCGGTCGCAGGGAGGATTCTCAGTACCAGTTGACGGCCTGCGAGTGGCTCCACGCGCTGCAGGGCGTGCCGTAGCCACGGGAGATGTAGTCGAGCCCCCAGGCGATCTGCGTCGCCGCGTTGGTCTGCCAGTCGGCGCCGAAGCTCGCCATCTTGCTTCCGGGCAGAGCCTGCGGGATGCCGGTGGCCCCGCCGTCATTGTTGTAGGCCTGGTAGTTCCAGCCTGACTCCTTGGTCCACAGCGACGACAAGCACGAGAACTGGTCACTCCCCCACCCGTACCTCTCCGCGGCGAGCTGCGCCGCGTAGGCCTTGGCGCCGTCGGGGGTGTTCACGCGGGCGAGGGCCTCGGCGGCCTCCTGCTGACGCTGCGCCTCCGCGGCGGCCGCGGCTTCGGCCTGACGCTGCGCCTCGGCAGCGGCCGCGGCCGCCGCATCGGCAGCGGCCTTCTCGGCCTTGGCCTGGTCGAGGCTCGTGCGCACCTCGGCGACCCGCGCGCTGACGCGGTCGGCCTCGGCCTGCGCGTTCTGGCTCAGCGCCGGCACGAGCAGCACGGGCAGGAGGTCGCGGGAGTCGAGCCGGTCGACGGCGTCGCTGAGCGCGGCGGTGTCGACCGTGGCGTCACCGATCGACAGCGGCAGACCGGTCGCGGCGACGTCGGCCTGCACAGCGTCGGCGCCGGCGAGGGCCGCCTGCGCCTCACCGAGAGCCGTGTCGGCGCCCGTGGTGACGGCGTCGAGCGTCGGCGCGGAGGACACCGGGAGCGCCGTGCCGGGCGACGCGAACGACGAGGCCGACGCATCCGGCAGCGACACGGGCGCGGCCGCCGCGAGCCCGGTCGTGGCGACCAGGCCGAGGGCGAGACCGGCGCACGTGGCGGCGGTGACGAGGGTGCGGCGGGCGCGGTTGACATGGACGAGCTTCAGATCGGAACGCAGCAAGGAGAGAACTTTCGTCGGGGGCACGCTCGTCGGGATCGAGCGCGATCTCGTGTCGTCGGGTCGACACAAGTCCCCGAGTGTGGGTGCCTGTTCTGAGCGTTATCTCTTCGTTACCTGAACGGTCCGTGGGAGCGCGGCTTTTCCTGGGCCACCCTGGACCCCTCCGGCACTCCCCCATCGACCGCGCCGCCGCCTGCGCGATCCAGTGAATCTCTTATACCGCCTGATCTGGCTTTTTCTCCTCGCCGCCGAGGCGTCCGGAACCGTGCCGATCGGATCGACGAGCGCGGTCGCCGGATACGCCGAGCGGGCCGCCCCGGAAAGTCGCGAGAAACTTCCTGAAACGGCCCGCTCGGAGGGTCGCCGGCGGTGTCAGCTCCGGTGGGCGCGGTAGTAGTCGAGCAGGGCGCGGGTCGAGGCGTCCTGCCCCGCGAGCGCCTCGTCGTCGCCCTCGATCGCCGGCGCGATCTGCAGCGCGAGCTGCTTG
Organism: Microbacterium phycohabitans; assembly: GCF_032464935.1. Lineage (NCBI taxonomy): Bacteria > Bacillati > Actinomycetota > Actinomycetes > Micrococcales > Microbacteriaceae > Microbacterium > Microbacterium phycohabitans. The sequence goes on from NZ_JAWDIT010000006.1 coordinate 10,922, forward strand.
CCGAGCTCGACGCCCCACTGGTCGAAGGAGTTGATGCCCCAGATCGTGCCCTGCGTGAAGACGATGTGCTCGTACAGCGCGATGAGCTGCCCCAGCACCGAGGGAGTCAGCGACGGCGCGAAGATCGACGTCGTGGGCCGGTTGCCCGGGAACGTGCGCGCGGTGACGAGAGCACCCGTGGTGCCCTCGGCCTCGACCTCTTCGGCCGTCTTGCCGAACGCGAGCGCCTTGGTCTGCGCCAGGAAGTTCGCCAGGAACAATCCGTGCACGTCGCGGCCGTCGTCGGCGAGCGGATACGCAGGGTTGACGAAGGCGATGAAGTCGGCGGGGATCAGGCGCGTGCCCTGGTGGATGAGCTGGTAGAACGCGTGCTGACCGTTGGTGCCCGGCTCGCCCCAGAACACCTCGCCCGTGTCGGTCGTGACCGGCGAGCCGTCCCACCGCACCGACTTGCCGTTCGACTCCATCGTGAGCTGCTGCAGGTAGGCCGCGAAGCGGTGCAGCTGCTGGGCGTACGGCAGCACGGCGTGCGACTGCGCACCGAGGAAGTTCGTGTACCAGACGTTGAGCAGGCCCATGAGGACCGGGACGTTCTCGGCGAGAGGCGTGGATGCCACGTGCTCGTCGACGAGGTGGAACCCCGCGAGGAGCTCGCGGAAGGTGTCGGGACCCAGAGCGATCGCGAGGGACAGCCCGATCGCGGAGTCGACGGAGTAGCGTCCGCCCACCCAGTCCCAGAACCCGAAGGCGTTGGCGGGGTCGATCCCGAAGGCGGCGACCTTGTCGAGCGCCGTGGACACCGCGACGAAGTGGTGGGCGACGGCGTCGGTGCGGGCGGCATCCGTGTCGTCGATGGCGCCGGTCGCCGCGAGCTTCTCCCACAGCCAGTCGCGCGCGAGACGCGCGTTGGTGAGCGTCTCGAGGGTGGTGAACGTCTTGCTCGCCACGATGAACAGGGTCGTCTCGGGGTCGAGATCGGCGGTCTTCTGCGCGATGTCGGTGGGGTCGATGTTGGAGACGAACCGCGCGTGGATCCCCGCGTCGGCATAGGGAAGCAGGGCTTCGTAGACCATGACCGGGCCGAGGTCGCTGCCCCCGATACCGATGTTGACCACGTGGGTGACCTTCTTGCCCGTGACCCCGCGCCACTGTCCCGACCGCACGCGGTCGGCGAAGTCGCTGAGGCGGTCGAGCACCTCGTGCACGTCGTGGTCGACCTGCTGCCCGTCGACGACGAGGGCGGGCTCCGCCCCGGCGGGGCGGCGGAGGGCCGTGTGCAGCACGGCGCGGTCTTCGCTGGTGTTCAGGTGGGCCCCGCGCAGCATGTCGGCGAAGCGCTCGCGCACGCCGGTCTCGTCGGCCAGCGACAGCAGAGCGTCGAGCACGTCGGGGGTGACGAGGTTCTTCGACAGGTCGACGTGCAGATCGCCCATCGTGCGCGACAGGGTGCGGGCCCGATCGTCGTCGGCGGCGAACCAGCCGCGCAGATCGGGCTGGAACTCGTCGCGCAGAGCGGAGAGGCGGGACCAGGCGGCGGTGGTGGTGGGGTCGATAGGCGCAGTCACGGATCCCACGCTAGCGACCCGGGCGACGCCGCACACCGCGGATGACGAATGCGGGGGAAGGCGCTACGACGTGGGCGGGTGGGGAGAAGGGGTGGGCAGCGCGATCTCGCGCGCGGCATCCCAGGTCTCGGTCCACCCGAGGCGGTCGAACAGCCCGTCGAGCACCATCGCGGTGAAGCCCCACACGGTCTGCGGACCGCCGTCCGTCTCGAGGGCGAACGCGGGGCCGCGCCACTCCCGCCCGTCGCGACGGATCACGGTCGAGCCGCGGCGCGCCGGGTCGAGCAGATCGGCGACCGGGGCGCGGAACACCGCGGCCGATTCGGCCCGATCCACGGCGCGAACGGAGGTCGGCCTCGCCCACCAGCCCAGCACCGGCGTCACCTCGTGCCGGGAGAACGCCAGGGGCACGGCCGGGAGCGTCCCCAGCACCTCGACGCCCGAGGGATCGAGACCCGTCTCCTCGCGCGCTTCGCGCAGCGCCGCAGCCACGGCATCCTCGTCGCCCGGATCGACGCGGCCACCCGGGAACGCGACCTGGCCCGGGTGGGCGCGCAGGGTGCTCGCGCGGGCGAGCAGGAGCACGTCGAGGTCGCTCGGCACGTGGGCCGCGCGACGCCTGCTCGGGATGCCGTCGAGCACGCCGAACAGGATGAGCACGGCGGCGGCCCGGGCCTCGCCGTCGACGGGCAGCGCCCGCAGGGCCGGCGAGATGTCTCCCGGGCCCCGCGCGAGCAGGGCTTCGAGCTGGGCGCGGGGCGAGGGCATGCGTCGAGGCTATGTCGTGACGGGGACCCGCACGGTCTCGTCGCGCGCGGAAGGGCTCGCGCCGTCGCCCTCGGAGGGGTCGTCGACGGGGACCTCGATCCACCGCGGGTGGGCCGACGTCCCGACCCGGATGCGACGCATCGGCACGCTCGACCGCGCCGGGAGGGAGGGGCTGGCCGCGCCCGCGGCATCCGGTGCCGTCGACGCGATCGGATCGGTCTCGACCTCGGGGTCGTCGACCGGGGCGGATGCCGTGACGGCCGGCGCCGCGAGGGCCTCGGCGATGATGCGGCGCGGGTCGTACCGCCGGGGGTCGAGCGCCCGCCATTCGGTCGCGTCGACGGGGACGCCGAGCTCGATCGCGGCGCGCTCACGGGCGGTGTCGACCGTGCGTCGGAGCCCTCCGAGCAGCGACGCGAAACGCGCGACGACCCCGGGGAGCCGGTGCGGGCCGATGACGACGGCGGCGATGAGCCCGACGAGCAGGAGTTTCTCGAAGGTCAGACCGAACACGATGCCTCCTCGGCGATCGGGGTCGTCGCGGCCCGGGCGAGGGCGCGATCGTGCAGGGCGGCGATGGCGAGCGCGGTGGCGAAGAGAGCGGCCATGGGGACCGCCACCAGGAACATCGACATCACGTCGGCCGAGGGGGTGGCGAGAGCGCTGAAGACCACGATCGCGACGACCGCGTACCGCCAGCTGCGGGCGAGGGTGCGTGCGGGCAGCATCCCTGCCAGATTCAGCACGACGAGGACGACGGGCAGCACGAAGGCGACGCCGGTGGCCACGACGATCTTCAGGATGAAGTCGATGTAGGCGCCGGCGTCGAGGATCGTGGAATCCTCGCTCGAGGCGAACCCCGCGAGCACCGCAACCATGTGGGGGAAGAGCAGCAGGCCGGTCGCGCATCCCGCGGCGAACAGCGGAGCCGCGGCCCCCACCGAGCCCAGCACGTAGCGGCGCTCGCGCCGGGTGAGGCCGGGGAGCACGAAGGCGAACAGCTCATAGAGCCAGACCGGGCTCGACAGCACGAACCCCGCCACCAGGGCGACCCGGAGGTGGAGGTCGAAGGCTCCGGTGACGCTGTCGAAGTTGAGGCTCGCCTGGCGATCGGCCGCGATCTGCGCGATCGGGGCCCGGAGCAGGTCCATCACCGGTTCGTACAGGAACCAGCCGACGACGGCGCAGACGGCGACGGCCGCCGCCGCCCGCACCGCACGCCGGGTCGCCTCGGCGAGGTGCGCGGCGACGGGGGCGACGGCGGTGGTCATGTCGTGCTCGGCGGGGAGGCGACGGGCACGGCCGTCGTCAGCGGAGCACGGTCGTCGGAACGATCGAGCGGGGCCGCCGCCGTCTCGGCCCCGGAATCGCTGACCTCGGTCTTGAGGATGCGCACCGACTGCCCGAGGCTGCGGGCCAGGGCCGGCAGCTTGGCGGCGCCGAAGATGAGGACGATGACGGCGAGCACGATGAGGGCGTGCCAGCCGGTGAGGTTCTGCAGCATGGGAGGGGGGCCTTTCGGTTCGGGTCAGCGCCCGCCGGGGGCGGCGCCCGCGGTCGGGGTGGTGGTGGTGTCGACACGGACGCCGAGCGAGACGGTCCAGCCCGTCGCGTTGTCGCCCGAGGTCGTGGCGAGCTGGAGGGCTCCCCCGTCGTCGCCGAAGACGTTGTCGCTGTCGAGGGAGACGCGCGTGAGGTTCGACGCCGAGGACGGGTACAGGCTCGTGTCGGCGTAGACGACGCCGCACGTCTCCTCGGGGAGGGCGACCTGCGAGGTGGCGATCGCGTTGGAGGCGTCGGTGATGGCATCCACGCTCGGGTACACCTCGAAGTGGATGTGCGGCCACCGGCCGTCGTAGCACCCGGGGAAGATCGAGGTGAACGACACGACGCCGTCCGATCCGACGACCTGCACGCCGCGGAGGTACGTCTCGTTCTCGATGCCCGAGGAGTACATGGAGTAGTTGCCCTCGGTGTCGCAGTGCCAGACGTACACGGCCGCGCCGGTCATGGGCACGTCGCCGTTGGCGGTGTCGAAGACGGTGAGGTTCAGGGTCATCGGCGTCCCCGCCGCCGTCGCGCCACCGTCGAGGCTCGAGCGCAGATCGCTGCGGACGATCCCGGACTGCTCCAGGACGTCGGCGCCGTTGGACCCGTCGCCCGGGTAGGGGCCGGCGGTCTCGTCGGGGATCTCGCCCGAGGGCAGGGCTGCCGCCGCGCTCGACGCGGTCGCCGTGGGGCTGGCCGAGGCGGTCGCCGTGGGGGTTGCCGACGGGGTCGACGACGCGGTCGCGGTCGCCGTCGCGGTACCCGAGGCGGACGGGGCGCACGCGGCGAGCGTGGCGGTTCCCGCGCCGAGCACGACGAGGCCCAGGATGCCGCGGCGCGAGACGAGGGTACGGATGTCGAAGGGTGCACCCTGATCCACGACGGGCTCGTCGGCGCGGTCGAGGAGTCGGCCCTCGTAGGCGGGGCCGTCGGGGGTCATCTCGGTCTCGGGGATTCTGCTCATGGTGTCCTCCATCGGTCGGGGCGGGGGCGATGGATCGAGCATGGGCGGACGACCCTCTCGGGCCCCTCACCGATCCTGTGGACCGGCTATGAACGTGGGCGAGGAGGGCGACGGCGCCCGCCCCGCGGCGTCGGTCGACGTGTGAGGATGAGGGCGGGAGGATCGCGATGCCGGAAAAACTGCACGCCGTGACGCTCGTGGTGAACATGCCGATCACCAAGATCGACGCCCTCGATGCGATCGCCTTCGCCGCCGACGGGGGTGTGGACGGGGCCGGCACGATGAGCCCGCGCGTCTGGCTCGCCCCGCACGCGTGGGCCGAGGTCGAGATCCCCAAGTTCGCCGATCCGCCGCCGTTCGCGATCGACGTGTACTCCGACGTCTCGGGTGCGGTGGCCTGGGCGCAGGCCCGGCGCCTGTTCGACGCCCTCGAGCGCTTCGGGTGGAACGTGAGCCCCCCGCGCGCGGGGGTGCAGTGAGCGGGGCCGCCACGCCACGGCCGCGCCTGCTCTACGTCGAGGACGACGCCGAGATCGCCGCGATGACGATCGAGGTGCTCGGCGAGGTGTACGAGGTGGTGCACGAGAGCGACGGCACCGCGGGCCGCGATCGCGCCCTGCGCGACAGCTTCGCGGTGATCCTGCTCGATCGCCGCCTGCCCGGCCGCGACGGAGCCGAGATCGTGCGGGACCTCCGCACCGCACACATCACCACGCCCGTGCTCATGCTCACCGCCCTCGGCGCCGTCGCCGACCGCGTCGAGGGGCTCGACGCGGGAGCGAACGACTACCTCCTGAAGCCCTTCGACTTCGACGAGCTGCTGGCGCGCCTGCGGGCGCTGCGGCGCGGGTTCCGAGCGGAGGGGCGTCGCCGGGCGGTCGCCGACTGGACCCACCTCCCCGACACGGCCGTGGTCTACGGTCCCTCCGGTGAGCGCGTCGCCCTCACCTCGACTGAGAACGCCGTGCTCGAGCTGCTCACCCGCAGCCCCGACCACGTCTTCTCGCGCGAGGAGATCGCCCGTGCCGTGTTCTCCTCTCCGGATGCCGTGACCACCGTCGACACGTACGTGCATTACCTTCGCCGCAAGACCGCGACCGACCTCGTCGAGACGGTCCGCGGACGCGGTTATCGCGCGGGGGCCGAGCGGTGAGCGCCGACGAGGACCGCCGGATCGTGCGACGGGCGGCCGTGCGGGTCGGCACGCTCGTCGCGAGCGCGTCGGCGGTCGCGATCGCCGTCGGAGTCGGCATCCTGATCGCCGTCCTCGTCACGCAGGCCCGCACCGAGGGCGGGGGGCATCGCGGCGGCCCGGGCGGCGCGGGAACGGGCGGCGCGGGAATCGGCGACCGCTTCGTCGTCGATCTCGACGACGTGCTGCCCTGGGTCGTCGGCCTGGGCGTGCTCGGGGTCGTGGTGCTCGGGCTCGTCGGCTGGGCCGCGGCCCGCTGGTCGGTGCGCCCGCTCGACGAGGCTCTGCGTCGGCAGCGCGCGTTCGTCTCGGACGCGAGCCACGAGTTGCGCACCCCGCTGACGGCCCTGACCAGTCGCATCCAGATCGTGCAGCGTCGGCTGCACCGCGGAGAGCCGGCCGACGAGCCGCTCGACCAGCTGCGGCGCGACGCGCAGATCATGGACGACGTGCTGGCCGACATGCTGCTCACCGCCGAGGGCCAGGTGCACACGGGCACCGCGTGGGTCGACGACAGCGTGCGGACGGCGACCGATGCCCTCGCCTCCCTCGCGAGCGACGCGGGTGTGCGCCTGCGCCCCGGCGAGCTGACGAGCGCGCCCGTCGCGGTACCCGCGGTCACCGTCGTGCGCATGTGCACGGCCCTCATCGACAACGCGATCGGACACGCGCCCGCGGGCTCCGACGTGACGATCACCGCCGACGCCGACGACCATGACGTCGTCATCCGCGTGGCGGACGGCGGCACCGGCATCCGCGACGACGATCTGCCCCGCATCTTCGAACGCTTCGCGCGCGGGGCGGAGTCGGGCCGACGCCGGGGTTTCGGGCTGGGCTTGGCCCTCGTGCGCGAGGCGGCGACCCGCTACGGCGGGAGCATCGAGGTCGAGCGCACCTCACCCGCGGGCACGGTGTTCGCCCTGCGCCTCCCCCGCACCCGCTGACGGGGCTCAGCTCCGCTCGTCGCAGATCGCCGAAGCCCGCCGAAGCGCCCGGGCTCAGCCGATGACCGCGTCGCGGAACGCCGACACCTCGACGCGTCCCGCGAAGCGGCGGGTGCGTCCGTGCTCCCACACGATCCCGGATGCCACGGGGGCCACCGGCATCCATTCGAGGTCCCGGATACCGGCGACGGCCGCCACGGTCGCCCAGGCATCGGCGGTGGTGAGGTCGTCGGCGACGGCCGTCGCGCTCACGGGGCCAGGAAGGTGCGCGCCCGTGCGCGGATCGACGAGGTGCGCGCCGCGCTCCGACGTGCCGGAGGTGGCGACGGCACCGTTGACGACCTCGACGGTGGCCAGCAGCTCGCCCTCGTGGGTCGGATGCGCGATGCCGATGCGCCAGACGTGGTCGCTGGTCGCAGCGGTGCGCAGGCGCATGTCACCGCCCACGTTGACGCCGACCGCCCCGATCGCGCCGTCGGCGAGGAGGCCGTCGAAGGCCCGGGTCGCGGCATCCGTCGACCATCCCTTGACGAAGCCGGTCGGGTCGAACCATCCGCGCCAGTGGGCATCGAAGCGCCCGCCGCTGCGCTCGCGCAGATCGCGGCACCGCGCCGCGACCTCGGCCACTCGCGCGTCGACCTCGCCGAGTTCGAGGCCCTCGTCGCGCAACCGCGACACGTCGGAGTCGTCGCGGTAGGTCGAGAACACCCTCTCGTCGTCGCGCAGGCGCGCCACGCACGCGGCGATCGCCCTCTCGACCCGGTCGGTGCGCTCGCCGACGACGGTGATCGAGGCGACGGTGCCCATCACGGGCTCGACGACCGTGAACGCGCCGGTCATGCCCGCGCCTGATCGAGAGCGGACTGCAGCGACGTGCGGTATCCCGTGCTGGTGTAGGTGGCGCCCGAGACCATGTCGACCTGGGCGCTCTGCGCCTGCACCGTCTCTTTCACGAGGATCGGCAGTGCCCGCGCGTTGATCTGCTGGTCGCGTCCGTTCTCGGAGGGGTACTGCGGCACCTGCACGTCGGTGATCGTCCCGCCCGACACGGTGATCTGCACCTGCACCGGGCCGAAGCGCGTGTTCGCCGCCTGACCGGTGTAGGTGCCGTCGGTGAGGCCGCTCGACGAGGGCTGCGGAGCCGTGGCGGTCGTGCCCGACGACCCGCTCGAGGCGGGTCCGGATGCCGACGGGCTCGGTGTGTTCGTCGTGCTCTGCGGAGCCGCCGTCGCCCCGGAGACGGCGCCCGTCGAGGGGGCCTCCGCGAGCGCATCGGCGGATTCGGGTGCGACCGAGGTGCGGTAGCTGAACAACAGCACGAGCCCGGTCACGGTCGCCATGAAGGCGTAGACGATCTTCTTCATCGCGGGTCTCCTCAGACGGTGAAGGCTTCGAGGTGGACACGCTCGGCGGGGACGCCGGCGCGGCGGAGGTCGGTGCGCACGGCATCCATCCAGGGCTGCGGTCCGCACAGGAACACGTCGGTCTCGGCGGGCAGCGGCGAGACGTAGCGGATGAGGTCGGCCCCCGCCCACTGCGCGTGCGAGGCGGGCAGCCATGGCGAGGTCGTGCGGGCCCGGGGGCCGGGAAGCGGCGCGTGGCGCAGCCCGCGTTCGCGGACGAGGCGGTCGATGGCGCCGACGCGCAGGGCGTCGTCGGCGGTGTGGTCGCGCACGATCAGCGTCGCCTCCCCCGGCGTCCACTCGGCCTCCTCGAGGATGGCGACCAGGGGCGCGACGCCCGCACCGGCGCCGATCATGAGCAGGCGTCCGCCGCGGCGTTCGTCGGCGGTCATCGTGCCGTAGGGCCCCTCGATGAGCACCCGAGTACCGGGGCGCAGCGTCGCGAGGCGGTGAGTGCCGTCGCCGACGAAGCGGGCCGAGATCACGAGCTCGCCGTCGGCGGGATCGGTGGCGAGCGAGAAGGGGTGTCCGCGCGTCCAGCCCGCGCCGTCGAGGAAGCGCCAGACGAAGAACTGTCCGCCGCGGGCCCTCAGCGCGTCGATCCGGCGTCCGGTCATCCGCACCGAGACGCCGCTGCGGCCGTCGCGTTCGACGGCGCCGACGCGGATGCCGTGGCGCAACGACCTCGCCAGCGGAAGCCCGAGCCGGAAGACGACGACCGTCGCCACGGTGACGCCCCACATCGCCCACCAGTACGAGGTCGCGGCGGGCGAGACGGTGAAGTCGGCACCCGTCCACAGCATGTGCGGGATCGCGAGTCCGACGCCGAGGTAGCCGTACAGGTGCAGCAGGTGCCAGGACTCGTACCGCAGGCGCCGGCGGGCTTTGCGCACCGAGGTCACCACGACGAGCAGCAGCAGACCCGTACCCGCGGTCGCCAGCAGCATGCCCGGGTAGTCCCACACGAACTGCCACGCCTGTTCGAGCGGGTCGATGCCCGCCTGCACCGCGTAGCCGAGGATCTGCAGCCCGATGTGGGCCGAGAACAGCGCGAACGACCAGAAGCCGACGATCCGGTGCATGCGGGTGATGCCGTCGCGCCCGAAGCCGCGTTCGAACAGCGGCACGCGCGCCATCAGCAGCACCTGGTAGAAGAGCAGATTGGCGGATGCCAGACCCGCGGCGCGACCGAGGGCGTTGAGCGTGTCCGCTCCCCCGGCCGCCAGCGACTGCACCTCTCCGCCCGCGACCCACACGGCCACGACGACGAGGCTCGTCGCCCAGACGACGACGATCGCGGCGAGGTTCCACGCGGCTCGGCCCTGCGAGCGCTGCCGCTCCGTGCGGCGCGCGGGAACGGCGGCGGGCGGGGCGGCGAGGGCGGGGGCTGCGGTCATGCGCTCAGCGTGCTCGGGCGCTCCCCAGACGGCTCCAAGAATGGGGCACTCGGGGGTGATGCATAGCGAACGCGTAGCTTTCTGCGGCGCATGCCCGGGCGCCGAGCGCCGGGCGTCAGCTCTCCACGGGCGCGCTGAAGAGGTTCACGACGTTCCCGTCGGGGTCGCGCACGAGCGCCGATCGGTTGCCCCACGGCATCGTGGTCGGTTCGAGGACGACGTCCTGCCGGGGTGACTGCAGCGCTGCGAACGCGGCGTCGACGTCGGCGACCGCGAACTCGATGAAGACGGAGCGGTTCGCGGCGGGTTCGAGGGCTCCGTCGAGCATCGCGGTCGTGGCGGTGCTCGCGATCGCGAGGGTGGCGCCGGGGCCGCTGAATTGCGCGAAGACGGGGGCGGGCCGTTCGGCCTGCTGACCGGTGACCCGCTCGTAGAACGCGACGAGGGCGTCGAGGTCATCGGTGACGATACGGATGGAGGCGAACGACATGAGGTTCCTTCGGCGGAGTCGGTGGGATGAGAGCTCCAGCCTCACCGGTGAGCGCGACACCGTCCTGTCGGTGTTTCGCGAAGTCCCTCCCGTTCAGTCCTCGATCGCCGACCGCAACCGTCCGTAGGGGATCGCGAGGTCGGTGGCACGCAGTGCCCGCTGCGGGGGTCGCTCCTCGGTCACCTCGATCGTCAGCATCCGGTCTCCCCGGAAGGCTCGCACCCCGTCACGCAAGCGGCACCAGGCGATGAGGTACCACTGTCCCTCCTTGCCGATGGACCCGAGGGGCTCGACCTCGCGGACGGATTCCGTGCCGCCGGCATCCTGGTAGCGCAGGCGCACGACGCGATCGGCGCGCAGGGCCGCAGCGAACTCGGGCGGGGCGGCGACGTCGTCCTCACCCTCGAGGAAATGCACGCGGGACGCGAGGGCGCTGGCGCGCGCCGCTTCGCCGTCCGGCAGGACCGCCAGCATCTTGCGGGCAGCGGTGCGGGCGGAGTGCCGGAAGGGGCCTCGCCCGAGGGTGCCGAGCCCGATCAGCACCGCCAGCGCCTCGTCGAGCGTGAACCCCGCCGGCCCCAGCGTCGCGGACGCATCGATCACGTACCCACCTGTGCGGCCGGGCTCCGCCCAGATCGGCAGACCCGACTGCTGCAGCGCCACGAGGTCTCGCTCGATGGTGCGCACCGACACCTCGAACCGTTCTGCGAGACGCCGCGCACTCCGCGGACGCGGCGAGACGGCCCGCAGTTCTTCCACCAAGCCATAGAGACGATCCGTGCGGTTCACTCCCCCATCATCGGACGCCCCCTGACCTCGAGCACTCCGCGACGCCTGCACGAGACGGTCGCGCAGATCGGACTCGCGACCGGCTCTTCATGGGTGGAGGGACGCGGTCGCCTCTCCCGGTCGGCGGGGATGAGAGGTTCGGCATCGGCCCGACCAGATCCGCTTACGGCGTAAGCTGACGTCGTGGAACACGAGCGCATCGAGGACTCACCTCCGCGCCGTTCTCGCGTGCAGTTACGGGAGTGGGTGCAGGAATCCATCGGTCTGGGGCACCCGATCGCGAGCCGGGTCCGCGTCGCGGCGCAGGAGGACGCGGACGCACGCGACATCGGCCTCGTCGTCGTGCAGCTCGTTCACGGCGGCGGCTCGGTCTCCCTCGAACCTCGCGGATACGACGATCGCCTGCGGCAGGCGGCCCTCGCCGGTGGCGACGACGACGTCGTGCTGTCGCCGCACGCGCCGGCGGGGCTCGCGGCCGAACTCGTCGCCGCCGGCGATCTCTGCTCTTCTCTGCGGAGGACGTCACGGGAATGGGACCGCGCAAGCGCGCGCCGCACGGCGGGAGAATCCGCCTCGCCGAACTCGTCGAGCGGAAGGACGACAGATGCCTCGGAGTGACGCGCACGAACTCCTGTCGAACATCCTCGACCGCTGCGTCGCGATGGAACGCCCGTTCTGGAAGGTCAGTGCCGAGAAAAGGGCCGAGGTGGCGCGCCACTTCGGGTCTCCCGCGGTGATGCTGCAGGTCGGACACGCGTCCGATGAAGATCTGCGCATCGCCGGCGGGGCCGACCTCTTCCTGGGAACGGCGCTGTTGACCGAGATCGCGATCGAGCTCGCGGAGCAACCGCACTCGGGCCGCAGCCGGACGGAGGCGGTAGCCGTCATCCGCGCGCGTCTGAGCGCTCTTCTCGGGCCTGCCGCCCACCCGGAAGACGCACCTGATCCGCCCCGCGGGTGAGGGGCGGACCCGCCTCTATCGGGACAGCTGACGGTTCCGTCGGCCCGGGAGCGCCTCGAGCGATTCTTCGCACTCGCCCTCGGAGCGATCTCTGCGGAGAAGACCGCGCAGACGCCGCACGCGCTGATCAGTCGTCGAGGCCGACCAGCACTTCGCTGCGCTCCCACAACTGCCGCGCGACCAGGGGGTCATCGGCGATGCGGTTGGTCGCGGCGGGCTTGTTGTTCGAGTAGAAGCCTCCGGGGGTCAAGTCGACGCCGGGTTTGCCGAGCGCGAGCCACGTCAGGCGCGCGCCGCCCACCGAGGTCGAGGTCATCAGACGCTGGGCGATGGGCCCGCTGTACAGGAACTTCCACGGCCCGTTGCTGGAGGCACCGAAGTTCGACGCGATCACCCCCGGGTGGAAGGCCACCGCCGACAGACCCTGATCGCCGAAGCGACGGTTCAGTTCCTTCGTGAAGAGCACGTTCGCGAGCTTGGCGTTGCCGTACGCGCTCGTCGACGAATAGCGGCGAGCGCCCTGCAGGTCGTCGATGTCGAACCGGGGGAACAGCTTCGCCGCGGCGCTCGAGGTCTGGATCACCGAAGCATCGGAGGCGATCAGCCGCTCGAGCAGGAGGTTCGTCAGCAGGAACGGCGCGAGGTGGTTGACCTGGAAGGTCATCTCGTAGCCGTCCGCGGTGAGCGTGCGCTCGCCGAACACGCCCCCGGCGTTGTTGGCGAGCACGTCGATGCGCGGGTATTTCTCGAGGAGGGATGCCGCGAGCTCGCGCACCTGCCCCAGGTCGCTGAAGTCGGCCACGAACGAATCCGCTCCGAGCGTGCGCGCGACGCGAGCGGTCTTGTCGGGGTTGCGTCCCACCACGACCACCTCTTCGCCGAGCTGCGCGAGCTGCTTCGCCGAAGCGGCCCCGATGCCGTCGCTCGCTCCGGTGATGACGATCGTGCGGGTCATGGAAACCTCCTGGGTCGTGATGAAGCCACGCTAACCGCGGCCCCGGGCGCGGCGGCGGGGCTTGCCCTCGGCATCCGAGGTGGTCACGGAACTCACAGGCCGCTCCCAGCCCGGCGGGACCAAATCGGGCCCGGTCGGCGTTCTCTTCACTGACGGCCGGCACCGGTCGTCATGACGAAGGGACACGAACCGTGAGCACGGAGTACCGGAAGACGTCGGAGGCGCTCAGCCGCCTCACCGACCGCCAGTTCGCCGTCACGCAGGACGACGCCACCGAACCGCCGTTCCGCAACGAGTACTGGGACAACCATGAGGACGGCATCTACGTCGACGTCGTGTCGGGGCAGCCCCTGTTCTCCTCGACCGACAAGTTCGAGAGCGGCTCGGGCTGGCCGAGCTTCACCAAGCCGATCGACGACGCCGCCGTCGTGAACAAGACCGACCGCTCGCTCTGGATGACGCGCACCGAGGTGCGCTCCGCGGGAGCCGACAGCCACCTCGGGCACCTCTTCGACGACGGCCCGCGCGAGGCCGGCGGGCTGAGATACTGCATGAACTCGGCCGCGATGCGCTTCGTCCCCGTGAACGAGCTCGAAGAGCAGGGCTACGGGGCCTACCTCCCGCTGTTCCGCGAAAGCCGCGCCTCGTGAACCTCTTCCCCTTCCGCAACCGCAAAAGGAGCACCAGCATGACCAGCGGACCTTCCGACTCCGGCGAGATCACCCGCCGCCCCGGCACCGAGACCGCCGTCCTCGCGGGCGGCTGCTTCTGGGGCGTCGAAGACCTCATCCGCCGCCAGCCCGGCGTCCTCGACACCCGCGTCGGGTACACCGGCGGGCAGAACGACCACGCGACCTACCGCAACCACCCCGGCCACGCCGAGGCGGTCGAGATCGTGTTCGATCCCTCGAAGACGACGTATCGCGACATCCTGGCGTTCTTCTTCCAGATCCACGACCCGTCGACCCTGAACCGTCAGGGCAACGACATCGGCACGAGCTACCGCTCGGCGATCTTCCCGCTCTCCCCCGAGCAGGAGAAGGTCGCGCGCGACACGATCGCCGACGTCGACGCGTCGGGCATCTGGCCCGCGAAGGTCGTCACGACCATCGAGCCCGAGGCGCCCTTCTGGGAGGCCGAGCCCGAGCACCAGGACTACCTGATCCGCATCCCCAACGGGTACACGTGCCACTTCGTGCGCCCCGGTTGGGTGCTGCCCAAGCGCGAGGAAGCCTCCGCGTAGATCGACGACGAGGGCCCGGATCGCCGCACGGCATCCGGGCCCTCTGCCGTTCCCGCACGTCGTGGCCCGCCGCCGGGCGTCCGGAACACACCGCCGGGCGCCGGTCCGATGGGGCGTGTCGCGGACACTCGACGCAGCGGCCCCGCGCCCGCAACCCCGGGGGCCGGGGCCGAGGCCCTTCGTAGGCTCGCAGCATGAGCGAGTACGACGTGATCGTGGTCGGTGCGGGCCTGGCGGGGCTGCGTGCCGCGACCCGGCTCGCCGAGGCCGGGCGCGACGTCGTCGTGCTCGAGGCGGGCGACGCCGTGGGCGGGCGGGAGCGCACCGACGTCGTCGACGGCTTCCGCCTCGACCGCGGGTTCCACGTGCTCAACCCGGCCTACCCCGCGATCCGGCGCTGGGTCGATGTGCCCGCGCTCGCCCTGCGGCGCTTCCCCGTGGCGGTCGGCGTGCGGGTGGACGACCGGGTCGTTCGCCTCGCACATCCGCTGCGGCACCCCTCCTCGGTGCCCGCCACGCTCGCGAGCGGTCTCGTGCGTCCCGCGGATGCCGTCGCCCTCCTGCGATGGGCGGGTCCTGTCGTCGTGTCGGCGCGGGCGGCGAAGCGGGGGCCCGACCGGACGCTCGACGAGGCCTGGGACCGCGCGGGCCTGCGCGGTCCGCTCCGCGACGCCGTGCTGGAGCCCTTCCTCGCGGGGGTGCTCGCCGATGACCGGCAGAAGACGTCCGACGCGTTCGTGCGACTGCTGATCCGCAGCTTCGCCCTGGGCGCGCCCGGGGTTCCGGCCGCCGGCATCGGGGCCCTCCCCGCGCAGCTCGCCGACACCGCCCGACGGGCGGGAGCCGGCATCCGCCTGTCGCACCGGGTGGTCTCGACCCGCCGGCGCGCGCACGGCTGGCACGTGGGCATCGAGGGCCGGGATGCCGTGACCGCGCGCTCCGTGATCGTCGCCACCGGGTTGGACCCCTCGCTCGACGTGCCGCTGCCGCGTCCCCGCGGCCTGCAGACGTGGTGGTTCGCCGCCGATGAGGCCCCGACGACCGACGGGGCCCTGCGCGTCGACGGTCGCCGCCGTGGACCCGTCGTCAACACCGCCGTGATGACGAACACGGCTCCGACCTACGCCCCGCGGGGCCGGCACCTGATCGAGGCGACCTGCCTCCTGGCCGCGGGCGCGACCGAAGCCGCCGTGCGGCAGCAGCTCGCGGAGGTGTGGGAGACCGACACCCGCTCCTGGCGCCTGATCCGGCGCGACGACATCGCCGGGGCCCTTCCGGCGCAGGATCCGCCGCTGCGCCTTCGACGCCCGGCGCGGGTCGGCGACGGCCGTTACGTCGCGGGCGACCATCGCGACACCGCGTCGATCCAGGGCGCGCTCGTCTCCGGGCAGCGCGCCGCGGAGGCGGTGCTGCGAGATCTCTCGCGCTGAGCGGTAGCCGCCGCCGGGCTCGACGCGATGCCGTTCGGGGCGGGTTTCGTCGTTCGGGGCGTGAATCTCCCGCCCCGACGAGCAGATCACGCCCCGAACCCGACCCCCGTCGCCGAAACAACGGGGCGGCGAGAACCCCCGGGCTACCCCCGCTGAGCCAGCGCCTGCAGCGCCTCGCCCGTCACGCGGCGGGTCGTCCACTCCTCCATCGCCTCCGCCCCGAGGGCGCGGTAGAAGCCGATCGCGGGCTCGTTCCAGTCGAGCACCGTCCACTCCAGCCGCGGGTACCCGCGGCGGACGCACTCCTCGGCGAGCGCCGAGAGCAACGCGACCCCGTAGCCGAGCGAGCGGTACTCCTCGTGCACGTACAGGTCTTCGAGCCAGATGCCGTGCTTGCCCGTCCACGTGGAGTAGGTGAGGAACCAGATCGCGATCGCCCGGATGTCGCCGTCGCCCCCGTCGACCACGAACGCGAACGCCTTCGGGTCGTCGCCGAACAACGTCGCCGTGAGCATCTCGACGGTGTTGTCGACGGCATCCGGCTCCTTCTCGTAGTCGGCGAGGGCCTGGATGCAGGCGAGGATGCCGTTCTCGTCACCGGGTCGGGCGCGGCGCAGAACGACGTCGTCGGGGAATTCGGTCATGCGTGAGCCTCCCAGCTCTCGAGCGCGACGCGGCGGAAGTTGCCGCCGAGCACCGCGGCGATGTCTGCGTCGGTCCAGCCTCGGGCCGCGAGGGCGGAGCCGAGACCCACAAACGTCTCCGGCGGCATCCATTCGACCGGTCCCCACGCGGTGTAGCTCGCGTCGTAGAGCTCGGGGCTCGTCGCCAGCACCTCGCGGAAGGTCTCCCAGTCGAACGAGAAGTCCGTGCTGACGCCCACGTGCTCGATGCCCACGACGCCGACGGCGTGGTCGATGTGTCGCACCATCGCGTCGAGCGTCGGGGTGTTCGGCCCCAGGAAGATGCCGACGCCGGTCACGCCCACCACTCCCCCGGTGTCGGCGACCGCGCGGGCCTGGTCGTCGGTGATGTTGCGCGGGTGATCCCACACGGCGCGCAGGTTGGAGTGGCTGAACACGACCGGGCGGGTCGACGCCTTGCACATGTCGAAGGTGGTGCGCACCCCCACGTGCGAACCGTCGGGCACCATGCCGCGCGCGTTCATCTCGGCGACGAGGTCGCGGCCCCACGCGGTGAGGCCGTCGTCGACCGCGTCGAGGCATCCGCCGCCGGCGGCGTTGGCGTGGTTGTAGACGGGCCCGAGCGTCCGTACGCCCAGAGCGGCGAGACGGGCCACCGCGTCGAGGTCGCCGCCGAGAGGGGCGACGTCTTCGAGGTCGAACACGACCGCCGTGTCGCCGGCCGCCGCGATCCGATCGACGTCATCGACGGATGCCGCGAGCGCGAGCCCGTCGATGGCCTCGACCTGGGCGCGGAACGAGCGCAGGACGGATGCCGCGACCTCGGGCCCGTGCGGGGCGAACCCGACGTTGAGCGACACCAGGCCGCCCCCGCCGCCGCGGTAGCGGTGCAGTTCGGTCAGGTCGGCGGTCTCGACGAGCTCGGCGCACGCGTGCTGGTCCCAGAGCACGTCAGGATCCGGCCCGCGCGGCGAGCGCCGGGTCGAGCGCCTCGCGCTCGTCGAAGACGAAGCAGTCGCCGTTCCAGTGCGCTGCGCCCTGCGCATCGAACCATCCGAGGATTCCTCCGTCGAGCTGGTACGCCTCGACGCCCTCGTTCCGCAGGTACAGCGCCGCCTTCTCGCAGCGGATGCCCCCGGTGCAGAAACTCACGACGGTCTTGCCCGCGAGGTCGTCGCGGTGGGCCTTCGCGGCATCCGGGAACCGGGTGAACCGGTCGATGCGCCAGTCGAGAGCGCCGGCGAAGGTGCCGTAGTCGACCTCGAACGCGTTGCGCGTGTCGACGAGCACCACCTCGCGTCCGTCGTCATCGGCGCCGCGGTCGAGCCACCGACGCAGCGTCTCCGGGCTCACGGCCGGCGCTCGCCCGTCCTGCGGACGCACCTCGGGACGATCCATGCGGATGATCTCCCGTTTCACCTTCACCAGCAGCTTGCCGAAGGGCACGGCATCCGACCAGCTCTCCTTCGTGCGCAGGGCGGCGAATCGCACATCGGCCCGGAGGTCGGCGATGAATCCGCGCACCTCGTCGGGCGACCCCGCCAGGAAGAGGTTGATCCCCTCCTCGGCGAGCAGGATCGTGCCGCGCAGCCCCCGCGCCCCGGCCTGCTCGCGCAGCGCGCTGCGCAGTGCCGCCGGGTCGTCGAGGGGCGTGAACAGGTACGCCGACACGTTGAGGGTGGATGCCATGACCTCCACCCTACGAAAGCCCGCACGTGCGCGTGTCCTCCCCGCGTGTCATCGTGCGGCGCAGGCGTCAAGCCGCACAACGCCCCGCGGCGATCGCCTAGCGTGGGAGGACTCGTCCCCGGGAGGAAGCGTGCCCCAAGGCCCCGCTGCGTCGGCCGTCACCGTATCGGTGGTCATCCCCGTCCGCGACGACGCTCCGCACCTCCGGCGATGCCTGCGGGCGCTCGCCGCGCAGAGCGTCGCCCCCGACGAGATCGTCGTCGTCGACAACGACTCCCACGACGACAGCGCCGCCGTCGCGCGCGCCGCGGGAGCCCGTGTGGTGTTCTGCGGCGAGCGCGGCATCCCCGCCGCCGCAGCCACGGGATACGACGTCGCGCGGGGAGATCTGATCCTCCGGCTCGACGCCGACAGCATCCCCGCGCCGACCTGGGTGGCGAGCATGGTCGAGGCGCTGAGCGACCCCGACGTGGATGCCGTCACCGGCGGCGCCGTGTTCCACGACGGTCCCGCCTCCCGGCGCACGTCCATGGCCCGGGCGTTCCTGACCACCTACACGACCTTCGCCTTCCCCGCGCTCGGTCACACGCCCCTGTGGGGGTCGAACATGGCGTTCCGCCGCCGGGCATGGGATGACGTGCGAGCGGAGGTGCACCTCGACCCCGAGCTGCACGACGACCTCGACCTGGCGTACCACCTGGGCGAACGACACCGCATCCGCCACGTCCCCGGGCACCACATGCGGGTGTCGTCGCGCACCGTCGAACCGCGGCGGTTCGCACGGTGCTTCCGCCGCGGTGCGGGCACGGTGTTCGCGCACTGGCCGCGAGACTTCCCGCTCGCGCGATGGGTTCGCGTGGCCCGCCGGCGTTCGGAGCGATCGCTCCGCGAGGAGGTGCGCTGATGGCCGGCATCCTGTTCCCCGGCGTCGAGGCCCCCGACCTGCACGTCATGAGCTTCAACATCCGACGCCGCTTCGATCGCGTCACCTGGCCGCCGGCCGACCGCTGGCAGATGCGCAAGCAGCGTCTGCGCACCTTCCTGGGCGCGAACCGGCCGCACCTGCTCGGCTCGCAGGAGGCGATGCCCGACCAGGCGCGGTGGGTGCAGGACTCGCTGGGCTCGAGCTACGGGCGCCTCGGTCTCGGGCGCGGCAAGGACCGCGGCGGCGAGGGCACGCCCCTGTTCTACGACCGCGACCGCATCGGGGTGGAGGACTGGCGGCAGGTCGCCCTCTCCGACACCCCCGAGGTGCCCGGATCGACCGGGTGGGGCAACACGATCCCGCGGATCGCCGTGATCGCGCAGCTGCGCGACCTCTCCACCGGGGCGGCCTTCACCTTCGTCAACACGCACTTCGACGCCTTCTCGCGGCGCGCGCGCCGCCGCTCGGCGACCTGGCTGCACGATGTCGTCGCGGCCCAGGAGGGACCGCTGCTGTTCACCGCCGACGTCAACGCGCACGTGCGCTCCGGCGAGCTCGCCGGGATGTTCGCCGACGGACTGCTCGTCGACACGTGGTCGTACGCCCCCGTGCGGCACTCGGCCGAGTGGGGCACGTTCAACAATTACGCCGCGCCGAGGGTGGGAGCCCGACGCATCGACGCCCTCCTGGCCACCCCCGACGTGGGGGTGCGGGCCGTGGGCATCGACCCCCGCCCCACCGGAACGCAGTGGCCGAGCGATCACCTGCCCGTGCAGGCCGTGGTGCGCATCCCCGGCGGGAGCGGGACGTGACCGCCGATCCTCGACGAGACGAGGTCGACGGATGCCGCTGATCCGGGCGATGTACGCCAATCTCAAGCGACCGCCGCGCGGCGTCGTCGAGTGGTCGGCGGATGCCGTGCGCGCGGCGGCGATCGTCGGGGTCGTCGTCTCGCTCTTCACCCTGCCGTTCACCGACTTCGCGGTGCTGTCGATGTCGCTGCCCGCGGCGATGCTCTCGCGCATGATCGGGCTGCGCGCGGGACTCGACCTCCTCACGTGCGTCACGGTGATCGTGGCAGCCGGCAGCAACGTCATCGACCTCTACCGCGCCTGGACGGGCTGGGATCTCATCGTGCACGCCGTGTGCACGGGAGTGCTCGCCGCCGTCGCGCTGGTTCTCCTCGACGACGCCCGCGTGATCGAGCCGACCGGTCGGCGCCGGACGCCCATCGTCGTCGCCACATCAGCCGGGCTCGCGCTCAGTGCCGCGTGGGAGATGGTCGAGTGGTTCGGCTACCGCTTCATCACCGACGCGATCTTCGTCACGTACGACGACACCATCGGCGACATGATCGCCGGCGGCGCGGGGGCGCTCGTCGCGGGTGCGCTGGCGTCCCGGTGGCGTCTCACGCGGGCGGACCGCGCACCGCTCTGACCCTCGCGACCGGTCGGAACGTGCCGGCGGCGCCCGGGGAGGAGCGCCGCCGACACGACTCGCGTCAGATCTTGCCCGCGACGTCCGTTCCGACGAGGTCGCCGTCGGGGTTCGGTTCGCTCAACTGCTCGCCCGGAGCGGTGCTGTCATCGAGCGGCGGGAGCCCGGCTTCGACGCGCGATCCGGTCTCGGCATCCACGTTCTTCCAGTACTGCACGGCACGATCGCGGACGTCCTTGCGGGTCACGCCCCCGACGTGCCCGATGATCGTCTCGACGAGACGGTCGCGCTCCTCGGCCGACATGACCTCGCGCACGAGCGCGCCCGCCTGACCCCAGTCGTCGTCCTCGGGGTGCAGGGTCGCCGCCAAGCGCACGAGCTCGCCGTCGCTGTGCCATCCGCCATCGCCGGCCCGACGCGGGTCTGCGGCGGGGCCGCCCACCGAGTTCGGCGCGTAGACGGGAACCTCGGGCGGGTTGTACTCGTAGCGCATGGCGCCTTCTTTCGAGTACGAGTGCACCTCGGTGTGCGGGCGGTTGACCGGCAGCTGCTGGTAGTTGGTGCCGACGCGATAGCGGTGCGCGTCGGCGTAGCTGAAGATGCGCGCCTGCAGCATCTTGTCGGGGCTGCCGTCGATACCCGGCACGAAGTTCGACGGCTCGAACGCCGCCTGCTCGATCTCGGCGAAGTAGTTGCCCGGGTTGCGGTTGAGCTCCATCGTGCCGACCTCGATCTCGGGGTAGTCGCTGTGCGGCCACACCTTGGTCAGGTCGAACGGGTTGAAGCGGTAGGTCTTGGCATCCTCGTAGGGCATGATCTGCACCTTGAGCGTCCACGTCGGGAACTCGCCCCGCTCGATCGCGGCGTAGAGGTCGCGGAGGTGGAAGTCGGCGTCTTGACCGGCGATCTGGTCGGCCTCGTCCTGCGTGAGGGTCTTGTGACCGAGGTCGGTGTGGAAGTGGTACTTCACCCAGAACCGCTCCCCCTCGGCGTTGATCCACTGGTAGGTGTGCGAGCCGTAGCCGTTCATGTGGCGCCAGGATGCCGGGATGCCACGGTCGCCCATGAGCCAGGTGACCTGGTGCGCGCTCTCGGGCGAGAGCGTCCAGAAGTCCCACTGCATCGTGTTGTCGCGCAGGTGGCTGCCGGGGAGGCGCTTCTGCGACCGGATGAAGTCGGGGAACTTGATGCCGTCCTTGACGAAGAAGACGGGGGTGTTGTTGCCGACGAGGTCGTAGTTGCCCTCGGTCGTGTAGAACTTCAGCGAGAACCCGCGGGGATCGCGCCAGGTGTCGGGGCTGCCCTGCTCGCCGGCGACCGACGAGAAACGCGCGAGCATCTCGGTCTCGACGCCCGGCTGGAACAGCGCGGCACGCGTGTACGCCGACACGTCTCCGGTCGTGCGGAACGTGCCGAAGGCCCCGCCGCCCTTGGCGTGCACGACGCGCTCCGGGACCCGCTCGCGATTGAACTGCGCGAGCTTCTCGATGAGGTAGTGATCGGTCAGCGCGATCGAGCCGTCGGCTCCGACGCTCTGCGAATGCTCGTCACTGGCGACGGGCGCGCCGCCGTTCGTGGTGGTCGGCTCGGTCATGGCTCTCCTCACGTCGTGGGCCGCGGACGAATGGCCCGCATCCGACGCTACGCACCCCCTCCGACATCGCGGGGGCGTTGCGCATCGCGCGCGAAGCACCTACTGTCCCGCGGCTGTCAATCCCCCGCGGCCCCCTCCGACGCCTCGCGAGCATGGGCGCAGATCAACGGACCGCTACCACCGGGAGAGGACACGTCATGTCGAAGGATCTGTCGAAGGGCGATCGCGTCAGCTGGGACACCCCGCAGGGCAGGACCCAGGGCGAGGTCGTGGAGAAGAAGACGAAGGACTTCCAGCACGACGGGCAGAAGTTCACCGCGTCGGACGACGACCCGGCCTACGTCGTGAAGTCGGAGAAGTCGGGTTCGACGGCGGCGCACAAGGGCTCGTCCCTCACCAAGCTGAAGAGCTGACCCGCGCGGACCCTCCGACGAGTTCGGCGACCGCGCAGGTCCTCGGGCCCGTCGGAGGGGCCGACACCGCACCCGGTGGCTTCGACAGGCTCAGCCACCTTCCCGAGCTGACCTGTGAGCCCGTCGAAGGGACCGGCACCGTCCCCGGTAGCTTCGACAGGCTCCGCCACCTCCCCGAACGGGTCCCTGAGCCCGGCGAACGGACGGGAGCCTCACACCCCCGCCGGCTAGTGCTTCGCGTCCCGCCGTTTGCGCATCTGCGCCAGCGCCAGCCCCAGCCGGTGATTGCCCGCCAACACGTCCTCGTGGCGTTCGAGGAACTCCCAGTACGCATCGGTGAACACCGAGTCCTTGGCATCCTGAGCCGAAGGCCACCACGAACCCATCTTCTGCAGATACGCCCCGCCCGAGACGTAGGGCTTGGTGGCGACGAACCCGCCGTCGGCGAACTGGCTCATGCCCATGACGTTGGGCACCATCACCCAGTCGTACGCGTCGACGAACAGCGCGAGGAACCACGCGTTCACCTGCCGCGGCGCGTAGCCCTGCAACAGGAACCAGTTGCCCAGCACCATCAGCCGCTCGATGTGGTGGGCGTAACCCCACCGGTGCACCCGCTCCAGCACCGTTCGCACCGGGACCGGGAGGTCCGTCGGCATCCGCTCCCCCGAGTACCAGTACTTCTGGATGCGCTTCTCGAGGTGCAGCGCGTTGACGTGCTCGAGCTCCGGGTGCGCGCGGTACATCCCGCGCATGTACTCGCGCCACCCGATCACCTGCCGGATGAACCCCTCGACGGATGCCAGTGGCGCGTCGGTGCGGGTCGCGGCGGCGACGACCTCCTCGACCGTCAGCAGGCCGATGTTCAGCATCGGCGAGATGATCGCGTGGAAGAGGAACGGCTCGTCGGCCTTCATGGCGTCTTCGTAGCGCCCGAAGTCGTGCAGACGCTCCGCGACGAACACGTCGAGCCAGTCGCGCGAGTCCTCGGGCGTCACCGGGAGCCAGAACTCCTCCGCCGCGCCGGGATGCTCGGGGAACAGCTCGTCGACCTCCGCGATCACCGCCCGCGTGATCTCGTCGTGCTCGAGCGTCGGAAGGGGCGGGATGTCGATGCCCTTCTTCGGCAGGGCCTTGCGGTTGTCGGCGTCGAAGTTCCACCGGCGTCCGGCAGGCTTCCCCCCGTCCATCAGGATGCCGGTGCGCCGACGCTGCCAGTGGTAGAAGTCCTCCATGAGCGGCGTGGGGTGTTCCGCGAACCAGGCGTCCACGTCGTCTTCGGGCGTGAGGAAGAGCCCGTCCGAGAGCACGTCGGTGTCGACGTCGTGGTCCGCGCAGATCCGCGCGATCCGCTCGTCGACGGGACGGTTCGGGTCGCTCATCCAGGTCAGCGCGGTGACGCGGTGCGTCGTCAGCAGGCGCTCCAGGCCGGCCTTGAACGTGAGGTCGTCGTCGAGGGTGATCCGCCGGACGGTCCGGCCCTCGGCCTCGAGTCGCGCCGCCGTGTGCCGCATGGCCGACACCAGCAGCACGATCTTGTGCCGGTGGTAGGGGAGCTTGGCGAACCGCGGCGCCGACTCGATGAAGAAGAACTCCTCGATCTCGTCGTCGTCGTAGGCGGGGTGCTCCGCGAACTGCTGCGTCGCGAGGATCAGCGCGGCCTTCATGCTCCCGCCTCCCCTGCGAGGTCCCTCTCGCTGCGCGTCATGAGGCGCTCCGCCTCTGCGCCGCCGCTTTCGACCGGCATCCCCGCGAGCAGTAGAGCACCTGATCCCATTGATCGCGTCCACTCCAGCGTTTGCGGTCGGTGAACGGGCGGCCGCAATACGCGCAGGGTTTGGAGCGCACCTCGGGTCGTGACATGCCGTCATCGTCGCAAAGCGCACGAACCCTTCTCGGGGGCTTGCGCTCACACGACGATCCGTTCCGCGCAAGGCCCTGTGCGCGGCGATCCGACGAGTGGTCGGGTACGGGGATGGACACCTTCGCAGAACGCACCCCCGACACCGCCGACCACCCCGACGAGCTCGAGACCGCCGACGCGCCGTCGGTCCCCACGACCGACGACGACGACGCCCCCGTCGACAACCCCTCGGGTGGCTGAGACCGCCCTGTCCCGCGTCGCGACGCCACGGCATCCCTCGCTCCCGGCGCGATCGGGCGGTTGACGCGACCATCCCGGCGTCCGCGGGCCACGGGCAGCGCGTGTGCCGGAACGATGACGGGGTCGGGGCGGTGCCGGTGGATCGGCACCGCCCCGCCCGGGTCGTCAGTCGGTCAGGTCGAACGTCTCCTTCTCGCCGCCGCGCGGGCGATCGCCCGTGACCTTCGAGGTCACCAGCGCGATCGCCGTGGCGAAGCGCCCGCCGGCACTCCCCCAGTACTCTCCTGTGAGAGCGGAGACCTTCAACAGCGTCACACCGGGCGACTCGGGGCCGTCCGGGAACCAGGCTTCCACGCTCGTCGACCACAGCTCCTTCAGCTTCGCGAGGTCGTCGACCACCTCGGCCTCGCCCGCGAGCGACAGCCAGGTGCCGTCCGTGCTGAACGACAGACCGACCTTCGCATCCCGGCGCACGTGCTCCACGGCGGACGCGTGGGTCCCGACGATGAACCAGAGGTCCCCGTCGGACTCGGTCTCCTGCACCGTGAGCGGGTGGGCGTGCAGGTCGCCGTTCTCGGCACGCGTGGTGACCATGGTGAAACGGAACTTCTTCAGCAGCTCGTTGAGCTTCTCCAGCTCGGACGCAGTGGATGACATGACTCTCCCTCGATCGTGGAGGTCCCAGCCCACCGCCTCGAACCGCGCCGCGCTACGTGTTGACGGAGGGCTCGCCGTCTGCTCTCGGAGGGGCGAGGCGGTCGAGGTCGGCCAGCGCGTCGCGCGCGCGCGACACCCGCGCCGCGACCTCGTCGTCCCACCACCGCAGCCCCCGCTCCCCCAGGCCGGCCTTGGCCAGCCCCACCCGACGGCGCGCGTCGGCCACCGCCTCCTCGTCCCCGTCGCGTCCGGCGACGCGCACCGCCGCGCGTGCCCTCCCCAGGTGGGAGCGCAGGGCCGCGGCGAGGTCGTCCGGCAGCGCCGGATCCGTGCGGCGCCACCGCCTGCCGTCGATGACGAGCCAGCGCTCGTCGTCGGACGCTGCCGAATCGGTGGATGCCATGCCCCCAGTGCAGCGCACGGCCCGGGTCTGGCAAAGTTCTCCGACGGCGTTCGGGTATCCGTGCTAGCGTGAAGGTATTCGTTCTGGGACTTGCTTCATCGACGCCCGCCTCATCGCTGAGATGCCGGGCGCACGGCGCCGAGCCGTTTCCGACAGCATTCCCTCCCTCAAGCATCGCGTGCCTCGCTCGACGGCTTCGGTCCTCGCGTCGCACTCGCGGAAAGTTCTCGTGTCTCTGCTTCACCCTTCGCCACTGTCGTGGCGCCAGGCCGATCTCGACGTCTACGTCGCGACGGCCGGATCCGACTACGCCGGTTTCGTCGGCGCGGCCACCTCGGGCTACGAAGCCCAAGGTCCGCTCGGCGAGAACCTCGGCGTCCACGCGTCCGTCGACGCGGCTCAGGCCGCGGTCGACGGGCACCGCGTCCGTGTCACCGACTCGGTGCCGCGGCGTCCCCGTCCGCTCCGCACGCGTCGGAGCGGCACCCACGGTCGCATCTGCGGCCCAACATGAATAAAGGAAGAACACGATGGCCACTGGCACCGTGAAATGGTTCAACTCCGAAAAGGGCTACGGCTTCATCGCTCCCGATGACGGCTCGGCCGACCTCTTCGCGCACTTCAGCGCGATCCAGGGCAACGGCTTCAAGGAGCTCACCGAGGCCCAGAAGGTCGAGTTCGACGCTGAGCAGGGCCCCAAGGGCATGCAGGCGGCGAACATCCGCCCCCTCTGAGCTTCGCTCCACCGCGAGAGCCGGGCGCGTCGCCACGCGACGCCCCGGCTTTCGTCGTTTCCGCCGCACGGCGCGGGGCCGCGCCGTCGCTCCGGCGCAGGGGACATCGGTGTCGTCTTTCCCGCGCCGATGTCAGCCGGGCCGTCGCTCGCGCCGACGGCGATCACCCCCCCCTCAGCGCCCGCCCTCGCAGCCCTCGCATGTTTCCGTTTCCCGTGAGGCTCCTGCACATGTGGATGTATTCCAGGGCCTTTATACGGCGACCCGTAATGTGATCCTCGTGCCGGGAAGCCGCCCCGGTCCTGTCATCGCAGAACGCACACCCGAGGAGCAGCTGATCGCTACCCCCGTCGCCGAGTCCCGCCTCGGCCCCGTACGTCAGACCTATTCCGGCACGAAAGAATTCCCCCCGATCACCAAGGCCTACACGGAGCTGTCGCAGGTCGTCCGTGAGAGTGGGCTCCTCGTCCGAACCCCCCGGTTCTACGCCGGTGTCGCCGTGGCGATCGTCCTCGGTTTCGCCGGGTGCATCACCGGCTTCATCCTGCTCGGCGACAGCTGGTTCCAGCTGATCATCGCCGCCGTCCTCGGCATCCTGTTCACGCAGGTCGCGTTCCTCGCGCACGAGGCGGCGCACCGGCAGATCTTCGCCTCCGGCCCCGCCAACGATCGCCTCGGACTTTTCATCGGCAACGGCATCGTCGGCATGAGCCGCTCGTGGTGGGCATCGAAGCACACCCGCCACCACGCCAACCCCAACCGCGTCGGCAAGGACCCCGACATCGAGATCGACACCATCTCGTTCCTCGACGTCGACGCCGCCAAGGCGCGCGGCGTCCAGCGCTGGATCACGCAGCGTCAGGGCTACCTGTTCTTCCCCCTGCTGGCTTTCGAGGGCATCAACCTCTACGTCCTCGCGCTGCGCCACCTGCTCTCGCGCGGCGAGAACAAAGACCGCTGGAAAGAGCTCGCCCTCCTCGCCGTGCGGCACACGATCTTCATCGCCCCGATCTTCGTCTTCCTGCCGCTGGGACTCGCCTTCGCGTTCTTCGGCGTCTCGGTCGCCGTGTTCGGCATCTACATGGGAGCGTCCTTCGCTCCCAACCACAAGGGGATGCCGGTCATCGAGCCGGGCGCGAAGCTCGACTTCTTCAGCAAGCAGGTGCGCACCTCCCGCAACGTGTCGGGCGGGTGGTGGGCCACCTGGCTCATGGGCGGCCTGAACTACCAGATCGAGCACCACCTGTTCCCCAACATGCCGCGCCCGCACCTCAGCCGTGCGCGCGTCATCGTGCGCGAGCACTGCGCGACGCTGAACGTGCCCTACGTCGAGACGACGCTCTTCCAGTCGTACGGCATCGTCATCCAGTACCTGAACCGCGTGGGCCTGGCGGCTCGCGATCCATTCGAGTGCCCGATGACCTCCGCGACGCGTCACCTCACCGTCGAGAAGTAGGCTCCCCCGCCACGACGCCGTCGCACCCCTCGGGTGCGGCGGCGTCGTCATCTCCGAGGGCGGAGCACACGCATGCCGCCGCCCGCGGTGCACGAGCGCGAGTCTCGCAAGCGCGGCTCACTCGCGCGACACCTCGTGCAGCACCACATCGCGGACGGCGCCGTCCGCGAGGGTCGCCGTCATCACGGTGCACGCCGGCTGACGCCGCCGATCGGTCGGGGAACCGGGATTGAGCAGCCGCAGCCCCACGGGCGTCTCCGAATCCCACGGGATATGACTGTGCCCGAAGACCAGCAGATCCGTGTCGGGATAGGCGGCATCCATCCGCTTCTCCCGTCCCGCGGCGGCGCCCGTCTCGTGCACGACGGCCAGGCGCACCCCCTCGATCTCGGCCCGCGCCACCTCGGGGAGGCGCGCACGCAGGTCCTCCCCGTCGTTGTTGCCCCAGACCCCGAGCACCGGTCCGATCGCGAGAAGGTCGTCGAGCACGCTCTCCTCGACCCAGTCGCCCGCGTGCACGATGAGATCGACGTCGGATGCCATCCGCCGCACCGCCGCGGAAAGGGCCCGGGCCCTCTTCGGCACGTGCGTGTCGGCGAGGAGGAGAAGACGCGTCGGCATGCCGCCCACGCTATCCGTCCCGCCCTCCACGGGGGCGCGCATGCGTCTCGACCTCCCCGTGGAACGCGAGAATGGAGGGGTGACCTCGCATCGCCGCTCCCCCGCCATCGCCCTCGTCGTCGACCTCGTGCTCGTGATCGTCTTCGCCGCCATCGGGCGCGCGACCCACGACGGCGACGTGCTCGGTCCGTTCGGTTCGGGCCTGGCGACGACGGCCTGGCCCTTCCTCGCCGCCCTGCTCGTCGGCTGGCTCGTCACACGAGCGTGGCGCGGACCCCTGGCCATCGTGCGGACGGGCCTGCCCGTGTGGGCCGTGACGGTGATCCTCGGTATGGTGCTGCGCGCGCTGAGCGGTCAAGGCGTCGCGGTGGCGTTCGTCATCGTCGCGGCCATCACCCTCGCGCTGTTCCTCCTCGGGTGGCGCGCCCTCGCCCGCCTCGCGACCCGTGGACGACGGGCCGCCGCACGAGCGCGCTGACCGAGATCACGGAGACTCCCCCGGATGCCGGAAACCCCCCGGCTCGAAACGTCAGGCGTCGCCCGCGAGGGTGACGTCGACCTGGATCTCCGTCGCCAGCCGCTCCAGCTGCGCCACCAAGTCGTCGACGGCGACGTCCGCGGCGAGTGTGGCCGTGAGCGAGGCCTCGAACAGGCGTCCGCCGGCCATCGCGGCATCCGTCGTCTGGGTCGACATGCGCTCGATGCTCGCGCCGTGGGCGCTGAGCGCCGACGACAGCTCGCGGACGATCCCCGCGCGATCGTTGCCGACCACGTCGAACGTCACGGTGCGCGCCTCCGACGCGGTGACGGCGGCTCCTCCGGCGTGCACCGTGACGGTGAGCGTGCCGGACAGGCCCTCGAGGGCGGCGCGCAGGGCGTCGGCGCGGTCGGCGGAGACGGAGACCTCGACGATCCCGGCGAACGCGCCCGCCAGCTCGGCGAGTTCGCTGTTCTCCCAGTTGCCGCCGTGGGTGTCGACGATGTCGGCGACGGCGGACACGAGTCCCGCGCGGTCGTCTCCGACGATGGTGAGGACGAGGGTGGTCATGGCGACAGCGTAGCGAGAGGCACGCGTGCCGTGTCAGACGACGTCACGACCGCTGGGCGCCGAGGTCAGGCCTGGCGTGCGACGGCGTCCCATCGCGGCGCCGACGACGCGTTGACCGCGGCCATGGCGAGCACGAGCATCGCCGCCCCCGCGGGGAACAGCATCGCCGTGGCCACCGACACGTTCTCGGCGATCGCCCCGGTCACCGCCGACGACACCGCTTGGGCGAGGGTCAGGGCCGAGGCCAGCAGGGTCATCGTCGAGGCGGTGCGTCCACGCGGGGCCCGGTGCCCGGCGAGACTGAACAGGGTCACGAGGGAGGGGCCGACCCCGATGCCCATCAGGCACAGCACGATCGTCACCGTCACCACGGATCCGCCGACGGTGTAGGCCCCCGCCGAAGCGGTGAGGATCGCCGCGAACAGCACCAGGCGCCAGCGCAGGGCGAAGCGCGCGGGCAGGGCGGCGACGGCCAGGGCGAGCACCGCCGAGCCCACCCCCATCACGCCGTACAGCAGTGCTCCCGCCTCGGGCGCCCCCTGCGCCTCCATGAACGCGGTGAGCGAGGTGAGGGTCGTACCGAAGAACAGTCCGACGCCGAACACGGCGGCGATCAGCACGAGCATGCGCGGGTGCAGGACGTCGCGGAAGGGAGCCATCTCCTCGCGCTCCGACCGCTCGGGCACGGCCCGCCCGGTCGGGTGCAGCGCGAACGCGGTGACGAAGACGAAGCTCAACACGGCGGCGCCGACGATGGGCGCCCAGGGTGCGACGAGGGCGGCGAGCACGCCGACGACGAAGGGGCCGATCACGAACGCGGTCTCGTCGGCGGCCGACTCATAGGCCATGGCGCGCGAGAAGGTGCGCTCGCGCCGCTCGGGACGCACCCGGTCGCCGATCAGCGCCATCACGCGACTGCGCGACATCGCGGCGGTCTGCGGACCGGTGAGGCCGATCGCGGTCGCGACGATCAGCAGCAGCGCCTCGCCCGGAGCCGACGCCACCACGAGCGGGAAGAGCGCGAGCAGGATGCCGTTGGCGAGCCCCACCGGCACGAGCACGCGCCGCTGACCATGCCGGTCGGCGAGATCGCCCAGGACGGGGCCTGCCACCACCACGCCGAGCCCGACGGCCGCCGACGTCAGCCCGCCGAGCGCCACGGAGCCGCGCAGCGCGACCACGATGGCCAGGACGCCCACGGTCATCATCGCGAAGGGCAGGCGAGCCACGAACGCGACCGGGAAGTACCACAAGCCGGTGTGGTGGATCAGCGAACGGTCGACGACGACGGGGGCGGGGTGGTGCATGAGGATCTCCGGGGCGTGGGGCAGTGCCGCCTTGCCGGTCCGGTAGGTAGATGCACGAGGTGCGGCGGGCGAACCCGCACGACCAGTCTACCGAAAGGCCTCGACCGGGGGCGGGTCAGCTCACAATGGCGGCGATCGCGGCGATCACCGAGGCGAGGGCGAGCACGAGGGCGATCGCGATCAGCACGGTGTGCACGATGAGGAACGCCGTCGGCTTGCCCGCGGCATCCCGCGCCCGGGGGTCCTTCGCGATCCGCGGGTAGAAGCGCGGCCAGACCACGGCGTTGAAGACGGCGTTGGCGAACAGCAGCACGATGAGCAGGGGTTCCACGCCTCGAGCCTAGGCGCCCGCGGCCGCCCGTCGCGCAGCGGGACTACCGCGCGCAGTCGATGCACAGGCGCGCGAAGGGCCGGGCCTCGAGGCGGGCGTCGGCGATCGACCGACCGCATCGCTCGCACACCCCGAAGGTCCCGGATGCCACGCGCTCGCGCGCGGCGCGGATCTCGGCGCGCTCGCCCTCGGCGCCACGGCGCAGCGCGTCGACCTGGGCCCACTCGCCCGACAGCGTCGACCCCTCGGGGTCGTGCTCGTCGTCGGCGGTCGCGTCCGCCCGATCATGGCGGAGACTCTCCTCGTCGGCGTGGAGCCGCTCGAGGCGATGGGCGATCTCGCGCTCGCGCTCCTCGAGCACGCGCCGGGCGGTGTCGGCATCCATCCTCCGACGCTAGCCCCCTGCGCGGGCGCCGGGGCTGCGGCAGGATCGCGGCATGAGCGAAATCCGACGCCACTGGACGCCGACGGCCGTCGCGTTCCTCGTCCTGTCCGTCGCCGGCCTGGTCGGCACGTGGACCTTCAACGCCTTCGCCATCGTGCAGATGCGCGACTTCCTCGGCGACCTCGTCACGAGCGGCCCCGCGGTGTCGTCGATCACGGTCGACCTGCTGGTCGTCGCCGTCGCCGGGAGCATCTTCCTCATCGTGGAGGCGCGGCGGCTCGGCATGCGCTTCGCGTGGCTGTACATCGTGCTGTCCGGCGTGACCGCGTTCGCCTTCACCTTCCCGCTGTTCCTGGCGATGCGCCAGCGCCGGCTCACCGCCCTCGCCCACGCGTGAGTCGCCGGGAATCGTCGCCTCCAGAGGGGCGGAAGCGACGATTCCTGGCGACTCACGCGCGGGACGCGAGCCACGCGCGGAACGCGACGCAGGCGCGGGACACGGGGTCAGCGCGCGGCGAGGCCCTCGCGCAGACCGTCCACGAGCGGGGTCGTCGGACGACCGATGAGGCGCGAGAGCGTGCCGTCGGTCTGCGACAGGGCACCACGGGCGATCGCGTCGTCGATCCCGGCGACGAACGCCGCCGTCCCGGCATCCAGTCCCGCCTGCTGCAGGCCGGCCGTCAGCTGCTCCGTTGTGACGGCGACGTAGGTCACCGGGCGGCCCAGCACCTCGGTCGCGGCCTCAGCGAGCTCGTCGTACGTCCACGCCACGTCTCCGCCGACCTCGAGCGTGCGTCCGGCGAGGTCGTCCGTGGTGAGCGCGATCGCGGCGGCCTCGGCGTAGTCGCGGCGGCTCGCGCTGGCCACCCGCGCCTCCCCGGCAGCGGCGACGATCTCTCCCGTGTCCGCGGCGCGGGCCACGGCGTCGAGGTAGTTCTCGGTGTACCAGTTGTGGCGCAGCACCGTCGCCGACAGTCCCGAGGCGGCGATGGCCTCCTCGGTGGCCTTGTGGTCGGCGCCGAGCGCGTAGTCGACCTCGTCGACGCGCGGAGCGCTGGTGTAGACGAGTCGCTCCACGCCGGCCTCCCGCGCCGCGTCGATGACGTTGCGGTGTCCGGAGACGCGGTCGGCATCGGTGCCCGAGATCAGCAGCACGCGGTCGACGCCCCGGAAGGCCGGGGCCAGCGTCTCGGGGCGGGAGTAGTCGAGCTCGACGACGCCGACGCCGCGTGCGGCGAGGTCGTCGACCGTGGCGGGCGTGCGCACGCCGGCCACGATCTCGGATGCCGCGATGCCGCGCTCGAGCAGGGCGTCGACGACGAGGCGGCCGAGGTGACCGGAGGCGGCGGTGACGAGGAGGGTCATGGGAGTGTCCTTTCGGTGGGTACGCGGGGTAAAACCCGCCTCTCGACGATGCATTCCGGAATGTCGGTACCCACTTTCTGGTTAGGTACTGACATGAGCGTCAGTCTTGCCGATCTGCGCGGGCGCAACCCCGAGATCTTCACCGACGGGTGTCCCACTCGCACCGTGCTCGACCACGTCATGGGCAAGTGGGGCGTCCTGGTGCTCCTCGCCCTGTCCGACGGGACGCAGCGCTGGGGAGTGCTGCGCCGCAACGTCGCGGGGATCAGCGAGAAGATGCTCGCCAGTACGCTCAAGACGCTCGAGGGCGACGGCCTGGTGCTCCGCACCGCCTACCCCGAGGTGCCTCCCCGCGTCGAGTACGCCCTGACCGATCGCGGCCGCGACCTCATGACGCGGGTGATCCCCCTCATGGAATGGGTCGCCGACAACGCCGACGACATCGTCGCGCGGAGGGACTGACCGGTGCGCATCCCCGCCCTGCGCACGATGCGCGACAGCTTCACCGTCCGCGCCCCGCGGCGCGTCCCCCTGCTGCAGGTGACGAAGTCGGCCATCGCCATCGTCGCGGCGTGGCTCGTCGCGGGCTGGCTCGTCCAGGGTCCGCCGCCGATCTTCGCCGCGATCGCGGCGCTGCTCGTCGTCCAGCCCAGCATCAACCAGTCCTTCACCCGCGCCGTCGAGAGAAGCGTGGGCGTCATCGTCGGCGTGCTCATCGCCGCTCTTCTGGGCCTGGTGTTCGGGTCGCAGCCGTGGGTCGCGCTGCTCTCGGCCGGCGTGGCGCTGGCGGTCGCGTGGGCCGCCCGCATCTCCCCCGGCGCCACGAATCAGATCGCCATCAGCGCTCTCCTCGTCCTCGCCCTCGGCACCGCGACCCCGAACTACGCCCTCGACCGCGTCCTCGAGACGCTCATCGGCGCCGCGATCGGCATCGTCGTCAATGCCGTCCTCGTTCCGCCCGTGCTGGTCCCCGCCGCGCGCGAGAAGGTCGACGTGCTCGGACGCGAGCTCGCCGCGGCCCTCGAACGCCTCGCCGACGCCCTCGAGACGCCGCAGACCCCGGCATCCCTCGAAGGACTCCTGCTCGAGGCGCGGTTGCTGCGCCCGGTCCGGGATGCCGCCGCCGACGCGATCCGCGACGGCGCCGACTCCCTGGCCCTGAACCCGCGCAGCAATAGGCATCGCGCAGACCTCGCCCAGATGGGCGCGCTGATCGACCGCTTCACCCCCGTGGTGACGCAGACGGTCGGGATGACGCGCGCGGTCTACGACGGCTACGAGAACTCGATCGTCGACGAGCCGGCCGTCCGCGCGATCGCCGAGCAGCTGCACCGGGCCGCCCACGACGTGCGCCTCGCGTTCGCCCTCGACGCGGGCCCCGAGCGAGCGGTCGACACCGAGCCCGCCCTCACCCGCCCCCTGCAGATCCAGACGCCGTCGACGCTGCACTGGGTGCTCGTCGGCTCCCTGCTCATGGATCTGCACCGCGTGCACGAGACGCTGCGCGAGCGCGAGGATTGAGCCGCACGACAGCCTCGCCCTCTCCGCAAGCCCCCTGAGGATCGGGGCTCTTCGGGCCCCACCGGCGTCCCGCGCTGGTTGACTGGGCGCATGGGTACCGCGATGTTCCCCCTCGGAGCCGTCCTCTTCCCGCACACGCCTCTCGCTCTGCGGATCTTCGAGGAGCGCTATCTCGTCATGCTCGGGCGCCTCCTGGATGAGACCGACCCCGCCTTCGGGGTCGTGCTCATCGAGCGCGGGTCCGAGACCGGGGGCGGCGACCAGCGTTTCGCCCTCGGCACCATGGCGCAGCTCAGCCACGTCGTGCCCCAGGCGGGGCAGATGCAGATCGTCGCGCGGGGGACGGAGCGCTTCGAGATCGTCGAGTGGCTCGACGACGCGCCCTACCCGCGCGCCGACGTCCGCGCCATCCCCGACCTCGAATGGAACGACGCGCTGATGCCGCTGCTCGAGGAGGCCGAGCGGATCGTGCGGCGCGTGCTCGGGCGCGCCCAGCAGTACGGCGGCACGCGATGGGACCCCGAGGTCGAGCTGTCGGAGGAACCCCTCCCGCGCGCCTGGCAGGTCGCGGCGATCGCTCCGCTGGGCGAGCTCGATCAGATGGAGCTCCTGCGCTCCGAGACGCTCGGAGGACTGCTGCGCGCGACCATCGACCTCACCCTCGCCGCGGAGCCGCTGCTGAACGACCCGGTGCCCGACGGGGTCATCGTCGTCGACGAGGACGACGACGAGGCCTGAGCCAGCGCGTCCGCATGCCGGAAGCCGTCGGATGCCACGCGTGCAGCCGGACAGGCATCGGGTGCCGCGCGTGCGAACCGTCGGGGATCGGGATGCCGCGCCTCCCGGCCGGGATGACGCGCGAACGGGCCGGCAGCCACCGGATGCCACGCGGGATACGACGGAGCCCGGAACACCGCCGTCGCGGCATCCCGGGCTCCGATATCGCGGTCAGTTCAGTTCGCGGACCGTCGACGGGATGACCCCGTCGCCGTAGAGGTCGATCGCGAGGTCCTGGAGCGCCGTCAGGGCGACGCGCTGGGTCTGCGGGCCGTAGGAGATGCGGGCCACGCCCAACGCCTCGTACTCGGCGGCCGTGAGATTTCCCGGAACGCCGATGACGCTCAGCTTCCGCTCTCCGAGCCCCTCCACCAGACGCCGGGTGGTGTCGGCGTCGAGCTTGCCGGGCACGAACACCGAGGTCGCTCCGGCCGCGAGGAAGGCGCGGCCGCGCTCGACGGCATCCGCGATCTTGTCATCGAGGGGCCGATCGGCGCCCTTCAGGAACACGTCGGTGCGCGCGTTCAGCGCGAAGGGCACGCCCTCGGCCTCACCGGCGGCGATCACCGCCTCGACGGCGGCCACGGCGTCGGCGAGCGGCTTGACCCGGTCCTCGACGTTCGCCCCCACCACGCCCACACCGATCGCCCGACGCGTCGTCTCGCCCGGGTCGCCGAAACCGGCATCGAGATCCGCGCTGACGGGGACGTCGACCGCGGCGACGATGCGCCCGACCATGTCGAGCATGAGCTCGACGGGGATGTTCTCCCCGTCCTCGTAGCCGAAGGTCGCCGCGATCGAGTGACCCGCGGTCGCGAGTGCCGTCGTCTCCGGCAACGCCGCGACGGCCTGGGCCGACACCACGTCCCACACGTTCACGACGCGCAGGATCTCCGGGGCCGTGTGCAACCGGACGAGGGTCTGCGCCCGCTCGGCGACCTCGCTCACTGGTCGCCTCCCGCGTGGTCGGCCACGATCGCCTCGGCGATGAGCGTGTCTCCCGCGCCGAAGCGGATGAAGCGCCCGATCGTCGCGGGCTGCACCAGAACGGCGGCGGCGACGGCAGCCACATCGGCGCGCGAGACCTCGCCCTTGCCCTGCGGTGCGGTGGTGATGCGGCCGGTCGGCGGGTCGAGCGTGAGCGTGCCCGGGCCGAGGATCGTCCAGTCGAGGTCGCTCGCGCGCAGGTGGTCGTCTGCGGCGAGCTTCGCGTCGGCGTAGGCGTAGAAGGAGTCGTCGGGGTCGATCCCGTGGTCGGGCGTCGAGCCGATCCACGACACCATCACGAAGCGACGCACCCCCGCCTTCGAGGCCGCGTCGATCGCGCGCTGCGCGGCGTCGCGATCGACGGCGTACGTGCGCTCGGCGCTGCCGCCGCCGGCACCCGCCGACCACACGACCGCGTCGGCGCCCTCGAAGGCCGCGGCCATCTCGTCGGTGTCGGCGTTCTCGACGTCGAGCACGAGGGGCGTGCCACCCGCCTGCTCGATGTCGCCGGCCTGTTCCGGATTGCGGATGACGGAGGTGGCCTCGTCGCCGCGATCGGCGAGCAGCCGCGCCAGGTGCAGCGCCACCTTCCCGTGTCCTCCGATGATCACGATGCGTTCCATGTCGCTGTCCTTCCACGTCGTCGGTCGACCCGGTTCGCCGTGCAGACACGCGCATCGGGATGCGCCGCGCTCACCGCGTCTCGACCGGGCTCGTGCTCGACCCTACGCAGCACCCCCGACACGCCCACGCGGGGTTGACGCCCCGCCCGCGGCACTCACGTCACGTCGCCGTCGACGTACACCCACCGCCCGCCGCGCCGCGCGAACCGGCTCCGCTCGCTCAGCTCCCCGTCCCGCCCGGCCTGCCACCATCGCGCACGGAACGCCACCTCGGCGGCGTCCCCGTCCTCCACGGCATCCTCGATGAGCAGTCCGGTCCAGACCGTGCCGTCGTCGAGGTCGACGTGCTCGGGCCGGGTCCGCGGATGCCACGACCGCACGAGGTGCGCCTCGTCACCGACCGCGAACGCGGTGTAGCGCGAACGCATCAGCCGCTCGGCGCTCGGCGCGGGGGCGCCGTCGAGGATCGGCGCGCAGCAGTCGGCGAACACGCCGCCCCCGCAGGGACACGGCGCCTGCGCCGCCGGACGAGTGGATGCCGACCCGAAAGACATCCCGCCACTCTAGGTCGCGCCGCCCGCCCTCCACCGCCGCCGCCCGCTCCCGGGCCGATCGCCCCGGCGCGCCTCCCGTGCCAGGATCGAGACCGTGACCGACCGCATCATGCTCCTCGACACCGCGTCGCTGTACTTCCGTGCCTTCTACGGCGTGCCCGACAAGGTGAAGGCGGCCGACGGGTCGTCGGTCAACGCGGTGCGGGGCCTGCTCGACATGATCGCGAAGCTCGTGACCACCTACCGCCCCACCCGTCTCGTCGCCTGCTGGGACGACGACTGGCGCCCGGCCTGGCGCGTCGACCTGCTCCCGAGCTACAAGGCGCACCGCGTCGTCGAGGCCGTCGCTGCGGGACCCGACGTCGAAGAGGTGCCCGATCCGCTCCAGGCCCAGATCCCGCTCATCCGGGAGGCCCTGGCCGTCCTCGGCATCCCCGTCGTGGGCGCGGCCGAGCACGAGGCCGATGACGTCATCGGCACCCTCGCCACGCGCGCCGACGCCCCCGTCGACATCGTGACCGGCGACCGCGACCTCTTTCAGCTCGTCGACGACGCCCGCGGCATCCGGGTCGTCTATACGGCGCGGGGCATGAGCAACCTCGAGATCGTCGACGACGCCGCGGTGGTGGGCAGGTACGGCGTGCACGCCGCGCAGTACGCCGACTTCGCCGTGCTGCGCGGCGACCCCTCCGACGGCCTCCCCGGCGTCGCCGGCATCGGCGAGAAGTCCGCGGCATCCCTCCTCGCTGCGCACGGCTCCCTCGACGCGATCCGTGCCGCCGTCGCCGACGGAACCGCGGGCACCCCCGCGCAGCGAGCAAAGATCGCCGCCGCCGCCGACTACCTCGAGGTCGCCCCGACCGTCGTCCGCGTCGCCCGCGATCTGACGCTGGCACCCGTCGACGACCGGCTCGGCTCCCTCGACGAGGATGCCGCGACCGCCCTGGCCCAGCGCTGGAACCTCGGCTCGTCGATGAGTCGCGCCCTCGCCGCTCTGCCCCGCTGAGCTCAGCGCTCGCGTTCGAGCCATTCCCGCAGGCGCGGAAGCGGCCACGTCGTCACGATCCGCTCGACCGGCACCCCGAGGGCCTCGGCGCGCGCGGCGCCGTGATCGAGCAGCGACAGCTGACCCGGAGCATGCGCGTCGGAATCGATCGAGAACAGGCACCCCGCCGCGACCGCCTGAGCGAGCAGCTCGTCGGGCGGATCCTGCCGCTCGGGTCGTGAGTTGATCTCGACCGCCACCTGCGACTGCGCGCAGGCCGCGAACACGGCCTCGGCGTCGAACTCCGACGGAGGACGCGTCCCCCGCGCCCCCTCGACGAGCCGCCCGGTCACGTGCCCCAGCACGTCGACCCGCGGATCCCGCGCCGCCGCCACGAGCCGCTTCGTCATCGACCCCCGCTCCATTCGCAGTTTGGAATGAGCGGATGCCACGACCACATCGAGCGAATGCAGCAGCTCGTCCTCCTGGTCGAGGCCACCGTCGTCGAGGATGTCGACCTCGATCCCGGTCAGCAGGGTGAACCCGTCGCCGCGGAATCCGCGGACGACCTCCATCTGCGCCCGCAACCGCTCGGGCGAGAGCCCGTTCGCCACCGTCAGCCGCAGAGAATGGTCGGTGAGCGCGAGGTACTCGTGCCCGAGCCCCCGGGCCGCGTCCACCATCGCGTCGATCGGGGTCAGTCCGTCCGACCACTCGCTGTGGCTGTGCAGGTCGCCGCGCAGCAGGGGGCGCACCGTCGCCCCGCCCACCGGCTTCGCCTCCTCGCGCAGCACGGCCAACCGCTCGGGCACCCGGCCGGCGAGGGCCTGCTGGATGACGGCGAAAGTGGAATCGCCGATCCCCGGGCGGCGGCGCAACCCCGGATCGCGCAGCTGCTCGTCGGTCAGTCCCTCGATCGCGGCGGCCGCCGCACGGAACGCCTTCGACTTGTAGCGCGACGATCTCTCCCGCTCGAGCAGGTACGCGATCTCGGTGAGCGCGTCGAGCGGGTCCATGCGCTACTCCGCCAGGTCCTTCGAGGTCTGCACCCAGGCGTCGAGCTTCGCCGACGCCCGTCCGTCGTCGATCGCGGCGGCGGCATCCGCCATCGCCTCCGCGAGGCGCTCCAGGATCGGCCGCTGCACCTGGGCGGCATCCTGGAACAGCCGGAACGACACCAGCCCCGCCGCGGCGTTCAGCAGCACGATGTCGCGGACGGGCCCGGTCTCCCCGCCCAGCACCCGGCGGACCACCTCGGCGTTGTGATCGGGCGACCCGCCGAGCAGGTCGTCGATGTCGGCCAGCGGGATGCCGAGATCCCGCGGATCGAGATCGTGCTCGTGAACGTCACCGCGGCTGATCTCCCACACGCGGCTGTGGCCGGTGGTGGTGAGCTCGTCGAGACCGTCGTCGCCGCGGAAGACCAGTGCGGTCGCACCTCTCGTCCGGAAGACGCCCGTGATCAGCGGCACCCGATCG
The DNA here is from genome assembly GCF_032464935.1 of Microbacterium phycohabitans. NCBI lineage: Bacteria > Bacillati > Actinomycetota > Actinomycetes > Micrococcales > Microbacteriaceae > Microbacterium > Microbacterium phycohabitans. The sequence continues at coordinate 50,610 of NZ_JAWDIT010000006.1, forward strand.
AGGTGCGCGACGCCCACGGCGTTGGCCTCGGCGCGGGCGGGGTTGCACAGGGGCCCCAGGAAGTTGAAGACGGTGGGCACACCGAGCTCGGAGCGCGTCGCCGCGGCGTGGCGGAACCCCGGGTGGAACGCCGAGGCGAACGCGAACGTGATGCCGGTGCGCTCGAGCGTCTCGGCCACCTTCTCGGGCGTGAGGGTCAAGGCGATGCCGAGCGAAGACAGCACGTCGCTCGATCCCGACGCCGAGCTCGCGGCACGGTTGCCGTGCTTCACGACGGGGACTCCGGATGCCGCCGCCACCACGGCGGCCATCGTCGACACGTTCACCGTGCCGTAGCGGTCTCCCCCGGTGCCGACGATGTCGAGCACCTCGGCACGGACCGGCAGCGGCACGGCGGCCTCGAGGATCGCGTCGCGGAAGCCGACGATCTCCTCGACCGTCTCGCCCTTCGCCCGCAGAGCCATGAGGAAACCGGCGAGCTGCGACGGCGTCGCCTCGCCCGCCATGACCTGTCGCATCGCCCACGTGGACTCCGACACGCTGAGGTCGGTGCCCGCGAGCAGCGAGGAGAGCAGATCGGGCCAGGTGAAGCGTTCCGCCATGCCATGATCCTTTCACACGCGTGTCGCGCTCACGCGCGAGGGCCGGGGCGATCGGAACCGCGTCCGTACCGGGGATTCCTTGCGGATTCTGAGGCTTCCCTAAGTCTCGACGATGGAATATCGCAGGGTCGGGATGGGAATATCAGCCCCCGGGATCGCGCATAATGGAACGGTGACGACCTCAGCGACGTATTCCCAGGCAGTGCGTGCCGTGAAGCGGCCCGACCCGGTCGCCGTGGGCACCATCGTGTGGCTGGGCAGCGAGGTCATGTTCTTCGCCGGCCTGTTCGCGATCTACTTCACCCTGCGCAGCACCTCCGCGCCCCTCTGGGCCGAAGAGACGCAGCTGCTCAACGTCCCCTTCGCGACCGTCAACACGATCATCCTCGTGCTGTCCTCGGTCACGTGCCAGATGGGCGTCTTCGCTGCGGAGCGGTACCAGCCGTACCGCACGGGCTCGCGCACCGGCTTCCTCAAGTGGGGAATGGTGGAGTGGTTCTACCTCACCTTCATCCTCGGCGCGGTCTTCGTGTCGGGTCAGGTGTGGGAGTACGCGACCCTGGTGGCGGAGGGCATGCCCATCAGTGCCAACCCCTATGCCTCGGCCTTCTACCTCACCACCGGCTTCCACGCCCTGCACGTGACGGGTGGCCTGATCGCCTTCCTTCTCGTCATCGGTCGCGCATACGCCGTGAAGAACTTCGGTCGGAAAGAGATGACCACCTCGATCGTCGTGTCCTACTACTGGCACTTCGTCGACGTCGTCTGGATCGCCCTGTTCTTCGTCATCTACTTCCTCAAGTAAGAGAGCTGCACCACATGGCACGCGAGAAGAAGACTCGTCGGGCATCCGGTCGCCGGAGCCCCCTGGCCGCTGCCGCGCTGATCGGCATCGGCCTCCTCCTGACCGGAGGCGTCTACGCCGGCGCATCGGCCGCCATGGCCGCGACGTCGACGGTCCCCGAGAGCGAGGTGAACTCGGCGACCGCGGTCGACGAGGGTCAGAAGCTCTTCCAGGCGAACTGCGCCACCTGTCACGGTCTCGACCTCCAGGGCAGCCAGCAGGGCCCGTCGCTCTTCGGCGTCGGCGAGCTGTCGGTGCACTTCCAGGTGTCGACCGGCCGTATGCCGCTGCAGGCCCAGGGCCCGCAGGCTCCGGTGAAGCCCCCGCAGTTCACCGAGGAGCAGATCAACGCGATCGCCGCCTACGTGCAGTCGGCCGCCCCCGGACCGGAGTACCCCTCGGCCGACCTCGTCGACGGCGAAGGCGACCTGTCGCACGGTGCGGAGCTGTTCCGCATCAACTGCGCCATGTGCCACAACGTCGCCGGCGCCGGTGGCGCACTCACCGAGGGCAAGTGGGCGCCCGACCTGCACACGGTCACGCCCGTCAACATGTACGCCGCGATGGTCACCGGCCCGCAGAACATGCCGGTCTTCAACGACCTCAACCTCACCCCCGAAGACAAGCGCGACGTCATCTCCTACCTGATGTACCTGCAGAAGAACGACTCCCCGGGTGGCTACGCCCTCGGCTCGCTCGGTCCGGTCTCCGAGGGTCTCTTCATCTGGATCTTCGGTATCGGGGCGCTCATCGCCCTGACCGTGTGGATCACGGCGAAGTCCAACTGACCGTCGTCTTCGACATTACGTAAACGCACGAGGAGCACAGCACTATGGCACACGCGGACGACGCACTCGAGCACGAGAGGGCTTCCTGGAAGCCCGGCTCGGGGCTCGCCGTCGCGGTTCCCGACGCCGTACAGAACCCCGGTCTTCCCGGTCACCGTCAGCGCATGACGGACAAAGACCCGGAGACGATGAAGCGCGCGGTCCGTACGGTCTACACGCTGTTCTATTTCTCGGTGGCCGCGAGCATCTGGGCGAGCATCGCCTACATGATCTTCCCGATCGAGTCGGGCGCGCTGATCGACATCCGCTACAACAACCTGTTCATCGGACTGGGCATCGCCTTCGCGCTGCTCGCGATCGGCATCGGCACCATCCACTGGGGCAAGTCGGTCATGTCCGACAAGGAGTACATCGAGGACCGCCACGCGACCCGCGGTCGCGACGAGGTCCGCGAAGGTGCGATCAACGTCTTCGCCGAGGCCGACAAGGACTCCGGCTTCGGCCGACGCGAGATCATCCGCAACTCGATGTTCGCCGCACTGGCCGCCTCGGTCATCCCCGGCATCACGCTGTTCCGCGGTCTCGCTCCGCAGGACGTCGACCCCGTGACCGCTCTGAGCCACACCATGTGGAAAGAGGGCATGCGCCTCTCGCACGACCCCTCGGGCCGTCCGATCCGCGCCGCCGACGTCACGCTCGGTTCCGCCTTCCACGTCATCCCGGAGGAGCTCGCGGGCCTCGGCCACGACGAGGGCTACCTCGAAGAGAAGGCCAAGGCGATCGTCCTGCTCATGCGCATGCAGCCGGAGCAGCTGAACCCCGAGACCAACAACCTGGACTGGTCGTACGACGGCATCGTCGCGTACTCGAAGGTCTGCACGCACGTCGGTTGCCCCGTCGCGCTGTACGAGCAGCAGACCCACCACCTCCTGTGCCCCTGCCACCAGTCGCAGTTCGACGTCGCCAACGGTGCGGCCGTCATCTTCGGCCCGGCCGCCCGTCCCCTGCCGCAGCTCCCCATCACCGTCGACGCCGAGGGCTACCTCGTCGCCCAGAGTGACTTCCACGAGCCCGTCGGCCCCAGCTTCTGGGAGCGCTCATGAGCACCGGTACCCACCCCACCGAGAACGTCACGACCGAACCGGCCGTGTACTCCGGGCCGCCGCAGGCCCCCGCCGGTCGTGACGGCAAGCCGCTCGGCGGCAAGTTCGTCGGCGCCGCCGCGAACTACCTCGACGAGCGCACCAGCATGTCGGGCATCGTCAAGGAGCTCGGCCGCAAGGTCTTCCCCGACCACTGGTCGTTCATGCTCGGCGAGATCGCCCTGTGGAGCTTCGTCGTCGTGCTGCTGTCCGGCACGTTCCTGACGTTCTTCTTCCAGGCGTCCATGGTCGAGACGCACTACAACGGCGCCTACGAGCCCATGCGCGGCATCGCGATGTCGGCTGCCATGGAGTCGGCGCTGCACATCTCGTTCGACCTGCGCGGTGGCCTCCTGGTCCGCCAGATCCACCACTGGGCGGCTCTGGTCTTCGTCGCCGGCATCGGCGTACACATGCTGCGCGTCTTCTTCACCGGTGCGTTCCGCAAGCCCCGCGAGCTCAACTGGGTCGTCGGCTTCATCCTCTTCATCCTGGCGATGGCCGAGGGCTTCACCGGGTACTCGCTCCCCGACGACCTGCTCTCGGGTAACGGCCTCCGCATCATCGACGGCATGATCAAGGGTCTGCCGATCATCGGAACCTGGACCTCGTTCCTGCTCTTCGGCGGCGAGTTCCCCGGAACCGCGATCGTCGGCCGTCTCTACACGCTGCACATCCTGCTGCTCCCCGCGATCCTCGTGGCGCTGCTCGCCGTGCACCTCATGCTGATGATCATCAACAAGCACACGCAGTTCGCCGGGCCCGCCCGCACGAACAGCAACGTCGTGGGCTACCCGATGCTCCCGGTCTACGCCTCCAAGATGGGCGGCTTCTTCTTCATCACGTTCGGCGTGATCGTCCTGATCGCCGCCCTCGTGACGATCAACCCGATCTGGAACTACGGTCCCTACGACCCGTCCCCCGTGTCCGCCGGTACCCAGCCCGACTGGTACATCGGCTTCGCGGACGGCGCCCTGCGCCTGGTCCCGCCGCACCTCGAGTTCGTGCTCTGGGGTCACACCTGGTCGTGGAACATCATCTTCCCGGTGGCCGTCCTCGGTCTGTTCATCGTGCTGGTGCTGGTCTACCCCTTCATCGAGGCGTGGGTCACGGGAGACAAGCGCGAGCACCACATCGCCCAGCGTCCGCGCAACGCCGCGACGCGCACGGCGATCGGCGCTGCGGGTGTCACCTTCTACGCCGTGATGTGGGCGGCCGCCTCGTCCGACATCATCGCGACGCACTTCCACCTCACGATGGAGGGCGTCATCCACACCCTCCAGGCGCTGCTGATCCTCGGACCGGTCCTCGCCTACTTCGTCACCAAGCGCATCTGCATCGCGCTGCAGAAGAAGGACCGCGAGATCGCTCTGCACGGTTACGAGTCCGGACGCATCGTCCGCCTCCCCGGTGGCGAGTACATCGAGGTCCACCAGCCGGTCGACGAGTACGAGCGCTGGAAGCTCGTCGACAACGAGACCTACGAGCCCCTGGTGGTCCGCCCGAACGACAAGGGTCAGATCCCCTGGCACGAGAATGTGCGTGCTTCGGTCTCGCGCTGGTTCTTCGAGGATCGCCTGGCTCCCCTGACGCAGGCGGAGATCGACGCCGCGGTTGCTCACCAGCACCACGAGCTCGATCACATCGCGCACGAGGAGGCCGACGAGATCGCCGGCGCCAACGCTCGCGCCGATGAAGACGGTCGCCCTCGCAACGAGGTCGGCGGTCGCGTCGAGGTCGAGATCCCGGCCCCCAAGGGACTCGAGGAGCGCAACCGTCCCGACGACGGCAAGAGCGAGTAACTTCTCCCCACTGACGGAACCCCCGGCGCTTCGGCGCCGGGGGTTCTGTCGTTCTCGTGCTCGGACGTCTCGTTCGAAGACGAAGGGATCGACATCCCCGCCCGTCCTCGCACACGCCCGCGCATCCGGTGCGAGGACGAAAGGGTCGAGATCCATGCCCTTCCGCGCGCCCGCCGCGATGTCTGGCAGGAAGACGAGGCGGCCTGGCATCCAGGCCTCTCCCCCGCACCGTGACTGCAGCCCTAGCGTGGAGGGATGACCGACGCTCTCGACTACTTCCGCCATCGGCTCGCACACGAGACCGACCCCTCGGACGTGTACGCCGCGCAAAAGGCCGGGCACCGCTTCGTCCTGGTCGACGTGCGCGGAGACGACGCCTGGGCCCAGGGACGCATTCCCGGCGCGCTGCACATGCCGTATCGCGACATCGCCTCCCGCGCCCCGCTCGAGATCGACGGCGACGTCGACGTCGTCGTGTACTGCTGGAGCCCGGGATGCAACGCCGGGCAGAAGGGCGCCCTCGCGTTCGCAGAGCTCGGCTACCGCGTGCGCGAGATGATCGGCGGCTACGAGTATTGGATGCGCGAGGGGCAGCCGATCGAGAACGATCACGGGCCGCTCGATCGCGTCTTCGACCCCACAGTGATGGTCGTGCGCGGCTGATGGTCGTGCGCAGCTGATGGTCGTGCGCAGCTGATGGTCGTGCGCAGCTGATGGTCGTGCGCAGCTGATGGTCGTGCGCAGCTGATGGTCGTGCGCGGCTGATGGTGGCGCGCGACTGAAACGTACGCACGGTAGCCTCGGCGCGCACGGCGATGGCGCATGACCCTGCCGGTCGGCGGGTCGTCGCGGACAGGCGTTCGACGCTGACGCTCGTGGGCATCCGACGTCGGCGCGCAGCTGACGGGCGGTGATCTGCCGTAGGCTGCGTCGATGCAGCATCCCCCTCTCGACCCGTTCGCGTCCGGATATCTGGATCGACCCGACGGCGCGCGCCTGTACTGGGAACTGTCCGGAAATCCCGCGGGCCGACCGGCCCTGTACCTGCACGGTGGGCCCGGGGGTGGCCTCGGACGCGGCGGATACCGTCGACGCTTCGACCCACGATCCCACCTCATCATCGGACTCGATCAGCGGGGATGCGGGCGGAGCACCCCCTGGGCCGCGGACGATCTCGCCACTCTCGAAACGCAGACGATGACGCACCTCCTCGACGACCTCGAGGCCCTGCGCGAACACCTCTCCGTCGACCGGTGGCTGCTGCACGGCGTCTCCTGGGGGTCAACGCTGGCCTTGGCCTATGCGTTGGAATACCCGCAACGCGTGAGCGAGGTGGTCAACCTGGCGGTCACGAGCGGCGGACGGTGGGAGATCGACTGGATCACCGACGGGATGCAACCGGTGTTTCCCGAGGCCCACGCCCGACTGCGCGAGCCCCTGCGCGCCGATGAGCGCACGATCGAGGGCTACGCGCGGCTCCTCCGCGACCCCGACCCCGCGGTCCGGAGCGACGCCGGAGACCGCTGGGACGAGTGGGAGGCCACGCATATGTCACTCGGTCCCCTCGCGGGTCCCGGACCCTTCCTGCACGACGATCCACGTCAGCGACGAAATTTCGCCACGCTCGTAACCCACTATTGGGCGCGCGACTGCTTCCTCCCCGGCGACCGCGCGGTGCTCGCGCGGATCGGGGACCTGAGCGGTATCCCGGGAGTGCTCGTGCACGGTCGGCGCGACATCAGCGGTCCGGCACGCACCGCCTGGCAGCTGCACCGCTCGTGGCCGGGGAGCAGGCTCGAGATCGTCGAGGAAGACGGACACGGCGGGCCGCGCAGCGCGCAGATCGCTCAGGATGCCATGGACGCCTTCGCACGCGACGACCCGCGCTCGGACCGACGTCGAGGGCGGAAACTCCTCACCCTGGGGTCGCCCGAATGAGAGGCGACGTTCGCGCGGGCAGCGGAACCGGAGCAACGTTCTCGTCACCGTCGCCCGGCGCGACGGCCGACGATCGCACGCGCCCTCGAAGCTGATCGCGGCCCAGCCCGGCCACGGCTCAAGATCGCACGAACCCTGGGAGCTGATCGCGGCCCACCCCAGCATCGCCGGAGACCACGGCCGAACATCACACGAACCCTCGAAGCTGATCGTGGCCCCACCCGGGCGTTGCCGGGCGCCATGGCCGATCACGCCGCGTGGCGATCAGGCGGTCAGGCGGTCTCGACGTCTTCGGCGAACCAGCGCGCGGCCGACCCGAAGAAGATGGGTTCGCCGGCCTCGGTCTCGTCGTCGTCGACGACGTCGCACACGACCACAGTGACGTTGTCGCGGGTGCCGGCCTCGAGTGCGAGAGCGACGGCCGACGCAGCGGCCGAACGGGCGTCGGGCGCCTCAGCGATCAGTCGCGCCACATCGGCTTCGGGTACGTAGTCGGTCAGTCCGTCGCTGCACAGGACCCATCGGTCACCGACGATCGGGGGGCGTTCGGCGACCGAGACGACATCGCCTTCCGCACCACCGAGCGAGGCGGTGATGATGTTTCGGCGGGGGTGCGCCGCGGCGGCCTCGGGCGGGATGATGCCGTGATCGACGAGAGCCTGAACGTAGGAGTCGTCGCGGGTCTCGCGCGTGAACTCTCCGTCACGGAGGAGGTAGGCGCGCGAGTCGCCGGTGTGAGCGAGCAGCAGTTCCCCGCTGAGGCTGAGGAAGATGCCGGTGAACGTCGTCGCCATCCCCTCGAGCGCGGGATCGCGTTCGACGTGGGCGCGGATGTCCCAGTTGGCTTCGCGGATACGGACCAAGAGGCCATCGGCATCCAGGCCTCCTCCGCTCGTCGCCACGAGACGGTGGATCAGGGCGGCGGACGCGAGGTCTCCCGACGGACCACCGCCGACGCCGTCGGCCACCGCCGCACCCCAGGACGCCGCGAAGGCGGCGTCCTGGTTGGTGGGACGATGGGCGCCGGCGTCGGAGACGGCAGCCGCTCTCAGACGGACGGGCACAGGATCAGCGCGCGAAGTACCCGCGGTAGTACTCGTACACCCAGCCGACGATGGCGACGACGAACACCGCGAATCCGACGGGGACGAGCCAGCTGCCGACAGCGAGGCCGACCACGGCGATCGCCGCGGAGGCTGCGAGCACGATGGGCCACCACGACCACGGGCTGAACTCGCCCATCTCGGGGTCGCCGTCATCGATGTCGGCCGTGAGGATGTCTTCGGGCAGGTCACCGCGCTGCGCCTTGAGGACGCGGCCGATGTAGAACGCGATCATCGACGACATGAGGCCGAGGAACGCCAGGGCGACGGTTCCGACCCACTCGACGCCACCGTGCTGGAGCAGGCTCCAGACGGTGTAGACCGCCGCGATGACGAACGAGAACACCGCGATGATCCACCAGAGGTTGACGTTGGTACGCATGTGTTACTTGACCTCTCCGGCAGCTGCGTCGACGACGGGCGTATCGGGGGCGTCCTTGACCGGACCCACACCGACCGGGATACCGGCCTCGGGGTGGTTGAGGTCGAAGGCGGGACGCTCGCTCCGGATGCGCGGGATCGACGTGAAGTTGTGACGCGGCGGCGGGCACGACGTCGCCCACTCGAGCGATGCTCCATAGCCCCAGGGGTCGTCGACGGTCACGCGCGGCGCCTTGCGGGCCGTGATCCACACGTTGAGCAGGAACGGGATCATGGACGCACCCAGGATCATCGAGCCCACAGTCGACAGCTGGTTCTCCCAGGTCCATCCGTCGGCCGCGGCGTAGTCCGCGTAGCGACGAGCCATTCCGTCGACACCCAGCCAGTGCTGGATGAGGAAGGTCATGTGGAAGCCGACGAACAGCAGCCAGAAGTGCACCATCCCCAGACGCTCGTTGAGCATCTTCCCGGTCCACTTGGGCCACCAGAAGTAGAAGCCGGCGAACATCGCGAACACGACGGTGCCGAAGACCACGTAGTGGAAGTGCGCGACCACGAAGTACGAGTCGGACAGGTGGAAGTCCAGCGGGGGCGAGGCGAGGATCACGCCGGTGAGACCACCGAAGACGAACGAGACCAGGAAGCCCAGGGCGAAGACCATCGGCGTCTCGAAGGTCACCGAGCCACGCCACAGCGTTCCGATCCAGTTGAAGATCTTCACACCGGTCGGCACCGCGATGAGCATCGTCATCAGGGCGAAGAACGGCAGCAGCACGCCACCCGTGACGTACATGTGGTGCGCCCACACGGCCACCGACAGCGCGGCGATCGCGATGGTCGCGTACACGAGGGTCTTGTAGCCGAAGATCGGCTTGCGGCTGAAGACCGGGAAGATCTCCGACACGATGCCGAAGAACGGCAGCGCGATGATGTAGACCTCCGGGTGACCGAAGAACCAGAACAGGTGCTGCCAGAGCAGGACGCCGCCGTTCTCGGGGCTGTAGATGTGCGCACCGAGCACGCGGTCGGCGGCGGCCGCGAAGATCGCCGCGGCGAGCACGGGGAACGCGAGCAGGATCAGGATGCTCGTGATGAGCGTGTTCCACGAGAAGATCGGCATGCGCCACATGGTCATGCCCGGGGCACGCATCGTGAGCACGGTCGTGATGAAGTTGACCGCACCGAGGATCGTGCCGAAACCGCTGATGCCGAGACCGAGCATCCAGAGGTTGCCGCCGACGCCGGGCGAGAAGCTCGCATTCGCGAGCGGCTGATAGGCGAACCATCCGAAGCCGGCCGCACCCTGCGGGGTGAGGAAGCCGGACACCGCGATGGTGGAGCCGAACAGGAAGAGCCAGAACGCGAACGCGTTCAGACGCGGGAACGCCACGTCGGGGGCGCCGATCTGAAGGGGCAGCAGCGCATTCGCGAAGCCCGCGAACAGCGGCGTCGCGAACATGAGCAGCATGATCGTGCCGTGCATGGTGAACAGCTGGTTGTACTGCTCTTTGGTCGGGATGATCTGCATCCCCGGCTCGAACAGCTCGGCGCGGATGATGAGCGCCATCACTCCACCGAGCATGAAGAAGATCACCGAGGCGATCAGATACATGTACCCGATGGTCTTGTGGTCGGTGGAGGTGATCCACTTGACGACCAGGTTGCCCTTCTGCTCCACACGCGTGGTGCTCAGCAGTGCGGCTTGACGCGGCGGGAGAGTCGTCGGGCGCGAGGGCCCGGTCCCCTGGAGCGGAAGCGTCGTGGCCATGATCACTCGTTCCCTTCGACGCCGGTGGTCAGGTTCTGCAGACGCGACAGGTCGCTGATGTCGCCCACGTCGCCGGCGCGGCGCAGGGAGTTCAGGTAGTCGTTGTACTCGGTCTCGCTGACGACCTTGACGTTGAAGAGCATCGCCGAGTGGTACTCACCGCAGAGCTCCGCGCACTTGCCTTCGTAGGTGCCCTCGCGAGTGGGCGTGAAGGACCACTCGTTGTCGCGACCGATGTACATGTCTTTCTTATAGAGGAAGTCGATGATCCAGAAGGAGTGGATGACGTCGCGCGAGCGGAGGTCGATCTTGACCGTCTTGTTCACCGGCAGGTACAGCGTCGGCACGTCGTCGAGGTCGTAACCGTCGGCGGTGGCCTTCGCCTGGACACCCATCGAGTACACGGCGTCGGAGTTGTCTTCCTTCTCGCCGTTGTACTGGAAGTCCCACGCCCACTGCTTGCCGTAGGCCGTGATGGACACGTCGGGGTCTTCGTACTGGGTCTCGAGCGTGTTCTGGTCGCGCGCCGTGAAAGCGAAGAAGCCGACGACCAGGATGAGCGGCACGATCGTGTAGAAGATCTCGATCGGCATGTTGTACCGCAGCTGGACGGGCAGACCCGACTGGCCGCGACGACGGCGGTAGGCGATGACCGACCACAGCATCAGGCCCCAGGTGACGACACCCACGGCGAGGAGCACGATCCACGAGTTGACCCACAGTCCGGCGACCATGTCGGTGTGGTTCGTCGCGGCCGGGCCGTCATCGACGAAGCCGGGCAGGAATCCGTGCAGCTGGGAAGTGGTGCAGCCCGAGAGGAGTGCGACGGACGCGATCCCGAGAGGGAGCGCGGCCCAGCGAAGGCGACGTTTGGAGGGCACAATGCACCTTTCCGGGTCGTGGATAAAGCTTTGACAGTCTACGGCAACCTCTCACCGTTCTCTGGCCATTCGTCCAGTGCCGAGACATCGGAAACCCCCGGGTTCCACGGTGCGAACCGTGGCCCCGGGGGTCCGTGACGTCGACGTCGGAGGACGCCGACCGAGCTCAGTGGAAGCTGTCGCCGCAGGCGCAGGAGCCCTGCGCGTTGGGGTTGTCGATCGTGAAGCCCTGCTCCGAGATCGTGTCCTTGAAGTCGATGTTCGCACCGTCGAGGTACGGGACGCTCATGTCGTCGACGATGACCTCGACACCGTCGAAGTCGACGACCTTGTCGCCGTCGAGGTAGCGCTCGTCGAAGTAGAGCTGGTAGATGAGGCCGGAGCAGCCGCCGGGCTGCACGGCGACGCGCAAGCGGAGGTCGTCGCGGCCTTCCTGCGACAGCAGGCTCTTGACCTTGTCGGAGGCGGCCGCGGTCAGGCCGACGCCGTGCTCGCGGGTCTCGGCGGAGGACGACAGAGTGGTGTCGGTCATGGCGATGCCCTTCGGGTTGATCGGTCGCGGGGACGAGGCAAGTCTACGCCTGTCCCGTCCCCGCGGCCCCGATCAGACGGTCCGGTCGTTCAGTCGCGCCAGCAGCAGCGCTTCCGAGACCAGGGCGTTGCGGAACGTGTCGAGGTGCAGCGACTCGTTCGGGCTGTGCGCGCGCGCGTGCGGATCCTCGACGCCCGTGACGAGGATCTGCGCGGCGGGGAACTCGCGGACGAGGTCGGAGATGAAGGGGATGGACCCGCCGATCCCGACGTCCACCGACTCGACGCCGTAACCGTCGGCGAACGCCGCGCGTGCTTCTTCGACGGCCCACCCTCCGGTGTCCACGAGGAAGGAGTCGCCGCAGTCCACGTCGCTGAACTCGAGCTGCGCGCCGAACGGCGCGTGCGCACGCAGGTGCGCCTGGACCGCGGCGAAAGCCTCCTCGGCATCCTGACCGGGGGCGACGCGCGCGCTGATGACGACGCTCGTCTGCGGCGCGAGGGTGTTCGACGCGGCCTCGACGGGGGTGGCGTCCCAGCCGGTGATGGTGATCGACGGCTTGTTCCAGATGCGGCTCAGGATCGAGTCGCGTCCGATGGGGCTGACGCCCTCGAGCAGGCCGGACTCGGCGCGCAGAGTGGCCTCGTCGTAGTCGGGCGTGTCGGCGTCGCGCGTGGCGAGACCCTCGACGGCGACGGCGCCGTCGTCGTCCCACAGCGTGGCGAGCAGCTTCACGGTCGCGAGCATGGCGTCGGGGACGGCTCCGCCCATCATCCCGGAGTGCGAGGCGTGGGCCAGCGTGCGCACGGTCAGCGTGAAGCGCGCGTTGCCGCGCAGCGACACCGTCAGGCCGGGCGTGCGCTCGTCCCAGTTGCCCGAGTCCGCGACCACGATGACGTCGGAACGCAACGCTCCGGCGTTGTCGGAGAGGAACTGGCCGAAGGAGCGCGAGCCGTACTCCTCCTCCCCCTCGATGAACACGGCGAGGCCGAGGTCGAGGTCGTCGCCGAGGACCTCGGACACGGCCCGGATCGCGCCGACGTGCGCCATGATGCCGGCTTTGTCGTCGGCGGCACCGCGTCCGTACAGGCGCCCGTCGCGCAGCGTCGGCTCGAAGGGCGGCGAGTCCCACAGCGCCTCGTCTCCCGGGGGCTGCACGTCGTGGTGGGCGTAGAGCAGCACGGTCGGTCGGCCATTGCGGGCGGCGCGCGTGGCGAGCACGGCCGGCTGCCCCATCTCGTCGGTGCCGGGGATCCGGGCGCGGGTCACCGCGACGGAATCGAAGACGCCGGTGCCCTGGAGGAGGGCGGCGACCGCGTCGGCGCTCTTGACCAGGGCGGTCTGATCGAAGGCCGGCCAGGCGATCGACGGGATGCGGACGAGGGCGCCGAGATCGGCCAGGGCGGAGGGGATGCCGGCGTCGGCTGCTTTTTGCACAGCCTCCTGCCGGGACAGGTCGAGGGTCATGCGGGTAATCTTAAGTCTCCCGACCAGCGAATCACCGAGGTTTCCCGTGGCCAAGTCCCCCGCACCCGCCCCCAACGACACCCCCGTCGACTCGACGGCGCTCGGATCGGGCAAGGGCCGAGCGACGCCCTCGCGCGCCGAGCAGGAGGCCGCCCGCAAGCGCCCCCTGGTCCCCGACACCAAGGAGGCGAAGGCCCGCGCCCGCGCCGAGTTGGCGGCGCAGCGCGAGAAGGCCCGCATCGGCATGGCAGCCGGTGAGGAGCGCTATCTTCCCGTGCGCGACCGCGGGCCGCAGCGCCGCTTCGCTCGTGACTTCGTGGATGCCGGCTGGCACCTCGGCGAGGGCGTCATGCCGTTCATGGTGCTCGTGATCGTCGCGACGCTCATCCCCGTGCAGTTCTTCCAGTACTGGTCGTTCGTCGCGCTGTGGATCTTCATCCTCTTCGTCATCGGAGACATGATCATCACCTCGATCCGCGTCAAGCGCGCGGCGAAGGAGAAGTTCGGCGAGAGCCGCCTCGAGAAGGGTCTCGGGTGGTACGCGGCGATGCGCACCGTGCAGATGCGTTTCATGCGCCTGCCGAAGGCTCAGGTCAAGCGCGGTCAGTACCCCGCCTGATCCCCCGCTTCGCGGAACGGCGCACCGGAAGGTGCGCCGTTTCGTCGTTCTCGGGTCGGATGCCGTGTCGTCCTCCGCGCGCAGGCGGCCGACCGGCGCCTACGCGCGGTGTACCGCCACGTCGACGAACCAGCGGCCGGTCAGGAGCGGGTCAGCGCGCGCGGGCGAGACCGCGATTGATCTGACGCGCCCAGAGGGGTCCGCGGTAGAGGAACGCCGTGTAGCCCTGCACGAGGGTGGCACCGGCGGCGAGACGATCGCGGACGTCGTCGGCGGTGTCCACTCCCCCGGCGGAGATCACGACGAACTCGGCCGGGACCGCCTCGCGCACCAGGCGGAGCACCTCGAGCGCGCGCTGCTTCAGCGGCGCGCCGGAGAGCCCGCCCGCACCCGCGGCCTCGACGGTCGCGGCATCCGTCGTCAGACCGGAACGGGCGATGGTGGTGTTGGTGGCGATGAGGCCGGCCAGGCCCGCGTCGACGGCGAGACGGGCGATGTCGCGCACCTCGTCGTCGTCGAGGTCGGGGGCGATCTTGACCAGGAGCGGGGTGCCCCCCGCCGCGTCGCGCACCGCTGTCAGCAGGGGGCGGAGCGTCTCGACGGCCTGGAGCCCCCGGAGCCCGGGCGTATTGGGGGACGAGACGTTGACGACGAGATAATCGGCCAGCGGCGCGAGCAGCCGGGCGCTGCGGACGTAGTCGGTCGTGGCGTCCTCGACGGCGACGACCCGGCTCTTGCCGATGTTCACGCCGATGACCGGGCGACGACGGGCTCGGCGCAGGCGGCGCAGCCGCGCGGCCGCGGCGGCGGCACCGTCGTTGTTGAATCCCATGCGGTTGATCACCGCGCGATCGGCGACGAGCCGGAACAGGCGTGGCTTGGGATTGCCCGGCTGGGGCAGCGCGGTGACCGTGCCGACCTCGACGTGGCCGAAGCCGAGCGCGCCGAGCCCGCGGCCCATCGTGACGTTCTTGTCGAAGCCCGCGGCCACCCCGAACGGCGAATCGAAGGTCAGGCCGAGCGCCTGCACCCGCTGGTCGGCGCCGGGGGCGGTGGCGCGACGGACGACGGATGCCAGGGGCTCCACCCCGGCGACCCGGATGACGAGCGCACCGAGGTGGTGCGCGAACTCGGGGTCGAGACGCGAGAGGACCGTGCGGAAGAGAAGGGGATACATCCCCGCCAGGCTACTGGACGACGTCGCGGTCGTCGTTCGCCGGGCGTTCCGCGTGGTCGGCGCGCAGTTGGGCGATCGCCGCGTCGAAATCGTCGAGCGAGTCGAACCCCTGGTACACGCTCGCGAAGCGCAGGTACGCCACCTCGTCGAGTTCGCGCAGCGGTCCGAGGATCGACAATCCGATCTCGTTCGCCTCGATCTGCGACGACCCCGTCTGACGGATCGCCTCCTCGACCTGCTGCGCCAGCACCGCGAGATCGGCGTCGGTGACGGGGCGGCCCTGACAGGCTTTGCGGACGCCCGACATGACCTTTTCGCGACTGAACGGCTCGACCACCCCCGACCGCTTGATGACGTTCAGGCTCGCCGTCTCGACCGTCGAGAATCGACCACCGCACTTGGGGCACTGACGTCGACGACGGATGCTCAGCCCGTCGTCGCTCGTGCGCGAGTCGATGACGCGGGAGTCGGGGTTGCGGCAGAAGGGGCAGTGCATGGGTTCTCCCTCAGTCGTCGAACCGCGCGGTCACGGCCTCGCCGTGCGCGGGGAGGGCCTCGGCGTCGGCGAGGGTCACGATGGCATCCCGGACTCGTGAGAGCGCCGCACGGTCGTACTCGACCACCTGCTGGGGGCGCAGGAACGTCGCTGCGGAGAGGCCCGCGCTGTAGCGCGCCTGTCCCCCGGTCGGCAGCACGTGGTTGCTCCCGGCGAGGTAGTCGCCGAGGCTCACCGGCGTGTAGGGACCGACGAACACGGCTCCCGCGTTGACGAAGTCCTCGGGACGCGGATCGGCCAGGTGCAGCTCGAGGTGCTCGGGCGCGTAGGCGTTGCTGAAGGCGGTCGCTTGTGCGATGTCGTCGACGAGCACGACCGCCGACTGCGGCCCGTGGAATGCCGCGGTGACGCGCTCGGTGTGACGGGTCGAGGCGACGCGCGCCGGGAGGGCCGCGCGTACGGCCTCGGCCAGTGCGGGCGAGTCGGTCACGAGGACGGCCGACGCCTGCTCGTCGTGCTCGGCCTGACTGACGAGGTCGGCGGCGACGAGAGCGGGGGTCGCCGAGTCGTCGGCCACGACGAGGATCTCGGTGGCACCGGCCTCCGAATCGGTGCCCACGCGCCCCGCGACGGCGCGCTTGGCCGAGGCGACGAAGTTGTTGCCCGGGCCGGTGACGACATCCACGGGATCGAGGCCGATCTCGGCGACACCGTGCGCGAACGCACCGATCGCGCCGGCGCCCCCCATCGCGTAGACCTCGGTCACACCGAGCAGACGCGCCGCGGCGAGGATGACCGGGTGAACGCGCCCGCCGAAGTCGGCCTGCGGCGGGGAGGCGAGGGCGACCTCGCGGACACCGGCGACCTGCGCCGGGACGGCGTTCATGACGACGCTCGAGGGGTAGACGGCCTTGCCGCCGGGCACGTAGAGGCCCACGCGACGCACCGGCTGCCAGCGCTGCGTCACACGGGCGCCGTCGCCGAGCTCGGTCACGACCGGGGCCGGGACCTGCGCCGCGGATGCCGTGCGCACGCGCGAGATGGCCTCGTCGAGGGCGGCGCGGATCTGCGGATCGAGGTCGCGCAGCGCCTCGTCGAGGTGATCCGCGGGCACGCGGATGGCGTGGTCGCTGACACGATCGAAGCGCGCCGCCTGCTCGCGCAGAGCCTCTTCGCCCCGGTGGGCCACGTCGGCGACCAGACGGGCGGCGGTGGCGAGGGCCTCGTCACGCGCGGCATCGGCGCGCGGGACGACGGCGAGGAGCTCGGCCGGCGAGAGGACGCGGCCGCGGAGATCGATCGTGCGGAGCATGGCTCCAAGGCTACCGGCCGAGCAGGAGCCCCTCCGCGCAGTCCACAGGCTCGCAGCGGGCGCTCAGCCTGCCCACCGGCGGAGCCCTCGCATCCCCCCGGTTCGGCCCGTACGCACCGGCCCGGGTCTGAGCGCCCCCACGCGAAAGGGCGGGGGTCGTGAGACCTCCGCCCTCTCCCGATGTCAGCTTCGGGTCACACCCGAGTTCTCAGCCCCGGGTCACGCCCGACACGTCGTGCAGATACCCGATCCGGCCGTCGTCGTGACGCACGACGAAGGTCTCGCCGCGATCCTCGATCACGAGCGCCCACGCCGTCGGCCCGATCCGGAAGATGGGCGTGCCGTAGTCGTCGACGATCTCGCGCTCTTCGGGCGCGAGCGCCCAGAACGCCTGCGCGTGCGGGTGGTCGTCGCCCTCGGGCGCACCCCGGGAATCGTCGGACGCCTCGCGACCGGTCTCGCGTCCCGTGTCGTACGTGCTCACGGCTCCGGTGTCGGCGTGCAACGGCGCGAAGATGTCGGTGGCCGTGTCGTCGCCGCGCGTCGCGGGGAGCACCGAGGTCGCCGGCGCCGCGTCGTCATGCGGGAGGTCGGTCGAACCGGTGTAGCTGCCGGGCGTGGGGGCCTCGGCCTCGGGCGTCGCAACGCCGGCGTCGGGCCCGGCGACCGGACGCGGGGCCCGCGGCGCGCGCGGACGCGGAACGACCGGGCGGATGGGACGGGCGTTGCGGTGCGCGGGGATCTCCTCGCGACCGCGGAAGTCAGCCGAGAACGGCGGGATCACCGGCGCGAAGACGGTGAGAACGACGCCGGCCAGCAGCACGACGGCCTCGACCCAGATGACCCAGGAGCGCGTCCAGATGCCGGTCTGGTCGAAGACCGCCACGGTGTCCCACACCCACGAGACCCAGATGAGGGCCGACACCGCGAACGCCACCGAGGCGAACTGGTCGATGCCGAGCGAGCCGACCCGGCGGATGCCCTGAGGCGACAGACGCCGCAGCACGAGGAGACCGACCGCGACGGTGGGCAGAGCCACCGCGGGGATCCACCACAGTCCGGAGAGCCACACGTTGCCGCCGCCGATGAGGACGCCCGACGGCGAGTCGAGGATGTTCGTGCGGAAGAACGAGACGAAGAACGCCACCACCCAGACACCCAGCAGGGCGACTTCGCGCACGGAGAACGGACCGACGCCGTACGACACGGTGCCCGTGCGAGCGGGTGCCGACGCATCGGTGTGCGCGTCAGCAGACGCGGAGGACGTTCCGGGCGCCGGCGGGGCCACCGGGGGGTGCTCGGCGGAGGCGGTCGAGTCCGCGCCGCGGACCGCGGAGGGGTCGGCCGCATCGGACACGGACGGCGCACCGGATGCGGTCGTCGGGTCGGCGTGATCGCGGTGGGGCTCGGAGGTGTCGTGGGGGTACTGATCGTTCACGGGGGTCCTTTCACCCAGGGCGCCGCAGCGCCCGGACATCGTAACCGGCGGGTCTTCAGCGTCTGCTGGGGTTGCGACGCTCGAGCGGCGCACCGATCGTGGGGTCAGCCGAGGCAGTTGGGCCCGAGCAGGCCCTTCAGCTCGCCGAACAGGTCGGCGGTGACGCGGACGGGCATCGGGACTTCGAACACCTTCGCCGTGCCGCCCTTGTGCAGCTTGAGAAGCACCTCGGTCGAGCCGGAGTGGCGACGCAGCATCTGCGCCAGCTCGCCGACCAACGCCTCGTTCGCGCGCTGCTCGGGCACGACCAACGTGAGTCCGCCCGTCTCGTCGAGCCCCTCGAGATCGGGGGCGAAGGCGCTCTGGGCGTGCAGATTGAGTCCGTCGTCGCGTCGCGAGACGCGTCCGCGCACGACCAGGATCGAGTCGGCCTGCAGCACCGGGGCGAACTCGGCGTACGTCTTCCCCATGAACATCACGGTCACCTCGCCGTTGAAGTCCTCGACGGTGACCATGCCGTAGGGGTTACCGCTCTGCTTCGCGACGCGGTGCTGCACGCTGGTGAGCAGACCGGCCACCGTGACCTGATCGCCGTCCTGCACGTCTTCAGACGCGAGGAGATCGTGGATCGACGTCGAGGCGTGCTTGGCGAGGGGCACCTCCAGGCCCGCGAGCGGGTGGTCGGAGACGTAGAGTCCGAGCATCTCGCGCTCGAACGCGAGCTTGTCCTTCTTGGTCCACTCCGGTCGCTCGGGCACCTTCACGACCTGCTGCGGTTCGTCCCACAGCGAGTCGAAGTCGAACCCGACCTCACCGTTGGCCTCCCGACGCTTGTCGAGCACCGCGCCCTCGCACGCGTCCTCGTGCACCTCGACGAGCGCGCGGCGCGTCGACCCGAGCGAATCGAACGCGCCCGCCTTGATCAGCGACTCCACGGTGCGCTTGTTGGCCACGTGCATCGGAACCTTCGACAGGAAGTCGTGGAACGACGTGTACTTGGCATCCTGTCGGGCAGACACGATGCCGTCGACCACGTTGGTGCCGACGTTGCGCACCGCGCCGAGACCGAAGCGGATGTCTTCCCCGACGGCGGCGAAGAAGCGGATCGATTCGTTGACATCGGGCGGAAGCACCTTGATGCCCATGCGGCGGCACTCGTTGAGGTACACCGCCATCTTGTCTTTCGAGTCGCCGACGCTGGTCAGCAGGGCGGCCATGTACTCGGCGGGATAATGCGCCTTGAGGTAGGCCGTCCAGTACGACACGAGACCGTAGGCCGCGGTGTGCGCCTTGTTGAAGGCGTAGTCGGCGAACGACTCGAGCACCTTCCACAGCGTTTGCTGCGCGACCTCGCCGAACCCGCGTTCGGTCATGCCGCCGAAGAAGATCTCCTTCTGCTTGTCGAGCTCGCTCTTCTTCTTCTTGCCCATCGCGCGGCGCAACAGGTCGGCCTGGCCGAGCGTGTAGCCGGCGACGCGCTGGGCGACCGCCATGACCTGCTCCTGATACACGATCAGGCCGTAGGTCGTGTCGAGGATGTCGGCCAGCGGCTCCTCGAGCTCGGGGTGGATCGGCTCGATCTCCTGCTGCTTGTTCTTGCGCAGCGCGTAGTTGATGTGAGAATTCACACCCATGGGACCGGGGCGGTAGAGCGCCAGCACGGCCGAGATGTCCTCGAAGTTGTCGGGGCGCATGAGCCTGAGCAGAGACCGCATGGGCCCGCCGTCGAGCTGGAACACGCCCAGCGTGTCGCCGCGCGCGAGGAGCTCGTAGGATGCCGCGTCGTCGAGGTCGAGGTCTTCCAGCACCAGGGGATGCCCGCGGTTGGCCGCGATGTTGTCGAGGGCGTCGTTGATGATCGTGAGGTTGCGCAGCCCCAGGAAGTCCATCTTGATCAGGCCGAGCGACTCGCACGCGGGGTAGTCGAACTGCGTGACGATCTGGCCGTCCTGCTCGCGGCGCATGATCGGGATGATGTCGATGAGCGGCTCGCTCGACATGATCACGCCGGCCGCGTGCACGCCCCACTGGCGCTTGAGGTTCTCGAGTCCGAGAGCGGTGTCGAAGACCGTCTTGGCCTCGGCGTCGGTCTCGATGAGGGTGCGGAACTCGCTCGCCTCTTTGTAGCGCGGGTGCTCGGGGTTGAACATGCCGTCGAGCGGCATGTCTTTGCCCATGACGGCCGGCGGCATGGCCTTGGTGAGCTTGTCGCCCATGCTGAACGGGAAGCCGAGGACGCGCCCGGCATCTTTCAGCGCCTGCTTGGCCTTGATCGTGCCGTAGGTGACGATCTGCGCGACGCGCTCGTCGCCGTACTTCTCGGTGACGTACTGGATCACCTCGCCACGGCGGCGGTCGTCGAAGTCGACGTCGAAGTCGGGCATCGAGACGCGGTCGGGGTTGAGGAAGCGCTCGAAGATCAGGCCGTGCTGCAGCGGGTCGAGGTCGGTGATCTTCATCGCGTACGCGACCATCGAGCCGGCTCCCGACCCACGCCCGGGCCCCACGCGGATGCCGTTGTTCTTGGCCCAGTTGATGAAGTCGGCGACCACGAGGAAGTAGCCCGGGAACCCCATCTGCAGGATGACGTCGGTCTCGTACTCGGCCTGCTTGCGCACCGCGTCGGGGATGCCGCCGGGGTAGCGGTCGTGGAGGCCGTTCTCGACCTCTTTGATCATCCAGCTGCCCTCGGTCTCGCCCTCGGGGACGGGGAAGCGCGGCATGTAGTTGGCGGAGGTGTCGAACTCGACCTCGCACCGCTCGGCGATGAGCAGCGTGTTGTCGCACGCCTCGGGGTTGTCGCGGAAGACCTGGCGCATCTCGGCGGCGGACTTGACGTAGTAGCCGTCGCCGTCGAACTTGAAGCGCTTGGGGTCGTCGAGCGTCGAACCCGACTGCACGCACAGCAGGGCCGCGTGGCTCGTCGCGTCGTGCTGGTGTGTGTAGTGGAGGTCGTTGGTGCCGACGAGCGGGATGTCGAGCTCTTTGGCGATCTTCAGCAGATCGCCCATGATGCGCCGCTCGATCGACAGGCCGTGGTCCATGATCTCGGCGAAGTAGTTCTCTTTGCCGAAGATGTCTTGGAACTCCGCCGCGGCGGCCTTGGCGGCGTCGTACTGGCCGAGTCGCAGGCGCGTCTGCACCTCGCCCGAGGGGCAGCCGGTCGTGGCGATCAGACCCTTGCTGTAGGTCTGCAGCAGCTCGCGGTCCATGCGGGGCTTGAAGTAGTAGCCCTCCATGCTCGCGCGCGACGACAACCGGAAGAGATTGTGCATGCCCTCGGTCGTCTCGGACAGCAGGGTCATGTGCGTGTAGGCGCCCGAGCCCGAGACGTCGTCGCTCTGCTGCTCGGGAGTACCCCACCGCACGCGGGACTTGTCGGAACGGTGGGTTCCGGGAGTGACGTAGGCCTCGATGCCGATGATCGGCTTGATGCCGGCGTCTTTCGCGGTCTTGTAGAACTCGTAGGCCGCGAAGGTGTTGCCGTGGTCGGTGACGGCGATGGCCGGCATGCCCTGCTTGACGGCTTCTTGGACCATCGGCCCGATGCGCGCCGCGCCGTCGAGCATCGAGTACTCGCTGTGCACGTGAAGGTGAGCGAAGGAGTCAGCTGCCACGCGTCGAGTCTACGTTCGGCCTCCGACATCGGCCGTGGATGTTCGGGGCGGACGCCCAGTCGGCACCGCCCTCCCGGGCGCGTCGCCGTGCGACCGCGCGAGCAGAGCACGGACCGCGATATGCGGAGGGGTCGGCGAGCGGGGCCACGCGTGGCATCCGTCCCGGATCGGCCCCTGCGACCGACCGCGCAGCACGCGACGCCGACCCGCTCGGCGCGGTATCAGACGCCGTCGCCGAGGATCTCGAGTGCCCGCGCCAGGTCGGCCGGGTAGGGCGACTCGAACTCGACCCACTCCCCCGTGCCGGGATGCGTGAAGGCGAGCCGGTGGGCGTGCAGCCACTGGCGGGTGAGCCCCAGGCGCGAGGAGAGCGTCGGGTCGGCACCGTAGAGCGGATCGCCGGCGCACGGATGCCGGTGAGCGGCCATGTGCACGCGGATCTGGTGCGTGCGACCGGTCTCGAGATGGATCTCGAGCAGCGACGCGCGGGGGAAGGCCTCGAGGGTCTCGTAATGGGTGACCGAGTCCTTGCCGTCGGGGGTGACGGCGAACTTCCACGAGTGGTGCGGGTGGCGACCGATGGGCGCGTCGATGGTCCCGGCGAGCGGATCGGGATGCCCCTGGACCACCGCGTGGTAGATCTTGTCGACCTCGCGCTCTTTGAACGAGCTCTTGAGCAGGGTGTAAGCGCGTTCGGTCTTCGCGACGACCATCAGACCGCTCGTCCCCGCGTCGAGACGGTGCACGATCCCGCGTCGCTCGGCCGGACCGCTCGTGGCGATGCGGAAGCCCGCCGCGGCGAGGGCGCCGAGCACGGTCGGCCCCTCCCATCCGAGGGACGGGTGCGCCGCGACCCCGGCGGGCTTGTCGACCACGACGATGTCGTCGTCGTCGTGCACGATGCCGAGATCGGGAACCGCGACGGGCACGATCTCGGGCTCGCGTTTGGGTTCCCACTCGACCGTGAGCCACGAACCGGCACGGAGACGGTCGGATCGTCCGGCCGTTCGGCCGTCGACGCTCACGCCCCCGGCGTCGGCAACCTCGGCCGCGAAGGTGCGGGAGAACCCGAGCATCTTGGCCAGAGCCTGGTCGATGCGCGTTCCGTCGAGCCCGTCGGGGACGGGGAGGCTGCGGGAGTCCACGTCAGCGCGGGCCGGGGTCGGAGGACGCGTCGACGTCACCGGCGGCCTGGGCCTCGGCGGCGCGCGATGCGCGCGTTTCACGGGTGCCGTCGAGGCGGAGCCCGAAGAGCACGAGGATCGCGACGGAGATCATCATCGACACGATGAAGATGTCGGCGACGTTGTAGATCGCCGGCATCATCCACGGCGTCGAGATGAAGTCGACGACGTGCCCGACGGGGAAACCCGGCTCGCGGAGCAGGCGGTCGGTGAGGTTGCCGAGGACCCCGCCCAGCAGCAGCCCGAGCACGACGGCCCACAGGCGCGATCGCACACGGCGGAGGGCGAGGAAGACGATGATGGCCGCCACGACCGCGAGGGCGATCGTGAACAGCCAGGTCACCCCTTCGCCGAGCGAGAACGCGGCGCCGGGGTTTCGGACGAGGTAGAACTGCAGGGCGTCACCGAGCACCGGCACGACGCGCTCCGGGGGGAGGTTGTCGATGGCGACGGTCTTCGCCAACTGGTCGGCGGCCAGCACCACCACCGCGAGGATCGCGATGACGATGCCGGCCGCCGCCGGTCGCAGAGGAGATCGACTGCGCAAAGAGTCTGTCGACTTACAGGCCGATCGCCGACACGGGCGTGGAGCCCGACGACGACGCGGTGGTGTCGAGGTCGCGGAGCTGACCCTCGATGTACGAACGCAGCTGCGAGCGGTAGTCGCGCTCGAAGTTGCGCAGCTCGGTGATGCGGCTCTCGAGCGTCACGCGCTCCTTTTCGAGACGGGCGCGCTCCTCGCGGCCCTTCTGCTCGGCCTCGGCGACGATGGATGCCGCCTGCGCCTGCGCCTCGCCGATGAGCTGGTCGCGCTGGGCCTTGCCCTCTGCGACGTGCTCGTCGTGCAGACGCTGCGCGAGCTCGATGATGCCGGCGCTCTGCGCGGCGGGCTCGGCGTCGGAGGACACCGGGGCGGCGGGGGCCGGCGCGGGGGTCTCGACCGGAGCGGGCTCCTCGGCCTTGGGCTCCTCGGCCACCGGAGCGGCGACCGTGGCCGGAGCGGCCTCACCGGACTCGAACGCGGCGAGCTTGGCCTTCAGCTCCTCGTTCTCGGCGATGGTCTTGCGCCACTCGACGACGATCTCGTCGAGGAAGTCGTCGACCTCGTCGGGGTCGAAGCCCTCCTTGAAGCGCACGTGCTGGAACTGCTTGGTGACGACGTCATCGGGGGTCAGTGCCATGGTGTTTCCTCTTTCGAGAGCTCTGATTCGGAACTGTTGGGGGTGTCGCACCGGGGCGTACCGCTTCGGAACAGCATAGCCGCCGCCCTCCGTCAGTGTCGAAGGGCACTGTCGAGAGGACGGCGGCGGACGCTCACGCGGCCGCGAGGGACCGCGTCACGCTCAGCAGCATGAAGCAGACGAACATGACGATCGCGAATCCGAAATCGATCGCGATCCCCCCGATGCGCAGGGGTGGGATGATGCGGCGGACCAGCTTGATGGGCGGATCCGTCACGGTGTAGACGATCTCAGCCAACACGAGCGTGGCACCGCGCGGGCGCCACTCCCTGTTGAACATGGGGATGTACTCGAGCACGAGGCGCGCGAGCAGCAGCACGATGTAGATGAACAGCAGCGCGCTGAGGATGGAGCCGACCAGGCTCAGGACGGCCACGATCGCTTACTGGGACGCGAACGGCGCAGCCTCGGGGTCGGCCTGCGCGATCGCACCGTCGCCGGACACGGCGATGTTCTCGGGCGAGAGCAGGAAGACCTTGCTCGTCACCCGCTCGATGCGGCCGTACAGCCCGAGCGAGAGTCCGCTCGCGAAGTCGATCAGGCGACGCGCGTCGGCGTCGCTCATCTGCGACAGGTTGATGATGACCGGGATGCCCTCGCGGAAGTTCTCCGCGATCGTCTGGGCGTCGCGGTACTGCTTGGGGTGCACCGTGAGGATCTCGCTGACCGGACCGGCCGACGGCTGGCGCACCACGGCGGGGCGGTGCAGCGGCGTCACCGGAGCGGCCTTCTCGAGGGGAGCAGCGGTGGGTGCCGTCTGCTTGCGCGCGATGGGCTGCGGCGCCGTCTCCTCGTAGGTCTCTTCCTCGTCCGCGAGGCCCAGGTACACCATCGTCTTCTTCAGCGGGTTCGACATCGCATCCTCCGTTCGATCGTCTGGTCCGAGGCTAGTCGCGCACGGGCCTCGGACCCGTGATTGCGGAGCCGATCCGCAGGTGTGTCGCGCCCATCGCGATCGCCTCGGGGAAATCGCCCGTCATGCCCGCGGAGATCCACACGGCGTCCGCTACGACGGCGCGGACCGCATCGGCCGAACGCCGGAGCCGCTCGAAGGCCCGCGCGGGCTCCTCGTCCAGGGGAGCGACCGCCATGACCCCGCG
This sequence comes from Microbacterium phycohabitans, assembly GCF_032464935.1. NCBI lineage: Bacteria > Bacillati > Actinomycetota > Actinomycetes > Micrococcales > Microbacteriaceae > Microbacterium > Microbacterium phycohabitans. The sequence continues at coordinate 76,042 of NZ_JAWDIT010000006.1, forward strand.
CAGACGAAGGCTCGGCAGAGCGGCGACGTGCGTCGCGAGAGCCTCCACCCCGTCGGGGGCGACGCCTCCGCGGCCGGTATCGTCGGTGAGATTCACCTGCAGCAGGACATCGAGCGGCGCGTCGCCGCCCGCCGCATCGAGCGCGTCGGCGATGCGCTCTCGATCGACCGAGTGCACGGCATCGGCCGCCGCCCGCACGGCGCGGGCCTTGTTCGTCTGCGCCTGCCCGATGAAGTGCCAGGTCAGATCCCGGATGCCATCGAGCTCTGCGCGCTTGGCGGTGAGCTCCTGCTGCCGGTTCTCGCCCACGTCGCGCACCCCCAGGGCGTGCAGATCGATCACGAGGGACGCCGGGTGGAATTTCGTCACCACGATGCGGGTGATGCCGGCGGGATCGCGGCCCGCGGAGCGGGCGGCATCCTGGATGCGCGCGTCGACGGCGGCGAGCCGATCGGCGAGAGCGGTGTCCATGCTGCTCCTTCGACGACGAGAGCGGGCCCGGTGGAGACCGGACCCGCTTTCGTCGGAGAGTTCGTGCGTACTCGGGTGATGCTTACTTCAGGAAGTCGGGCACGTCGAGGTCGTCGTCGGCGTAGCCGTTGTCGTACGAGGTCTCGGGCACGCGCGCGGTGACGGGCGCGGGCTCGGGACGACGCTCGGGAGCGCGCTCCGTGGCGGCCTTCTGCTCCTCCGCGGCGTCGAGGTCGCGAGCCACGTCGTCGGCGGGGATCACCGGCACCACCGGCGCCGAGGCCGGACGCTGCGCGCCGACGGCGTCGATGCGCAGGGAGGGCTCTCCCCCGTCGAAGCCGGCTGCGATGACCGTCACGCGCACCTCGTCGCCGAGGGTGTCGTCGATGACCGTACCGAAGATGATGTTGGCCTCGGGGTGCGCGGCCTCCTTCACCAGCTGCGCGGCGTCGTTGATCTCGAAGATGCCGAGGTTCGATCCGCCCTGGATCGACAGGAGCACGCCGTGGGCGCCCTCGATCGAGGCTTCGAGCAGCGGCGACTCCACGGCGAGCTCGGCCGCCTTGATCGCGCGGTCGGCTCCCCGCGAGGAACCGATGCCCATGAGCGCGGAGCCGGCGCCCTGCATCACCGACTTGACGTCGGCGAAGTCGAGGTTGATCAGACCCGGGGTGGTGATGAGGTCGGTGATGCCCTGGACACCGGCGAGCAGCACCTGGTCGGCCGTGGCGAAGGCCTCGATCATCGAGATGCCGCGGTCGCTGATCTCGAGCAGGCGGTCGTTGGGGACGACGATGAGGGTGTCGACCTCTTCCTTCAGGCGCCCGACGCCCGCCTCGGCCTGGCTCTGGCGACGGCGGCCCTCGAAGGAGAAGGGCTTGGTGACGACACCGATCGTCAGCGCGCCGATCGACTTGGCGATCTTGGCCACGACGGGGGCGCCGCCGGTGCCCGTTCCGCCGCCCTCACCCGCGGTCACGAAGACCATGTCGGCCCCGCGAAGGGCCTCCTCGATCTCCTCGGCGTGGTCCTCGGCGGCACGACGGCCCACCTCGGGATCCGCACCGGCGCCCAGGCCGCGCGTGAGCTCGCGGCCCACGTCGAGCTTGACGTCGGCGTCGCTCATGAGCAGCGCCTGCGCGTCGGTGTTGATCGCGATGAACTCCACGCCGCGCAGGCCGAGCTCGATCATGCGGTTGACGGCATTGACGCCGCCCCCGCCCACACCGACGACCTTGATCACGGCGAGGTAGTTCTGGTTGTGGCTCATGCCGGCCTCCATTTGTCCCCGAACCCGAAACTCTAAACCTCATGTTGAGGGTTAAAGAATTGCCCGGTATGCAATTCCTTAGTCCGAAGGTAGGTCGCCGAACCGACACGGCTCGCTCGACACGCGGAGTGTCGGACGATCGCCTTCGAGATCAGCGGACGACGCCCGCCTCGGGCGAGGTCACGTCGTACTCCTTGGCGCGATCGGCCGGGCTCTGCGTCATCAGACGGTCGAGCACGATCGCCTTCTCGGCCGACCGGTCGGCGCTGCCCCACACCACGCGCGACCCCGTCGCGCCGAGGGTGAGCGTGACGTCGTCCGGAGTGGATGCCGTCACGCCGGTGACCTGCGCGCGCACCGCGTCGGGCAGGGCGCGCATAACGCGACCGGCCGCATGGAAGGCCGCCGACGCGGTGCCGCCGCTGATCTCGAGCAGGGGCTGCCCCGCCGGGGCGTCGGGGGTGGTCGACAGCGCGACGCCGGCGGCATCCACCACGGTGAAACCGGCCGGTGTCTGCAGGGCGCCGATGGGCGTGCGCTCGACCACGTTCACGACCAGGTCGTGCGGCGGTCGCGCCTCGAGCGTGTACGACTCCACGAGGGGGAAGCGCACCAGCGCGGCCTTCACCGCGCTGTCGTCGACCATCGCCAGCGGCGTTCCGACCTGAGCGCTCAGAGCGTCGGCGACCGCGGCCGGGTCGAGCTGCGAGGTGCCGACGACGTCGATGCGCTCCACCGCGAACAGCGGGCTGTAGGCCGCTCCGGCGGTGCCGAGCACCATGACGAGGAAGGCCGCGCCCACGCCGATCCACACGCGCCGGCGACGACGCTGGCGCACGGTGAAGCGCTTGACCTCGGCCGACAGGGCTCGGCGTCGGGCACGCGAGGCCCGCCACACGTCGCGCAGGCTCGCACCCTCGGCATCCGCCGCCGATCGTTCGGGGGCGAGCGGCTCCCGGGCCGTCGAGGCGTCGGCGGCGCGGACGAGCGGGAGGACCGGGGCGGTCTCGGACGCGGGATGCTGCGCCTCGGGTGCGCGCCGGTCGTCGCCGGTGGTGGAGTCCCGCCGCTCGTCGCGGACCCCCTCGCGTGACGCCGTCGCGGACGAGCGCTCGCTCCGGGCTCTCGCCGCGGCGCTCTCGGACTCCGGGGGCGGAGGCAGGGGCGAGGGCCGACGCACGTTCAGACCGCCGGCGCCTCGGCGCGGGACAGGGCCTGGAGCACCTGCGGGATGATCTGGTAGACGTTGCCGCAACCGAGGGTGATGACGTAGTCGCCGGGGCGGGCGATCTCGGCGGTGTAGTCGGCGGCGGCCTGCCAGTCGGGCACGTAGTGCACATGCGAGGGGTCGGCGAAGGCACCGCTGACGAGCTCCCCCGTCACCCCGGGCACGGGATCCTCGCGCGCGCCGTACACGTCGAGCATGACGGTGTGGTCGGCGTGCGACTCGAGCACCTCGGCGAACTCGCGGAACATCTCCTGCGTGCGCGAGTAGGTGTGCGGCTGCTGGATCGCGATCAGGCGCCCCTCCCCCACGACCGTGCGCGCAGCCGACAGGGCGGCCGCCACCTCGGTCGGGTGGTGCGCGTAATCGTCGTAGACGCTCACGCCGTGCTCGACGCCGTGCAGCTCGAAGCGTCGCACCGTGCCGCCGAAGCCCTCCACGGCGCGCGCCGCGTCGGCCAGCGCATGACCGAGAACGCGCAGCACCGCGACGGCGCCCGCGGCGTTGACGGCGTTGTGGGCGCCCGGAACGCGCAGACGCACCTCGACGCTCTCCTCGCCCGCGGTCAGCGTGAAGGCGACGGGACCCTCGGTCCGGATGCCGCTGAGCCGCACGTCGGCGCTCTCGTCCTCGCCGAAGGTGACGACGTTGGCGTGGGTGATGCGCTCGCGGACGGCGCGGGCTCCGGGATCGTCGGCCGAGATGACGACGGCCTCGCTCGCGGCATCCGCGAAACGGGCGAACGCGGCGTCGAACGCGTCGCGCGAGCCGTAGTGGTCGAGGTGGTCGGGGTCGACGTTGGTGATGAGGGCGACGGAGGTGTCGTACAGCTCGAAGGTCCCGTCGGACTCGTCGGCCTCGATGACGACGAGGTCGTCGGAGCCGGTGCCGCTCGAGGCGCCGAGATCGGCGATGACGCCGCCGTTGACGAACGTCGGGTCGAGTTCGAGGGCGCGCAGGGCGGTGACGATCATGCCGGTGGACGTGGTCTTGCCGTGGGCTCCGGCGACCGAGACGAGGCGGCGCCCGCCGATCAGCCAGTGCAGCGCCTGAGAGCGGTGGATCACGTGCAGTCCCCGCTGCTTGGCGGTGACGAACTCGGGGTTCTCGGGCCAGATCGCCCCGGTGTGCACGACCGTGTCGGCATCGCCCAGGTGGGCGGCGTCGTGACCCACATGAACGGTCGCGCCGCGGGCGGCGAGGTCGCGCAGGGCGGCGCTGTCGGCCCGGTCGGAGCCGGAGACCCGGATCCCGCGGTCGAGGAACATACGGGCGAGGCCGGACATGCCCGATCCCCCCACGCCGATGAAGTGCGCGGAGGTGATGGTCTCGGGGATGGGGAGGCTCAGGTCGGGTCTGATCATGGCGTGAGTGAGTTTACGTCGCCGATCCTGCGCAACGCCTCCGCCGCGCTGGCGGGCGCGGGGCTTCGCGATCGGCACCCGCCGGCGAGGGCGTGCCCGGCACGAACGGCATCCCCCTCGGCCCCGCCGCGTCGCGACGGGGGCTCAGCGGGCCAGGGCCTCGTCGATCATCGCGATGACGTTCTCGGTACCCGTGCGGATGCCGGTGCGCGCGGCCGCGTCGCGCATCGCGGTGCGACGCCCGTCGTCGGTGAGCAACGGAACGACCTCGGCGCGCACCCGGTCGGGGGTGAACTCCGCGTCGGGGATGAGCAGCGCCGCACCGGCACGGACGGAGGCGGCGGCGTTCAGGCTCTGCTCGCCGTTGCCGACGGCATAGGGCACGTACACGGCGGGGATGCCGAGCGCGTTGATCTCGCTGACGGTGGCGGCGCCCGAGCGCGACACGACGAAATCGGCCAGGGCGAAGGCGAGATCCATCCGGTCGACGTACCGGACCACGGCGTAGCCCTCGGCACCCGGGTCGGGCATGTCGGAGTTCTGTCCGGTCACGTGCAGCAGCTGCCATCCGGCGTCGAGCACGTCGCGCCACGCGCCCTCGAACGCGGTGTTGAGCCGCAGAGCGCCGAGGGAGCCGCCGAAGACGAGCAGCGTCGGACGGTCGGCGGTGAGACCGAAGTGCGCGGCCGCCTCGGCCCGGAGGGCGGAGGCGTCGAGCTCGACGACCTCGCGGCGCAACGGCATCCCGACCTCCCGCGCCCCGCGCAGCGGCGTCCCGGCGAAGGCGACGCCCACTCCGGCCGCCGCGCGGGCGCCCAGCACGTTGGCGAGCCCCGGCTTGGCGTTGGCCTCGTGCACGATGAACGGCACCCGCTCGCGGCGCGCGGCGATGTACGCCGGCGCCGCCGCGTAGCCGCCGAAGCCGACCACCGCATCGACGCCGCGCCCGCGGATCAGACGGCGCACGTCGGCGACCGCGCGCAGGAAGCGGGCGGGGAAGACCGCCGCGGCGCGATTGGGACGCCGCGGGAACGGGACCTTCGCGATGGTGAGCAGCTCGTACCCGCGCAGCGGGACCAAGCGCGACTCGAGGCCCTCGCGGGTACCGAGCACGAGGACGTCGGCGTCCGCGTCGCGCGCGCGCAGACCGTCGGCGACCGCGAGCAGGGGGTTCACGTGCCCGGCGGTGCCGCCGCCGGCAAGGAGGTAAGTCGTCACTCCACGACCCTAACCAGGTCGCGAGCGCCGATCGGCCGCCGCGACACGGGCATCGCGCCGGCGGCGGGTCGAGGTGCGCCCTCAGCCGCCGCGCGCGGACCGCGACGGCAGGCGCTCAGCCCCGACGACCCGGGCGTCGCGCCGGAGCGGCGGGTCGGGCCGGGCGCGCGTCCGCGACCTCGCGCTGGTCGGGAAGGGTGCGCGCGCACGACAGAAGCACGCCGCACGCGATGAGCACCGACAGCAGCGACGTTCCGCCTTGCGACATGAACGGCAGCGGCACACCGAGCACCGGGAAGATGCGCAGCACGACGCCGATGTTCACCAGGGCCTGACCGACGATCCACAGGGTGATCGCGCCGGCGACGATGCGCACGAAGCTGTCGTCGGTCCGCCGGATGATGCGGAACGCACCGACGGCGAAGACCGCGAACAGCACGAGCACCACGATGCAGCCGACCAGGCCCAGCTCCTCGCCGATGATGGCGAAGATGTAGTCGTTGGCCGCCGCCGGGAGCCAGTCGTACTTCTCCTTCGAGTTGCCCAGGCCGAGCCCCAGCAGGCCCCCGCTGGCGAGCCCCCAGATGCCGTGCAGGGACTGATAGCACGAGGTGTAGTAGCACGAGGCGTCGTCGGGATTGAACAGGCTCGCGATGCGGGCCATGCGATTCTCGCTGCCGACGGCCGACAGCAGCACCACCGCGAGAGCCAGCACCGCGGGCACGATGAACATCCGCAGCTTGATCCCGGCGAAGAACAGCGCCCCGAGCACCACGAGCACGAGGATCATGACGGTACCGAGGTCTTTGCCGCCCAGCACCGTGCCGATCACGAGCACCGAGACCGGGACGACGGGGATGAAGACGTGCTTCCAGGAGGTCAGCAGTCGACGCTTGCGATAGAGCACCGCGCCCATCCACAGCGCGAGCGTGAGCTTGAGGAACTCGGCGGGCTGGAACTGGAAGCCGGCGATCTGCACCCAGTTGCGATTGCCGTACGAGGCGATGCCCAACCCCGGGACGTAGACGAGCATCTGGAACATGGTCGCGAGGATGAGCGCCGGCCACGCGATCTTCTTCCAGAAGCTCATGCGCGCGCGGCTCAGCACGAACATCAACGGGATGCCGACGACCGCGAACACGCCCTGCTTGATGACGTGGTCGAAGGGGCTCTGTCCGCCGTCGAGGGCGGAGGTCGCCGACAGCACCATCACGAGCCCGAAGCCGGTCAGCAGCAGCGCCGCGGAGGCGATGAGCAGGAACTCTCCCGCGACGGGTCGGAACGCCCGGCCCAGTGAGACGCGCGCGATGAGACCCCTGCGCTCCGGCTGCTCGTCGGGGGTCTGCCGAGGAGGGGGTGCCGTCGTGGTCACGCGTGGTCCCCTCAGTCGGTCGGTCGAGCTGCTCCGTCGTCCTGGCCGGCGATCCACGCCCGCACCGCATCGGCGAAGCGATCGCCGCGGTCGGAGTAGGACGCGAACTGATCGAAGGATGCCGCCGCGGGAGCCAGGAGAACCGTGTCTCCGTCCCGGGCCACACCCGCCGCCAGTTCGACGACCTGCGCCATGACGTCTTCAGTCTCGGCGTGGTCGACCTCGAACAGCGGCACCGCGGGGGCGTGTCGCGCGAACGCCGAGACGATGTCGGTGCGCTCGGTGCCGATGACGATAACGGCGCGCACTCCCGCGCCGCGCGCCCGGACGAGATCGGACAGGTCGACGCCCTTCAGCAGGCCGCCGACCACCCACACCGCGCCGGGGTAGGCGGCGAGCGACGAGGCCGCCGCGTGCGGGTTGGTCGCCTTGGAGTCGTCGACCCACGTCACGCCGGCGTGCGCGCCGACGACCTGGATGCGGTGCGGGTCGAGGCGGAAGCGTTCGAGCGTGTCGAAGATGTGCGCCGGGGTGGCTCCGAGGGATCGGGCGAGAGCGGATGCCGCGAGGATGTTGGCGACCATGTGCGGCGCCGCGAGTCCGCGAGCCGCCAGGTCGGCGACCGTCGTGAGCTCGAGGGCCGAGGTCGCACGTTCTTCGAGGAAGGCCCGGTCGACGAGGATGCCGTCGACGACGCCGAGGTCGCTCGGCCCCGGCACGCCGAGGTCGAAGCCGATGGCACGGGCACCCTCGACCACTTCGGCGTCCTCGACCATCTCGCGCGTGGCGACGTCGGCCTTGTTGTAGACGCACGCCACGCGGGTGCGGGCGTAGACGCCCGCCTTGGCGTCGCGGTATGCGTCGGCACCGCCGTGCCACTCGAGATGGTCGTCGGCGAGGTTCAGGCACACCGCGGCGTGCGGTGACAGGGCGTCGGGCCCGGTCTGCAGGTTGAGGTACCAGAGCTGGTGGCTCGAGAGCTCGACCACGAGCGCGTCGAAGCCCCCGGGGTCGCGCACGGCGTCGAGCACCGGCGTGCCGATGTTGCCCACCGGCGCCGCGCGCAGGCCCGCCGTCACGAGCATCTCGGCGGTCAGCCGGGTGGTGGTGGTCTTTCCGTTCGTGCCGGTGATCAGCACCCAGTCCGCCGGTCGGCCGTCGGCCCGCACGACCTTGTCGCGCACGCGCCAGGCCAGCTCCACGTCGCCCCACAGGGCGATGCCCTGCTCGCGCGTCCACCGGATCACGGGGTGGTGAGGGGGGAACCCCGGGGAGGCGATGACCACCTCCGGGGCGAACGCGCTCACCTCGGTGGGAATGGTGTCCAGCGGTCCTTCGTACAGGCCGACGCCCAGCACCGGCAAGAGGCGGCCGTACTCGGCATCCGCCCGCTCGGTGGCCACGAGCACCTCGGCGCCGAGCTCCGAGAGCGTGTCGGCCACCGAGAAGCCCGTCACCGACAGGCCCAGAACGACGACGCGCAGACCCTTCCAGTCGGCGTGCCAGCTGGTGAGGGAAGAGAGGTCGGTCATACGCGTGCGAGCCATTCGACGTAGAAGAATCCGATGCCCGAGACGGCGAGCAGCCCGGCGATGATCCACATGCGCACGACGATGGTGACCTCGGGCCACCCCCGCATCTCGAGGTGATGATGCAAGGGACTCATGAGGAAGAGTCTCTTGCCCTTGGTGATCTTGAAGTAGGCCCGCTGGAGGATCACCGAGCCCGAAGCGATGACGTAGACGCCGGCGATGAGCACGAGCAGCAGCTCGGTGCGGGTGAAGATCGCCAGCGCCGCGATGACACCGCCGATCGCCATCGAGCCGCAGTCGCCCATGAAGACCTTGGCCTTGGGGGCGTTCCACCAGAGGAACCCGACGAGCGCCCCCACGAACGAGGCCGACACGATGGCGAGGTCGAACGGATCGCGCACGGCGTAGCATCCGGCCTGCACGGTCGGGTCGAGCACGTCGGCGCACATCTGCTTGTTCTGCCAGAACGCCATGAGGCTGTAGGCGCCGACGACGAAGATGCCCGAGCCCGCCGCGAGTCCGTCGAGTCCGTCGGCGACGTTGACCGAGTTGGATGTTGCGGTGCCGATGAGCGAGATCCAGGCGAGGTACAGCAGCCACCCGAGGATCGGACCCAGCGCGAACAGCGAGAGCACCTGGATGTCGCGGAAGACGGAGATGTACTCCGACGCGGCCGTCTGACCGAAGGAATTGGGGAAGTTCAGTGCGACGACGGCGAACGGCACCACGACCAGCACCTGGCCGAGGATCTTGCGCCAACCCGACAAGCCGAGGCTGTTCTGGTGGCGCACCTTCATGTAGTCGTCGATGAAGCCGACGACACCGAAACCGAGCATGAGCCACAGCACGAGCAGCCCCGAAACCGTTGGCGGGTTGTTGCCGGCGTACGAGCCGATGAAGTAGCCCACGATCGTGCCGGAGATGAAGATCGTGCCGCCCATCGTGGGCGTGCCGCGTTTGGCTCCGTGCGAGGGGTTGTGCACGTTCTCGGGGGTGCGGATGACCTGCCCCCAGCCCCATTTGCGGAACCACCGGAGGAACACCGGCGTCAGGAAGAGGGTGAAGGCGAGCGAGATCGCCGCCGACGTCAGAAGTGATCTCACGCGAACAGCTCCCCGAGTCGATCGCCGAGGTGACGGAGCCCCGCCGAGTTGGACGACTTCACCAGCACGCGGTCGCCGTCGCGCAGCTCGGTCGAGAGGTAGTCGTACGCGGCGTCGGCGTCGGCGAAGAAGACGGCCTCGCCGTCCCACGAGCCCTGCGCGATCGCCTCGAGGTACATGCGGCGCGCCTCGGGCCCGATGACGACGATGCGCTGGATGCGCAGCCGCACGGCGAGCAGTCCGACACGGTCGTGCTCCTCGTCGGCGTACTCCCCCAGCTCGCTCATCGCGCCGAGGACGGCGACGGTGCGTTCGTCGGGCCCGGTGATCTGCGCGAGGGTGCGCAGAGCGGCGGCCATCGAGTCGGGGCTGGCGTTGTAGGCGTCGTTGATGATGCGCACCCGGTCGGAGCCCATCGGCTGCATGCGCCAGCGCTCCGCGATCTCGAGCGTCTCGACGCGCGCGATCGCGTCGGCGGCGGAGACGCCCAGGGCGGTCGCCGCGGCGATCGCGGCGAGGGCGTTCATGACGTGGTGCTCGCCCAGCACCCGCAGGGTGAGGGTGTGGGCCTGCCCGTCGACCATGAGGTCGGCTCGGGTCCCGGATGCCGTGACCTCGACGTCGAGGGCGCGCACCACGGCCCGCTCGCCGCGACCGAACCAGCGGACGTCCTGCCCGCGCTCGCGCGCGATCGGCTCCATCGCCGCCACGCGCGGGTCGTCGGCGTTGAGCACCGCGAGTCCGCCCTCGCGGGTGGCCTTCACGAGCTCGCTTTTCGCGTGGAACGTCGACTCGATGCCGCCGAAGCCGCCGGCGTGGGCCATGCCCACCATGAGCACGACGCCGACGTCGGGGGTCACCAGACCGGCGAGCCGGGCGATCGCGCCCGGGGCGCTCGCGCCGAACTCGCTGACGAGGAAGCGGGTGTCCTCCTCCACGCGCAGCATCGTCAGGGGCGCGCCGACCTCGTTGTTGAACGAGGCGCGCGGGGCGACCGTGGGCCCCTCGTCTTCGAGGATGCGCGCGAGCATGTTCTTGGTCGTCGTCTTGCCGTTCGACCCGGTGATGCCGACGACCTGCAGAGCGCCGCCCGCCCGGACGCGGGCCACGTTGTCCCGCGCGAGGGCTGCGAGGGCCTCGACGACGTCGCCGACGACGATCTGGCTCACCTCGTCGTCGAGCTCGCGCTCCACGAGGGCCAGAGCGGCTCCCCGCTCGATCGCCTTGCTGACGAAGAGGTGCCCGTCCGTGGTCTCACCGGGCTTCGCCACGAAGACGCCGCCGGGCTCGATGAGGCGCGAGTCGGTGTCGACCAGGCCCGAGACCGTCGTGTCGGGGGTGTCGTCACGACGGAGCACGAGGCGCCCGCCGAGCACGTCGGCGAGGTGGGAGAGGCTGGTGGAGATCATTGCTGTGCGGACGCCCTTTCCGTGTCGCATTCGTTACCGAGACGAGACCGGCGTCGGCGGTGTCTCAGCCGAACTTGGGCAGTTCGGGGGTCGTGGTTCCCGACGGGATGACACGGTAGGTCTTGAGAACCTGCGTCATCGCCTTCTGGAACGCGGGGGCGGTGGCCGCCGACGATTTTACCGTCCGCGGTTCGTCGAGGTTGACCGCGACGACGTACTGCGGGTCGTCGGCGGGGGCGAAACCGATCATCGTGGTGAAGTACGCGTCGGGCTTGTAGGCACCGGTGTTCTCGTCGACCTTCTCGCCGGTTCCGGTCTTGATCGCGAGGCGGTAGCCCGGGATGGCGATCTTGCTGGCCAGTTCGCCCTGGGTGGCGACGTTCTCGAGCATGAGGCCGACCTCTTTCGCCGTCGCGGCGGAGATGACCTGCGTCCCCTCGGTCGAGGGCGCGTCGGTGACGGTGCCGTCGGCCGCCGTGCAGCCCTCCACCAGCGACAGCGGGATCTTCACGCCGCCGTTCGCGATGGTCTGGTAGGCGCCGACGAGCTGCGGGACGGTGACCGACAGGCCCTGCCCGAACGCGGTGTTGTAGAAGGTCTGCGTGTCCCAGTCGCCGACGGGGTGCAGGATGCCGGCCGACTCGCCGGGGAAGTCGATCGAGCTGAGCGAGCCCATGCCGAACTTCTGCAGGTAGTCGAAGCGCGTCTGCTTCGGGATCATCTCGGCGAACTTCGAGATGCCGACGTTCGAGGAGTCGATCAGCACGCCCGTGGGCGTGTAGGTGTTCGGGCCGTGCGAGAATGCGTCGGACACGCGGGCGTCACCGCCGAGAACCTCGCGCGACGAGGCCGTGACGGTCGTCTCGGGGGTGTACGACCCGCTGTCGAGGCCGATCGCCGTGGTGAGCGCCTTGAAGGTCGAGCCCGGTTCGAACGGGCTCGAGAACGCACGGCTCCCCCGGTCGTCCACGGGGGTGGCCGTGGGGTCGTTGGGGTCGACCGAGGGATACTCGGCGAGGGCCCGGATCTTGCCGGTCTTCGCCTCGACGACGGTGATCGTCCCGCGCAGCGATCCGGTGTTCTGCACCTGCTCGGCGATCAGCTGGCCGAGGTACCACTGCAGGTCGCGGTCGATGGTGAGCTTCAGCGTCCCGCCGTCCACGGCAGGCTGGGTGACCACCTCGGTGCCGGGTAGCACGACGCCGTCACGGCTCTGCTGGAAGACGACCTTGCCGTTGGTGGAGGCGAGGCAGTCGTTGTCGGCGTTCTCGAGACCGGCGAGGGGCTGACCGTCGCTGCCGACGAATCCGAGCAGGTTGCCGCCGACCGCGCCGTCGGGGTAGACCCGACCCGACTGGGGCGGGAAGCTCAGGAACGGCAGCTTCAGCTCTGCCAGGGCGCGGTACTGCTCGGTCGAGACGTTCTTGGCGATCATCGCGTAGCGGGAGTCGGGGTTGTCGGCCACGGCATCCGTGACGATCTTCTCGACCTCGGCGGCATCCTGTCCGGTGACGGCCGCGATCTGGGCCGCGAGTTCGGGCCAGGCGGTGGTGGTCCCGGAATCGTCGTCGCCCCCGGCGTCGACGGTGGTGATGCCTTTGGCCGCCAGCATCGGGTCGACCTGCACGTCGTAGCGGTTGACGGCGGAGGCGAGCACCACGCCGTTCTCGTCGACGATCGAGCCGCGCGAGGCGTATTCGATGCGGGAGTTCTCCAGGCCCATCGCGAGGGAGTCGCTCACGTGCGTCCGGGCGTTGACCACCTGGATGTCGACGAGGCGCACGACGAAGGCGACGAGCACGATCAGCACGATCGAGAGGGCGACGACGGTCCGACGCCGCGGGGAGCGGGAGATGGTGGTCGTCATGGGTCTCATCGTGTCGCGGGAGTCGGCAGACCGTCGCTGATCGACGGGGGTGTCGCCGATTCGGTCGTCGTGGTCGCCGCGTCCGGCGCGGAGTCGGCGGGCGCGGTCGGGGCCGCGGAGCCGGTCTCGGTCGTCGCCGCCGAGGGATCGGTTACCAGCGGCACTCCCGCGATGAGGGCGTTGCGCACGGACCCGCGACCCATGGCATCCACCGATGAGGTCGTGTCGGCCGGCTTGCCGGAGCCGATCACCGCGCCGTCGCTCAGACGCAGGTAGGTGGGCGATTCGTCGATGACCATGCCGAGCGCGGCCGCGTTTGCCGCGAGGTACTGGGGCGAGCTGAGTCCGGCGCTCTCGTCGTTCAGGATCTGCTTCTGATAGGTCAGGTCGCGCTGCTGCTGCGTGAGGGCGGCGATCTCGAAGGAGCTCTGGGTGGTGAGGATGCCGAGCCCCATCTGCACGAGGACGATCACCAGCGCGCCCGCGACGGCGATGACGCCGAACAGTCGGCGCGGCGCACGTCGACGCGCGGCCGACGGGACGACGGCCAGTCGCCGCTCGCGGACGGGCGACGGCAGATCCGGGGAGACGGCCCGGGGGTCGATGGCCGTGGATGCGCTCATGCGTCCTCCTGGATCCTCTCGGCCGCGCGCAGGCGCACGGGGGTGGCACGGGGGTTGGCGGCTCGTTCCTCGTCGCCGGCGAGTTCGGCTCCCCGCACGAGGAGGCGGAACTTCGGGGCGTGCTCGGGGAGCTCGACGGGGAGGCCCCGGGGAGCGGTCGAGGTCGAGGCGTCGGCGAAGACGCGCTTCACGAGGCGGTCTTCGAGCGACTGGTACGACAGCACCACGATGCGTCCGCCCACCCCGAGCACGCTCAACGCGGCCGGGATCGTGCGTTCGAGAACGGACAGCTCGGCGTTGACCTCGATGCGCAGGGCCTGGAAGACGCGCTTGGCAGGATGCCGCTCGCGCAGCACCGCGGCCGGCGTCGCCGCCTGCAGCACGTCGACCAGCTGGCCGGAGCGCTCGAGCGGTGCAACGGCGCGCGCGGCGATGATGGCCCGCGCGTAGCGCCCGGCGAGCTTCTCCTCGCCGTAGCGCTCGAAGATGCGGCGGAGGTCGCCTTCGCCGTAGGTGGCGAGCACCTCCGCGGCGGTGATGCCGGCGGTCTGGTCCATCCGCATGTCGAGCGGGGCGTCCTGCGCGTAGGCGAAGCCGCGAGAGGCCTCGTCGAGCTGCAGCGACGACACGCCGAGGTCGAACAGGATGCCGTCGACCTTGTCGACGCCGGCGGCGGCCACCGCCTCGGCGATCCCGTCGTAAACGGTGTGCACCAGGGTCACGCGGTCGCCGAAGCGGGCGAGCCGCTCCCCGGCGATGCGCAGGGCGTCGGTGTCGCGGTCGAGGCCGATCAGGCGGGCGTTCGGGAAGCGCTCGAGGAACGCCTCGGAGTGCCCGCCCATGCCGAGCGTGCCGTCGACGAAGACGGAGCCGGGCATCTGCAGGGCGGGCCCGAGCAGCTCGGCGCAGCGCTCGAGGAGGACGGGGGTGTGGATGTCGCGGATGTCCATGATGATCGGGGCCGATCCTTCGGCTCTGATCCCCACCCGCATCGACCTGGCACCGGGGAAGTGTGACAGGGCGAGCGGCTGGGCATCACAGCCGGAGGGTCAGAACAGTCCCGGGATCACCTCCTGCTCCATCTCGGCGTACGTCTCTTCATTGCTCTCGGCGTAGGTGTTCCACGCCTCGGCGTCCCAGATCTCCGCGTGGGCGCCGACACCCGTGATCACGAGCTCGCGACCGAGGCCGGCATAGGTGCGCAGCGCCGGGGGGACGGTGATGCGGTTCTGGCTGTCGGGCTTCTCTGCGCTGGCCCCCGAGAGGAACATGCGCAGGAAGTCACGGGCCTGCTTGTTGCTGAGCGGAGCCTCGCGGATCCGCTCGTGCACGCGCTCGAACTCCTCGGTGCTGAACACGTAGAGGCAGCGGTCCTGCCCCCGGGTGATCACCACTCCGGCGCCGAGATCGTCGCGGAACTTCGCGGGCAGGATGACGCGCCCTTTGTCGTCGAGCTTGGGAGTGTGCGTGCCGAGCAGCATTCGGGCGTCCACCCCCTTCGTCCGGCCTGCGAAGTTTCCCCCACTTTACTCCACCACCCTCCACTTCGCTATCGAAAAGAGGGGTCTTCTGGGCGAGCGCTCCCCCGTGTACTCTGTTCCGCTCATCCATCGAGTCCGGAAGCGACCGCGTCTTTCCGCGGCGAATGCCGTCGACGCGGCCTCCGGTGGAGGGAAAGGGAGGGATTCCGCGCTCCCCCGGCCCGCACGGCCGCGAGACGGCATCCCCACGATCAGGACGCGAGATCCTGCAACAGGGCCGTCGGCGGGATGCCGCTTCGCCATGTCGTCGCGCGCCGGGACGCCCGAGCAGCGGGTCGCGGAGTCTCGCAGCGTGGCGTCGAGAAGCGAGGCCGCGACGCCCGAGCGGCGGGTACGCGGAGTCTCGCAGCGTGGCGTCGAGAAGCGACGCCGGGACGGCCGAGCAGCGGGTACGCGGAGTCTCGCGGCGTGGCTTCGACAAGCGACGCCGGGACGGCCGACCGGCGGGTACGCGGCGTCTCGCGGCGTGGCGTCGAGAAGCGGGGGCCGACGCGGGCGCACGAAAAAAAGCACCGGCTCCGAGGAGCCGGTGCTTTCAGAAGAGATGGAGGAGGCTTACGGGCCTTCGCGACGTCGGTCCCAGCGGTCGTTCATGCGGTCCATGAACGACGAGCCTGCGGCGCGAGGCGCACGAGCCTTGGGAGACTGCTTCGAGAGGGGAGCGGAGCCTCGCGTGGGGGTGACGGCGAACACGACGCCGCCCACCATGAGGAGGAAGCCCAGGACGCCGACCGCGATGCCGAGGAACCCCGTGTTGAAGCCGATCGAGACACCCACCACGAGGGCGCCGAGACCGGCGAGGACGAGGATCGACCCGAGGACGATGTTGCGGTAGCTGAGGGCGCGACTGGGAGCGGAAACGACATCGGTGTCGTTGCTCATGAGATGGCGCTCCATCTCATCAAGCAGGCGCTGCTCCTGTTCGGAGAGTGGCATGCATCCCCCTCTATGGTGTGGTGCGGACGATTCTACGTGCGGCGTGGATCACTAGGCTAGGCCCGTGACGACCTCCCCGGAACCGATCGAAGCTGTTTCCCAGCGACTCGACAAGTTCCTCTCCGAACAGCTATCGTACGCCTCCGCCCTGGGTCCCGAGGCCGAGACCCTCACCCGCTCCGGAGCGTCCGCGTTGCGCGGCGGCAAGCGTCTGCGCGCACGGTTCTGCCTCACCGGATGGCACTCCGTCGCGGGCGGCCCACGACGCTTCGACGACGCCGCCCTCGCCGTGGCGACGGCGCTCGAGATCTTCCACGCCGCCGCCCTCGTCCACGACGATCTCGTCGACAACTCCGACACCCGCCGAGGGCAGCCGGCCGCCCATCGTGCCCTGCAGAACGGCCACCGCGCGGCCGGCTGGACCGGCGACTCCGATGCCTTCGGTCGCTCGGGTGCCATCCTCCTGGGCGATCTGCTCGTCGCCTGGAGCGACGATCTGCTCGAGGAGGGGCTCGCCGACGCGCCGACGGCGGCGGCGACCCGACGGGCCTACGCGCAGATGCGCCGCGACGTCACGATCGGCCAGTTCCTCGACGTGGCCGAGGAGTCCGCGTACACCGTCTACCCCGACGACACCCACGCCGATCGGGCGCTGCGGGTGGCCTCGTACAAGTCGGCGCGGTACAGCATCCAGCAGCCCCTCCAGATCGGCGCCGCCCTCGCGGGTGCCGATGACGCGCAGCTGGCCGCGCTGGGCCGCTTCGGACACGACGTGGGCATGGCGTTCCAGTTGCGCGACGACGTGCTGGGCGTGTTCGGGGACACCGCCGAGACCGGCAAGCCCGTGGGCGACGACCTCCGCGAGGGCAAGCGCACGGTGCTGGTCGCCTACGCCCGCGAGCGCCTCGCGCCCGAGGACCGGCGAAACGTCGACGCGCTGCTCGGCGATCCGGCGTTGGATGCCGAGCAAG
This sequence comes from Microbacterium phycohabitans, assembly GCF_032464935.1. Classification (NCBI taxonomy): domain Bacteria; kingdom Bacillati; phylum Actinomycetota; class Actinomycetes; order Micrococcales; family Microbacteriaceae; genus Microbacterium; species Microbacterium phycohabitans. Next base: position 92,944 of record NZ_JAWDIT010000006.1, read on the forward strand.
TCGGCATCCTGCAGCGCACCATCGTCGACACCGGCGCACTCGCGCGCACCGAGGAGCTCATCGCCGATTACGCCCGCCGCGCGGACGACGCCCTCGCCGACGCCCCGCTCGGCGCCGAGGCGGTCGCGGAACTGCGCGCGCTCGCGACGGCGGCCACTCAGCGCACCGCCTGAGCGCCCGCTCGGCCAGCGCTCGCGTCGATGCGGCGGCGTCCCCGCGGGCGACCGCGCGGCGATGACACCACGTCGAGCGACCGCCCGACGGCGTCGAGCAGGCGCTCAGGCGCTCAGGCGCTCAGGCGCTCAGGCGCTCAGGCGCTCAGGCGAGGGTCGCGGCGACCCGTCGCACCTCGCTCTTGCGACCGGCCAGGAGCGCCTCGATGGGCGCCATGCCGATGGTCTCCTCGGGGGTGAGGAGCCAGTCGATGGTCTCGTCGGGGTCGAAGCCCGCGTCGTGCAACACGATGATCGTGCCGCGCAGCGCCGGCAGCGGACGCCCGTCCGCGAGGAACACCGCGGGGATCTTGAACACGCCGTCGCGGCGCGAGCCCACGAGATAGTTCTCGTCGATGAGCCGGCGCACGCGCCCCAGGGACTCGTCGAGGAGTTCCACCAGGTCGGGGATCGTCAGCCAGTCGGTGGGGTAACGGGAGGTGTCGGTCACAGAGCCATGATCTCATCCCTCGTGGCCCGGTTCCCTCGGCGGCGTGACGACGAGCCGCTTTCACATCCGTCACAGGAGCCTCATGCGTTGACATCCGTCACGACGCGTGTCACGGTGGCGGGCAGTCGGAAGAACGGAATCCCCCCACCATGAGACGACTCCCGCTGTCCCCCCTGCCCTCTCGGCGCGCGAGCTCCTGGCCCGCCGCCGCGGTGTGGCCGGCCGCCGTGGCCGGAACCATCGCCCTCACCCTGACGGGGGAGAACGCGGCGCACGCCGCTCCCCCGGCGCCGGCGCTCGCCGTCATCCCTCCCGCACCGCGCGCGGTCGGACCGATCGCTCCGCTCGCCGCGACGATCGCTGCGGCGACGTACACCGTCCAGCCCGGCGACACCGTGTGGGCGATCGCCCGAGCGCACGGTCTCGACCCCGCGGCGGTGAGCGCGGCGAACGGCCTCGGCGCCGACGCGATGATCCGCCCCGGCCAGGTCCTCGCCCTCACGGTCGCCGCAGCCGCCCTGGCCGCCCCCGCCCCGCCCCAGGCCCCGGCGCTGACGACGCACGAGGTGCGCCCCGGCGACACCGTCTCGGCCATCGCCCGGGCCGCCGGCGTGTCGGTCGACGCCGTGCTCGCGGCGAACGGCCTCAGCCGGGCGTCGATCATCTACCCGGGCGACGTCCTGCAGATCCCCTCCTCCGCGGCCTCCCCGGCCCCCGCTCCGGCCCCCGCCTCCGTCGGCCCCGCGACCGCTCCGGGACTGGACGCCGAGCAGAGCGAGAACGCGCGCCTCATCATCCGCATCGGACGCGAGCTCGGCGTCTCCGACCGCGGCATCCTGATCGCCCTCGGAACCGCGATGCAGGAATCGTGGCTGCGCAACCTCGACTGGGGTGACCGCGATTCCCTCGGACTCTTCCAGCAGCGACCCAGCGCCGGATGGGGCAGCGCCGAGCAGATCCTCGACCGCGAGCGCTCGACACGGGTGTTCTACGGCGGGTCGAGCGATCCCAACGGCCCGGCGCCCCGGGGTCTGCTCGACATCCCGGGCTGGGAGTCGCTGCCCTACGCCGACGCCGCCCAGGCGGTGCAGATCTCGGCCTACCCCGACCGCTACGCGCAGTGGGAGCAGCCCGCGACGGTCTGGCTCGCCGTTCTGGGATGAGGTCGGGGTGAGCCGCTCCCCGGGCTCACAGGGGGCCGTCCGTAGACTCGACCTGTGAGCACGAGTCAGCAGGCAGACCCGCTGATCGGCCGTCTCGTCGACGGCCGGTACCGGGTGCGCGCGCGCATCGCGCGGGGCGGCATGGCGACCGTGTACGTCGCGACCGATCTGCGGCTGGAGCGCCGGGTCGCCCTGAAGGTCATGCACGGCCACCTCAGCGACGACACCGTGTTCCAGAGCCGGTTCATCCAGGAGGCCCGCTCGGCCGCGCGCCTGGCCGATCCCCACGTGGTCAACGTCTTCGATCAGGGCCAGGACGGCGAGATGGCCTACCTCGTCATGGAGTACCTGCCCGGCATCACGCTGCGCGAGCTCCTGCGCGAGCACCGCCGGCTCACCGTGGACCAGACGCTGACGATCATGGACGCCATCCTCTCGGGGCTCGCGGCGGCACACCGCGCGGGCATCGTGCACCGCGACGTGAAGCCCGAGAACGTGCTGCTCGCAGAAGACGGACGCATCAAGATCGGCGACTTCGGCCTCGCCCGCGCGACCACCGCCAACACCGCCAGCGGGGCCCAGCTGATGGGCACCATCGCCTACCTGGCCCCCGAGCTCGTCACGCGCGGCACCGCCGACGCCCGCAGCGACATCTACTCGCTCGGCATCATGCTGTACGAGATGCTCGCCGGAGAGCAGCCTTACAAGGGCGAGCAGCCGATGCAGATCGCCTACCAGCACGCGACCGACTCGGTGCCGCGCCCGAGCGTGAAGAACCCCGCGGTGCCCGAGCAGCTCGACGAACTGGTCCTGTGGGCGACCGAGCGCGAGCCCGATGATCGTCCGCTCGATGCGGGCACGATGCTCGAGCGCCTGCGCGCCATCGAGAAGGATCTCGGCCTGGCCCCCCAGGTCGCCCGGGCCGTCTCGGTCGGCACGGCGGGTGCCGCCTCCCCGGCCGAATCGCGGGAGCTCACGAAGGTCCTGCCGCAGACGGCCGCGGTCCCCTCGGCCACGGTCGACGAGCCCGACAACGCCGCTCGTCTGCGCTCCCGTACGCGGCGCCGCACCGCCCGCGGCGCGTGGATCCTCGTGCTCGTCCTCCTCCTCGCCGGCGGTGCCGGGCTCACGGGCTGGTACTTCGGCTCCGGTCCCGGCTCGCTCGTCGGCGTCCCCGACGTCGCGGGCCGCAGCTACGACGAGGCGCAGGCACTCCTCGCCCAGGAGCAGCTGCAGGCGCAGCGACAGGACGTGAACGATCGCGAGATCCCGGCCGGAACGACGGTGGGATCCGATCCCGCCCCGGGCGAGCGACTCGACAAGGACACCGTGGTGACCGTGCTGGTCTCGATCGGACCCGCCACCCACCAGATCCCCGCGCTCAGCGGACGCAGCGCCGACGACGTTCGCGCGGTCTTCGAGTCCGCCTTCGTCGGCGTCGGCGACGACCCCGCGCGTGAATTCACCGACGCGGCGGACGGCACCGTGCTCAGCGCGTCGATCGTCCCCCGCTCCGGCGGCGACGCCTTCGCCTGCACGGACGGCTGCACGGTCTACGAGGGGGATGCCGCGACGCTGGTCGTGTCGCTCGGACCGATCCCCGACGTCACGGGCGAGACGCGGTCCGCCGCTGAACGCTCCCTCGACGGCGTGGGTCTTTCGACGTCGGTGTCGGAGGAGTACAGCAACAGCGTGGCATCCGGTGTCGTGATCGGCATCGGCGACCGCGACGGCGGCGGCAACTGGCGCCCCGGCGACACCGTTCCGCTGCGCGTGTCGATCGGCCCCAAGCCCGTCGAGATCCCGGGGAACATCGTCGGGATGTCGATCCGCGACGCCGTCGCCGCCCTCGACGCCCTCGGGTTCGAGGTCAACGCCGGCATCGACGACGGCACCCTGCCCCTCGGCTTCAAGTACTGGGACATCTACAAGGTGCGGGCGACGAACCCCAAGGCCGGGACCACCGCGCCGCAGGGCTCGACCATCACGCTCACCCCGACGCTGTAGGCAGCCGGTATCCGGCATCCGGAAACGACGATGCCCCCGTCCGCAGCGGACGGGGGCATCGCTCGTATCGGGTGCGGGTCAGCGCTTCTCGAGCTCCTCTGCCACGAGGAACGCCAGCTCCAGGCTCTGCCGGTGGTTCAGTCGCGGGTCGCACAGGCTCTCGTAGCGCGTCGCGAGGGTGGCCTCGTCGATCTGCTCGGAGCCGCCCAGGCACTCGGTGACGTCGTCGCCGGTGAGTTCGACGTGGATGCCGCCGGGGTGCGTGCCGACCGAGCGGTGCGCCTCGAAGAATCCGCGCACCTCGTCGACGACGTCGTCGAAACGACGCGTCTTGTAGCCGGTGGGCGTGGTGATGCCGTTGCCGTGCATCGGGTCGGTGACCCACAGCGGCGTGGCGCCGGAGTCGCGCACGGCCTCGAGCAGCGGGGGCAGGGCGTCGCGGATCTTGCCCGCACCCATGCGCGTGATGAACGTCAGACGCCCGGGCTCGCGCTCGGGGTCGAGCTTGTCGATCAGCGCAAGCGCCGTCTCGGCCGTGGTGGTGGGGCCGAGCTTGACGCCGATGGGGTTGCGGATCTTCGAGAAGTAGTCGACGTGCGCGCCGTCGAGCTCGCGCGTGCGCTCACCGATCCACTGGAAGTGCGACGAGGTGTTGTAGGGCAGGCCCGTGCGCGAGTCGATGCGGGTCATCGGGCGCTCGTAGTCCATGAGCAGGCCCTCATGACCGGTGTAGAACTCCACGCGGGTCAGCTCGTCGAAGTCGGCGCCGGCCGCCTCCATGAACTTGATCGCGCGGTCGATCTCGGTCGCCATGCTCTCGTACGCCTGGTTGGCGGGCGTGCTCGCGAAACCCTTGTTCCAGCTGTGCACCTCGCGCAGGTCGGCGAAACCGCCCTGCGTGAACGCGCGGATGAGGTTCAGGGTCGACGCGGCCGTGTGGTAGCCCTTGAGCAAGCGCGCGGGGTCGGCCTTGCGGGACTCCTCGGTGAAGTCGTAGCCGTTGACGATGTCGCCGCGGTAGGCGGGCAGGGTCACGTCGCCGCGCGTCTCGGTGTCGCTCGAGCGGGGCTTGGCGAACTGCCCGGCCATGCGGCCCATCTTCACGACGGGCATCGACGCGCCGTACGTGAGCACGACCGCCATCTGCAGGACCGTCTTGATGCGGTTGCGGATCTGTTCGGCGGTCGCACCGGCGAACGTCTCGGCGCAGTCACCGCCCTGGAGGAGGAACGCCTGACCGGCGGCGGCACGAGCGAGACGATCGCGCAGGATGTCGACCTCACCGGCGAACACCAGCGGCGGGAGGGTCGCGAGCTCGGCGGATGCCGCGGCCACGGCGCCCTCGTCATACCACTGGGGCTGCTGCTTGATGGGCAGGGATCGCCAGTGGTCGAGGTCGTGGAGCTGCTGATTCACCCCTGAAGTCTAGTGGCGCGACGACGGCGCCTTCGCCGCCTGCGCGGTGGCGAGACGGTCCTTCACGGTCGAGGCGTAGACGTCTTCGTAGCGCTGTTCGCCGAGGCGCTGGAGGGCCACCATGATCTCGTCGGTGACCGAGCGCAGGACGTAGCGGTCGCCCTCCATGCCCTCGAAGCGGGAGAAGTTCAGGGGCTCCCCGATCACGATGCCCACGCGACCCACGCGAGGCAGACGCTGACCGATCGGCATCACCGCACCGGTGTCGACCATGACGACGGGGACCACCGGCACCCGAGCCTCGAGCGCCATGCGCGCGATGCCCGTGCGTCCGCGGTAGAGCGTGCCGTCGGGGCTGCGGGTGCCCTCCGGATAGATGCCGAGCAGCTCGCCGCGGCCGAGGACGCCGAGGCCCGTGTTCAACGACGCCTCCGACGCCTTGCCCCCCGAGCGGTCGATGGGCAGCTGGCCGGTCGCCTGGAAGAACATCCGGGTCGCCCAGCCCTTCAAGCCCTTGCCGGTGAAGTAGTCGCTCTTGGCGAGGAACGCCATGCGACGGTCGATCATGAGCGGCAGGAAGATCGAGTCGGAGAACGACAGATGGTTGCTGGCGAGGATCGCCGCCCCCTCCGCGGGGATGTTGCGCCGGCCCACCATCCACGGCCGGAACACGGCCTTGATGACCGGTCCGATGACCACGTATTTCATGAGCCAGTAGAACATCGTCAGCGCTCCTTCCCGGCGAGGTCGGCGACCCCGATGAGACCGGCGTCGTTGCCCAGGCGCGCGATCGCGAATTCGGCGACCGGACGTTCACCGTACCCCGGCAGCGACGTCTCGTACGCGAGCTTCACCGGTTCGAGCAGGTCGGCGCCCAGCTGCGCCACTCCCCCGCCGATCACGAACATCTCGGGGTCGAGCACGGCCTGGAAACCGCCGCACGCCTCGCCCAGGGCGGTCGCGACCCGACGCAGGGCCTCGACGGCGCCCGGGTCGCCGGCCAGCACGAGACGCGAGACCGCGGGCCCGGGGATGGCGCCCCTCTCGGCGCGGACGGCCGCCAGAGCGGCGCCGATCCCGCCTTCGTCGGCGATGGTGTTGGCTTCGCGCTGCAGCGCGCGCCCCGAGGCGTACTGCTCCAGGCATCCGTTCTGTCCGCAGCCGCACGGGTGGCCGCCCCGGACGAAGCGCATGTGCCCGAGCTCGGCACCGATGCCGTGTCCGCCGCGGAACAGCTCGCCGTCGGTGACGACGGCGCCGCCGACGCCCGTCCCCATCGTCAGCATGACCATGTCGCGGACGCCCCGACCCGCACCGAAGCGGTACTCGCCCCAGCCCGCGGCGTTCGCGTCGTTCTCGATCGTGACCGGGGCGTCGAGGCGCTGCTCGAGGCGTGCGCGCAGAGGTTCGTCGCGCCAGTCGATGTTGGGGGCGTAGATGACGGTGCTGCGGTCGCGGCTGATGAAGCCCGCCGCGGCGACGCCGATGGCGTGCACCTCGTGCGCGCGGCGCAGGTGGTCGGCCATGTCGACCACGGCATCCACGAGGGCCGAGGGGTCGATGGGGGTGTCGACGCGGAGCTTCTCGATGATGGTGCCGTCGTCGTCGACGACGCCGCCCGCGATCTTCGTTCCCCCGATATCGATGCCGACGTTGCGCACCGCACTCCCTTCCGGGCCCACCGAGAGGGTGGCCCGGAGCAGTCTAGCCATGCCGGGCGGCGCGCGAGCCTCGCCCCGCTCCCGGGGCGGCGCGCGAGCCTCGCCCCGCTCCCGGGGCGGCGCGCGAGCCCCGCCGTGCTCCCGGGCCGCCGCGAGCCGTGCCGATAGACTGATGGACCGCTCGACGTTCTTTCCGGTGCCGAAGGAGTTACCGTGATCCAGTTCGACCTTCCCCCAGTCGTTCCCGCCGATCCCGACGCCAACGCGTCCGATCTGCTCGCCGACCGCGTCCGCGCGACGCCCGACCGGCCCCTGTTCGCCGTCCCCGAGGCCGGAGGCTGGCGCGACGTGACGGCGGTCGAGTTCGAGCGGCAGGTCATCAGCCTGGCGAAGGGCTTCATCGCCGCCGGCATCCAACCGGGCGAGAAGGTCGGCTTCATCGCCCGCACCACCTACGACTGGACGCTGGTGGACTTCGCGCTCTTCTACGCCGGCGCCGTCATGGTGCCGGTGTACGAGACCAGCTCCCCCACGCAGATCTCGTGGATCCTGTCGGATTCCGGTGCCATCGCCGTCGTGGTGGAGTCCGCCGAGCACTCCGAGCGGCTCGACGAGGTGCGCAGCGACCTGCCCCTCGTCCGCGAGGTCTGGGCGATGCACACCGGCGCCCTCGACGCGCTCGTCGCGGGCGGCACGCACATCACCGACGAAGAGGTCGAGCGCCGCCGTCACCTCGCGAAGGCCTCCGACATCGCGACCCTCATCTACACCTCCGGGTCGACCGGGCGCCCCAAGGGCTGCGTCCTGGTGCACAGCAACTTCGTCGAGCTCGCGCGCAACTCGGCCAAGGCCCTGCACGAGGTGGTCGAGACCCCCGGAGCCTCGACGCTGCTGTTCATCACCACGGCGCACGTGTTCGCGCGGTTCATCTCGCTGCTCAACGTGCACGCGGGCGTCAAGACGGGCCACCAGCCCGACACCAAGCAGCTGCTGCCCGCCCTCGGGACCTTCCAGCCGACCTTCCTGCTCGCCGTGCCCCGCGTGTTCGAGAAGGTGTACAACTCCGCGGAGCAGAAGGCCGAGGCGGGCGGCAAGGGCAAGATCTTCCGCGCCGCCGCCGACGTCGCGATCGAGCACTCGCAGCGCCTGCAGGAGGGGAAGAAGATCTCCCTCCCGCTCAAGCTGAAGTTCGCCCTGTTCGACAAGCTCGTCTACTCCAAGCTCCGGGATGCCATGGGTGGACGGGTCGTCTACGCGGTGTCGGGATCGGCCCCGCTCGGACCCCGCCTGGGCCACTTCTTCCGCAGCCTCGGCGTCGTGATCCTCGAGGGCTACGGCCTGACCGAGACCACCGCGCCCGCGACGGTGAACCTGGCCACGAAGTCGAAGATCGGCACCGTCGGACCCGTCCTCCCCGGTGTGGGGGTCCGCCTCGCCGACGACGGGGAGATCCAGGTGCGCGGCATCAACGTCTTCCGCGAGTACTGGCAGAACCCCGAGGCCACGGCCGAGGCCTTCGACGGCGAGTGGTTCAAGACCGGCGACATCGGCGCCTTCGACAGCGACGGCTTCCTCGCGATCACGGGCCGCAAGAAGGAGATCATCGTCACGGCCGGGGGAAAGAACGTCGCCCCCGCCGCGCTCGAGGACCCCATCCGGGCGAATCCGATCGTCGGCCAGGTCGTCGTCGTGGGCGACCACAAGCCGTTCATCGCTGCCCTCGTCACGCTCGACCCCGAGATGCTGCCGACGTGGCTGGCCAACAACGGCCTCCCCGCCGACATGTCGCTGGAGGACGCGAGCACGAACGACAAGGTGCGCGCCGAGGTGCAGGGCGCGATCGACCGGGCCAACACGCGCGTCTCGCGCGCGGAGTCGATCCGCAAGTTCACGATCCTCCCGACCGAGTGGACCGAGGCCAGCGGCCACCTGACCCCGAAGATGAGCATCAAGCGCAACGTCATCGTCGCCGATTTCGCCGACGCGATCGAGGACATCTACGCCGTGCCCGTGAACACGACGAACGTCTCGCTCCCCTGACGACGTGGATGCCGAACGGCCCGGTCCCCACGGGGGCCGGGCCGTTCCGTCTCTCCGCGCGCAGTCCGGATGACCTCGCAACCGCGGCCGCGCGCACAACCTCCGCGATGCGCGCAACCTCTGCCCGCAACACCGCGAAGCAGCGGAGCTTACGCACATCGCGGACAATGCATGAACGCCGACACGGATCATGTCCCGCGCGCGGGCGCCGCGACGCGCACGCCCTCCGGCATCCGCACTGCCTCAGTCCGCACCACCGCGAATCGCCGCGGCAACCGCGTCGAGCGGCGCGGCCCCTCGGGTCAGAACCAGTCGCTCTCGCGCACCTGTCGCATCGCCTCGCGGCGGGTGTCGGCGGGCAGGCGCGAGAGGTAGAGCATTCCGTCGAGGTGATCGGTCTCGTGCTGCAGAGCCTGCGCGAGCAGTCCCTCGCCCTCGAGCACGATCTCCCGGCCGTCGAGGTCGATGCCGACGACCTTCGCCCACGGATACCGGATGGCGTCGTGCCACAGGCCGGGCACCGAGAGGCAGCCCTCCCCCACCGCCTGGGGTTCGCCGCGCGTCTCGACGAGGACGGGGTTGATCACGTACCCGATGTCGCCGTCGATGTTGTAGCTGAACGCCCGCAGCCCGACCCCGATCTGCGGAGCGGCGACACCCGCGCGTCCGGGCAGTTCGACCGTGTCGAGCAGGTCTTGGACGAGCGCGCGGACACCGTCGTCGATCTCCTCGATGGGCGCGCTCGGCGCGCGCAGCACCGGATCGCCGAACAGGCGGATGGGACGGACGCTCATGCGGTGGCCACCGGGGCGCGAAGACCCTCCACGACGGCGGCGGCGAGTTCGCGCGCGGCCTGTCGCGTGCCGGGCTGCAGGTCACGGAACGTGATCGCGCTGCCCGCGGCGATCCGCGCGTCGTACGGCATGCGGATGACGGTGCGCACCCGCGACCGGAAGTGCGACTCCAGTTCGCTCTCGCGCACCAGCGGCGCGCCGGGGCGGGAGTTGTTCAGCACCACGACGGCGTCGCGCACGCGCGCTGCGTAGCCGTTGGTCTCGAGCCACGTGAGCGTCTCGGACGCCAGTCGCGCCTCGTCGACGGAGAGCCCCGCGACGATCACGAGCGTGTCCGCGAGCTCGAGGGTGGCACCCATGACGGAGTGCACGATCCCGGTCCCCGTGTCGGTGAGCACGATGGAGTAGTAGTGCGCGGCGACGTCGGCGACCTGACGGTAGTCGTCGTCGCTGAAGGCCTCCGACTGGCGCGGATCCGAATCGGATGCCAGCACGTCGAGGCGCGTGGCATCCCGGGCGACGATCGAGGAGACGTCGTTGTAGCCGGCGACGTCGTCGTGGGCACGCACGAGGTCGCGCACGGTGCGGCCGTTGGGACGGCCGACGCGGTCGGCGAGGGTGCCGCGGTCGGGGTTCGCGTCGACGGCGATGATGCGGTCGTCGCGCGCGTCGGCGAGGGCCATTCCCAGCAGCGAGGTGACGGTGGTCTTACCGACCCCGCCCTTTCGCGAGAGCACGGGCACGAAGCGCGCCCCGCCCGCGAGGGGAGCCGAGATGCGTCGGTCGAGGTCTTTGCGCTGGCGTGCACGACGCCCGTCGCCGAGGTTGATGCGGTGACGCGACGCCGAGTACACCAGCTGCTGCCACAGGCCCTCGGGCTCCGGGCGACTGATCTGCTTCGGGTCGAGCAGGCGGTCGGCCGTGAGCAGGTCGGCGCTCTCGCGGGAGTCGTCGATCTGTCCGATGCGCTTCGAGGTCAGCGCGACCTCGGGCGCGGGCGTGCGCACGCGTTCCATGGCGTGGGCGCGATCCACTCGCGCGGCCTCCTCGGCGCTGCGGGCGGCGTCGTCGGCCTGGTGGGCTCGACGGCGGGTGAGCGGAACCGTCCCGATCACGCCGGTCGCGGCGCGCTCGGCGCGCGTGGTCGGAACGCTCCCGGTCGAGGTGGCGGCTGCCGCCGCGGTGGCGGCCGCGGCTGCCGCGGTGGTCGACGCCGGGACGGTGGTCGCGCCGGTCTGCGGCCGAACGTCGTCGGCCGGAGCGGATGCCGACTCCTCGGCGACGCGGGCCGTGAGCAGCATCGCGTCATCGGCGGCGTGCGCGTCGCCCTCGCTCGCGGAGGCGGAGGCCGCCTGCCGGTCGTCGTGGACGGCATCGCTGTGGAGGGCGTCGACGTCAGGGGCCTCGTCGTCGATCGCGGCCTCGACGATCTCGTCGTCGGCCTCGTCGGACGAAGCGGTCTCCGCGCTGTCGGCGGGGACCCACGGAGCGTACGTGAGCGGTTCGGCGGACACGTCGATCGTCTCTTCGTCGAGGGGCTCGGCGGCATCCGCCTCGAAGAGCTCGACGTCGTCGACGATCTCGACGTCGTGGAGGTCGTCGGAGACGGCTTCGGCCTCGGCATCGGCCTCGGGTTCGGCTTCGGCTTCGGCCGGAGCCGGCTCGACGGTGTCGGAGGCGGCGTGCGCGGAGTCGTCCGGCGCTGCGGCGTCCGGGGCGAGCGTCCAGTCGGCGGGCTCGTCACGCGCGGGTTCGTCCTGCGTGGGCTCGTCGGCGGGGTGCGCGTCCGGCTGCGCGAGGGGCGCGTCATCGTCGGAAGCGGCGGCGTCCTCCAGAGACGCGTCGTCGGTCACGACGTCGGCCTGCGCCGCGTCATCCTGCGTCGCGTCATCGCGCGCCGCGTCGTCGCCCCACTGCTCGTCGTGCCCGGCTTCCTCCGCCGATTGTTCCGCCGCGAGCGGCTCGCGCTCGGGGTGGGCGGGCTCGTCGTGCGACGGCGCGTCATCGGCGTCTCGAGACGACGTCTCGTCGGGATCGGCCGCGTCGTCGCCGGAGTGGGCGGTCATCGAGAACCCTCCGTCGACGTCCTCGTCCGCCGAGGCGCGATCGTGCTCGCCGTGGGGGTTCTCGCCGTGTTCGGCGCTCTCCGCATCGCCGTCATCGGGCACGTCCACGTCGGGCACGTCCACGTCGGACGCGTCGGCGGAGGCGTCCGCGTCGTCGTCCGCCGCGTCGCGGTGAGACACGGGCTCCTCGACGGGTTCCGCGTCCCCATGCTCGCCGTCGTGGTGCACGGGCACGGCATCCTGCTCGTCACCCTCGAGGTCGTCGGCGACCGGCCCAGCGGACGCGTCGTGCGACTCGTCGCCCACGACCTCGGCGTCGTGCACGTCGTCGTCGACCGACGCGGCGCCGTGGCGCGGATCGTCGTCGTGCGGGCCGTCATGGCGCGGGTCGTCCCGGTGCGGGTCGTCCCGGTGCGGTTCGTCGTCGTGCGGTTCGAGGATGATCTCGTCGGTCGACAGCTCGTCGACCTCGTCTTCGGGGCGGTCCTCGGGGTCGGAAGCGGACTCGTCGCGCTCCTGGGGGGCGTCCAGCGCGGCGAGGTCGGCATCGTCGAAGGGGATCTCGTCTTCGATCACGTCATCGTCGAGGTCGTCGTCGTCGGTGGCCACCGGCAGGTCGACACTGACCTGTGCGATGTGTCCACCGAGGATGGTGATGCTGGCCGTGTCGAGGTTCCCGTTCTCGTCGAGCACGCCGTGCTCGGCGTTCTCGTCGGGGTTCGCGTCGGTGCGGTCGGGGGTCACTGCAGTCTCCAAACGGGAAGAGGGCGCGAAAGCGCCCCCTCCCAGGCTACTGCGCGGGGCGGATCACCAGCAAAAGATCCCCCGCCTCGACCTGCTGCGTCGTACCGATCGCGACACGCTCGACGACGCCGTCGACCGGTGCCGTGATCGCCGCCTCCATCTTCATCGCCTCGATCGATGCGACCGCCTGCCCCGCCTGCACCCGGTCGCCCGGAGCGGCCTTCATGGTCACCACGCCCGAGAAGGGGGCGGCGACCTGGCCGGGCTTGGACGTGTCGGCCTTCTCGGCCTGACGCGCTTCGACGTCGATCGAGCGGTCGCGAACGAAGACCGGACGCAGCTGGCCGTTCAACGTCGTCATGACGGTGCGCATGCCCTTGTCGTCGGCATCGCCGACCGCCTCGAGCCCGACGAACAGCTGCACGCCCCGCTCGATCTCGACGGTGTGCTCTCCGCCCGGGCGCAGGCCGTACAGGTAGTCGGCGGTATCGAGGACGCTCAGGTCGCCGAAGCGCTCGCGCATCTCGAGGTAGGTGCGCGTCGGAGCCGGGAACAGCAGGTGGTTCAGCCGTGCCCGCCGCTCCGCGGACTCCCCCGACAACGCCGCGGTGTCGGCCTCGGTGAGCGGGGTCACGCCCGTCTTCGCCTCCCGACCCGCCAGCACCTTCGACCGGAACGGCTCGGGCCACCCGCCCGGCAGGTCGCCGAGTTCACCGGCCATGAACGACACGACCGAATCGGGCACGTCGTACTTCTCCGGATTGCGCTCGAAGTCGGCCGGGTCGGCCTTCACCGCGGCGAGGTGCAGGGCCAGGTCGCCCACGACCTTCGACGACGGTGTGACCTTGGGCACGCGTCCCAGGATGCGATCGGCCGCAGCGTACATGTCCTCGATGAGCTCGAAGTCGTCGGCGAGTCCCAGCGCGATCGCCTGCTGTCGCAGGTTCGACAGCTGCCCGCCCGGGATCTCGTGACGGTAGACGCGTCCGGTGGGGCCCGCCAGGCCCGACTCGAACGGACGGTACAGGTGACGCACGGCCTCCCAGTACGGCTCGAGGTCGCTCACGGCCGCGAGATCCAACCCCGTGTCGCGCTCGGTGTGCGCGAGGGCGGCGACCAGAGCCGACAACGAGGGCTGGCTGGTCGTTCCCGCCATCGGTGCGGCGGCGGCGTCGACGGCATCCGCTCCGGCCGCCGATGCGGCGAGCAGCGTCGCGAGCTGACCGCCCGCGGTGTCGTGCGTGTGCACGTGAACCGGGAGGTCGAAACGCTCACGCAGGGCCGAGACGAGCTTCGCCGCCGCCGCGGGGCGCAGCAGACCCGCCATGTCCTTGATCGCGAGGATGTGGGCGCCCGCGTCGACGATCTGCTCGGCGAGGCCGAGGTAGTACTCGAGCGTGTAGAGGTTCTCCGCGGGGTCGAGGAGGTCGCCGGTGTAGCAGAGCGCGACCTCCGCGACCGCGGTACCCGTCTTCAGGACGGCGTCGATCGCGGGCCGCATCTGCGAGACGTCGTTGAGCGCGTCGAAGATGCGGAAGATGTCGACCCCGGATGCCGCGGCCTCGGCCACGAAGGCATCGGTGACCTCCGTCGGGTAGGGCGTGTACCCGACCGTGTTGCGCCCGCGCAGCAGCATCTGGATGGCGACGTTCGGCAGCGCCTGCCGCAGCGCGTCGAGACGCTCCCACGGGTCCTCACCGAGGAAGCGCAGCGCGACGTCGTAGGTCGCGCCTCCCCAGGCCTCCACCGACAGCAGCTCCGGCGTCATCCGGGCGACGTAGGGCGCGACCCGCGCGAGGTCGCGCGTGCGGACGCGGGTGGCGAGCAACGACTGGTGCGCGTCGCGGAAGGTGGTCTCGGTCACGGCGAGGGCGGTCTGCTCGCGCAGCGCTCGCGCGAATCCGACCGGACCCAGCTCCTGCAGACGCTGGCGCGAGCCCGCGGGCGCGGCATCCGCCAGGTCGATGCGCGGGAGCTTGGCGCCCGGGTCGATCGAGAGGGGGTTGTCGCCGTTCGGGCGGTTCACGGTGGTGTCGACGAGCCACGACAGGATCTTCGTGCCGCGATCCTTCGACTCGCGTCCCTTGAGCAGTTCGGGACGCTCGTCGATGAACGAGGTACTGAGGTCGCCCGCGACGAACGCCGGGTCGTCGAGCACGGCCTGGAGGAAGGGGATGTTGGTGGAGACGCCGCGGATGCGGAACTCCGCGAGGGCCCGACGGGCACGCGCGACGGCCGCCGGGAAGTCACGGCCGCGGCACGACAGCTTCGACAGCATCGAGTCGAAGTGCGGGCTCACCTGAGATCCGGCCGCCGTCGTTCCGCCGTCGAGACGGATGCCGGCCCCGCCCGGGGAGCGGTAGGTGGTGATCTTGCCGGTGTCGGGGCGGAAGCCCTGCGTGGGGTCTTCGGTGGTGATGCGGCACTGCAGCGCCGCCCCGCGCAGGTGGATGTCGTCCTGCTGCAGGTGGAGGTCGGCCAGAGTCTGCCCTGCCGCGATGCGCATCTGCGACTGCACGAGGTCGACGTCCGTGACCTCCTCGGTCACGGTGTGCTCGACCTGGATCCGGGGGTTCATCTCGATGAAGACGACCTCGCCGGCTCGGGGACCCGCGGTCTCGAGCAGGAACTCGACGGTGCCCGCGTTCTGGTACCCGATCGACCGGGCGAACGCGACGGCGTAGCGGTGGAGGTCCTGCCGCACGGCGTCGTCGAGGTTCGGCGCGGGCGCGATCTCGATGACCTTCTGGTGCCGGCGCTGCACCGAGCAGTCGCGCTCGAAGAGGTGGACGGTCTCGCCCGCGGCATCCGCGAGGATCTGCACCTCGACGTGGCGCGGACGCTGCACGGCCTGCTCGAGGAACATCCGCGGGTCGCCGAAGGCGCTCTGCGCCTCGCGCATCGCCTCGGCCAGAGCCGGCGCCAGCTCGCCCATGGCCTCCACGCGGCGCATGCCGCGTCCGCCTCCTCCGGCGACGGCCTTGGCGAACAGGGGGAAGCCGATCTGCTCGGCCTGCCCGAGCAGGGCGTCGATGTCGTCCGATGCCGGCGTCGAACGCAGCACCGGGACGCCGGCGGCGATGGCGTGCTCCTTGGCGGTGACCTTGTTGCCCGCCATCGACAGCACCTCGGCGGGAGGGCCGATGAAGGTGATCCCGTTCGCCGCGGCCTTCTCGGCGAGCTCGGGGTTCTCGGAGAGGAAGCCGTAGCCGGGGTAGATGGCGTCGGCTCCGCACTCACGCGCGACGCGGATGATCTCGTCGACGTCGAGGTAGGCGCGCACCGGGTGACCGCGCTCGCCGATCTGGTAGGCCTCGTCGGCCTTCAGACGGTGCAGCGACGCCCGATCCTCGTACGGGTAGACCGCGACGGTGCGCGCTCCGACCTCGTAAGCGGCACGGAAAGCGCGGATGGCGATCTCTCCGCGATTGGCGACCAGGATTTTCGAGAACATGCGCACCTCACGTCAAGCTGGCGGAGCTGAATGTGCTCACAGCCTAGGGGACGGTAACGTGGACTCTCGTGCACGTACTCTCCGTCAGCTCTCTCAAAGGCGGGGTCGGCAAGACGACCGTGACGTTGGGGCTGGCTTCGGCCGCCTTCGCGCGTGGCGTTCGCACTCTCGTCGTCGACCTCGACCCCCAGTCCGACGTGTCGACCGGGATGGACATCCAGGTCGCCGGTCGGCTCAACATCGCCGATGTCCTGGCGAACCCCAAAGAGAAGGTCGTGCGCCAGGCGATCACCTCGAGCGGGTGGGCCAAGGTGCACCCCGGCACCATCGACGTGCTGATCGGCAGCCCGTCGGCCATCAACTTCGACGGTCCGCACCCGAGCGTGCGCGACGTCTGGAAGCTCGAAGAGGCCCTCGCCACGATCGAGAGCGAGTACGACCTCGTGCTGATCGACTGCGCTCCCTCGCTCAACGCCCTCACGCGCACCGCGTGGGCGGCGAGCGACCGCGTCGTGGTGGTCACCGAGCCCGGGCTCTTCTCCGTCGCCGCCGCCGATCGTGCGCTGCGCGCGATCGAGGAGATCCGCCGTGGTCTCTCGCCCCGTCTTCAGCCCCTCGGCGTCGTGGTCAACCGCGTGCGTCCGCAGTCGATCGAGCACCAGTTCCGCATCAAGGAGCTGCGCGACATGTTCGGTCCGCTCGTGCTCAACCCCCAGCTGCCCGAGCGCACCTCGCTGCAGCAGGCACAGGGCGCGGCGAAGCCCCTGCACGTGTGGCCGGGCGACTCCGCGCAGGAGCTCGCCGCCGACTTCGACGCGCTGCTCGACCGCATCGTGCGCACCGGCCGGATTCCGGTCGACAATGAGGCCCCGCAGGCCTGACTCCTTCTCGAGACGCCGTCCCGCTGCCGCGCAGCCGGGGCGGTGTTTCGCTTCGGGTTCGCGGAGGACCCTGAGCCCGTCGAAGGGTCCGGGCGTCGCCACCACCGGTGGCTTCGACAAGCTCAGCCACCTCCCGGCTCAGGCACAGAGCCCGGCGGGGTGGTCGAAAACAGAATCCCGGATGCCGTGGCATCCGGGATCGCGAGAGGAAAGCGCGTCAGGCGGTGCGGGCGGCGCGACGGGCGGCGAGCTCGTCGACGGCCTCGGTCGTCGCGGCCTCGAAGTCGACGAGCGTCGACTCGACCTCGCGGAGAACCTTGCCGACCGCGATGCCGAACACGCCCTGACCGCGGCTCACGAGGTCGATGACCTCGTCGTTCGAGGTGCAGAGGTACACCGAGGCTCCGTCGCTCATGAGCGTCGTGCCCGCGAGATCGCGGATGCCGGCGGCGCGCAGCTGGTCGACCGCGGTGCGGATCTGCTGCAGCGAGATGCCGGTGTCGAGCAGACGCTTGACGAGCTTGAGCACGAGGATGTCGCGGAAGCCGTAGAGACGCTGCGAGCCCGACCCGCTCGCTCCGCGGACCGTCGGAACGACGAGCTCGGTGCGGGCCCAGTAGTCGAGCTGCCGGTAGGTGATGCCGGCGGCGCGGGCGGCGACGGCACCGCGGTAGCCGGTGTCGTCATCCATCTCGGGCAGACCGTCGGTGAAGAGGAGGTCGGTGGCGAACCGGGGTTCACCGAGTGCGTCGCCAGCGTTCATGCTCGCGTCCCTCCTCATCGGCTCGTTGGTTCCACGCTAGATCAGCGAGGGTCCCCCGGCAATGACATCCGCTCCGAGGGCCGCGGCGTGTCGCGATCAGGACAGCATTCGCTCGATCGCGTCGCGGACGAACAGGGTGCGGACCTCGTCGAGACGGCCCGCGAGCTCCGGCGCGAGCTCGCTCGCACGGGCCCGGGAGGCCGCATCGGGGCGACGCAGGAGTGCCGAGAGGGCCGACTCGACGAGCGACACCTCGCGTTCGGCGCTCTGGCGCAGCGCGCGGACGTGGCGCGGTTCGATCCCGTGGCGGTCGAGGGCGACGAGGGCCCGCAGCAGCGTCACGGTCTGCTCGGAGTAGGTCTCGGCGCCCGCGATGACACCGGTGCTCACGGCGTCGTTGAGCAGCTGGGGGCCCGCTCCCGCGGCCGCCAGCAGCTCGTCTCGGCGGTACCGACGCGGCGCGGAGGTCATCGACGGGATCGACGTCGGCGGCGCGGGGTTGCGCCCGGCGTCGAGGTCTTCGAGGTATTCGCGGATGACGACGAGCGGGAGGTAGTGATCGCGCTGCAACGTCAAGGCCAGGCGGAGTCGCTCGAGATCGGCCGGCGAGAACTTGCGATAGCCCGAGTCCGTGCGGGTGGGCGAGACGATGCCCTGCACCTCGAGGAAGCGCAGTTTGCTCGAGGTCAGCGCCGGGAAGTCGGGGGTCAGGCGCGCCAGCACCTGTCCGATGCTGAGCAGCCCCGCAGCCGCCTGACGACCACGGGAGGGGGCTGCCGCCATCAGTGCTCTGCCGCGGGCAGGTCGACCGGCGAACCGAAGAAGTTCAGACGGAACTTGCCGATACGCACCTCGGAGCCGTTGACGAGGGCGGAGCGGTCGACGCGCTCCCCGTTGACGTAGCTGCCGTTGAGCGAGCGCTGGTCGACGATCTCGAACGCCGAGCCCGAGCGGATGATCTCGGCGTGGCGTCGCGAGACGGTCACGTCGTCGAAGAACAGATCGGCCTCGGGGTGACGCCCGACGGTGGTGACGTCGGTGTCGAGCAGGTAGCGGGCCCCGGTGGTGGGACCGGACCGCACGATCAGCAGCGCCGCCCCCGAGGGCAGCGCACCGATCGCCTCGAGCTCGGCCTCGGTGAGGTCGGCTCCGAAGGGGACGAACGACAGATCGGCGTCGTGGGTCTGGGTCGTGTCGTGCGAGCTGTCGCGGGCGGCGGCGTCGGCCGCGCGTCGGATCTCTTCACGATCGAATCGGCTGGTCTCGTCCACGGCTTCTCCTTCATATTCACCATAACCGATCGGTCCGAAACGAACGGGGGGCGACCGACCGCGAGCAGGCCATGGTGATGCGTGATGTGTCTGTTTTCGTCGACACCGGACACCGCGGTTCGGGGCGCGGAAGCGGCCGACGAGACACTCGAACCTATCGACCCGGAGTCCGCTGTGTCGAGTCCACTGACACGACGGGTGTGGCGGGTGAGAACAGCGGTGGAGCGGTCGAGGGGTCGCCGAGACCTTCCGGCGGGCTCAGCGTCCCGGCGCGCGAAGCGGGTGAGGCCCTCGACGCCACCGGGATCTGCGCCGGTCCCGGACCCTTCGACAGGCTCAAGGGCCTGGCGCGCGAAGCGGGTGAGGCCCTCGACGCCACCGGGATCCGCGCCGGTCCCGGACCCTTCGACAGGCTCAAGGGCCTGGCGCGCGAAGCGGGTGAGGCCCTCGACGCCACCGGGATCCGCGCCGGTCCCGGACCCTTCGACAGGCTCAGGGGTCTTGCGAGAGAGGGGGAGGAAGGGCCGGAGGACGCACGCCGGGCGGCCCGTCGCCTCGAGGCCGTCGTTAGGGTCGAAGGATGACGTCCTCTTCGGCGCCGCGTCGGCGCAGCCTCCCCGCCGCCCTGGCATCCCTCCTGTTAGCCGCCGCCGTCCTGCTCGTACCCGCCTCGCCCGCCTCCGCGCACGACGAGCTGGTCTCGACCGACCCGTCGGCCGACGCGGTGCTCGAGACCCTGCCCGAGCGGATCACCCTCACCTTCAGCGCCGACGTCCTCACCGACGCGGGGGCCACGGTCATCGAGGTGACCGACGCGGCCGGGACGTCTCTCGCGGACGGCGCCCCCGAGCCGGCGGGCGCCGAGGTGACCCAGGCGCTGGCGGGGCCGGCATCCGGTGCCGTCACCGTGAAGTGGCGCGTCGTGTCCAGCGACGGACACCCGATCGACGGCTCGTTCGCCTTCACGGTGCCCGAAGCCGCCCCCACCCCGACCGCGACGCCGACGACACCGGCGTCGACGTCTCCCTCCCCCGCCGCCTCCGCCTCCGCCGCCCCCACGGAGGCCGCGACGCCCACCGCGGCACCGGTCGAGGAGTCGTCGGCGGCCTCTCCCCTGCCGTGGATCCTGCTGGCCGTGGCCCTGGTGATCGTCGCGGGCGTGCTCGTGTACGTCTTCGCCTCTCGCGGGCGCCGGAACACCGCCGGTGGCGGCACCGCCGGGCGATAGGCTGGAACCATGCCTCATTACGATCTGGTCATTCTTGGTGCGGGTCCCGGCGGGTACGTCGCCGCTGTCCGCGGTGCGCAGCTGGGACTGTCGGTTGCGATCGTCGAAGAGAAGTACTGGGGCGGTGTGTGCCTCAACGTCGGCTGCATCCCCTCCAAGGCGCTGCTGCGCAACGCCGACCTCGCCCACACCTTCCACGCGAAGGCCGACCTGTTCGGCATCTCGGGCGACGTCACCTTCGACTTCGGCAAGGCCTTCGACCGCAGCCGCAGCGTGGCCGCCGGTCACGTCAAGGGCATCCACTACCTGATGAAGAAGAACAAGGTCACCGAGTACGAGGGTCGCGGCTACTTCGCCGACGACCACACCATCGATGTGACCAAGACCGACGGCTCCAAAGAGCAGCTCACCTTCGACAACGTCATCATCGCCACCGGCTCCACGGTGCGCCTCCTCCCCGGCGTCACCCTCAGCGAGAACGTCGTCACCTACGAAGAGCAGATCCTCACCCGCGAGCTGCCCGAGTCCATCGTCATCGTCGGCGCCGGCGCCATCGGCATGGAATTCGCGTACGTCATGACGAACTACGGCGTGAAGGTCACGATCATCGAGTTCCTCGACCGCGCCCTCCCCAACGAAGACGCCGAGGTCTCGAAGGAGATCCAGAAGCAGTACAAGGGCTACGGCGTCGACATCCTCACCTCGACGAAGGTCGACTCCGTCACCGACCACGGCGACAAGGTCACCGTCGCCTACACGGCGAAAGACGGCTCGACCGGATCGATCGACGCCGACCGCGTGCTCATGTCGATCGGCTTCGCCCCCAAGGTCGACGGCTTCGGTCTCGAGAACACGGGCGTGAAGCTCACCGAGCGCGGCGCCATCGACATCGACGACCACATGCGCACCAACGTGCCGCACATCTACGCGATCGGCGACGTCACCGCGAAGCTGCAGCTCGCGCACGTGGCCGAGGCGCAGGGTGTGGTCGCCGCCGAGACCATCGGCGATGCCGAGACGCAGACGCTCGGCGACTACCGCAACATGCCGCGCGCCACCTTCTGCAACCCGCAGGTCGCCTCGTTCGGTCTCACCGAGCAGCAGGCGCGCGACGCCGGCCACGACATCAAGGTCGCGAAGTTCCCCTTCTCGGCCAACGGCAAGGCGAACGGCCTCGGCGAGCCCGTCGGCTTCGTCAAGCTCGTCGCCGACGCCGAGACGCTCGAACTCATCGGCGGCCACCTCATCGGCCCCGACGTCTCCGAGCTTCTGCCCGAGCTCACCCTCGCGCAGAAGTGGGACCTCACCGCCCTCGAGGCGGCCCGTAACGTGCACACCCACCCGACGCTGTCGGAGGGCCTGCAGGAGGCGTTCCACGGCCTCGCGGGGCACATGATCAACCTCTGATCAACCGATCAACGACGAAGGCCCGCCCGGTTCATCCGGGCGGGCCTTCGTCGTGGGCGAGGGGCGGCGGCGTCAGTGACCCAGGGTGCGGGCCAACTTCGAACCGGATGCCGCGGGGCGGCCCCCGGCGGCGAACACCGCCGCGTCGACCGCCGCGAAGAACGCCTCACGGCCCGCGTCGTCCGTCGGGGCGGCGGCGCCGAGCTCGACCTCCCACTCCCGCCAGGAGGACTCCACGCCCCGGCGCTCGTCGCGCGCACGGACCCGATCGTCGACGAACTCGGCGACCTCTCGGCCCTCGGCATCCCGGAGCGAATAGGCCGTGCGGTGGTTGCGCAGTCGCGCGAGGGCGACGAACGGCGGGCGGGCGATCGCGGCGACGGCATCCAGGACCGCGGGGGGCACGACCGGGTCGGCGTCGGGGTCGGCGTCGGACTCGAGCGGCCACTGCGTCTCGGTGCGGCCGGCGCCCTCGGCGGGGCCCTTCACGTGCCAGCCCGCGTCGGGGCCTCCCGTGCGGCGGCGCATCGCGACCCCCGCACGGGCCAGGTCGGCCGTGGGGGTGTCGAGGTAGCGCGCGTCGAGATCGCGGGGCTCGGGGTCACCGACGGCGACCACCCCGGGGACGGCCGACCAGTCGGGCAGGGGCGTGTCGTCGTCGACGTCGTACTTCGCCTCGACCTCGACGTTCGACGACCCGTTCGGGCCTGCGCTCAATCGTCGCGTCCGTCGGCGTCGGGGTTGATGTCTTCGGTCTCCTCGCTGAAGACGAAGACCGCCTGGGTCGGGCCGTCGGACTCGCCCGTGTTCGTGGGCTCGCCCTCTCGGCGGTAGACGAGCTGACCCTCGCTGTAGGGCATGATCAGCGTGTCGTCGGACTCGTTCTCGAGCGGGATCACCTGCCCGTCGAGCGGGCCTCCGGTCAGTCGTGCAATAGCCATGCCGCCAGCGTAGACCGCGTCGGCGACGGCGCCCCGCGCCTTGACAGCGTTGGGTCCGTGCGGCCTCGCCACCGACGCCCTGCCGCCCGCGCCCTCGGCACCGGTCGCCGTGGTCGCTCCCGAGCCTCGCCCGCACCGCCCGGCGGCCGTCCTGCGCTCGCCTAGACTCGCTCGGGTGAGCGCGACGGATCTGCCCGGTGACCGCCCGTTCGTGCTGCTCGCGACGCGTGCCGAAGACGGTCCGGCCGACGAGGAGTACGCGCTCTTCCTGCGCTACACCGGCCTGCCGCCGCACCGCCTGCGCCGCGTGCGTCTGGAGCGCGAGGCGATGCCCGCCCTCGATCTCGACGAGGTGTCGGGCGTGCTCGTCGGCGGAAGCCCGTTCAACGCGTCCGACCCGCTCGAGCGCAAGTCCGCGGTCCAGCGCCGCGTCGAGGCCGAGATGGCGCAGCTCGTCGCCGAGGTCGTCGCGCGCGACGCGCCCTTCCTCGGCGCCTGCTACGGCGTCGGCACCCTCGGCACGCACATCGCAGCACCCATCGACGGGACCTACGCCGAGCCGATCAGCGTGGTCGAGGTCGCGCTGACCCCCAAGGGGCGCGCCGATCCCCTGGCCGAGGGGCTCCCCGACTCCTTCGCCGCGTTCGTCGGGCACAAAGAGGCCATCAGCGACCTCCCGGCCTCGGCGGTGCTGCTGGCGTCGTCCGCCACGTGCCCGGTGCAGATGTTCCGCGTGGGACGCAACGTCTACGCCACGCAGTTCCACCCCGAACTCGACGTCGACGGGATCGTCACCCGCATCCACGCCTACGCCGGGTACGGCTACTTCGCTCCCGATGAGCTCGATCTCACCCTCGCGGCGGTGCGGCGCGCACCCGTCACGGCACCGTCGCGCATGCTCCGCACCTTCGTCGAACGCTACGCCCGCTAAGAGCGGCCGGCGACGCGCCCGCCCTACGCGTCGGCGAGGGATCCGGGCGATTCGACCCGCACGATCTCGATCGGCGCCGTCATCGCCGGGTGTGCCCGTCGCAGGTACGGCTCGAGTCCGAGGTCGACCAGGTGCACCCGCCCGGCGAGCTCCGGGCCTCGGCCCCGCACGAGTCCGGCTTTGAGCGCACCGACGGTGACCGTGACGTCGGCGGGGAGCACGGCGGCATCCGCGGATCCGTCATCGGGGTCGAGCCCGCTCGGGAGGTCGACGGCGACGATGCGCGGTCGACGCTCTCGGGCGAGCAAGCACTCCACGATCGCGCGGGCGCTGCCGCGCATCCGCCGGTCGGCGAGACGACCGATCCCCAGGATGCCGTCCAGCACCAGGGTGTAGCCCTCGATCGCGGCGCAGACCTCCGACGCCGGACGCACGACGGCCCCGGCGGAGACGGCCGCGTCGAGGGCGGCGCGATGGACCCGGTCGCGCACGAGCACGACGTCGATGCGGGAATCGGCGGAACGCGCCAGCTCGGCGGCGGCGTACAGCGCGTCTCCCCCGTTGTCTCCCGCGCCGACGAGGACCAGCACCGGTCCGGGCGTCGTGTCGCTCTCGACCGAGACGACCGCGGCGAGGGCGTGAGCGGCCCACCGCATGAGCGGCCGCCCTTCGGCGAGGAGGGGCGCCTCGGCGGCGCGGACGGCGTCGGCGGTGTAGGCCGCGACGCGCGCGGAAGCGGGCGATGCCGGCTCAGACACGGGACTCCGCCTCGGCCTCGTCCGCGCGTGTGGCGGCGGCGGGATCGTTTCGGGCGAGGGTCTCGCGCTCCTTCTGCTCGGCCGTGCGGGCGGCATCCAACTCCCCCGTGGCGGCGCGGACGGCCTTCTCGGCGCGACGCACGCGGAACTGGATCAAGGTGGAGGCGCCGTACTTCGCGCGGACGCGGTCGTGGTCCTCCTCGGTGGCGACGGTGATGTATGCCCCCGCGATGAGGATGACCTGGCTGGACAGGTTGAGCCACAGCAGCAGCGCGATGAGAGAGGCGAACGTGGTCAGCAGGGGGTTGTTGCCCGCACTGCCGACGAACAGCCCCGACAACTGCTGCAGCACGACCAGACCGACGCCCCCGAGCAGGGCACCACGCCACAGCGTGGGGCGACGGGTCTTCAGGCCCGAGAGCACCGCGAACGCGACCGCCACCGCGGCGGTGTCGAGGGCGAGCACGACGATCGTGGAGAGCGACCAGGTCAGCACGCCGGTGAGCCACGAGTCCGCGGAGATGCCGAGGAGGCCCCGGACGAAGGTGAGACCGGCGGTCGCGAGGAACGTCACCAGGGCCGCGCCGACGAGGGCGACACCGATGCCGATGGCGACGGCGAGATTGCGGAGGATGACGAGCACGGGCAGCGTGTCGTCGGTGGCCACTCCCGCGATCTGGCGGAGGGCCGTGCGCAAAGAGCCGATCGCCCCGATCGCCGCACCGAGCAGACCGATCGTTCCGATCACGCCCGCGATGGTGAACTCCGTCGGCGCCTTGATCTCGCTGACGTCGAGGAGTCCGTCGGGGCCCACCAGTCCGGGGACGACGTTGTTCACCGAGCGCTCGAGTGCCGCGAGACCCTCGGGATTGCCCGACAACCAGACCGCGGCCGCGGAGAAGCCGAGCAGCACCGCGGCGAACAGGCTGAACAGTGTGCGGTAGGTGACGCTGTCTGCGAGGACGGGGCCGCGTGCCCCCGAGTAGACGAGGAAGGCGCGCACGAGGCGGAGCGACAGGGCCCACGCGGTGACGCGACGGATGAGGTCGGCCATGGGGTCAGGCTATCCGTGCGGCGACGAGATGTCGGACGGGCTTGACCCACCGTTCGCTGCGCGACAGTCGGCCGCCGTCGTTCACCGCATCTCGGCCAGCACCCGCACCCACGCGCCGAGGAGCAGGAACGGACCGAACGGCAGGCTCGCACCGCGCCCGCCCGCCGCGACGACGCCGACGGCGGCGCACCCGGCGGCCACGAAACCGAGGGCGATCCCGGATGCCACGGCCTCGGGGCCGAACCACCCGAGGTGCGCGCCCACGAGCGCGGCGAGCTTGACGTCGCCGCCGCCGAACGCCTCGGGCCGCGCGAGGCGCACCATGAGACACGCGCAGAATGCCCCGAGGGCGCCGAGCGCGACGTCGGCCGCGCGCGCCGGGCGACCGGTGGCCGCGGCCGCGATCGTCAGGACGAGTACCGCCGCGATCGTCGCCGGGAGGACGACGACGTCGGGCAGTCGACGTCGACGCACGTCGATGACCGCGAGCACGACGCTCACGACCGCGAACAGCGAGAGGGCGAGGGCGGGGAGAGCCGTCGACGAGGCCCCGGACGACTGCCGCAGCACCGCGCGCCTCAGGCGTCGAGGACGGCGAGCTCCACCACGACCGTGCCGCCCGGTTCGATGCCCTCGGCGTCGCGGACCGCGCGCTTGAGCGGGAGGACGTAGACGCCGCCCGCCTGCGGGAAGATCGACGTGCGGAACACGGTGGCGCCGATGGTGGCGTCGACGCGGACCCCGCCGAACCCGCGGCGGAACGTCTGGGTCTCACGGATGTCGTCGCTCAGCTCGGGTGGGAGGGCGACGAAGTACCAGTCGCTGTCGCTCCGGGCCTCCCACCGGAACACGACCCCGTCGAACTGCACGAGCACCGGCCCCTCCTTTCGTCGCGGAACCGTCACGCTACCGCGCGGCGCGCGGGCGTCGCGGCATCCGTCCCCGGGGAGGAGCCGTCAGAGCGAGGTCTTCACCCCGGCGCGGTCGCCGGCCCTCGGCGGGGCCGCCCTCACCGCGACCGCGCCATCGCCTCGGCCCGCCGACCGCGCGCGCCCGACACCGCGCGGTCGACGCCGAGAGCGCTCACGACGGCGAGCACGTAGACGACGAGATCGCGTGCGTCGAAGCCCGAGCCGAGAACGAGCGCGGCGACCGGTATCCGCTCCGCCAGAGCGACCGGCACCCCGGTCAGCTGCAGCAGTTCGACGGCGACGCACCACAGCGCCGCGGCCGCCGCGAGTATGGGCCGTCGCGCGCGCGGGAGGAGCAGGACGAGTCCCGTGTAGGCCGCGACGGCGTAGAGCGCGTCTCCGGCGACGTCGGACGCGACCGAGGCGGGCAGCAGGCGGTGCACCGCGAGTCCCGCCGCGACGACCGCGACGAGGGCGACGAGGGCCGCGAGCCGCCGGGTCATGAGAGCACCCCCGCCGCACGTGCGGGCGCCGCGTAGGCCGCGGCGAGGGAGTCGACGGTGTCATGGGCGTTCAGTCCGCTCGGGTTGGGGAGGACCCATGTTTCGCACCCGGCGATCGACGCGTCTTGCCGTCCCGCGACGGCCTTCGGGCGATCGAATCCCTGCCGATAGGCGGTCAGCCCCACGATCGCGACCACCCGGGGCCGCCAGGTCGCGACCCGCCCCGCGAGCGCCTCCGCGCCCGCCCGCAGCTCGTCGCGCGAGAGCTCATCGGCCCGGGCCGTCGCGCGCGCGACCATGTTGGTCACCCCGATGCCGGCATCGAACACGAGCCGCCGATCGGACTCCCCCAGCGTCGCCGAGTACGCGGGGATGCGGGGCAGGATCCCGGCCGTCACCAGAGCCGGCCAGAAGCGGTTGCCGGGCCGGGCGAACGGCGTGCCCGTGGCGGCCGTCCACAGCCCGGGATTGATGCCGACGAAGAGCAGCCGCACCCCGGGCTCCACGAGGTCGGGCACCGTGGCATCCCGGAAGGAGTCGAGCTCGGCGCGCGTGAAACCCATGAGACCACTATGACCAGTACCGCGGGCCGCGCGCGGCGTTCTGCCAGGATCGGAGGAATGGATGCCGTGCCCGCCCTCACCGAGATCCCTCCCGCGCAGTTCGTCATCGTCGGCGACAACGTGCGCCTCGCCACCTACTCCTGGGGCGATCCCGAGGCGGATCCCGTGTTGTGCGTGCACGGATTCGGCTCGAGCACGCGTGACAACTGGATCAACACCGGCTGGGTGCGCGACCTGCTGCGCGCGGGCTTCCGGGTGATCGCGGTGGACCAGCGCGGCCACGGGGCGAGCGAGAAGCCCCACGATGCCGCGGCGTACACCATGCCCACCCTCGTGGCCGACCTCGTCGCCGTGCTCGACACGTATCTCGTCGATCAGGTGCGCTACCTCGGCTACTCGCTCGGCGGTCGGGTGGGCTGGCAGCTCGCCGTCGACGCCCCCGAGCACGTCGAGCGCGCGGTGCTCGGCGGCATCCCCGACGGTCGACCGCTCGCGCGCCTCCAGGTCGAGCAGGCCCGGGCGTTCCTCGACCACGGCGAGCCCGTTCAGGATGCCACGACCCAGCGTTACGTCTCGCTCGCCGAGCGCGTGCCCGGCAACGACCTGCGCGCGCTCGTCGCGATCGCCGAGGGGATGCGCCTGGGCGAGACCGATCCCGACCCGACGTCTCCCCCGCAGCAGCCCGTGTTGATCGCGACGGGCACCGACGACCCGATCCACGATCAGTCCGCGCACCTGGCGAGCCTGCTCCCCCGCGGCGAGTTCGCCGACATCCCGGGGCGGCACCACGTCAACGCGCCCGGAGCGCGTGCGTTCCGCGAGGCGGGCCTGGAGTTCCTCGGCCGCCCCTAGCCGCCTCGCCCTCCCCCGGGCAGAGCCGTCCGGTGCCCGCCCGCCGCCGGCGCCGCCTCGCCCTCCCGTCGCGACGCGTCGTCCGCCGTGGCCCCCGGCTCGCTCGAGTGTCCACAACACCCGGAAGGTCCGCGGAACCGTCCGCGTGTCCTGGACGCTCGATCCCGTCGACGGGGCGGCGGGAGCGGCCCGATCAGGAACAGGCGTAGACCGTCGAGGGCGCGCTGCTGTCGATCGCGCAGTTCTGTCCGACCCACTCGCGGATCTGGGCCGAGGTGCTCGAGCTCGACGCGGACGACGAGCCGAACCCTCCCCCACCGCTGCGCTCCTGGCCCTCGATGACGTAGCGCACGTCGCCCGCCTTCACGAGTGAGACGAACTCGTCGAGCGTGGGCACGGCATCCGTTCCGTTGAATCCGCCGATGGGCAGGAACGATCCGCCGTCGCTGGCGAGGATGAGGGATGCCGCGGACTGCGCGCCGAAGGTCGCGGCGAGGTACTCCGAGCCCGCGGCGTTCTGCTCGAGCCACGACAGCAGGGCCGTATCGGCGGTGCTCGTCCCGCCGCCGGCACCTCCGCCGCCGGCCGAGCGGCCCGCGCCGTCGCGCGCCGAGGAGCCGCCCGCGGCGGCGCCCGGCCCGGAGCCGCCCGCCGCGCCGCCGCCCTGGGTGCCGCCGCCGGGGGTC
>NZ_JAWDIT010000007.1:0-98142 GCF_032464935.1 Microbacterium phycohabitans
GAACCCGGAAGCTAAGCCTCTCAGCGCCGATGGTACTGCAGGGGGGACCCTGTGGGAGAGTAGGACACCGCCGGACTTCCTTTAACGAAATGGCCACCCAACGCTGGGTGGCCATTTCGCATTCACGGGGGACATTCCCCGTGAGATGACAGCGCCGGTACGCACCCTCCGTGAACACGGGGGACGCGTACCGGCGCTTCGTCGTACCCGGACGGCGACGTGCTCGCGGCTCGGTGAGGCACGGGTCTACGCTGTGCATCACCCACCGGAAGGACACTCGATGCTGTTCGCACACCTGGGATCGGAACCGCGTATCCACCCCGATGCGGTGGTCGCGCCGACCGCGGTCATCAGCGGAGACGTGACGGTTGCCGCGGGCTGTCAGGTGCTGCACGGAGCCGTCATCACGGCGGAGGGCAGTCCGATCGTCCTAGGGGAGAACACGATCGTGATGGAGAACGCCATCGTGCGGGCGAGTTCCACCCACGCAGTCCACGTCGGCGCGCACACGCTCGTCGGCCCGATGGCGAGCATCGCCGGGGCGGACATCGGCGAGGAGGTGTTCCTCGCCACGGGAACGCGCGTCTTCAACGGCGCCGAGATCGGTGACCGGAGCGAAGTGCGCATCAACGCCGTGGTGCACCTCCGCACCGTGTTCCCGCCGGAAACCGTCGTGCCGATCTCCTGGGTGGCCGTGGGGGATCCCCTGCTGATCCTCCCGCCCGATCGTCACGAAGAGATCTGGGCGGCGCAGAAGGAGCTCGATTTCCCCGGGTACGTCTTCGGACTGGACCGCGAGACGCCGGATCTCATGGTGCAGCTCACCGAGCGTTACGGCCGCAGCCTCTCCCGCCACGGGACGGACCGCCGAATCGACTGACTCGGCGTGGCGGTGGCCGCGACGCCGTCGCCGTGAGACGACGATGCGCCGACCCCTCGTGAGGAGGAGCCGGCGCATCGACGGGGCGGAGTCGCTCAGCCGGTGTTCTGCAGGCCGGCCGCGACACCGCTGACCGACAGCAGCAGGAGGCGCTGGTGTTCGGCATCCGGAGTCGGGTTCTCTGCATCGACGTCGCGCAGGGCGCGAAGCGCCCGCAGCTGGAGGAGCGACAACGCGTCGACGTAGGGGCTGCGCATCTTGACCGCGCGCTGGAGGATCGGCTTGTTGCCGAGCAGGTCGCCGCCGGTGATGCGCTCGACCCAGGAGCGGGTGAGAAGCATCTCTTCCATCACGAGCTGGGCGAGGTCGTCGCGGTCGCCGAGCGCGAGGTAGCGCCGGGCGATACGCTCGTCGGCCTTCGCGAGGCTCATCGCGACGTTGTCGATCATCGTGCGGAACAGCGGCCACTGCTCGTACGCCTCGCTGAGACGCTGCGCGTCGCCGACGGCGTCGAGAGCGCTGCCGAGCCCGAACCAGCCGGCGAGGTTGATGCGTGCCTGCGTCCACGAGAACACCCACGGGATGGCGCGGAGGTCTTCGAGCGACTCGACCGAGAGGCCGCGACGGGCGGGCCGGGAGCCCAGCGCGAGATGCCCGAGCTCCTCCATCGGCGTGACCGTGGCGAACCACGGAGCGAAGCCGGGGGCCTTCACGAGAGCGAAGAAGCGCTCGCGCGAGGCCACGTCCATCTTCTGGGCGACGTCGGCGAAGGCGTCGGCGGCACCGCGGTTGCGGCGTTCGATCGACGGCGAGGATGCCGTGAGCACCGCCGCGGCGACCTGGTCGATGTGACGCATCGCGATGTCGGGGTCGCCGTAGCGGGCGAAGATGACCTCGCCCTGTTCGGTGAGCTTGAAGCGACCGTCGACCGAGTGCGGGGGCTGCGCGAGGATCGCGGAGTTCGCGGGACCGCCGCCGCGCCCGAGGGCACCGCCACGTCCGTGGAAGAGCGTGAGCTCGATGCCCTCCGCCTGGGCCCACGTCGAGATCTTCGCCTGCGCCTCGTAGAGCGCGAGGTTGGCGGCGACGGGGCCGACGTCCTTCGAGGAGTCGGAATAGCCGAGCATGACCTCGAGGCGGCGGCCGGTGGCATCCAGCCGGGAGACGAAGGCCGGGTGCGACACGATCTCGGCCAGGATGCCGGGGGCGGCCTGCAGGTCGGCGAACGTCTCGAAGAGCGGGATGACGTCGAGCACGGGAGGCTGCTCACCGGGGCCCATCGCGAAGGTCGCGAGCTCGTGGACGTTGGCGAGATCCTGCGCCGACTGCGTGAACGACACGATGTAGCGGCCGGCGGCGCGCGGTCCGAAGCGCTCCTGCACATAGGCGATCGAGCGGAAGACCTCGAGCACCTCCTCGGTCAGCTCGCTGCGCGCGTCGCCGGCACGGAGCTCGTCGAGCACCTTGCGGTGCACAGCCGAGTGCTGGCGCACCTCGAGTTCGGTGAGGTGGAAGCCGTAGGTCTCGACCTGCCATACGAGGCGCTGGAGTGCACCGTAGGCCTGGCGAGCGGCACCCGCGGCGACGAGGGAGTCCTGCACGCAGCGCAGGTCGGCCAGCAGGTGCTCGGGATCGCGGTAGGCGAGGTCGGCGTTGCGCGTGCGGGTCGCGGCGATCTTGCGGGCGAGCAGCAGCAGGATGCGGCGGTGCGGTTCGTCGGGGGAGCGCTCGGCGATCTCCGCGGCGGCGTCCTCGTCGGCCGCGCGCAGGCGGTGCCACAGTGCGACGAGGGCGTCACTGGGTGGGGTGGTCTCGGCATCCAGGGTCAATCCGCGACCGACGCGCTGCGTCGTCCGCTCGAGGCCCAGCAGCACGTGCTCGCTGGCGATCGCGGAGGCCTTGCGCGTGACGGACGCCGTGACGAACGGGTTGCCGTCGCGGTCGCCGCCGACCCAGGAGCCGACCCGCACGAAGGGCTTCACGATGGGGGCGCGGGCCCCGGCGTTCTCGCCCTGGAGGATGTCGTCGATGCGGCGGTAGACACGGGGCACGGCCGTGTAGAGGGTCTCGTCGAAGACCGCCATCACCGACCGCACCTCGTCGACCGGCGACGGCTTCTCGCGTCGCAGTGGAGCGGTGCGCCAGAGCGTGTCGATCTCCTCGAGCATGCGGCGCTCGGCGCGGCGGCTCTCGCTGTCGTTGCCGGCGGCGTCGTCGTGCTCGGCGAGCAGCTCGGAGAGGCGACGGATGCTGGTGGAGATCGCCCGCCGGCGCGCCTCGGTGGGGTGGGCGGTGAAGACGGGGTGGAAGCGCAGGGACTGCAGGCGCTCGAGCGCCGTCTCGCGTCCGACCTCGCCGGCCAGACGGTCGAACGCCGCGGCGATCGTGTCGGGCGTGCCGGAGCGCGAGGGGGCGTCACCGCGTTCGCGCAGGACGCGGACGCGCTGGTGCTCCTCGACGAGGTTGACGAGGTGGAAGTACGCAGTGAAGGCACGGGCCACCTCGTCGGCGCGCTCGATCGAGAACCCGTCGGCGATCGCCGCGGCCCGCTCGAACGCCTCCGATGTCTCGTCGGTGTAGGCCTGGATCGTCGCCGTGCGCAGCCGCTCGACGTCGTCGTACAGTCCGGGGGAGCCGCTCTCCTGAAGGACGCGGCCGAGGAGCGATCCGAGCAGGCGCACGTCGGCGCGCATCTGCTCGGGCAGTTCCTGGCCGGCTTCGAAGCGGCCCACGAGGTCGATGGCCTCGGTCGGGGTCAGTTCACGCACACGCCCCAGATTATCCGCGTCCTGTTGCGTGCAGATCACGTGTGACGTTCCTCGACGGCCACACGGGCCGAACTCCGGACTTTCTCCGGGATCGAGGGCCCGCGGCCAGAGGAATTGGCGACGTCGGCCGTGCGGCATCCGGAAATCTCCGGAGGTCGGGACACGGTGACCGGGAACACGCCGACGGATGCCGGGTCGGTCGCGGTCGGGAAGGGGCCGGGCGCGTGCGTTTCGGCACGTCAGGAGCCTGCGACCGTCGGGCCGGGGCATACTCGCAGTCGACGGGGCCGCCGGGCCCGCGGAGGGAGAGACCGTGAGCGACGACGCCCTGCGGGAAGCCGCCGAGACCATGCGTGCGGTGCGCGAGCGCTGCGTGTGGACGCAGCAGATCGATCACCGCGACCTCGTGCCGTACCTGGAGGAGGAGAGTGCCGAGGTCATCGACGCGGTCGAGACCGGAACACGGGCCGATCTCAGGGAGGAGCTCGGCGACCTGCTGTGGCAGGTGCTCTTCCACGCCGAGATCGCGGCGGGCGATGCCGAGGAGCCGTTCGACATCGACGACGTCGCGCGCGGGCTCACCGAGAAGATGGTGCGCCGGCATCCGCACGTCTTCGCGGATGCCGTGGCATCCACCCCCGAAGAAGTGCTCGTGCACTGGAACGCCGCGAAGGCGGCCGAGAAGCGCGAGCGCACGAGCGTGCTCGACGGCGTCAGCGAGCACATGCCGTCGCTCTCTCTCGCGCAGAAGCTCGTGGGCAAGGCGGCGCAGGTCGGGGTGCCGGCGCCGTCGCACCACCTCGCGGATCCGGAGACCGAGGCCGAGCTCGGCGATGCGCTGCTGACGCTGGTGCAGTTCGCGCGCGCGCACGGCTGGGATGCCGAGCGCGCGCTGCGCGAGCGCCTCCGCGCGCTGCGCGCCGACGTGCGAGCGGCGGAGCAGGGGGCCGTCTCGCGGGTCGACTGACGCACCCCGCCCGAGCGCACATGATCGGGTCGAGGGCGCCCGGCGCGGCGAGGCGGGAGAGGGTGACCTCGCGCGGACGCGTGGTCTCGGGCGCGCGGGGGACGGCCGGGAGCCTGGAACAATGGACGGGTGGCATCCGTGAACCCGCCGCGCGGCATGCGCGACTTCCTCCCCGCCGACAAGGCCCGTCGCGAGCGCGTGCTCGCCGTCATCCGGGAGCGCTACCGCGCGCACGGTTTCGACGAGATCGAGACCCCCGTCATGGAGGAGTACTCCCGTCTGCACGCCGGTCTCGGCGGCGACAACGAGAAGCTGTCGTTCAGCATCCTCAAGCGGGGGATGGATGCCGAGGGTATCCGCGCCGCAGCCGACGACCCGGCGGCCCTCGCCGACCTGGGCCTGCGCTACGACCTCACCGTTCCGTTGGCGCGCTTCTACGCGACCAACCGTGCGCAGCTGCCCACCGTCTTCCGGGCGATCCAGATGGCGCCGGTGTGGCGCGCGGAGCGCCCCCAGAAGGGGCGCTACCGCCAGTTCATGCAGTGCGACATCGACATCATCGGCGACGCCTCGGCGCGCGCCGAGGCGGAGTTGATGGTCGCGAGCCTCGACGTGCTCGACACGCTGGGACTCGAGGGCGGATCGATCCGCGTGAACGACCGCCGGGTGCTCGACGCGATGCTCGACGCGTTCGGCTTCGCTCCGGACGAGCGGCCGGGAGTGCTCATCACCGTCGACAAGCTCGACAAGATCGGCCCGTCGGGAGTCGTCGCGGAGCTCCGCGACCGTGAGGCGAGCGGCCCCGCCGTGGACGCCCTCGACGCCTATCTCGACCGACCCGCCGCCACCCCCTCGTTCGACGATGCCGGCATCCGCGCGGCCCTGCCGGACGGCATCCCCGACGAGGTCATCGCTCATCTCGTCTCGCTCGGCGAGACCGTGGCCGCGGCGCGCGGTGCGGACGCACCGCTGGTGTTCGACCCGTTCCTCGTGCGCGGCATGGGGTACTACACCGGCACTATCTTCGAGCTCGCCCACCCGAGCGTCGACTACTCCCTCGGCGGGGGCGGCCGATACGACGGCATGATCGGGCGGTTCCTCGGCCAGCAAGTACCGGCGGTGGGCTTCTCGATCGGGTTCGAGCGGATCGTCGACCTGCTGCCCGACGACGGTGCCGACGGGGAGCGCTCCGTCGTGCTCGTGCACGACCGGGACGTTCCGCTGGACCGACTGGTCGCGCTTAAGAGCCGACTCGTCGCCGACGGGGCGCGCGTGCGCCTCGAGCAGCGGGTGAAGAACATGAAGGCCCTGCTGGAGCGCTCTGCGGCCGACGGGTACACCGCGTTCGCCTCGGTGGGCACCGAGACCACCGCCGACTCCCTGGAGCTCAAGCCCCTCTCGTGAGGGCGACGGTCGCGTCGCGCCGGCGACGAGGCGGACCCGTGCCGGGATCAGGCCGCGGTGCTGACCAGTGCTTCGCTCGGGCGCTCGGCGGCGAGCCGTTCCAGACGCTCGGCGGTCGCGGCATCGCGGGGTGAGAACCACACCACGCGCGAGCCGAGGGCCTCGTCGATCCACAGGCTCGACATCTCGAGGTGCAGTTCGCCGACGCGGGGGTGCACGAGGTGCTTGGGGGCGTTGCGTTCCCCGCCGACGTCGCCCAGTCGCCAGAGCTCGCCGAAGCGCGGGGACTCCGCGTCGAGCTCGGCGACGAAGCGCTGCCACGACGCTTCGTCGTGGTGGCGGCCGTAGGCGGCGCGCAGGCGGGCGGCGATGCGTCGCTGCGCGTGGTCGAGGTCGACGTGGGCCCGCTGCCACGCGGAGTCGGTGAACAGCAGCACGGCGCAGTTGCGGCGCTCGACGGGCAGGTCGTCGAGGTCGTCGAAGAGGTAGCGGTAGGACCGGTTGTAGGCGCGGATGTCGAACCGCGACGTCTGCACCGCGGCGGGGTAGGGCATGAGCTTCTCGAGCAGATCGAGGTGCGTCTGCCCGACGCACATCCGCGCCGCACGGTCGGGGAGGGGGAGGTCGGCGAGGGCGAAGAGGTGGTCGCGCTCGTCATCGCTCAGCAGGAGTGCGCGGGCGATCGCCGTGACGACCTGAGCCGAGGCGGCGATCGGCCGCCCCTGCTCGAGCCAGGTGTACCAGGTCAGCCCCACCCCGGCGAGCTGGGCGACCTCTTCTCGGCGCAGTCCCGCGACCCGGCGCCGGGTTCCGTCGGGCAGACCGACGTCGGCGGGGCGCAGGCGCGCACGACGACTGCGCAGGAACGCCGCGAACTCCGCGCGGACATCGTCGGACCGGGTCATGGGATCCTCCTCCGGCGATCCTAGAACCGCGCCGGTGGCTCGCCCGCCCCCTGGGGAGTGCTGTCAGTACCAGGATGACGGGGCTCCTGGTACCAGGATGTCACGCCTTCCATGCTGGCACCATGACCACCTCCGCACAGCCGGCGACCGGCAGCGCCCCGGTGCCCATCCGCCCCCAGGCCGACGACGTGCCGACCTGGCGCTACCTCGGCTTCCTGCTCGGGCCGGGCGCCGGCACCTTCGCCTTCAACGCCGTCACCGTGATCCTCCCGACGCTCCGGGAGCGGTTCGCCGCCGGCGACATCGCCCTCGAACTCGTCATCGCGGCGTACGGCATCCCGTTCGCGGTGCTGCTGATCCTCGGTGGACGACTGGGCGACCGCTTCGGACGCCACCGGCTGTACACGCTCGGAATGGGACTGTTCCTGGTGTCGGCGATCGCGTGCGCCTTGGCCCCGTCGATCGAGACGCTGATCGCGGCCCGGGTCGTCCAGGGCGTGGGAGCGGCGCTGTGCACGCCGCAGGTGCTCGGCACGATCCAGGCGACCTCGCGCGGAGCGGCGCGCACCCGGGCGATCGCCGCCTTCGGCGCGAGCGGTGGGATCGGCGCCGCCGTGGGCCAGGTGGCCGGAGGCGCTCTCGCGGCCCTGTCGTTCGGTCCCGTCGAGGGCTGGCGCGCGGTGTTCGTCGTCGTCGCCCTCATCGCGGTCGCGGCGATCTCGTTCGCACCGCTCGCACCGCGCTCCCGCTCGCACGAGGTGGTGGCCATCGACCTCATCGGGACCGCGGCGCTCGCCGTCGGCATCCTCGCGGCGTCCGTGGCTCTCACCTTCGGACCGGTGTGGAACTGGTCGTGGCCCGTCGCGGTCGCCCTCGTCGTCGCCGCCGTCGCTTTCGTGGCGATGTGGCGGCATCAGGACGGCATCGAGCGGTCGGGGCGCGTGCCGTTGCTGCCGCCCAGCGTCCTGCGCCTGCGCCCCCTGCAGCTGGGGCTGATCGCGGCCGCACTGTTCTTCGCCGGCTACTCGGCTCTGTTGTACGTCTTCCCGCGCGCCGTCGAGGCCGGCGGACTCAGCTCGCTGCAGGCGGGGCTCGCGCTCCTGCCCTTCGCGGTGGTGTTCGCGGCCATGTCGCTCGCGGTCGCGCGGGTGCAGAGCCGGCTGGGGGACACGACGCTCGTGCTCGGCGTCGCCCTGCAGATCGTCGCGCTCATCGCCATGGCCGCGACCCTCGGCATCGCGTGGGGGAGCGACATCGGGCTGTGGTTGCAGCCCGCGCTGATCCTGCTCGGCGTCGGGCAGGCGTTGATCTTCTCGCCGCTCACGCAGCTCGTGGTGCGCGAGGTCCCCGTCGAGGCGGCGGGCCTGTCGGGCGGGATGTTCAGCACCGCCCAGCAGCTGGCGCTGTCGTTCGGCGTCATCGTCATCGGGGGCGTCGTGAGCGTCACCGGCGCCGCCGGGCGCGACGAGCTGATCGCGGGTCTCGCGCTCGACATCGCCCTCGCCGTCGCGGTGCTGGTGCTCGCGATCGTGCTGCGCGCCCAGAGCGCTCGAACCGCGGGCTGAACGCGCGCGGCGGGCGCGCGGCATCCGGTCGGGACTCAGGATGCCGGGAGCCCGCCGTCGCCGCGTCGTCACGGGGCGTCCACCGCTCGTTCACCGCGGCCCGGTGTCATCAGAGCATGCGTCGTCCGGTGACCGTGACCGCCGCCTCCGCGATCGCGCTCCTGGGCGCCGGTGCCGTGGGGCTGCGCACCCTCATCGCGCGCCAGGCGGCGATCGCCCGTCGCCGCATCGGCAAGCCGCTGGGCGAGCAGGCGCTCGACGCGGATCGGGTCTGGCGCGGCAAGAAGCACCCGGGGCGACCGGTCGAGCTGCTGCTGCTCGGGGATTCGATCGCGGCGGGCCTGGGCGCCGGGCATCGACGCGACACCCTCGGGGCGCGGTTGGCCAAGGGCATCGCTCGCGCGGCGGCGCGGCCGGTGCGACTGCGCACCGCGGCGGTCGTCGGATCGGAGACCTCGGCGCTGGCCGAGCAGATCGCCGCACTCCCCGAGGGATATCGTCCGGATGCCGCGGTCATCGTCGTCGGCGGGAACGACGTGACCCACCGGATCCCGGCATCCCGTTCCGCGGGCCAGCTCGAGGAGGTCGTCCGCGGTCTGCGGGACGACGGGATCCCCGTCGTCGTGGGGACCTGCCCCGACCTCGGCACGCTGCGGGCGATCCCGCAGCCCCTGCGCGCGCTGGCCGCACGGTCGTCGCGGCAGCTCGCCGCGGCGCAAGCGGTGGCGGTGCACCGGGCGGGAGGCCGCGTCGTCGCCCTCGCCCGCGCCGTCGGACCCGTGTTCGCCGAGCGCCCCGACGAGATGTTCAGCGTCGACCGCTTCCACCCGAGCGCGCTCGGGTACCGGCGCACCGCCGAGGCCCTGCTGCCGGCGATCCTCGCGGCGCTCGAGATCGCACCGGTCGCCGTCGAGGCGGACCGCTGAGCCCGCCTCGAGGGGCGTCCCGGCTCCCGCATAGCTTCGCGGCCTAGCGTGCCCTCACGCCTCCCGTCGAAGACTTCCTCAGCACCTGGCGCGCCGACCCCCTCACGCTCGGCGTGCTGTTCGTGGCATCCCTCGCGTACCTGTTCGGCGTCCGCCGGGTGCGCCGCCGCGGAGAAGCCTGGCCGCTTCGGCGCTCGATCGGCTTCTTCGTCCTGGGGCTCCTTCCCTACGCCGTGATCGAGCTCGGGTTCCTCGGCGTGTACTCGGGGCAGTTGCGGTGGGCGTTCTCGACCCGCATCGCGCTGCTGATCTTCGCCGTCCCCGCCGGGATCGCGGCGGGCCGCCCCCTGGATCTCGTCCCCTCCCCGGTGCGGGAGCGCCTGCTGGCGTCACGCGTGACGCGCGTCTTCGGGAACGCGATGGTCGCCACCGTGGTCATCGCCGCGGTGTTCTGCCTCTTCCTCACGCCCGTGGCCGGCATCCTGCGCGTGGATGCAGTCGTCGAGGCCTCGCTCGGTGTCGTCGTTCCCCTCGTGGGGCTCGCGATGGTGCTGCCGATGATGGCGCTGGGAGCGGTGCACACCGGCACCTTCATCGCGATCGAGTTCCTCCTCGCCTTCGTCGAGCTCCTGATCGACTCCGTTCCGGGCCTGCTGATGCGCCTGAACGATTCGGTGCTCGATCTCATCCCGGATGCCGCGCAGGCGGTGTCGTGGTGGCCGTCGACGCTGCACGACCAGCACCTCGCGGGCGACATGATCTGGTTCATCGCCGAGTTCGCGGACGTGCCGATCCTCGTCATCCTGATGATCCGGTGGATGCGGTCGGATCGGGTCGAGGCGAAGGGCTTCGACGACCTCACCGACGAGGAGTACGACCGGATGACGCGCGCGCACCTGCGCGGGGAGCGTTGACCCGCATCCTCCGCCGCGCCAGGCTGGGAGGGTGCCCACCCACGATGACGTCGACGCGTTCCTGACCGAGACGCTCCTCACGGCGGACCCGACCCTCGACGCCGCGCTGCGGGCGCAGCACGAGGCCGGCATGCCCGCGATCGAGGTCGCTCCGGTGAACGCCAAGTTCCTGCACCTGCTCACGCGCGTCGCGGGCGCTCGCCGCGTGCTCGAGATCGGCACGCTCGGCGGGTACTCCACCATCTGGCTCGCCCGCGCCGTGGGCGCGGAGGGGCGGGTCGTCACGATCGAGGCCGAGCCCGCCAATGCCGCCGTCGCCCAGGCGAACCTGGAGCGGGCCGGAGTGGCCGATCGCGTGGAGATCCTGCTCGGTCGCGGTACGGAGGTGCTCCCGACCCTCGACGGGGGCGAGCCCTTCGACCTCGTCTTCATCGACGCCGACAAGGAGTCGAACACCGTCTACCTCGACTGGGCGGCGCGCCTGGGCCGCCCCGGCACGGTGATCGTGCTCGACAACGTCGTGCGCGGGGGAGAAGTGGCGGATGCCGGGACCGCCGACTCCAAGGTGCTCGGCGCGCGCCGGGGCATCGAGATGCTCGGCACCGACCCCCGTTTCGACGCGACGGCCCTGCAGACCCTCGACCGCAAGGGCTGGGACGGGATCGCGCTCGCGATCGTCGTGACCCCCGCGGCATCCTGACCCGGCAGCCCGATCGCCGGGTCTCCGACCCTGCCGAAGGGCCCGGGTCGCGCGGGCGCCGGTGGCTCGGACCTCCTGGCGGAGAAGCCGGCCCCACGCCCGCCGACCGGGGTCACTAGACTCGACCACGGACCGACGACGCTCCGCCCCCTCTCCACCCAAGAACCAACGAGGAGTCCTTCGTGGCACTTATCGAGGCTGTCAACGCGCGCGAGATCCTGGATTCGCGCGGTAACCCGACCGTCGAGGTGGAGGTGCTCCTCGACGACGGCATCGTCCAGCGGGCGGCCGTCCCCTCCGGCGCGTCCACCGGCGCGTTCGAGGCCTACGAGCTGCGCGACGGCGACAAGGGCCGCTACAGCGGCAAGGGCGTGCTCAAGGCCGTCGCCGCGGTCGTCGACGAGCTCGGACCCGCCATCGAGGGCGTCGAGGCCAGCGAGCAGCGCATCATCGACGAGATCCTCATCGAGACCGACGGCACCGAGAACAAGTCGCGCACCGGCGCCAACGCCATCCTCGGCGTCTCGCTCGCCGTCGCCAAGGCCGCCGCCGACAGCGCCGACCTGCCGCTGTTCCGCTACCTCGGCGGACCCAACGCCCACCTGCTGCCCGTCCCGCTGTTCAACGTCATCAACGGCGGCGAGCACGCCGACAACGGCATCGACTTCCAGGAGTTCTTCCTCGCGCCCATCGGCGCCGAGACCTACGGCGAGTCGCTGCGCTGGGGCACCGAGGTCTACCACGTCCTCAAGGGCGAGCTGAAGTCCGCGGGCTACAACACCGGCCTCGGCGACGAGGGCGGCTTCGCCCCCGACCTGCCCAGCAACCGCGAGGGCCTGGACTTCCTCATCCGCGCGATCGAGAAGGCCGGCTTCACCCCGGGCAAGGACATCGCCGTCGGCCTCGACGTCGCCGCCACCGAGTTCTACAAGGACGGCGTCTACACGGTCGAGGGCAAGGAGTGGAGCGTCGACACGCTCGTCGACTACTTCGCCGACCTCGTCGCCAACTT
This sequence comes from Microbacterium phycohabitans, assembly GCF_032464935.1. Lineage (NCBI taxonomy): Bacteria > Bacillati > Actinomycetota > Actinomycetes > Micrococcales > Microbacteriaceae > Microbacterium > Microbacterium phycohabitans. Next base: position 12,042 of record NZ_JAWDIT010000007.1, read on the forward strand.
CCCGATCGTCACGATCGAAGACGCCCTCGCCGAGGACGACTGGGACGGCTGGAAGAAGCTGACGGATGCCATCGGCTCCAAGGTCCAGCTCGTCGGCGACGACCTGTTCGTCACCAACCCCAAGCGCCTGCAGCAGGGCATCGACCTCGGCGTCGCCAACTCGCTGCTGGTGAAGGTCAACCAGATCGGCACGCTCTCCGAGACGCTCGACGCGATCTCGCTGGCGACCCGCTCGGGCTACACCTCGATGCTGTCGCACCGCTCGGGTGAGACCGAGGACACCACGATCGCCGACCTCGCCGTCGCGGTCAACGCCGGCCAGATCAAGACCGGTGCCCCCGCGCGCAGCGAGCGCGTCGCGAAGTACAACCAGCTGCTGCGCATCGAGGAAGAGCTCGGCGCCGCCGCCGTCTTCGCCGGCCGCTCGGCGTTCCCCCGCTTCAAGGGCTGAGCGTCTGACATGCGAGGAGGGGGAGCCCGAGGGCTCCCCCTCCTTCGTCGTTCCCGGGCCATTGCGGCGTCGTGCCGCGGGCCGGGGCGCACTCGCGAGGACGACCCCTTGGCATCCGCTCGACGAGGGACGCGGGGAGATCGATCCTGTGGGCTCGGCTCGACGGAGCACGCGGCGTGGCCCACGGGGAACGCCGGGGCCGCCGACGTAGACTCGCCTGCGGTCCGGGCACGTGTGCACCGGGCGGATGAGAGGGGCTGGACGTGGATCGACCGACACTGCCACCCCGCAAGACGCCCGCTCCCCGGCCGGCCGCCGGGAAGAAGGCGCCGCGCCGCCAGCCCGCCTCGACGCCCTCGCGGCGCACGCCGACCTCGCGTCCGGCCACGCGCCCCCGTCTCGACGTGCGCGAGTGGCTCGGTAAGGTGCGCATCTCGGGTTTCGTCGTCATCATGCTGGGCCTGGTCGTGCTCGGCACGTTCGTCCTGGTGCCGACCGTGGGCACGTACATGGACCAGCGCCAGCAGATTCAGGCGCTGCGCAGCGCCGTCGCCCTGAGCCAGTCGGAGGTCGCCGACCTGCAGACGCAGCGCGAGCGGTGGTCCGACCCGGCGTACATCCGGACGCAGGCGCGCGAGCGTCTCGGCTACACCTTCCCCGGCGAGGTGGTGTACCTCATCGACAACGACCTGCCCGCCTCGGCGACGCCGCAGGAGCAGGCCGACGTGAGCGACGACGTCGGGCAGACCCGGACGGACTGGATGGCGCAGCTCGTGCGCTCGGTCGCCGCATCGGGAGCGGCGCAGGTGGCGGTGCCGTCCCTCCAGATCGGCGTGCCCGATCCGTCTCCGTCCCAGACCCCGTCCGGCTGAACCCGCGTCGCCCGACCTTCCGCAGGTCGGAGCCGGCCGCCCCCGCGACGAGGCGCCGACGGCTCCGGGCGCGGTGTCGGACACGCCGGGTACCCTGGCAGAGATGACTACCGCACCGCTTCCTCCCGCTTCCGACGCCGACCTCGCTGTTCTGCAGGCGCAGCTCGGCCGTGTCCCGCGCGGGGTCATCGGCATCGCCGCACGGTGCGCGTGCGGCAACCCGACGGTCGTGGCCACCTCTCCGCGACTCGACGACGGCAGCCCGTTCCCCACGTTCTACTACCTCACCCACCCCGCCGCGACCGCGGCGATGTCGGTGCTCGAGGCCGGCCATGTCATGAAGGAGTTCTCCGACGAGCTCGCGGAAGACGAGGAGCTGCAGGCCGCCTATCGCTTGGCGCACGAGGCGTACCTGCGAGACCGCGCCGCCTACGGCGAGCCCGAGGAGATCGCGGGCATCTCAGCCGGGGGGATGCCGACGCGCGTGAAGTGCCTGCACGCCCTCGCCGGCCACGCTCTGGCGGCGGGCCCGGGCGTCAACCCGATCGGCGATCGGGCTCTCGAGCGCGGTACCTGGTCACCCGAGCGATGCGAGTGCGAGAGCCCCGGGGCCGGCGGATGAAGCGCGTCGTCGTCGCCGTGGCATCCGTCATCCTCATGGCGGTGATGACCGGCGCGACGGCTTCTCCGGCGGCGACGTCGGGCCCGGTGCCCGAGGACCCCACCGATTCGGTGCGCGCTTCGGAGTATTGGCTCGACCAGTACGGCGTGCGCGAGGCGTGGAAGACCACGCGCGGGGCCGGTCAGAAGATCGCCATCATCGACACCGGCATCGCCCGCGGCCCCGCGGAATTCACCGGCGCGGTGGTCGCCGGCACCGACGTCTCGGGCGTGGGGGCATCCGACGGACGGACGCCGGTGGGAGCCGTGGATGCCAACCACGGCAGCTGGGTCGCCTCGCTCGCCGCGGCGCGCGGCACGGGCGACGGTCGCGGCATGATCGGCGTGGCGCCCGAGGCCGAGCTGCTCTCGATCTCCGTCGGCTTCGGCGCCTCAAGCACCAAGCCGTTCTCCGAGCAGATTGCCGAGGCGATGACGTGGGCGGTCGACAACGGTGCGACCGTCATCAACCTCTCGCTGACCACCAACACCCTCGACTGGGACACCAGCTGGGACACCGCGTTCGAGTACGCCTTCGACAACGACGTCGTGGTGGTGGTCGCCGCGGGGAACCGGGGGAGCGGCACCGACCGCGTGGGCGCCCCGGCCACGATCCCCGGCGTCCTCGCCGTCGGCGGCGTCGATCCGAACGGCACCGCGAGCAACAGCGCCTCGACCCAGGGCATCACGATCGGGCTCTCCGCCCCCAGCGAGCGGCTCATCGGCGTCTCGTCCGACGGCACCCTGGTGGGGTGGAACGGCACCAGCGGAGCGGCGCCGATCGTCGCGGGCATCGCCGCGCTGGTGCGCGCGGCCCACCCGGAACTCGACGCCAACAACGTGCTGAACCGGCTCATCCAGACCGCCAAGCCCGCGGCCGGCGCGACGAGCGTGCCCGACAAGCTGTACGGCTACGGACTGGTGGATGCCGCCGGCGCGGTGTCGGCGAGGGTCGACACGGTCAGCGAGAACCCGCTCGGCAGCCTGAAGGAATGGATCCGCCTGTACCGTCGCGCCGATGCCGAACCGGCGCCCGAGCCGACGGCGAGTCCGGTCGAGATCCCGGCTCTGCCGCCGGTCGACTCGGCGCCCGAGGCCGGTTCGCCTCTTCTCCCGTCGCGCGATAGCGTGCTCTACGGATCGTTGCCGCTCGGGGGCGCCACGCTGGCCGCTATAATGATTGCGCTCGGCGTCAGTGCTGCTGCCCGGCGAATCCGACAGGCGCGCACCTCCCGCGAGCCGAGCCGCACCACAAACGAGGAGTCCCTCCCATCGTGACCACTACCGTGCCCAGAATCCTCATCGTCGGTGGGGGCTACGCAGGTTTCTACACCGCCTGGAAGCTCGAGAAGCTCCTCGGGCGTGGCGAGGCCGAAGTCACGCTCGTCGACCCGCTGCCGTACATGACGTATCAGCCGTTCCTCCCCGAGGTGGCCGCCGGTGAGATCGAGCCGCGCCACGTCGTGGTCGGCCTGCGTCGCCACCTCAAGCGCACCACCGTCATCGCGGGCAAGGTCACGGGCATCTCGCACGCGACCAAGACCGCCACGATCACGCCGATCGCGGGCGACGAGACCTTCGAGCAGGGCTACGACCAGATCGTCGTGACCGCCGGCGCCGTCTCGCGCACGTTCCCGATCCCCGGGATCGCCGACAACGCGATCGGTCTGAAGACCATCGAAGAGGCCGTCGCCATCCGCGACCGCCTCACGTCGAACTTCGACAAGGCCTCGGTGCTTCCAGCCGGTCCCGAGCGCGATCGTCTGCTGACCGTCGTCGTCGTCGGCGGCGGGTTCGCCGGCATCGAGGTGTTCGCCGAGCTGCGCGCCTACGCCTCGTCGCTGCTGAAGCAGTACCCCACGCTGGCGTTCGACGACACGCACTTCCACCTCATCGAGGCCATGGGTCGGATCATGCCCGAGGTGTCGCAGAAGACGAGCGAGTGGGTGCTCGCCGACCTCGCGAAGAAGGGTGCGTTCGTGCACCTCGACACGCAGGTCAAGGGCGCCGTCGACGGTGTCATCGAGCTGTCCACCGGTGAGCAGCTGCCCACCGACCTCATCATCTGGACCGCCGGCGTCATGGCCAACCCCACGGTGGTGCGCGGCAGCGACCTCCCGGTCGAGGAGCGCGGTCGCATCCGCACCCGCCCCGACCTGCGCGTGGGCACCGACGAGGAGATCGTCGAGGGCGCCTGGGCCGCCGGCGACGTCTCGGCCGTTCCCGACCTGTCGGGCGGCGGCGTGGGCGGCTTCTGCGTCCCCAACGCCCAGCACGCGGTGCGTCAGGGCAAGCTCATGGCGAAGAACCTCGTGGCCGTGCTGCGCGGCGAGGAGCCCAAGCAGTACAACCACAAGAACCTCGGTGCCGTCGCCGGCCTGGGGCTGTACAACGGCGCGTTCCAGTCGGGCAACATCGCCCTGACCGGTTTGATCGCCTGGTTCGCCCACCGCGGCTACCACGGCCTGGCCATGCCCACGTGGGAGCGCAAGTTCCGCGTCATCGGCGACTGGATCCAGAACTTCGTCCACGGCCGCGAGGTCGTGTCGCTCGAGGCCGTGCAGAAGCCCCGTGCGGCGTTCGAGGAGTTCGCGGCGCGTCCGCGCCCGGCCGCTCCCGCGGCCGACGCGCCGGCCCCGGCCGAGAAGAAGGCCGAGCCCGTCGCGGCGAAGTAACCTCTTCCCGTTCGAGACCCCCGTGCCCTCGAGGCGCGGGGGTCTCGTCGTCCCGCCATGCGGCCGGCGCGTGCGTGGTCAGCGCGATTCGCGTCGTCGTGCGGAGGTCGAGCCCGCCACGCCGGATCGGGGCCCCGGTCGATCCGCCGGACGGGCGTCGGCGGACGCGAGCCGCCCCGCGCTACGGTGGATGACGGGCCCCCGTAGCCCAATGGCAGAGGCAGGCGACTTAAAATCGCTTCAGTGTGGGTTCGAGTCCCACCGGGGGTACGGCATCCATCGCATCCGCTGAGAGTCCCCGTCCGGCTCCGTGCCGCCGACCGGCCCGCAGTTACACTGAAGGGCAATCTCTCGAACGGAGTGTGGGGACTTATGTGGGAGTGGCTCGTACCGGTCATCGTGATCGTCGGCATCCTCGTCATCGCCGGCATCTACCTGTGGGCCACGTACAACGCCCTCGTGTCGCTCAACGTGCGCGTCGACGAGGCGTGGAGTGACATCACGGTGCAGCTCAAGCGTCGCGCCGACTTGCTGCCCAACCTCATCGAAACGGTGAAGGGGTACGCGGCCCACGAGAAGGCGGTCTTCGAGAACGTCACCCGGGCCCGCGCCGAAACGCTGAACGTCGAGAGCCCCGCCGAGGCGGGTGTCGCCGAAGGACACATGCAGCAGGCGCTGAAGTCGCTCTTCGCCGTGGCCGAGGCGTATCCGCAGCTGCAGGCGAGCCAGAACTTCCTCGCTCTGCAGCAGGCGATCGTCGACACCGAAGACAAGATCCAGGCGTCGCGCCGGTTCTACAACGGCGGTGTGCGCGAACTCAACACCAAGATCAAGGTGTTCCCGAATAACCTCTTCGCCCGTCAGCTCGGCTTCCACGAGCGCGAGTTCTTCGAGGTCATCGACGGTGCGGCCATCTCCGAGCCGCCTCGCGTGCAGTTCTGACGCTCCAGAGAAGCGCCCTCTCCGCTGGTCGGAGGGGGCGCTTCTCAGTTCGAGCGTCCGTCGGGATGCTCGTGCCGTTCGGCCGAGAGCGCGCCGGCGATCGCGTCGGCGGCGTCGCCCCACCGCGCCACCGTCACCCGCTCGAGGCCCTGCCAGCGCGCGGCGGTGCGCAGCTCGGCGGCGACGCGCTCGGCGGCATCCGGGGGAGCACCGTGCTCCCACCATGCAGACTGCACGCGCAGGGCGCTCGCCCCGCGGTCGGCTTTGAGATCGAGTCGACCCACGACGTCGTCTCCGACGAGCACCGGGAGCGAGTAGTAGCCGAACCGGCGCTGGGGTGCCGGGGTGTAGATCTCGATGCGGTAGTCGAAGTCGAAGAGACGCTCCGCACGATCGCGGAACCAGACGACGGGGTCGAAGGGCGTGAGCAGCGCGGTGGCATCGACCCTGCGGGGGCGCGCGGCGTCGCGATGCAGCCATGCCTTCGCGGGACGCCCGCCGACGGACCACCCCTCGACGTGGACGGGCTGAAGCTCGCCCGCGTCGACGAGGTCGTGCACGGCCGCCATGACCGCCGGCCGGTCGCGGATGCGCCAGTAGTCGGCGAGGTCGGAGGCCGTCGCCACGCCGTAGGCCATCGACGCCCTCCGGACGAGCTCGCGGATGGCCTCGTCGCGGGGGACGTGCGTCTCGAGCGCCGACGCGGGCAGCACGTCGGATGCCAAAGCGTAGCGACGCTCGAATCCGCGGCGTCCCGCGATCGCGACGTCGCCGAACAGCCACAGGCGCTCCAGGCCGTTCTTGACGTCGTCCCACCCCCACCACGAGCCGCGAGACCCGCTGCGGGCGTCATGGTCGATCTGGGCGGGGCGCAGCGGCCCCCGTTCGGCGAGCTCGTCGCGCAGCCACTGCAGGAGGGGCTGGTTCGCCTGCGCCCACGCGTCGCCGGCGTACTTGCGCCGCAGGTCGTCACGACGGAACTGCAGGAGCGGCCAATCCTCGGTCGAGACGAGGGATGCCACGTGCGCCCACGATTCCACCCAGCGCGGGCGGCGCGAGAAGGCCAGGGCGTCGAGGAGCGACGTGTCGTAGGCGCCGAGGCGGGCGAAGAGCGGCATGTAGTGCGAGCGCGAGAAGACGTTGACGGAGTCGATCTGGAGGATGCGCATGCGACGCAGGGTCGCCGTGATCTGGCGCGTGCCGACCGTTTCGGGCCTCGGCCGGGCGAAGCCCTGAGCGGCGAGGGCGATGCGGCGTGCATCGGCGCGACGGAGCGTCGTGGTCATGCGTGCCACCGTATCCACAGCCTCCGACATCCAGCGTTCGCCGGGGGAGCGCGGCGGTAGGCTGACAAGATGAGTGGAACCGATCCCGAACCCCGCGGATCCTTCCTCGACGCCCTCAAACGACGCACCGTCTCGAGCGACCTGCAGCCCCCGGTCCCGCCGGCGCTGCGTCAGGCCACCGCCTACGCGTGGCGGTTGCTCGTGATCGCCGCCGCTCTCGGCGTCGTGATCTTCGTCGTCATCCAGCTGAAGCTCCTCGTCGTGCCCCTTCTTGTGGCGATCCTGGTGACCGCCCTGGTCTGGCCCGCGTTCTCCTTCCTCCTGCGTCATCGGTGGCCGAAGTGGCTCGCCATCGTCGTGACCGTGCTCGGCACGATCGCCCTCATCTCCGGACTCGTCTGGCTGGCCGTCTGGCAGATCACGCGCGAGTTCGGTTCCGTGCAGGAGCGGACCGTCGACGCCGTCTCGCAGTTCCGCCAGTACCTGATCGACGGGCCCCTGCACCTGAGCGCGCAGCAGATCGACGACGGTCTGCGCCAGGCGGGCACCTTCCTGCAGCAGCAGGCCGAGGTGCTGTGGACCGGCGCCCTCGCCATCGGCACCACGATCGGCCACGTCGGCACGGGCGTGCTGCTGACGCTGTTCATCCTCCTGTGCCTGCTCGCCGACGGAGGGGGCATCTGGCGGTGGACCACGCGCCTGTTCCCGCGTGTCGCCCGCCCCGCGGTCGACGGTGCCGGTCGCGCGGGATGGCGGACGGTCAAGAGCTACGCCCGCACGCAGTTGCTGGTGGCCACCATCGACGCCATCGGCATCGGCCTCGGCGCGTTCCTCCTCGGCGTGCCGCTCTCGATCCCGATCGGCGTGCTCGTCTTCCTCGGTGCGTTCATCCCGTTCGTGGGAGCCGTGGCGACGGGAGCCCTGGCGGTGTTCATCGCGCTGGTCTACAACGGGCCGCTCGTGGCGCTGTTCATGCTGATCGTCGTGCTGGGCGTGCAACAGATCGAGAGCCACGTGCTGCAGCCGATCCTCATGGGCTCGGCCGTCAAGGTGCACCCTCTGGCCGTCGTGCTGGTCGTGGCCGGCGGCGCGATGATCGGCGGGATCGCCGGCGCGCTGTTCGCCGTGCCGCTCGCCGCGTTCGCCAACGTCGTCGCCGTGTACCTCAGCTCGAAGGCGTGGCAGCACGCCGGCCAAGACCTGGCATCCCGAGATCTCATCTGGCAGACCGTCCCGCGTGAGCGCGGAAGGAGATCATGAACGACACTCCCACTCTGGCCGAGTTCGAGGATGCCGCGCAGGCTCTGCGCGGCATCATCACGCGCACACCCCTCGACGAGTCGCTGCACCTGACCGACCTGCTCGGCGTGCCCGTGAACCTGAAGCTCGAGAACCTCCAGCGCACGGGCTCGTTCAAGATCCGCGGAGCGACCTATCGGTTGTCCCGGCTGACCCCGGAGGAGCGTGCGCGCGGTGTCGTGGCCGCCTCCGCCGGCAATCACGCCCAGGGCGTCGCGCTGGCCGCGCAACAGCTCGGCATCGCCGCGACGATCTTCATGCCGCTGGGTGTTCCCGTGCCCAAGCTGCTCGCGACGAAGGGTTACGGAGCCGAGGTGATCCTCGAGGGGGCCACCGTCGAGACCCCACTGCGCCTCGCCGCCGAGTTCGCCGAGCGTACCGGTGCGGTGCTGATCCACCCGTTCGACCACCGCGACATCGTCGTCGGTCAGGGCACTCTCGGCCTCGAGCTCGTCGAAGACATGCCCGACCTCGAGACCGTCATCGTCGGCATCGGCGGCGGCGGGCTCGCCGCCGGCGTCGCAGCGGCGGTCAAGGCCCGTGCGGCCGCAGAGGGGCGCGAGGTGCGCATCATCGGGGTGCAGGCGCACAACTCCGCCGCCTACCCCTCCTCGCTCGCAGCGGGTCGGCCGATGCAGGTCGAGACCACGCCGACCATCGCCGACGGCATCGCCGTCGCGCGGCCCGGCGACCTCCCGTTCGAGCTGATCCGTCAGTACGTCGACGAGGTCGTGACCGTGACCGAGGACGACATCGCGCGAGCCCTTCTCGTGCTGCTGGAGCGCGCCAAGCAGGTCGTCGAGCCGGCGGGCGCCGTGGGCGTCGCGGCCATCCTCGCGGGCAAGGTGAAGGCCAGCGGTCCGACCGTCACGATCCTGTCGGGCGGCAACATCGACCCTCTGCTGCTGCAGCGCGTGGTGGCGCACGGTCTATCGGCATCCGGACGCTACATGTCGCTGCGCATCCCGCTTCCCGACCGGCCGGGGCAGCTCGCGCGTGTGTCGGAGCTGCTCGCGCAGGTGGGAGCGAACGTGATCGAGGTGCTGCACACGCGCCACGGCCAGGGACTGCAGATCAGCGAGGTGATCCTGCAGCTGAGCGTCGAGACGCGCGGGGCCGAGCACCGGGCGCTGGTCATCAAGACCCTGGAGGACGCCGGCTTCGTCGCCACTGTCGTACCCGACTGACGTCGGCGTCGCGCGGCGCGACGTGAGTCCGAGCGTGACGTGGGTCGGCGCGCGGGGCGAGGGCGCATCCTCAGCGATGTGCGGAGGTTCAGCTGCAGGGCCGCGATTCGGGCTGAGTATCTGCGCATCGCTGCGGTTGTGTCGCCGGCTGTGCCGCGGGTCGCATCCTCAGTGATGTGCGTGAGTTCAGCCGCGCGGCTGCGGTACGGGCTGAGTTCGTGCGCATCGCTGAGGTTGCGCGTTCTGGAAACGCCGCGAGCCGCCACCCCGGCAGCGGGGGAGCGGCTCGCGGACGGTGCGGCGCTTACTGGCCGGAGTAGGTCTCGACCTTGACGATCTCGACCGAGATCTCCTTGCCGTTGGGAGCGGTGTACGAACCCTTGTCGCCCTCCTTGAGGCCGAGGATCGCGGCGCCCAACGGCGAGGCCTCGCTGTAGACGTCGAGCTCGGAGTTGGCCGCGATCTCGCGGTTGCCGAGGAGGAACTTCTCCTCGCCACCGGCGACGACAGCTGTGACGACGGTGCCCGACTCCACGATGCCGTGGCTCTCGGGGGCCTCGCCGACCTTGGCATCCTTCAGCAGCTGCTGGAGCGTGCGGATGCGCGCCTCCTGCTTGCCCTGCTCGTCTTTAGCGGCGTGGTAGCCGCCGTTCTCCTTGAGGTCGCCCTCTTCGCGAGCGGCCTCGATGCGCTTGGCGATCTCCTCGCGACCCGTGGTCGAGAGGTGCTCGAGCTCGTTGGCCAGGCGGTCGTAGGCGTCTTGCGTGAGGAACGTCACCTGAGCGTCGTTGGACACGGTTACTCCTTCGTCGAGGCGCTGACGGCAGGCGTTGTCGGGCCGTCGGCGGGGGATATGTCGAACGCCCCGGCATCGAGCCGGGGCGCGTCGTGATTCCGCGAGTTTACGGCACCCAGCAGGCGTTGACAAAACCCGTGGTCGCGAGCGACAGCGTCGGAATCTCCTCCGTGAAGGCCCGCGTGTGATCCTCGGATGCCGGGTACTCGACCACGCGCCAACCGACGGTTCCGTGCTCCTCGTCGCGGGCCTCGAGGGCGCAGGCGACGGGTCGACCGGTGGGCGCGGTGATCTGGAACGTGGAGGTGACGGTGCGGTCATCGACGACCGTGTATCCGGTGTCGGTGGCCGTGACCGCGTTCAGGCTGTTCGACACCGTCGTCCAGCCCAGGAAGCCGATCGCCCCGAGGGCGAGGACGCCCACGATCGACCACCCCACGATGCGTCGCCGCGGGGAACGCGTGCGCCCGTAGCGGTCGTCGAGTTGGGCTTGCGTCGTCATGCTCTCTCCGGGCTTTAGGCTGGACTTCCAGGCTACGCGCTTCCGCCCGGACCGAAGGACTCCATGCTTCCCGTGATCGTCGCTCTCGCGACAACGCCCTCCCCGGCCGTCACCCCCGACGAGTCGATCGTCACGCCCGGGCCGCTCGGATTCGCCGCGATCGCCTTCATCGGCATCGCCGTGTTCCTGCTCGTGTGGGACATGCTGCGACGCATCCGCCGTGGACGCTACCGCGAGGAGGTCAACGCGGAGTTGGATGCCGAGGAACAGGCCCGCGCGGCCGAGCGAGCCAGCGACGTCGACGACGAAGACATCGACCCCGCCGCTCCGCGCCGCTGATCCCGGGCCGCGAGCCGACGGCATCCGGAGCTCCGCCTCGCGTGAGTCGCCAGGAATCGTCGCCTCGCGCGACTCGGCAGCGACAAATTCTGGCGAGTCGCGCGGTCAGCCGCCGTGGTACGCCGGGGCGAGGGCGATCAGCAGGCAGGCCGTCCAGTGGCACAGGAACGCCAGCACCGTGCAGACGTGGAAGATCTCGTGGAAGCCGAAATGCCCGGGCCAGGGGTTGGGCTTCTTCAGGGCGTAGATGATGGCGCCCGCGGTATAGAGCAGTCCGCCCACCACGACGAGCACCATCATGGCGACGTTCGCGGCCAGCAGGTCGCCGAGGTACATCACCGCCGCCCACCCCAGGGCGAGGTAAAGGGCGACGTAGAGCCAGCGCGGGGCGTTGATCCAGAACACCCGGAACAGGATGCCGAGCAGCGCACCGCCCCACACGATCGACAGCAGGAGCACGGTCTTCGGCGTCGGCAGGGCGAGCACGGCGAGCGGCGTGTAGGTTCCGGCGATGAGCAGGAGGATGTTCGCGTGGTCGATGCGCTTGAGCACGGCCAGGGTCTTCGGCTTCCAGTGGAAGCGGTGGTAGAGCGCGGAGTTCCCGAACAGCAGCATCGACGTCGCCATGAACACCGCCGCCGCCCACTTGCCGGGGGCGCCCTGCGCGAGGGCGATGAGCACGATCCCCGCGGCGATCGCCACAGGGAACGTCCCCGCGTGGATCCACCCGCGCCAGGTGGGCTTCAGCTCCGCCTGCGCACCCACGGCTCCGGCTTCGAGGAGGGGGAGCTGGGGCATCTCGGGGCCGTCGGCCGGGCTTCGGGGGGTCACTCCTCGACAGTACGTCCGCTCCTATGCCGCGGGCGGAACATGGGAGCAGCACTCACCCTTCCCCCAGGAAGTGCCACCCGGATCCGATGCGGCCGGAGGCCCCCGACGCGGTAGCGTAGGCGGGTGGCGCGCGTGTGGAAGAACGAGGGGCGGGGCCCGCTCTATCGTCTCTACATCTCGCGCCTGCGTCGCCGCATGCCGGCCACGGTGCCCCACCACGTGGCCATGATGATCGACGGCAACCGGCGTTGGGCGCGGCAGCTCGGCTACGACAGCGCCGCCCACGGGCACCGCGCCGGCGCGGCCAAGATGCACGAGTTCCTCCGATGGTGCGACGACCTCGGTATCGAGGTGGTGTCGCTGTACCTCCTCTCGAACGACAACCTCGTCAAACGCGACAGCAAAGAGCTGCAGGACCTGCTCGAGATCATCGCCGAACTCGCCGGAGAGCTCTCCCGCGAGCCGAACTGGCGCGTCCAGCACGTCGGTCGCGCCGAAGGGCTCCCCCCGGAGCTCGCCGAGGTGCTGCACGAGGCCACGGAGCGCACGCGCGGGCACAGGGGACTGCACGTGAATCTCGCCGTCGGCTACGGCGGTCGCAGCGAGATCGTGGATGCCGTGCGCTCGATCATCGTCAAGCACGACGAGTCGGGCGGGTCGCTCGAAGAGCTGGCCGACAGCCTGACGCCCGAGCAGATCGGCGAGCACCTGTACACCGGTGGCCAGGCCGATCCGGACCTGGTGATCCGCACGTCGGGGGAGCAGCGCCTGAGCGATTTCCTGCTCTGGCAGTCCGCGCACTCGGAGTTCTACTTCGTCGAGGCCCTCGGTCCCGACCTGCGCGAGGTCGACTTCCTCCGCGCGATCCGCGACTTCGCGGCGCGCGATCGACGCTTCGGGCAGTGACGCCGACCGTCGTCGCGGCCGCGGGCCGTGGCATCCCGGACTAAACCATCTGCTGGGACGAACCCCCGTGTTCCCGGTGTTCACGAACTCGTCACATTCGCGGCGTGTTAACGACCCTGAGCGGTGTCCGGGGGACGTACGGTGATCACATCGGACACGGAGTCCGGTCGAGTCGACCTTCGGATCGCGACTCGTGACCCACAGGTCGACTCGTGACAACCGGGTGAAACACCCGGGTCGGGAGTGGGTTGTGACTGCACGAGCACCGTACGACCAGCGTCGCGTCGTCGAGAGCACCGAGTCCGAAGCGGGGGCCGATCAGGCGCTCCGCACGTACGTCCTGGACACCTCCGTCCTTCTGAGCGACCCGCGGGCGTTCTTCCGGTTCGCCGAGAACTCCGTCGTGATCCCCGTCGTGGTGATCATGGAGCTCGAGGGCAAACGTCACGATCCCGAGATCGGGTATTTCGCCCGCCAGGCTCTGCGCCACCTCGACGAGCTGCGCATCGAGCACGGCCGGCTCGACTTCCCGGTCCCCGTCGGCGAAGACGGCACGCTGCGCGTCGAGTTGAACAACACCGATCCGTCGGTCCTGCCGTCGGGCATGCGCACGGGCGGCAACGACAGCCGCATCCTCGCGGTGGCCATGAACATCGCCAAGGACGGCGCCGAGGTCACGGTGGTGTCGAAGGATCTGCCGATGCGCGTGAAGGCGGCATCCCTGGGTCTGGCGACCGAGGAGTACCTCGCCGAGCAGGCGATGGACTCGGGATGGACGGGGATCGCCTCGATCGACGTCTCGGGCGACGAGATCACCGACCTGTACGAGAGCGAGGTCGCCGTCAGCGACGCGGTGGTCGGGCTTCCCGTGAACACCGGGCTCATCATCCACTCGGAGCGCGGATCGGCCCTGGGTCGCGTGACCGGCAAGGGGCAGTTCCGCCTCGTCCGCGGCGACCGTGACGCCTTCGGCCTGCACGGGCGCTCGGCGGAGCAGCGGATCGCCCTCGACCTGCTGCTCGACCCCGAGGTCGGCATCGTGTCGCTCGGCGGCCGGGCCGGCACCGGGAAGTCGGCCCTCGCGCTGTGCGCGGCACTGGAGGCCGTGCTCGAACGCCAGCAGCAGAAGAAGATCATCGTGTTCCGCCCGCTCTTCGCGGTCGGTGGGCAGGAGCTCGGCTACCTCCCGGGCGATCAGGCCGAGAAGATGGGGCCCTGGGGCCAGGCGGTGTTCGACACGCTGGGGTCCGTGGTGTCGGGCAACGTCCTCGAAGAGGTGCTGGCGCGCGGGCTGCTCGAGGTGCTTCCGCTGACGCACATCCGCGGTCGGTCGCTGCACGACGCGTTCGTGATCGTCGACGAGGCGCAGTCGCTCGAGCGCAACGTGCTGCTCACGGTGCTCAGCCGCATCGGTCAGAACTCGCGCGTGGTGCTCACGCACGACGTCGGGCAGCGCGACAACCTGCGCGTCGGTCGCCACGACGGTGTCGCCTCGGTGATCGAGACCCTGAAGGGTCACGGTCTGTTCGGGCACGTCACGCTCACGCGCTCGGAGCGCTCCGCCATCGCCGCGTTGGTGACGGAGCTGTTGGAGGCCGGCGAACTGTCCTGATGCCCGCACGGAGGAAGGGCCGGGATGCCGTGGCATCCCGGCCCTTCCTCCGTGCGGGCGCTCGGCGGGCGTTCCGCGCCGGGGACTCGGATGAGAAGGTTCTCATCTGCGGCTCCCCGGTCTCTCACGAACGACGGACAGAGTGGTCTCATCGGCGAGGGAGACCTCGCCACCGCCCCGGCGGTTCCCCCCAAGGAAACACGAGGTCCGTTCGCGCAGGTCACCGCTCTTCGGGTGAGTCGGAAGACCACCGACGCGATCTCCCTCGAAACCCCCGGTCGATCCCCCCACCGGGGGTTTTCGGGGTTCCAGGAGTCACTCCCAGCGATAACCCGCCCCGCGTACGGTGACGATGTGGGCGGGTCCCACCTTCGCCCGCAGGTAGCGGACGTACACGTCGACGACGTTCGACGCGGGGTCGAAGTCGAGACTCCACACCCGGCTCAGCAACTGTTCGCGCGAGAGCACCTGACCCGCGTGCCGGATGAACTCCTCGGCGAGGGCGAACTCCCGCGCGCTGAGGTCGATCTCGCGGCCACCCACGGTCGCGCGGCGCGCCAGGATGTCGAGCGACACGTCGCCGTGCGCCACGGTCATCGTGCCCTGGGTGACCGGTTCGCGCAGCCGGGATCGGACGCGGGCGAGCAGCTCATCGAACTTGAACGGCTTCGCAACGTAGTCGTTCGCGCCCGCGTCGAGGCCGTCGACGGTGTCACGCGTGCTCGTCCGGGCGGTGAGCATGATCACCGGCAGGGTGGATCCCTGTCCGCGCAGGCTCCGCAAGACCTCGAAGCCGTCGAGGGAGGGCAGCCCGACGTCGAGCAGCACGAGGTCGACCTCTCCCGAGAGTGCCGTGTCGAGCGCCTCGGCGCCGTCGTCGACGATCAGCGTCTGATAGCCGGCTGCCTCCAGGCCCTTCGCGACGAAGGCCGAGATGCGGTCTTCGTCTTCGGCGATAAGGATGCGGGTCATCCGGTGGCCTCTCTCTGCATGACGACGTCGCCGGCGCGCACGGGCGTCGGGAGCGCGGCGGGCGACTGCGCCCCCGTGAGCGGGATGTGGAGCGTGAAGGTGGCGCCTCCGCCCGGCGTGTCGCCGATCGAGCAGTGGCCGTCGTGCGCCTTGGCGATGGCATCGACGATCGAGAGCCCGAGTCCCGAACCGTCGACGCCGCGCCGCGTCGACAGGCGGTCGAACCGGCGGAAGACCCGATGCCGCGCGGCCGGGGGGATGCCGGGACCGTGGTCGCGGATCCACAGGTGCGCGACGGTGTCGTCGGCGGTGCTGCCGATCTCGATCGGCGCTGCCTCGGGCGTGTACTTCGCGGCGTTGTCGGCGAGCTGCAGCCACGCCTGCACCAGGCGGTCGGCGTCTCCCTCGATCCGGACGCGTGCACGCTGGGCCACGCTCCACGGGTGACCGGGAAGGGCGCCTGCGAGCTCCGCCACGCGATCGGTCAGGGCGGCGACGTCGATCACCTCGCTCGACAGGGCATTGGCCTCGACGTCGGCGAGGGTGTCGATGTCGTCGACCAGCCGGGTGAGGCGGTCGAGCTCGGCGATGCCGAGCTGCCGCGTCTCGGCGACGTCGTGAGGATCGGCCGGATCCATCATCTCGAGATGCCCGCGGACGATGGTGATGGGCGTTTTGAGCTCGTGCCGGACGTCGTCGAGGAGTTGTCGCTGCGCCTCGACCGACATCGCGAGGCGGTCGAGCATCGAGTTGACCGACGTGGTGAGGTCGGAGATCTCGTCGTTGCCGTGTGCGCGCAACCGCGTGCCCAGATCGTCGATCGTGATGGCGTCCGCCGTGTCTCGTAGGCGCTTCAGGGGGGAGAAGAGCCGTCCGGTGACGAACCACCCGACCGCGCCCACGACGAGCAGCACCGCGAGCGCCGTGGAGGCGTATGTGACGGATGACAGGGCGACCAGCTCCATGCGCTGGTCGATCGAGATGACCTGGACGGCGTAGCCGCCGGATGCCGCAGCGGCGGCGTACAGGACCGGCCCGCGGGCGCTCTCCAGACGCCCGGTGAGTCGTCCGTCGGCGATGGCGCGATCGAGGGCTTCCACGAGTCCCGGGTCGTCGCCGACGGCGAGGCCGGGAGGCGACGGGGTCGCGGTGAGGACACGCGCGCCGTCGATCGCGAGCGTGCCGTCGGTGCGGCCGGGGATCACGGCGTCGACGAGGTCGGCCGCCGACTCGTCGCTGGTGGCGACCGAGGCCACGAAACCGTCGAGCTGTCGCTGCGCGTTGGCCAGCACCCTGTCGCGTTGGACGAGGAAGGTGACGCCGCCGGCGACGATCATGCCGAGAAGCACGACGCCGAGGAGCGCCCCGAGGAGTCGCACCCGCGTCGAGACAGGTCTCGTCGCGGGGCTCATCCTCCGATTATGGCGCGCCTCGGCGTCGGAAGTGGCGTCGGGGACGGTGCGTGCGAACTCAGCCCGGGTGGGTCATCGACAGCAGATCGAGCTTGGCGTCGAGCACCTCTTCGGTGATCTCACCGCGCTCGACGTAGCCGAGGTCGATGACGGCCTCGCGGACCGTGATGCCCTTCGCCACGGAATGCTTGGCGATCTTGGCCGCGGCCTCGTACCCGATGACCTTGTTCAGCGGCGTCACGATCGACGGCGACATGCCGGCGAACGCCTCGGCGCGGGCGACGTTGGCCTCGAGACCGTCGATCGTCTTGTCGGCGAGCACGCGCATCGCGTTGGAGAGCAGGCGGATCGACTCCAGCAACGCCGTGCCCATCACGGGGATCGCGACGTTCAGCTCGAACGAGCCCGAGGCGCCGGCCCAGGCGACGGTGGCGTCGTTGCCGATGACCCGCGCGCACACCATGAGCGTGGCCTCGGGCACGACCGGGTTGACCTTGCCGGGCATGATCGAGGAGCCGGGCTGCAGGTCGGGGATGTGGAGCTCGCCGAGGCCGGTGTTGGGGCCCGAACCCATCCAGCGGATGTCGTTGTTGATCTTCGTGAGCGACACCGCGATCGTGCGGAGCGCTCCGGAGGCCTCGACCAGTCCGTCGCGGTTGGCCTGCGCCTCGAAGTGGTCCTTCGCCTCGGTGATGGGCAGCTCGGTCTCGGCCGCGAGCAGCTCGATGACCTTCTGCGGGAAGCCGAGGGGGGTGTTGATGCCCGTGCCGACGGCGGTGCCGCCCAGGGGCACTTCGCCGACGCGGGGGAGGACGGCCTGCACGCGCTCGATGCCCAGACGCATCTGCCGCGCGTAGCCGCCGAACTCCTGGCCCAGGGTGACGGGCGTGGCATCCATCAGGTGGGTGCGGCCCGACTTCACGATGCCCTTCCACGCCTCGGCCTTGGCCTCGAGGGCGACCGAGAGGTGCTCGAGCGCGGGGACGAGGTCGGTGATGAGGGCCTGGGTCACGGCGATGTGGACCGAGGTCGGGAAGACGTCGTTCGACGACTGCGAGGCGTTCACGTGGTCGTTGGGGTGCACGGTCGAGCCCAGGATGCCGGTGGCCAGCGTCGCCAGCACCTCGTTCATGTTCATGTTCGAGGAGGTGCCGCTACCGGTCTGGTAGGTGTCGACCGGGAAGTGCGCGTCGTGTCGACCGGTGACGACCTCGTCGGCCGCCTGCGCGATCGCGTCGGCGATGGCGCCGTCGAGGGTGCCCAGCTCCTTGTTGGCGAGCGCGGCGGCCTTCTTGATGCGCGCGAGGGCGGCGATCTGCGTCGATTCGAGGCCCGAGCCCGAGATGGGGAAGTTCTCGACCGCGCGCTGGGTCTGCGCGGCGTAGAGGGCGTCTTTGGGTACCCGCACCTCACCCATGGTGTCGTGTTCGATGCGGTACTCGATGTCGGTCACGTCGTCGTTCCTCCAGGTCGTTCGTTCGGTTCTCAGGTGCGCTGGTCTCGGATGCGCGGTTCTCGGATGCAGGTGCTCAGACGCGCGGGTCGTCGACGTCGCCCACGATGACGACGGGGGAGGCTTCTCCCTCGTCGAGACGGTAGTTCGCGCCCACGACGGCGGTGCGGCCCTCGGCCACGGCTTCGCTGATCAGCTCCGAGGCGCGGAGCAGGTCGGCCACCGTGTGGCGGAGGTGCTCGCGACCCACGAGTTCGGGGTCGACGTGGTCGGGCAGGTGCCCGTCGACCGCGCTCTCGCGCTGGACGCGGCGAACGGCCGGCACGATCGGGGCGATCTGGCGCCAGATGTAGGCGGGGAGGGTGGGCGCGTCGACGCCCGTGCTGTCGATCGCCGCCCCCACGGCGCCGCACGCGTCGTGCGCGAGAACCACGATGAGCGGGACCTCGAGCACGCCCACGGCGTACTCGAGGCTGCCGATGACCGAGTCGGAGATGACCTGGCCGGCGTTGCGCACGACGAAGAGGTCGCCGAGGCCCTCGTCGAAGATGATCTCAGCGGCCAGACGCGAGTCGGAGCAACCGAAGAGCGCGGCGGTCGGATGCTGCGAGCTGGCGAGCTCGGCGCGACGCTCGACGTCTTGACGGGGGTGAGCGGGTTCACCGGCGACGAAGCGCCGGTTGCCCTCCACCATCTGCTGCCACACCTGACGGGGGGTCATGCGCTCGCTCACGGGACCTCTCTCAACTGCTCGATCTGGGACGTGACGGATGCGGCCGCCAGGGCCGCGGTCTCGGGTGCGGCGTCGCCGTAGACGAGTACGTAGTCGGGGCCGGCCGGGGTGGCCAGGGCGTAGTCGATGTTGCCCGTCCCCGAGGGGTTGGAGGGGCGGTAGACGTTCCAGGTGATGCCGTCGATGTCGACGGTCTCGGTGCTGCGGGTGCCGTCGAGCACCTGGCCGACCCAGTTCTCGTCGGCGTCGAACCCCTGCGCGACGCGGAGGAACCCCGACTCGCCGGAGCGCACGTAGACCATGGTCCAGGCTTCGGTGCCGCCGACGCCCTCGGTGGTGGCCTGGTTGACCCGCCACCCCTCGCCGAGCGACGGCGAGAGCACGGGGCGCCCGAGGTCCGCTTCGATCTCGGCCGAGAGGGCGGGCACGTCGGGGGCCGGCGGAGGCGTCGGCTCGCCGCGCGGGACGCCGGCGACCACGACGAAGACGACGGCGACCGTCACCAGCAGGGCGGCGATGAGGTTGCGGAAGGTCTTGCTCGAGCGGTACCGGCGGGATGCCTCGGCCTTGCGGTCGGCGGTCTCCTGCGGGGTCTCGGGGCGGCCGAGGTGGGCGACGACGCGGGCCATCAGTCGTCGTCCCCTTCGCCGCGTGCGGCGTCGAGACGGCGCTTGGCGCCGAGCAGCCACTCCTCGCAGCGGGCGTAGAGCTTCTCGCCGCGCTCCCAGAGGGCCAGGGACTCCTCGAGCGTCGGAGCGCCCTGTTCGAGCTCGGCGACGACGCGCACGAGCTCGTCGCGAGCCTGCTCGAAGGAGAGGGTGGCGACGTCGGCGGCGGGGCCGGGGGTCGTCGCGGTCATGGCATCCATTCTAGGCGGCCCCGTCGGCCGGACCGGCGTCGGGTGCCTCGTCGTCGAACGGAGCGGGAGCGGGGGAGGAGCCGTGGGGGACGGCATCCGCGACGACGCCCTCCGAGGTCGTCGCGACCGTGCCCTGTTCGAGCGTCAGCCGCAGCGCCGTGCCCGCGGGGGCGTCGGCCGCGTCGCGCAGGACGGCGCCGTCGGGTAGCTGCGCGATCGCATAGCCCCGTGCCAGGGTGGCCAGCGGCGACAGAGCGCGCAGGCCCGCGCTCAGCTCGCGCGTGCGCCGCCGCTCGCTCTCGAGACGGCGGTCGACGATGTCGCGGCCGCGGTTGGACAGCATCCACAGCTCCTGCGCACGCGAGGTGAGCATGGAGTGGGGAGTGCGCAGCGCGGGACGCGAACGGATCTGCTCGAGCTGAGCGATGTCGTGCACCACGCGCTGCGTGAGGCGCCCGGTCAGCCGCGCGCGCAGCTGGGCGACCAGCGCGCGCTGCTCGCTCACGTCGGGTACGACGCGTTTGGCCGCGTCGGTCGGCGTCGAGGCCCGCACGTCGGCGACCTCGTCGAGCAGGGGGCGGTCGTTCTCGTGCCCGATGGCGCTGACGACCGGCGTGGATGCCGCGGCCACCGCGCGCAGCAGGCGCTCGTCGCTGAAGCCGAGCAGCGTCTGCGGGTCGCCGCCGCCGCGTGCGATCACGATCACGTCGACCTCGGGGTCGGCATCCAGGGCCTTCAGGGCGGCGATGGTCTCGGGGACGCACCGGTCGCCCTGCACCGCCGCGTGCTTCGTGCGGAAGTGCACGCGCGGCCAGCGCAGCTCGGCGTTGCGGTGCACGTCTTTCTCGGCATCCGAGTTCTCGCCCGTGATGAGGCCGATGCACTGCGGCAGGAACGGCAGGCGCTTCTTCCGCGCGGGGTCGAAGAGCCCCTCGGAGCGCAGCTGCACGCGCAGGCGCTCGAGGCGCTCGAGCTGTTCGCCCAGGCCCACGTGGCGCATCGCCGAGATCGCGAACGAGAAATCGCCCGTGCGGGGGAAGTAATCGGCCTTGACGCACGCCACGACGTGGTCGCCCACCTGCAGGTCTTTCGGCAGTCGCGCGAGGGTGCTCGACCAGATCCGGAACGAGACCGTCGACTCGGTGCCCAGGTCTTTCAGACGCCCGAAGACGTTGCCGCCGCGGCGGTTGAACGAGGTGATCTCGCCCTCGACCCACACCGAACCCCACCGTTCGATGAAGCCGCGGATGGTGTCGTTCAAGCGCGAGACGGAGGTGGGCGCGTCGGTGCGCGAATCGCGGGGGTGGACGCTGTCGGCCGGTGGGGCCTGACCGGGGATGGTTTCGGGCTGGAAGGAGGTCATGTCATCCGCTCGGATGCGCGCCGGTGGCGGCGGGAGGGGCGGGGAGGGGAGGGGGTCATCGTATCCGTGCGGGTCGCGGTGGGGGAGGTTCGGCCGGCGTCCAGGGGCGCCCCCGTAGAATCGAGGGGTGAGCTCACCTGCCGTCCACCTGCCCGTTCCCCGTATCCCGGGTCGACGCGGGCGGCTCCAGGATATCCCCGTCGACGGACAGAAGAAGGTGCTGTTGGCGGCGCCGCGCGGATACTGCGCGGGCGTCGACCGCGCCGTGATCGCCGTCGAGAAGGCCCTCGAGCGCTACGGCGCTCCGGTGTACGTGCGCAAGCAGATCGTGCACAACATCCACGTCGTCACCGAGCTCGAGAAGAAGGGCGCGATCTTCGTCGAAGAGGTCGACGAGGTCCCCTCGGGCGCGCACGTCGTCTTCAGCGCCCACGGCGTGTCACCGGCCGTGGTGTCGGCGGCATCCGATCGGGGTCTCCAGGCGATCGACGCGACCTGCCCCCTCGTCACGAAGGTGCACCGCGAGGCCGTGCGCTTCGCGCGCGACGACTTCGAGATCCTGCTGATCGGCCACGAGGGCCACGAAGAGGTCGAGGGCACGGCGGGCGAGGCTCCCGAGCACGTCACCGTCGTCAACTCGCCCGACCACGCCGACACCATCGAGGTGCGCGACCCCTCGAAGGTCGTGTGGCTGTCGCAGACCACGCTGTCGGTCGACGAGACGATGGAGACCGTCCGGCGCCTCCGCGAGCGCTTCCCGGAGCTGCAGGATCCGCCCTCCGACGACATCTGCTACGCCACGCAGAACCGCCAGGTCGCGATCAAGAAGGTCGCCGTCGGTGCCGATCTGGTGATCGTGGTCGGCTCGGCGAACTCCTCGAACAGCGTCCGTCTGGTCGAGGTCGCCCTGGAGCACGGCGCGAAGGCCGCGTACCGCGTCGACTACGTCGACGAGGTCAAGCAGGAGTGGCTCGAGGGCGTGCAGACGGTCGGCGTGACCAGCGGCGCCTCGGTGCCCGAAGTGCTCGTCACCGAGGTGCTCGAGGAACTCGCCGGCGCCGGCTACCGCGACGTCGAAGAGGTGCGCACCGCCGAGGAGGACCTCATCTTCTCGCTCCCCAAGGAGCTGCGGCAGGATGCCAGCGGCAAGCGCGACAACCGGGCTCTCGGCGGTCGGGGTCGCGCGTGAGCGACGACTCCGGCGTGCCTGCCCCGGGCGCGGAGCGTCCGCGCCCGCAGTTCGGGGAGTACGCCACGCCCGAGGAGCAGAGGGCGCGCATCCAGCGACCCGAGGTGACCGAGGCGCTCGAGGCGGGTGTCGCCCCGCAGCCGGAGCGGGAGTCGCCGGCCGCCGCGAAGGCTCCTGTGGCCCTGGCCGCGCCCGCCACCGGTGGGGCGCGCGTCGACCGCATCGTGACCTTCGGCCTGTTGTTCTACGGCCTGTTCTCGGTGGTCACGACCATCGTCCAGCTGCTGAACTTCCCCGAGTATGCGGAGCGCGGCGCCCAGATGCTGGGCGTGACGGCGACCTTCACCAATCTCTCAGCCGGATACGTCTGGG
This sequence comes from Microbacterium phycohabitans, assembly GCF_032464935.1. Lineage (NCBI taxonomy): Bacteria > Bacillati > Actinomycetota > Actinomycetes > Micrococcales > Microbacteriaceae > Microbacterium > Microbacterium phycohabitans. The sequence goes on from NZ_JAWDIT010000007.1 coordinate 34,753, forward strand.
GCGCCGCTGCCTCCCTGGTGTACGGCGTCGGGTGGCTGCTCACGGCGGTCTTCACCTGGCGGCGTCTGCGCCGCGGCCGGATCGCGTTCTGGGTCCCCCTCGTCGGCTTCGTCGCGACGGCGCTCGTCGCCGGTGTCTGCGTGACGATGGCCCTCGTCGGTGACGCGCAGTTCATGTCGGCGATCCTCGACAGCGTCCCGAACTGAACCGCGAGGCCCGGCATCCCGTGTCCCCTGTGAACGAGGGAGAGGGGATGCCGCGGTGAGAGACGATCACGCGCAGCTGACGGCGCTGTACGACGCGCACGCCACCCCCGTCTGGCGCTACGTCGTGAGCCTGACCGGCGATCACGCCGGCGCCGACGACATCGTGCAGGAGACCCTGCTGCGCGCGTGGCGGACGCCGCGCGTGATGAGCGACGACCCGGCATCGCTGCGGTCGTGGATGTACACGGTCGCCCGCAATCTCGTGATCGACGAGGCGCGTAGTGCGCGGCGGCGGCACGAGCATCCCGTCGACGAGCTCCCCGAGACGGCGCGGAGCGATGACACGGATGCCATGTTCGACGCGCTCCTCGTCGAGGAAGCGCTCGCGACCCTCACCCCCGACCATCGGGCGGTCATCGTCAGCGCCTACTACGGAGGGCGCAGCGTCGCCCAGACGGCGGAGGAACTCGGCATCCCCTCCGGGACCGTCAAGTCGCGATTGCACTACGCGGTGCGAGCGCTGCGGCTCGCCCTGCAGGAGAGAGGGGTGACCCGGTGAACGTCGACCACGAGCGTCTGTCGAGCTGGGATGGCGCCTACGTGCTTGGAGCGCTGTCGGCACCCGACCGCGCGGAGTTCGAGGCCCACCTGGCCGTGTGCGCGGAGTGCCGCGCTGCGGTCGCCGAGATCGCGCCGACGGCGGGGCTGCTGTCGCGGCTGTCGGCCGACCGCGCGCGGGGGATCGACACGGGCACCGGACCGGCGCCGGTGGCCGCGCCCGATCCCGCGCTGCGCGGCCGGATCGTGCAGGCCGCTCGGCGTCGTCGGCGGCGACGGGTCACGGGGTGGGCGCTCGCGGCATCCATCGCCCTGGTCGCGGTCGCCGTTCCCGGCGTCGTCGCGCTGAACAGCGCCGTGTCGTCGTCGGGAACGGTGTACGCGTTGGACGGCGTGTCGGGCGCACCGCTGGAGGCGTCGGTCAAGCTGACCTCGGCCCCGTGGGGCACGCGCATCGACCTCGTGTGCCAGTACACCGGTGAGGTGCTCGACGCTCCTCCCGGGGGGTGGCCGTACGCGCTCGCCATCACCGACGACTCGGGATCCACGAGCGTGCTGTCGACGTGGCGCGCCGGCCCGGGATCGACGACCGAACTGAGCGCGGGAACCGATCTGGCGGCCGCCGACATCGGATCGGTGGAGATCCGCACCCTCGACGGCGACACGGTCGTCATGCGGCGGGAGTTCACCACGCCGTGAGGCGCGGACCCCGTCGTGATGCGGCGGGCGTGTGCGATGCCGAGACGTGGTGCGGCCGCCCTGCGCCGACGCTCTAGCATCGATCCATGCCCCGTCTCGTCGCCGTCTGCGCCGTTCGTGAATTGCATCCGGATGCCGGGTCCGTCGGCGTGACCGCGATCGACAAGCGCGCACTCGACGGCGCCGTGCGCGTGGGCAAGCTCGGGGTGCGCGCCGATGTGCAGGCGAGCCGGAAGCATCACGGCGGCCCCGACAAGGCGGTCTACGCCTACGCGGCGGAGGACGCCGCGTTCTGGGAGGGCGAGCTCGGCCGCGAGCTGCACCCGGGATGGTTCGGGGAGAACCTGCGCGTGGAGGGCATCGACGTCAACAACGCCCGTGTCGGCGAGGTGTGGCGCATCGGTGACACCGTCGAGGTGGAGGTGACGATGCCCCGCACGCCCTGCGCGACCTTCGCACGCTGGGTCGGCGGCGCGGCGGCACGCGGATGGGTCAAGCGGTTCTCCGACGAGGGGCGTCTGGGCGCTTATCTGCGCGTGCGTCGCGCGGGCGAGGTGCGCGCGGGGGATGCCGTCGAGGTCGTGTCGTCGCCGGAGGGAGCGCCGACCGTGCTCGAGGTGTATCGCAGCTGAGCCGCGGGCCGTCGGGCGTGCGCGCCGGTGCCGGGGGATCGGCCGACGGTGGGCGTGCGCGCCGTTGGGGCGGGTGCGCACGACGGCGGGAGGTTTTGGCGACACGCCGGCCGGCAGGCGTGGGAGGCGGCGAGTCGTCCGTTCGTCCTGGCGTTGTGCGCGGGGGCGTGCGTGGGCGGTGTTGGGTGGGGGCGGTGCGTTTCGGCCGTGGGGCCCGACGGAGGCGGCGGGTCGTCCGTTCGTCCTGCCGTTGTGCGCGTGGGCGTGCGTGGGCGGCGTTGGGTGGCGCGGTGCGTTCCGGTCGTGGGGCTCGACGGAGGCGGCGGGGCGTGGCATCCGGAAACGACGAACGCCCCGGCCGGAGCCGGGGCGTTCGCGAGGCGCGGGTGGGTCAGCTCTTCGACTGGCCGTAGGAGCCGAGCTGCTTCGTGGCCTCGACCACGCGGACGGCCATGGCCGACTCGGCGACCTTGCCCCAGGCGCGGGGGTCGTACTGCTTCTTGTTGCCGACCTCGCCGTCGAGCTTGAGCACGCCCTCGTAGTTGGAGAACATGTAGCCCGCGATCGAGCGCGTGAAGGCGTACTGGGTGTCGGTGTCGATGTTCATCTTGACGACGCCGTTGGCGACCGCGAGGGCGATCTCCTCGTCGGTCGAGCCGCTGCCGCCGTGGAAGACGAGATCGAGGGGCTTGGGGCCGGTGCCGAACTTCGCCGCGATGCCCTCCTGGATCTCACCGAGCAGCTCGGGGCGGAGCTTCACGCCGCCGGGCTTGTACACGCCGTGCACGTTGCCGAAGGTGAGGGCCGAGATGTAGCGGCCGTTCTCGCCGAGACCGAGGCGCTCGACGGCCTTGGTGACGTCGGCCACCGTCGTGTAGAGCGCCTCGTTGGAGCCCTCGTGCTGCACGCCGTCTTCCTCGCCGCCGACGACGCCGACCTCGATCTCGAGGATGGCGTTGATGTTCTTCATGCGGGGGAGCAGCTCCGCCGCGATGTCGATGTTCTCGTCGAGGGGAACGGCCGAGCCGTCCCACATGTGCGACTGGAAGATGGGGTTGCGGCCGGCCTTGACCTCTTCTTCGGAGGCCTCCAGCAGCGGGAGCACGAAGCCGGGAAGGGCGTCCTTCGGGCAGTGGTCGGTGTGCAGGGCGACCGTGATCGGGTAGTTCTTCGCGACCTCGGTCACGTACTTGGCGAAGGCGAGGGCGCCGGTGGCGCGGGCCTTGACCGTGTGACCGGCGAAGTAGTCGGCACCACCGGTGGTGACCTGGAGGATGCCGTCGGAGCCGGCCTCGGTCAGGCCCTGGAGCACCGAGTTGATGGTCTGCGAGCTCGAGACGTTGATCGCCGGGTACGCGAAGCCGCCGGCCTTCGCGCGGTCCAGCATGTCGGCGTACTGCTCAGGGGAAGCGACGGGCATGGAGGTGCTCCTTGGTGTTGTCGGGACAACGGTCACTCTAGCGAAGCCGCCGGATCGTGACGGTCCCGTGGCGACAGGAACGCGGCAGTTCTGTCGTTTCGTTAAGAACGGCGAATCCTTCGTGTCCGCGGCGCGGAAAACAGCCGAATGTGACGGCCACGCTGGATACAGTGGGGCCCATGGTGAGCCTGACTGCCGACATGAGCCCTTTGCACCCCGACCGCAACCTGGCTCTGGAGTTGGTGAGGGCGACGGAGGCGGCATCCATCCGTGCCGTCCCCTTCATCGGGCGGGGTGACAAGGAGGCCGCCGACGGCGCGGCCGTCGACGCGATGCGCGCCTTCTTCAGCACCGTCAACTTCGACGGCACGATCGTCATCGGCGAGGGCGAGAAGGACAACGCCCCCATGCTCTACAACGGGGAGCGCGTCGGCAGCGGCCGTGGCCCCCAGTGCGACGTCGCGGTCGATCCGATCGACGGCACCTCGCTCACGGCCGCCGGCCGTCAGAACGCCCTCTCGGTCATCGCGGTCTCCGACCAGGGGACCATGCTCGATGCATCGAGCGTCTTCTACATGGACAAGCTCGTCACGGGCCCCGCGGGCGTGGGCGTGGTCGACATCCGCCTGCCCATCGGCGAGAACATCCGCCTGCTGGCCAAGGCGCTGGGCAAGCCGGTCGACGAGATCGTCGTGTCGGTGCTGAACCGTCCCCGCCACGAGCAGCTCATCGCCGACATCCGCGAAGCGGGCGCCGGAACCCGTCTGATGAGCGACGGCGACGTGGCCGGCGGCATCAACGCCGCCCGTCACAACGCCCGTACCGACATGTGCGTCGGCATCGGCGGCAGCCCCGAGGGCATCGTCACCGCCTGCGCCATCAAGGCCCTCGGCGGTCACATCCAGGGCGTGCTCGCTCCCCGCACCGACGACGAGAAGCAGAAGGGCCTGGATGCCGGCCTCAAGATCGACGGCACGGTCTACGAGGCCGATGATCTGGTGAAGGGCAAGAACACGATCTTCGTGGCGACGGGCGTGACCGACGGCCAGCTCGTGCAGGGCGTGCGCCGCGACGGTGACTTCATCTACACCGAGAGCGTCGTCTTGCGTGGAGCCTCGGGCACACTCCGGCGCATCTCGTCGGAGCACCTGACCTCGAAGTGGCTGTGACGCGGGCGGACTGCTGAGACGGGCCGGCTGCTGAGGCGGGCACGGGCGAGCGATCGGGTCGAAGAGTGGGTCGCCGACATCTCGGCTGCGACTCGGCGACCACCGGTCGGCGGGCTGCTGTTCCGCGGACCGCCGCAGCGCGCACGACCGACCGGCGTGCAGATACAGCCGGGCGTGTCGTGACGCAAGCGTGACCGGTCCCTCGGACCTCGTCTGGCAGAATCTCTAGGAGTGTCAACGGCGACGCTGTGTTCTTCCGAGACCCGAAGGGGGATCGTCCATGGCAACAGCTCCGACGAATCAGACCGCACCTCAGACAGGTGCGCAGGCGGTCATCGCCAGCGCCGTCGACCCGGCTCGCCGTCCCGACGTACTCTTGCGCGTCCGCCGCGACGAGGGTCACGAGGTCAGCGCGTGGTGGATGGTCGGTGCCTTCGTGGGCGTGTCCGCCGCCGTGGTGAGCCTGCTGAGCTGGGTGCCCGGCGGGTCCTGAGCCTTCTTCCGGATACCGCGGCCCGAGGTCGCGGCATCCCGCTTTCCGAACCGGGTCGATCCGTCAGGGTCGGCCCGGTTTCGTCTGCGGGGATGGCGCCCGTCGATCGTCGACCTGAGTCGCTCAGGCCGCGGTGTCGCGGCGCGTCATTGCTCCGCCGGTCGACCCGGGTCGGCGGAGAACCCCGCCCACTCGCGAACGCTCCCGATATCGGCATAGGTGGGCGCCGCGGCCGCTTCGGTCTCGCCGAGCGTCGCGTCGGCGGGGTCGTCGGGGGCGGAGCCCTCGGGGTCGGCCGGTGACGCCGGCGCGTCGATGTCGAGCATCTCGGGCGCCGTCCACCGGCGGGGCGTCGCGTCGAGGACCGGGGGAGCGCTGACGGCCGCGAGCTTCGTCTCGTCGATCCCCGGGAACTTGCGGGCGGTGACGAGCACGCGCGACTCGAGCGACCCCGCGAATCGGTTGTAGCTGTCGACCGTCTTCTCGATCGCGCGACGCAGGTCGTTGGCGTGCCCCGCGAGGACCCCGACCCGCTCATACAGCTCGGTGCCGAGCTGGAACAGCGTTCGAGCCTCGTCGGACACGTCTTGCTGCGTCCAGGTGAACGCCACCGTCTTCAACACCGCCCACAGGTTGACCGGAGAGGCGAGGGCGACGCGCCGCGCGAAGGCGTACTCGAGCAGGGTCGGATCTTCGTCGAGAGCGGAAGCGAGGAGCGATTCGCTGGGGAGGAAGCACACGACGAACTCGGGGCTGGTGGTCAGTCCCGCCCAGTAGGCCTTCTTCGCCAGCGCGTCGACGTGCGCCCGTACCGCCCGCGCGTGCTTGGACAGAAGCGATGCTCGCCGCGCGCCCTCGTCGCCGTGCGCGGTCACCGCGATGGCGCTCGCCTGCAGGTAGGCGTCGAGGGGGACCTTGGCATCCACCGCGAGGGCCTTGCCCCCGGGGAGGCGCACGACCATGTCGGGGCGACCGGCTCCGGCGTCGCTGGAGATCGCCGTCTGGAGGTCGAAGTCGACGTAGCGAGTGAGTCCTGCGGCTTCGACGACGCGTCGGAGCTGCGTTTCGCCCCACACCCCGCGCGTCGCGCCCGAGCGCATGGCGGAGGCGAGCGACTCGGTGGTGGCGCGCAGGGCCTCGTCGGCCTCGCGCGAGAGCCTGAGCTGCTCGCCCAGCGCGGAGTACTGCTCGACGCGGTCGCGCTCGAGCCCGTCGACCTTGCGCTGCATCGCGTCGAGGGTCTCGCGGACGGGGTCGAGGGCGCGCAGGACGGTCTGCTCGCGACGCTCGCGTTCTTCGCGAGCGGCTTGGTCGGATCGCGACTGGCCGACGAGCTCGCGATACATCGCCGCCTGATGCTCGAGCTGCTGCTGCAGCCCCGCCCGCGCGGTCTCGGCCGCGACCGCGCGGGCTTCGAGATCACGCTGGTCGACGGCGCTGCGCGCGGACACGCGCGCCCCACCGACGAACCACCCGCCGGCGACGCCGAGCGCCAGGGCGAGGATCACGAGCACGAGGGTGATGGCATCCATGGGGTCAGCATGCCGCACACCTCCGACATCGCCGGAAAGACGGGCCGGGCGGGCTCGGGCGAGGGTGGATGCGACGCGAGAAGGTTGCCGGTGGTGCTCGGTGGGAGGCCTCAGACCGCGATCGGGAGGCGATGGCCTGATTCAGGCGACGGCGCGCTCGGCCGGTTCGACGGCGATCTGCGAGATGCGCACGCCGAGATGCGCGGCGAGGCTCTGGACATCGTCGACTCCGGCGCGCCGGGCGCAGTCGATCGTGATCTCGGCGCACGCGACGGCGTCGGCGAGCGCGTCGTGGTGCGCGAAGGGGGAACAGCCCGCCTCGGCGGCGACGAGCGGCAGCCGGTAGGAGTCGAGCGTGTAGGTCTTGCGCGACATCTGCACGCTGCAGAGGTAGCGGTAGGGCGGGCACTCGTCGCCGGTCGCGGCGCACGCGCGGCGGAGGACCGACATGTCGAAGCCGGCGTTGTGCGCCACGAGCACGTCGGAGCCGGCGAAGGCCGTGAGGCGTTCGAGCTGGGCGCTCCACGACAGCGCGTCCACGACGTGGGCGGGTTCGATGCCGTGGATGCCGACGTTGATCGGGGCGAAGTGGTCGTGCCCGGGCGGCGGCTTGATGAGCCAGGCCGCGGTGGCGACGACGCGACCTCCGCGCACCCGCGCGAGTCCCACGGCACAGGCCGACGCGCCGCTGGAGTTCGCCGTTTCGAAGTCGATCGCGGTGAAATCCAGAGCCACGGCTCCACCCTGCGCCGTGGGGGCCGCGTCGCCCGGGAGGCGCGCCGGGGTCCGCCCTGCACGGCGGACGGGGCGGCGGACATCGTCGCGCGGGGTCCGTCGGCGACACGCCGGGGGCCGCCCCCACGGCGGAGGGGGCGGCGGACACCGTCGCGCGGGTCCGTCGGCGACACGCCGGGTCCGCCCTGCACGGCGGAGGGGGCGGCGGACACTGTCGCGCGGGGTCCGTCGGCGAGACACCGGCGGTCGGCATCCGGGATCGGCGTGTCGAGCACCGACTCCGCGCAACGGCTCCCGGGCTGAGGGGCACGCCTCCGACGCCGGGCCGATCGCCCTGCTGCGGTGTCGGAGGGGCGGCGTAGGGTCGGGGCCATGACGGGGAGTGAGAAGTCGACGTCGTTCGGGCAGGCGGCATCCGCCTACGAATCGGGCCGACCGGGGTACCCGGCCGCGGCGGTGGAGTGGCTGCTCGAGCCGGTGCGCGAGCCGGGGCGCGCGCTGCGCGTGGCCGACGTCGGTGCCGGGACGGGAAAGCTCACGCGCGTGGTCGTGGAGCTCGGTGCCGACGTCGTGGCGGTGGACCCGGATGCCGACATGCTCGCCGCTTTGCGCGAGGCGGTGCGGGGTGTCCCCACGTTCGTCGGCACAGCCGAGCGTCTACCGCTTCCCGACGCCGGGCTCGACGCCCTCGTGATGGGGCAGGCCTGGCACTGGGTCGACGTCGAGGCCGCGTCGCGCGAAGCCGGGCGGGTGCTGCGCAGCGGCGGCTCGCTCGGTCTGATCTGGAACATTCGCGACGACGCCGTCGACTGGGTACGGCGCCTGACGGCGGCCATGGGCGGCTCGAACGCCGAGGTGCTGCTCGCGACCACCGGCCCGCGCGTCGGAGAGCCGTTCGCGGGGCTCGAGCATCGCGAATGGCGGTGGGAGCGGTCGATCACGCTGCCCGTGCTGCGCGAGCTCGTCTCTTCGCGCAGCGACATCATCACCGCGAGTCCGCGGGAGCGCGCGCGGATCGACGCCGCGGTCGACGGGGTGGTGGCATCCGTTCCCGAACTGGCCGACGGGGGCACCGTCGGGCTGCCGTACGTCACCCACGCGTTCCGCGCGCGGCGGCCCTGACGCGATGAGGGCGCCCCGGGCCGGGTAACCTGGACTCCCGTGGCTCTTACCATCGGAATCGTCGGCCTTCCCAACGTGGGAAAGTCCACTCTCTTCAACGCCCTGACCAAGAACTCGGTGCTCGCCGCGAACTACCCGTTCGCCACCATCGAGCCCAACGTCGGGGTCGTGAACCTTCCCGATGCGCGGCTGCAGAAGCTCGCCGACGTGTTCGGCAGCGAGCGTCTCGTGCCCGCCGCGGTGTCGTTCGTCGACATCGCCGGCATCGTCCGCGGCGCGAGCGAGGGCGAGGGGCTCGGCAACCAGTTCCTCGCGAACATCCGTGAGGCGGATGCCATCGCCCAGGTCGTCCGCGGTTTCGCCGACGACGACGTGGTCCACGTCGACGGCCAGGTGAACCCGGCCAGCGACATGGAGACCATCAACGCGGAGCTGCAGCTCGCCGACCTCCAGACGCTGGAGAAGGCGATCACCCGGTACGAGAAAGAGGTCAAGGGCAAGAAGCTCGACCCCTCGGTGCTCGACGCCGCCAAGGCCGCGCAGGACGCCCTTCAGCGGGGCGTACTGCTGTCGGCATCCGGTCTCGACCTGTCGCCGATCCGCGAGTTGGGTCTGCTCACCGCGAAGCCCTTCATCTTCGTCTTCAACGTCGACGAGGCCGTGCTCACGGATCAGGCCAAGAAGGACGAGCTCGCGGCCCTGGTCGCTCCCGCGAAGGCCGTCTTCCTGGATGCCAAGATCGAGTCCGAGCTGATCGACCTCGACCCCGGGGACGCCGCCGAGCTGCTGGCATCCACGGGTCAGGACGAGTCGGGTCTGGATCAGCTCGCCCGCATCGGCTTCGCCACGCTGGGCTTGCAGACCTACCTCACCGCCGGCCCCAAGGAGGCGCGCGCCTGGACGATTCCGCAGGGCGCCAAGGCGCCGCAGGCGGCCGGTGTCATCCACACCGACTTCGAGAAGGGCTTCATCAAGGCCGAGGTCATCTCGTTCGCCGACCTGGTCGAGCTCGGCTCGGTGGCCGAAGCGCGTGCGAAGGGCAAGGCACGCCTCGAGGGCAAGGACTACGTCATGCAGGACGGCGACGTGGTGGAGTTCCGCTTCAACAACTGACGCGTGGGTCGAACGGACGGGGATCGATCGATGGCTGCGGACGTGACCGTCACCGCGCGCTATGACGCGGCGAAGCGAGCGGCCGTGGAACGGACCCTGGCCACGCTCGTCCGGAAGCAGGGCATCCTGCTGCTCCTCCTCGCCGTGCTGTGGGGAATGGTCACTCTGCTGCCGGTCGTGGCGGCGTCCATCGTCGGACAGGCGAGCGTCTCCCTCTTCCTCGCTATCGCAGCGATGCTCGTCGTCCCTCTCGCCATGGGCGCGCTGGGTGTGCGTCAGCTCCGGCGGCGGCCGCGCATCCCCGAGATCGCTGTCGCGATCACCCCCACGAGCGTGCAGTTCCCCGCGATCGAGCGGCCGTCGGGTCTGTTTCCGCGGGTGCGCGCTGAGGAGTGGGCCCGAGAAGGTACGACCGCGGAGATCCGACCGGCATCCGGTCTGCTGCGGACGGCTCTCGTCGTCTTCGCGCGTCAGGACGGGCGCAAGCGGCGTCGTCGCACGGTCTCCGCCGAGAACCTCGCCATAGACCCGCGGATCCTCGTGGACGCGCTCGGAGGCCGGCCCTCCGCGTAGCGACGGGGCGTCGAGACGAGGAAGCGACCCGGCCGCCCGCTCCGGCCGACGGTTTCGCGAGCTCCGCGGGGACGACGGTCGGGCCGCAGGGGCTCGCGGGTCTCTGAGCATGCGAAACCCCCGACCACGCGGCCGGGGGTTTCGAGGGGTACGGCGCGACTCAGCCGCCGATCGGCGTCGGGTTCGTCGGGTCGGGCGGAACGGGGAGAGAGCCGTTGATGCGGTTCTGCGCCTGGCACTGGCTCGTGCAGTTCGTGGCGCCGGCCGAGAGCTCCACGGCATCCTCGCCGAGCACGCCGCCCATGCGACCACCCGAGGCCACTGTCCACCGGGTGACGGTGGCATCCTGATACGTCTTCGTCGCGACCTGCGGGCTGTCCTTACCGAGCAGCATCTGATGGGCGTTCGCGCCGGAGGCGACGGCATCCACGCCGTTGCCGAAGTTGACCTTGCCGGTGTACTGGTTCACGAAGTAGAACAGGCCCGGCCCGAGCGTGTGCACGAGCTCGACCGGAGCGGCGAACTCGGGCTCCATCTGGAAGATGCCGCCCTGGGCGCCGTCCTTCGCCTGGATCTTCAGCTTGCCGCCCGCGGTCGTGAAGATCGCCACGATCGCGTCGTCGCGCACCTCGAGGCTGGACAGGCGCACTCCCGCGCGCTGCGCGTCGGTGAGGGTCGGCACCTTCGAGGAGAACACGACGGTGGGGCTCGTCACCATCCGCTGCGTGTCGGGCGCCCCGGTGAGCGTGTAGTCGTAGACGCCGAGAGTTGCGGGATCGATCGTGAAGCGGTTGTTCTTGCCGCTCACGGTGATGCGGCCCGAAACCGCGAGGTCTTTGAGCTTCGCGTCTTTGCCGGGAGCGGGGTTGTAGGTGGTGCCGTTGACGGTGACCACGTAGTCGCCGCCCGTCGAGGTGGTCTTGGCGTGCGCCGCGGCGGGCAGGAGGAGCCCGGATGCCGCGACCAGGGCGGCCGCGACGATCGCGGTACCGCGGGCCAGTCGACGGCGGGGCGGGGTGGTGATGCTCATGGTGTCTCGTTTCGTCGGTGGGCGAGCTGTGTCCACCGTCGGGCCGGGGCCGCGGACCGGGCAATGCGACCTTGGTACTACGACCATCGTCCGATTCCCCGGGGACGCCGCTTCGCGCACAGTGAAGGGATCACGACAGCCCCTGTCGCGGGTGACAATGGGCGGAAGGACGGATGACATGAAGAAGCGGATCCTCATCGGCGCGAGCGCCCTCGTGCTCGCCGCCGCCCCCGCGGCCATCGGGCTGTGGGGCAACGCCTCGTTCGCGGAATCCGTTCCGGTGCCCGTGCCGACGGCCGTGCAGGTGTTGCAGCCCACCCCCTCTCCGACGGCCGACGATCACGGCGGCGACGTCGCCCGGGATCAGCGCACGGAGGCGGGAGACGACCGCGACTCCGGCACTCCGAGCGGCGACGGTGCCGGTTCCCCCACGGACGACCGCGGCGGGTCCACCGGTTCGGACGACGCCGTCGTGCCGTCGGGCGCGGACGACCGCGGCGGCGACGTTCCCCGCGACGATCGGGTGGAGCCCGGTGACGACCGCTCGTCATCGGATGCGGGAGGTTCAGGTGGTGCGGTGGCCGGCTCGGGCGACGATCGGCCCTCGGAAGACGACGCGGCCTCGGGAGGATCCTCCTCGGGAGGGTCGACCTCGGGCGACGACGGGCATCACGGCGGGCGCGACGGCGGCGGCCACGGGGGAGACGACTGAGTGACGTCTGACCCGCCCGCACCCTCCTGGGAGGTGCTGGTGCAGGCCCGCACGGCCTCCGCCGCACCGCGTCGTCTGTCGACCCGTGCCGTTCTGGTGCGTTTGGCCCTGGGATTGGCCGCCGCCCTCGTCGCGGTCGCGGCGCTCGCCGGGTTCGGGGCGCAATGGCTGGCGGAACGCGAGGCGGTCAATGACGCCGCGCACGTGACGAACGTGCTCGCCGAAGCCGTCGTGCGGCCCGCGCTCACCGATGCGCTGGCCGCGGGGGAGCCGAGCGCGATCGCCGCGTTCGACGAGACCGTGCGCACCCAGATCCTGGGCGACGACGTCATCCGGGTGAAGATCTGGAGCACGCAGGGCCGCGTCCTCTACGCCGACGAGCCGCAGCTGATCGGGCGAACCTTCGCCCTCGAAGACGCCCAGCGTGCGGCCCTGTCCACGCCGTCGACGCGGGCGGCGGTGTCCGACCTGTCGGAAGACGAGAACGAATTCGAGACCGGCTCGCGACTGCTCGAGGTGTACCGACCGATGTGGACTCCCGCTGGGCAGCAGGTGCTCTTCGAGGCGTACTATCCCTACGAGCCGGTGGCCGCCCGCTCCGCCGAGCTCTGGCGCGGATTCGCGGGCGTGACCACGAGCAGCCTGCTGCTGCTGGTCGTGCTCACCGCCCCGATCGTGTGGACCCTGCTGCGTCAGCTGCGCGGAGCCGAGGCCCGCCGTGCCGAACTCCTCCAGCGGGCGGTCGACGCCTCGGACGCCGAGCGGCGCCGCATCGCGGGTTCGCTGCACGACGGTCCGGTGCAGGAGCTGGTCGCCACCAGCTACGGAGCCGAGGCCGCCGCGACCGCCGCGGCCGCGCGCGGCGAGGGGGAGGGTTCGGCGGGAATGCGGGAGATCGCGGGTGCCGTGCGCGGAAACGTCCGGGTCCTCCGCTCCCTGCTCGTGGACATCTACCCCGAGAACCTCGCGGCAGCCGGCCTGGCGTCCGCGCTGAACGATCTGGCGGCCACCGCCCGCACGCGCGGCGTCGAGGTCTCGATCGACCTGCGCACGCCGGTCGAGGCGTTGTCGGAGGCGGACGAGCGCCTGATCTACCGGGTCGCTCAGGAGGCGCTCCGCAACGCCGTCACCCACGCCGCGCCGTGCGCCGTGACGATCTCCGTGGCCCATGAGGGCGGGCGGGTCGAGCTCGTCGTCGCCGACGACGGCCCGGGCTTCGACGCCCGTGCCGCGCTCGACGCCCCGGCCGAGGGGCACCTCGGCCTGCGCGTCCTCCACGACCTCGCCACCGATGCGGGAGCCGAGCTCGCTCTCGCGACCGCCCGCGGCCGGGGTACGCGCTGGCGCCTCCGCCTTTCCGACACACGCCGGGAGACCCCGTGATCCGCGTCCTCGTCGTCGACGACCACTCCATGGTGCGGGAGGGCCTGGCATCCGTCCTCTCGGCCGAGGGCGACATCGCCGTCGTGGCGACCGCGGCCAACGGCGCCGACGCCCTCGCCCTCGTCGAGGGCGTCGACGTCGACGTGGCGGTCATGGACCTCTCGATGCCCGTGATGGACGGCGTGACGGCCACTCGGGAGCTCCGCGCCCGGGTTCCCGGCATCCGGGTGCTCGTGCTCACCTCGTTCGGCGACCGCGCGCAGGTGCGGCGTGCGGTCGCGGCGGGCGCCACGGGATATCAGCTGAAGGATGCCGAGCCCCACGACCTGCGCGCGGCCGTCCGGGCCGTGCACGGGGGTCATGCGCCGCTGGATCCGCGGGTCGCGGGTGCGCTGCTGCCGGAGCCCACCGCCCCCGGCAGCGGTCTGAGCGCCCGCGAAGAGGAGGTGCTGCGTCTCGTCGCCGACGGCCTGGCCAACAAGCAGGTCGCCACGGCCCTGGGCATCACCGAACGCACCGTCAAGGCGCACCTGGGCAGTGTGTTCCGCCAGATCGGGGTGGCCGACCGCACGAGCGCGGCCCTCTGGGCGCGCGACCACCTGCGCTGAGGGGCGCGAGCCTTCGTCAGCCGAGCTCGCCCGGGTGGGTCAGTCGCCACAGCAGCGTGGGCTCCTCGATCGCACCCGAGATCTTCACGTCGGCCGAGGTCGACTGCGGACCGGCCGTCCAGGTCACCGTCCCGACGGTCTCCCCGTCGGCGAAGGTGCGCGGGGCGACGGTGTCGAGCGTCACGGTCACCGGGGTGTCGGACCAGGTGCGCAGCTCGGCGTTCTTGGCGAGGACGAGAGACGCCTCGGATCCCCACGGTGTCGTGATCGTGCCGATCGTCGCGCCGAGCGAGCCGACGGGTACGTCGTGGAACCCGTCGCTGATGCTCTGCAGCAACCGCGCCACGTCGGCGTCGGTGCTGTCGTGGGTCTCACCACCCAGACGGATGCCGGTGATCTTCAGCGGGGTGCCGATGCCCACGTCGAGGCTGGCCGTGAACAGCAGATTGAAGCTGCCGTCGCCGAGGTTGCCGGTTTTGAGCCCGTCGACGCCGAGCGTGCCGAGCAGACCGTTCGTGTTGGTCACGGTGCCGGCGCCCGCAACGCTGATCGAGCGCAGCGAGGTGATCGCGGCGATCACGGGGTTCGCCGCGGCGATACGGCCGAGGGCGACGAGATCGCCGGGCGTGGAGGTGTTGCGCGCGTCGATGCCGGTGGCATCCACGATCCGGGTGTCGTTCAGGCCGTTGCGGGCCAGCCACGACCGGGCGGCGTCGACGTACGCGCCCTCCGACCCGAATCCCCAGCGGGCGATCGCGACGGCGTAGTTGCTCGCCGAGGGGAGCAGCATGGTCGCCAGGGCGTCGTGCAACGGCATCCGCGTGCCGTCGGGCATCTTGGCGATCGTGACGCCCTGCACGTAGAACCGGTCGTAGAGGTCGGTGTCGGCCTCGGTGAAGGCGATGGTGGGACCGGGGTCGGCGGCGTCGGTCAGCGGGTGCGCGTCGAGGACGACCAGGGCGGTGACGAGCTTGGCGATGCTGGCGACGGGACGGGCTTCGTCGCCGCCCGACGACGCGAACACCCCCGCGGCGTCCGGTCCCAGGTACTGTTCGCCTCCGTCGATGCTCACCCGCGCCGAGCCGGAGGAGGGCAGGACGAGGGATGCCGCCGCCCCCGCGCTCACGCTCGGAGCCTGCGAGGTGACGGTCGGGGCCGGGAGGGGCGCCGCGGATGCCCACCAGACGTACCCACCGCCGCCGCCGAGCGTCGCCAGCAGGACGACGAGGAAGACGATGAGCGCGATCCTGCCGCCCCGGCCGCGCGGCGCGGGCTCGCGCGGTGCGTCGTCGAGCAGGCTCGAAAAATCGGCGAGCGTGTCCGGCGCGGTCATGAGATGAGACCGACCGTCGCGAATGATGCTTCCCCCCGGCGCATGCTTCGAACCTAACCGGTCTGCCTGCCTCACACGCACACGAATTTCAAGCCCCCCGGCGCGTCTAGGGGGCCGACCTAGCGTGGACGCACATCGGGAGATACCCGGAAACCTAACGGGAGGTGCCGACATGGGACTCGACGACAAGATCAAGAACGCCGCTGAGAACATCGCGGGCAAGGCGAAGGAAGCCACGGGCAAGGCCACCGACAACGAGCGCCTCGAGGCCGAGGGCCAGGCGGACCAGACCAAGGCCCACGCCAAGCAGGCCGGCGAGAACGTCAAGGACGCCTTCAAGTAAGTCGCCCTCCCCGAATGCCCCGACCCCACGAGGTCGGGGCATTCGTCGTTTCCGGGACGGATGCCGGGGGCGGGCGCTCACGTTCGCGATAATGGCGGAATGACCGCTGCCGTTCCCACCGAGACGCCCACGCTCGTCTCGGGCACTCCCGTCGTCCTGCGCGCCCACGGCTATGAAGCCGCGATCGCCAGCGTCGGCGCGTCCCTCCGCTCACTCACCTTCGAAGGTCGCGACCTCGTGGTCCCCTTCGACGCCGACGAACTGCGTCCCGCGTATCGCGGTACGACGCTCGCGCCCTGGCCCAACCGGGTGGTGGACGGCATCCATCGTTTCGACGGGGTCGAGCACCAACTGCCCCTCACGGAGCCGAACCGCGGCCACGCCCTGCACGGACTGCTGTCGTGGGTCGACTGGAACATCCTCGAGGCCTCGGACGACTCCGTGACCCTCACCGCGACCGTGACCGCCCAGGCGGGGTACCCGTGGCGGCTCGTCGTGTCGACCACGTTCCGCCTGGACGCCGACGGCCTCACGCAGACGGTCCGCGCGACCAACCTGTCGGACACGCCCGCACCGTGGGGGACCGGTCCGCACCCCTACCTCGTCGCGGGTCCGGCGAGCCTCGACGAATGGACGCTCTCGCTGCCGGCCGACACCGTGCTGGAGGTCACGCCCGACCGCCTCGCGCCGGTGGCCCTGGCATCCGTCGAGGTCGACGGCGACCGCTTCGACTACCGCGAGGAGCGCGTGCTCGGCGCGGTCGAGATCGATCACGCCTACACCGGACTGATCCGGGATGCCGACGGCCGCGCGACCGTGACGCTCACCGATCCCTCCGGTTCGGCCGTGGCCATGACGTGGGGCGAGGACTGCGCGTGGGTGCAGATCCACACGGCCGATCTGCCGACGGGTCCCGGAACCCCCGGACATCGAGCAGGACTCGCGGTCGAGCCGATGACCTGCGCGCCCGACGCGTTCAACGACGACGCCTACGACTTCGCCACCGGCGTGGTCTCGCTCGACCCCGGAGCCTCGCACGACGCGGGGTGGACGATCTCGGCGCGCTGAGGTCACTGCAACGCGAGAACCGCCCCGGAGCGATCCGGGGCGGTTCTTTCGCGTGGGCGGTCGGTCAGACGACCTGAGCGCCGCACATTCCGCAGTCGCCGCCGGCGGAGACCTCGACGAAGCAGTCGGGGCACATCGCGCGCGTGGGGCGGTCGGTGATCGGAGTGGGCTTCAGGCTCGGCGCGCGACGCTCCTTGGGGGCGGAGGCGGCGCGGGCGCGGCGGGCTTCGATGGTCGGAGCGGGCGGCGGAGGCGGGGCGGCCGGCTTGTGCGCCTCGCAGTAGAAGCGGACGAATCCGCCGTGGTGCTTTGGGTGGCGGTGCTTGACCGCCCACAGCTCGGTGCGCTCGTAGAGCGGACCCTCGGTTCCGCAGGCGACGCAGCGGGTGGCTTCGCCCGGGACGACATCGGCGACGAGGACGGGGGCGTCGAAGCGGATGGCATCCCGCCAGTCCTGCGACGAAACGATCTTCATGGGGGACCCTTCTTCGGGCGGTTCGGGCCGCCTCACCCTCAACGGTACGCTCCCGGCCGGCCCCTCGGGGACGTCGATCGTGCGCTCCGGGGCTGGACAGTGCCCGCGGGGCCCCGGATAGGTTGGAAGCAATTCCCCCGCGCCGCCTCCGGCGGTGCCTGTCGAAGGAGAACCATGGAATTTGCTGCTCTGGGGGCGATCGGCATCGTCGTGGTCATCGCACTCGTCGTTGTCGTCGTCGTCCTGTTGATCGTCGCGGGCTTGATCCGCGGCTGGTATCGCGTCGCGAAGGCCGACGAAGCCCTGGTCATCGTGGGTAAGCGGCAGAGGGGCGCGGACGGGGAGTCCTCGCGCATCACCGTCATCACCGGCGGCGGCGCCATCGTCAACCCGCTCACCCAGCGCGGCGAGATGATCTCGCTGCGCGCGCGTCAGATCAAGATGGAGCCGACCGCGCAGTCGTCGAACGGCGTCACCGTCAACGTCAGCGGCGTCGCGCTGGTCAAGATCGGGTCCGACCCCGAGTCGGTGCGCCGTGCTGCCGAGCGTTTCGCCTCGCAGGACAAGGCCATCGAGCAGTTCACGACCGAGCAGCTCGAGGGCGCGCTGCGTGGCGTCGTCGCGACGCTGACCGTCGAGGAGCTCATGCGCGACCGCCAGCGTCTGTCGGACCAGATCGCCGAGGGCATCAAGGGCGACCTGTCGTCGCAGGGGCTCATCCTCGACTCGTTCCAGATCCAGGGCGTCACCGACGGCAACGGCTACATCGCCGCGCTCGGCGCGACCGAGGTCGAGCGCGTGAAGCGCGAGGCCGAGGTCGCCCGCATCAACGCGGTCCGTGAGATCCGCGCGCGACAGATCGCCACCGACGAGGCCAACCTCATCGAGCAGACCAAGCTCGACAAGAACAGCGCCGCGGCCAAGGCCGAGGTCGGCCGCGCGAACGCCGAAGCCGAGCAGGCGGAGGCCCTGACGCGCGCCGAGCGACGCCAGGCCGTTCTACAGCAGGAGGCGCAGAACACGCAGGCGCGGCTGGAGTCCGAGGTCTCCCGCGTCGCCGACGCCGACCTCTACCAGCGTCAGAAAGACGCCGACGCGGAGTCGTACGCGCAGATCAAGGCGGCTCAGGCGCGCGCCGAGATCGCCCAGCAGGAGGCCGCGGCCGTGCGCGTGCGCGCCGAGGCCGACGCTCAGGCTGTGCGCCTGGCCGGTGAGGCACGTGCCGAGGCGATCCGCGCCGAGGCGGAGGCTCTGTCGCACAACCAGGAGGCACTGCTGGCGCAGCGCGCCCTTGAGGCGCTGGTACCGATGATGGCGGAGTTCGCCAAGGGCTACGACCGGGTCGGCAACATCACCGTGCTCGGTGGCGAGGGCGCCAGCGGCCACCTCGCCGCGGAGTCGGCGACGGGCCTGCGCTCGTCGTTCGAGGCCGTCCGGGCGGCGACCGGCATCGACTTGACGCAGATCATCCAGGGACGTGTCGTGGCCGACGCGTTCGCCGAATCGGCGGCGCGTCCCTCGGCGGCGGCGTCTGCGGCTCCCACCGCCCCCGCGGCGCCCACGGCGTCCGAGTCCGGGGCCTGAGCGGCATCCGCCGATGCCCGAGGCCCCCGAGGTCGAGGCGCTCGCGCTGTTCCTGCGCGAGCGCCTGACGGGTCGCGAGGTCGTCGACACCGAGCTCGTCGAGGGGAGGGCCTGGAAGACCCGGGCCCGTCCCCTCGACCGGCTCGTGGGGCGACGGGTGACCGCGGTGACGCGGTACGGCAAGCACGTCGACCTCGACCTCGAGGGCGCGCACCTCGCTCTCGGCTTCGGCCGGGCGGGCTGGGCGACCTGGACCGAGGTCGATGAGGAGGAGCCCGCGACCGCGGCCGCGGTGATCGCGCGCGTGGTCTTCGCGGACGGCATCCTGGGCATCACCGACGCGGGGGACTGGCTGTCGGTGCAGCTGCACCTCGTCGATGACGCGCGAGAGGTGCCGTCGGTGGCGAAGCTCGGACCGGATGCCATCGACCCGGCCTTCTCGCTCGAGATGCTCCGGGCGGCGCTCGGCGGACGACGCAAGCAGCTCAAGGCTCTGCTGCAGGAGCAGGAGACGCTGGCCGGGATCGGGAACGCGTACTCGGACGAGATCCTCTTCGCCGCGCGGCTGTCGCCGGTCGCCCACGCGTCCTCGCTGAACGCCGAGGAGGTGACCCGGCTGTACGAGGCCCTGCACGACACCCTCGCGACGGCCGTGGCGGCGCGCCGCGGCGTCCCCATCGCGGAGCAGAAGGCCGCGAAAGTGGCCGCGATGCGAGTGCACGGCCGCACGGGCGAGCCGTGCCCCGGGTGCGGCGGTGCGATCGAGGACATCCCCGGCACCAAGGGTGGCGGTCAGTGGTGCCCGTCGTGCCAGGGCGGTTGAGGGCCGGGCGCGTGCGGGGTTTGGGCGGCGGCAGGGCCGGTTCTACGGGGCTGGTGGGCCGACGCGTGGGCGGGGGTGCCTCGGCACCTCGCGCGCGGGTCTGCCTCGGAACGTCATGGCGTCCGTGATGTGCGCGGAGGCGGCGGGTCGTGTCGCGCGCGGGCGGGGATGCGTCGGCGCGTCATGGCCTCCGTGATGTGCGCATCCTCCGTTCGTGAGGGCGGTTTCGGGCTGAGGTTGTGCGCATCGCGGAGGATGTGCGCGAAGGCCGACGCGTAAGGGCCCCGGACCGCGGTCCGGGGCCCTTACATGAAGGTGCTCAGGACGTCTGGCCGGAGTGCTTCCCCTCGGCGACCTCTTCCACGAGCTTGGCGTTGAAAGCGGGAAGGTCGTCGGGGTTGCGGCTCGAGACGAGCCCCTGGTCGACGTGGACCTCTTCGTCGACCCAGGTCGCGCCGGCGTTTCGCAGGTCGGTCTGCAGCGTCGGGTAGCTCGTGAGGGTGCGGCCCTTCAGCACGTCGGCCTCGGTCAGGATCCACCCGCCGTGGCAGATGACGGCGACCGGCTTGTGCTGGTCGAAGAAGTCACGGGTGAAGGACACCGCATCCTTCACGATGCGGATGTCGTCGGCGTTCTGCACGCCGCCCGGGAGCACGAGGGCGTCGAAGTCGCCGGCCGAGGCGCCCGAGACGGCGAGGTCGACCTTCTGCTCGTGGCCCTTCTCGCCGTTGATGCTGCCCTCGCTCGGGGAAACGAGCACCGCCTCGGCGCCGGCCGAGGTCACGGCCTCCCACGGGCTCGTGAGTTCGCTGTCTTCGAATCCGTCGGTGGCCAGGAACGCGATGCGCTTGCCGCTGAGATCGGTCATGGATACGCCTCTCTTCGTTGTCGGTGAGGTGATCCACGCTAGGAACGCGATGCGGCGCGGGGGCGGGGGTTGCGGTCGCCACGAGCAGGGGTTAGCCGGGCGGGAAAAGGCGGGCGTCGCGGTCGTGGGAGGCCGCGGCCCTCGTGCTCGCGCGCAGGCGTAGCATGGAGCGCATGTCCGGTGACTCCACGTCTGACACTCCCGCGTCCGCGCCGCTTCTCACGCTGCTGAACGCTCCCGCGGTCGAGACCGAGGATGACGCTCCCTCCGCCTCGCAGTGCTGCGGCGGCGGTTCCTGCTCCCTCTGAGCGCGTCGCTTTCACGCGCCCGTTCGCTGAGGGCGCTCGTCTGAGCGCACGGGACACCCTCCCGCGACGAGGCGGCTCCACGCCGTTTCGCGATTCTCCAGGATGCGCCCCGCGCGGATGCCCGCCCGTCTCGAGCCCGGGTCAGTGCGCGACGACGGGCGCGTCTGCCTCTTCCGCCTCCGCCGGCTTGCGGACGAAGCACGCGAGGACCACGGCGGCCGTGGCGATCACCGCTCCGACGAGGAACGATGCGTGCACACCCGACGCGACCGCGCCGGCCTGGTCGGCGCCGTCGGCGAGGGCGATGCTCGAGAACACCGTCATGATCGCCACGAAGCCGGCCGTGCCCGCAGCTCCGGCGACCTGCTGAGCGGTGCCGACGACGGCGCTGCCGTGCGAGTAGAGGCGACGGGGGAGCGAGCCGAGCGCGGAGGTCATCAGCGGAGTGAACACGAGGCCGAGCCCGAGGTTCAGGCCGAGGTACACCGTCACGATCCACCAGATGGGAGTGTCCTGACCGAAGGTGAGTGCCATCGTCCACAGCACGCCCGCCGCGATCAGCATCCCGGGGATGACGAGCGGGGTCGGTCCGAAACGGTCGAAGAGGCGGCCCACGATCGGCGCCATGACGCCCATGAGCACGCCGCCCGGGAGCAGCATGAGACCCACCGTGAGGCTGCTGAGGCCGAGCGCCTGCTGCAGGAAGATCGGCAGCAGGATGAGCGATCCGAACAGCGCGGCCATCACGATCGCGACGAGGGGAACCGCGAGCCGGAACGAGGAGCTCTGGAACACGCGCAGGTTGAGCAGGGCGGAGTCCGAGCGCTGCAGAGCGAGCTGACGGACGACGAACACGGTCACGAAGATCACGCCGACGGCGAGGGGGATCCACACCGGGACGGACGCGTGGCCGGACGCCGACTCCCCGATGGCGCTGAGGCCGTAGACGAGGCCGCCGAAGCCGATCGCCGACAGTACGACGGAGAGCACGTCGAATCGCGCGTCGGGGCGGGTCTGGGTGACGTTACGCACCCAGCGTGCGCCGAGAGCGATGGCGATCAGGGCGATGGGGAGGATGAGCCAGAAGATCGCGTGCCAGGTGAGGGCCGACAGGATGAGCCCCGACACCGTCGGGCCGACCGCGGGCGCGACGGCGATGACGATGGTCACGACGCCCATCACGCGGCCGCGCTTGTTCGCGGGCACGAGGTTCAGCACGGTGGTGAATAGCAGCGGCATCATCACGCCCGTGCCCATCGCCTGGATGATGCGGCCCGCGAGCAGGACTCCGAACGCCGGTGCGATCGCGGCGACGAGCGTGCCGAGGGCGAACACGCCCATCGCGCTGAAGAACACGACGCGGATCGGGAAACGCTCGAGCAGGAACCCGGTGAGGGGGATGATGACGGCCATCGTCAACAGGAACGCCGAGGTCAGCCACTGACCGGTGGCGGCGCTCACACCGAAGTCGGCCATGATCGCCGGGAGGGCCACCGACATCGTGGTCTCGTTCAGGATGACGACGAACGCGGCGACCACGAGCAGGGCGATCACCGGCCCGGGGCGATGTGCCGGGGTCGACGCGGTGTCCGGTCGGGAGACGGGGATGGTGCCGGTGGCGGCCATGACGAGGTCCTTTACGCACGGGGGGCTTCGTGGCGCCACGAGGGCGACTGCGTCGGACACAACGGGCGCGCGGCCCGAGGTATTCCGACATCGAGACAATCGGATCGACGGGGATCCGTCATCGACCCTAGCGAGGGGTTCCGACATCGCCGCTCCGAGTCTCCATGTCGGTGGCCGGACGTAGGCTGGCTCGCATGAGCATGCACGGAGGTGGCGGGAGCATGTTCCGCGGCGTGGATGCCGACATGCAGCGCAAGCGCAACGCCCAGGCGCCGCAGGTGGCGCAGCTCGGGCGCCGCGTCGTCGACTTGTTCCGCCCGTACCGGTGGCGTATCACCCTCACCGCGGTTCTGGTCGTCGTGGGGGCGGCGGTGGCCGTCATCCCTCCGCTGCTCGTGCAGCGGATCTTCGACGACGCGCTGTTCCCCGTCGACGGCTCCGCACCCGACCTCCGACTGCTCGCGACCCTCGTGAGCATCATGATCGGGCTCTTCCTGCTGTCGGCGGGGCTCAACGTCGGCCAGACATGGTTGACCGCGACGGTCGGAAACCGCGTGACGGGTGACCTCCGCACGCGGCTGTTCGATCACCTCCAGGCCATGGAGCTCGGGTTCTTCACGCGTACGAAAACCGGTGTCATCCAGTCGCGTCTGCAGAACGACGTCGGCGGTGTGTCGGGCGTGCTCACCAACACCGTCACGAGCATCCTCGGCAACGCCGTGACGGTGATCGCCTCGTTGGTGGCGATGATCCTCATCGACTGGCGGCTGACGTTGATCGCGGTCGCCCTCATGCCCTTCCTCATCTTCGTGCAGCGTCGCGTGGGGCAGGTACGGGCGCGTATCGCCGGCGAGACGCAGGAGTCGCTGTCGGAGCTGTCGGCGATCACGCAGGAGACGCTGAGCGTCTCCGGCATCCTGCTGTCGAAGTCGTTCAACCGCCAGCGCACCGAGTCCGCGCGCTTCGACGCCGAGAACGACAACCAGGTGCGCCTGCAGGTGCGGCGTGCGATGAGCGGTCAGGGCTTCTTCGCGGTCGTGCAGGTGATCATGTCGAGCGTTCCCGCGGTCATCTACCTCGTCTCGGGCTACCTCATCGGCGGGGGCGCGGGGGCGATCACCGCCGGCACGATCGTCGCCTTCACCACGGTCCAGGCGCGGCTGCTCATGCCGTTGATGGGCCTCATGCGCGTGGCGCTCGACGTGCAGACCTCCTCGGCGCTGTTCGCCCGCATCTTCGAGTACCTCGATCTGCGCCCGGCGATCGTCGACGTCCCCGACGCCCTGCCCGTGTCGGCCGCACCCGGACCGCTCGGGCGCATCGAGTTCCGCGACGTGGAGTTCCGCTATCCGGACGCTCCGGCACAGACCCGCCCCACCCTCGACGGCGTCTCGTTCACCGTCGAGCCCGGCCAGCACGTCGCCTTCGTCGGGCCCTCCGGCGCGGGCAAGACGACCATCCTCTACCTGACGCCGCGCATGTACGAAGCCACCGGCGGCGCGGTCATGTTCTCGGGAGCCGACGTGCGCACGCTCGATCGCGCCTCGATCATCGACGAGATCGGCATCGTCTCTCAGGAGACCTACCTCTTCCACGCCACCGTCCGCGAGAACCTCCGCTACGCGCGCCCCGACGCCACCGACGACGAGATCGAGGCGGCCTGCCGGGCGGCGAACATCCACCACGTCATCGCCGGTTTCGAGGCCGGCTACGACACCGTGGTCGGCGAGCGCGGCTACCGCCTGTCGGGTGGAGAGAAGCAGCGCATCGCGATCGCGCGGGTTCTGCTGAAAGACCCGCCTGTGCTGCTCCTCGACGAGGCGACGAGCGCGCTCGACACGGTGTCGGAGCGCATCGTGCAAGAAGCTCTCGAGACCGCCTCGCACGGCCGCACGACCCTGTCGATCGCCCACCGGCTGTCGACGGTGATCGGCGCCGATCGGATTCACGTGGTGGATGCCGGGCGCATCGTCGAATCCGGCACGCATAGCGAGCTGCTGGCGCGCGGCGGACTCTACGCCAGCCTCGCCGCCGAGCAGTTGGCGGCCTCGTTCGTGCTCGCCGAGGAGCAGTTCGATGAGGCGGGCCTCGCCCGTGCGGCCCTGCCCGCTCGCCGGGCCGACGAGGCACCCGCCTAGCGAGCCACCGGCCCACAGGCCGTCTATGCCGGCGCCGGGATGCCGCAGCCGGGCACAACGGCGGAGGTTCTCGCCGACACGCCGGTCGGTGGTATCTGGTCTCGGCGTGCCGCGCGCTGGACCCGCCGTTGTGCACGTCAGGCCGCGGGGTCGGTCTGGCCGTCGGTGCCGGCGCCGGGATGCCGCAGCCGGGCACAACGGCGGAGGTTCTCGCCGACACGCCGGTCGGTGGCATCCGGCCTCTGCGTGTCGCGCGCTGGACCCGCCGTTGTGCACGGCACGGCGTGGGGTTGGTCTGGCTGTCTGTGCCGGCGCCGGAGTGCCGCAGCCGGGCACAACGGCGGAGGTTCTCGCCGACACGCCGGCCGGTGGCGTCCGGCCTCGGCGTGTCGCCTGCCGGACCCGCCGTTGTGCACGTCAGGTCCCGGCCTCCGCCGCGTCACCACCCCCGCCCGCCGCGGGGCCCGCCCCGCTCAGTCCGGCAGCGACTCCACGAACGCCTCGAGCGCGATGCGGTATGCGGCGTCGGGGTGCGTCTCGGCGATGCGCAGGAGCGGCGGCAGGTCCAGCGTGCGGATCAATCGCCCGCGCTCCGCGACGGCGGCGTCGGCTCCGGCGGCCCGCAGCACGGCGATGCCCTCGCCCAGGGCCTCGAGGTAGTCGCGCAGCACATCGACTTCGCCCAGGCGTTGGGTGATCGAGCCGCCGTCGCGGCGCTGGCGCCACTCGACGACGACGTCGGGGATGACGTCGAACGCCGCCGCGGAGGTGTACATGCGCTGGGCGAGCACCTGGTCCTCGTAGTAGCGGCCCTCGGGGAAGCGGAGCCCCCGCGCTCGCCAGAAGGCGGTGCGGCTGAGCTTGGACCACGCCACGATGTTCCCGGATGCCGCGGGGTGCTGCGCGAGCGTCGTCCCGAATCGCGCGGGGTCGGTGGCGGCCGCAACCCACGGTTGCACCTCTCCGGCGGTGTAGTCGGGGCCATCGGCATCCGGTCGAAGCCGGACGTAGGCGCCGACGACGAAGTCGCTGCCGGTGCGGTCCAGCGTGTCGGCCAGGCGCGTGAGGGCGTCGGGGCGCATCACGTCGTCGGCGTCGAGAAACGCCGTGTACGGGGTGTCGACGAGGGTGAGTCCGGAGTTCCGGGCGGCGCCCAGGCCGCGCTGCTCGTTGTGGCGAAGCAGACGGAAGCGCGGGTCGTCGGCTTCGGCGTCGGCGAAGATGCGGGCCGTCTCATCGGTCGAGGCGTCGTCGACGAGGATCGCCGTCCAGTGCGGGTGCGTCTGCGCGCGCAGGGAGTCGAGAGCCTCCACCGCGTATTCGGCGACGTCGTAGCCGGGGACGATGACGGTGACGGGGGTGGAGCTCACCCGCGCGATCCTACGGCGGTCACGGCCTCCGCGACGGCATCCGCTACACGATCGAGCGATGCCGACAGACCGTGCGGCAGCGTGAACCGCACGGCGGTGCGCGATAGGTCGTGCTCGAGCCCGATCGCGAGCAGGACGTGCGATGCCTCGTCGCTGCCCGCGGCGCACGCGGAGCCGCTGGAGGACACGACCCCCCGACGCTCGAGTTCGAGCAGGACCGTCTCGCCGTTGGTGCCGGGGAAGACGAAGCTCGCGGTGCCCGGCAGGCGATGCGTCGGGTGACCGGTGACCCGGGCGCCGGGTACGAGCGCGAGCACCCGGGCGATGAAGGCGTCGCGGATGGCCGCCACCCGGCTGGCCTCCTCCGCGCGCTCGGTCTCGGCGAGGGCGAGGGCGGTGGCGATCGCGACCGCTCCCGCGACATCGGGCGTCCCCGACCGGCGGCCGCGCTCCTGACCCCCGCCGTGCAGCAGCGGCTCGAACGGCAGCCGCCCACGCACGGCCAGGATGCCGGTGCCCTTCGGCGCGCCGATCTTGTGGCCGGCGACGGTCATGGCATCCGCCCCGAGGCCGGCGAGGGGGAGCCATCCGGCCGCCTGCACGGCATCCAGGTGCAGGGGCACTCCGCGTGCGTGGGCGACGGCGGCGAGGGCGGCGGCGTCCTGCACCGTGCCGATTTCGTTGTTGGCGTACCCCACGCTCACCAGGGCGGTCTCGTCGCGCAGGCTCGCGGCGAGGGCGTCGGGGGAGAGGGTGCCGGTGTCGTCGACCGGTGCGTGGGTCACCGCGACCCCGTGCAGGCGGGTGAGGTAGTCGGCCGACGCGAGCACCGACTCGTGCTCGATCGCCGTCGTGACGAGGTGTTTCCTCCCCGATCCCAGCACCAGGCCCTTGATCGCCGCGTTGTTGGACTCCGTCCCGCCCGAGGTGAAGATCACGTCCCCCGCGCGCACGCCGAGCACGGCGGCCACGCGCGACCGGGCGTCGTCGAGGGCGGATGCCGCCGCCTCGCCCACTTCGTGATGACTCGACGGGTTGCCGAAGTACCGCGTGAAGTACGGGGCCATGGCCTCGAGCACCTCGGGGCGCACGGGGGTCGTGGCGGCGTTGTCGAGGTAGAGGCTCACGCCGTCTCGATGCGGATGTCGAGCCCGAGGTCGAGAGCGGATGCCGAGTGCGTGAGCGCTCCGACCGAGATGACGTCGACGCCGGTCTCGGCGATCGCGCGGACGGTGTCGAGGGTGACGCCGCCCGAGGCCTCGACCTGAGCGGCCCCGGCGATCCGGGCGACGCCCGTGCGCAGGTCGTCGAGCGAGAAGTTGTCGAGCATGATCGTGCCGACACCGGCGGCGAGCACCGCGTCGATCTGCTCGAGACGGTCGACCTCGACCTCGACGTGCGTGGTGTGCGGCAGCCGTGCGATGGCGCTCTCGAGCGCTTGCGTGACCGAGAGGCCGTTCGCGGTGAGCACGGCGAGGTGGTTGTCCTTCGCCATCACGGCATCCGAGAGCGAGAAGCGGTGGTTGTGACCGCCCCCGTCGCGCACCGCCTGCCGTTCGATGGCGCGGAGTCCCGGGGTGGTCTTGCGGGTGTCGACGATGCGCGCGCCGGTGTGGGCGACTTCGGCGACGTAACGGCTGGTGAGGGTCGCGATGCCCGACATGCGCTGCACGAAGTTCAGGCCGATGCGCTCGGCCGTGAGCACCGCGCGTGCCGGGCCGGTCACCACCGCGAGCGTGTCGCCGGGGGAGAAGCGCGCCCCGTCGGCGACGCGCTGCTCGACCGTGATCGAGGGGTCGGTGAGGGTGAAGGCGGCCGCGAAGACCGCCGCTCCGCTGAAGACGCCGTCGACGCGGGCGACGAGCTCGGCGCGCGCCGTGGCGTTCTCGGGGATGAGCGTCTCGCTGGTGAGGTCGCCCCACGGAGCGTCCTCGTCGAGGGCGGCGGAGACGACGCGGTCGATGGCGGCGCGGGTCAGCATGCGAGGACCTCCGGGGATGGGGGGATGGATGCCGAGTCGGCGGCGTCGGAGCGGTGGTGCGCGCCCACGGAGTTCGTGCGCGCGCGGGCGGCATCCACGACGTGGGTGGCGACGAGCAGGAGGTTGTCGTCCTCGATCGAGGGGAGGCGTCCCGCGGCGCGCCAGGCCGCGAGCGTCGCGGCCGCGCGATCCAGTCCCGCGGCGTCGCGGACGAGCCCCGCGTCGTCCCACATCAGGCGCTGCAGCGCAGCGCGCGAGAACGCGGGGGCGTCGCGGTCGACGGCGACGGGCGAAGTCCGGGCGGGCGGCGTCGGCGAGACCGGCCAGGCGCGGTCACGGGCGACGGCGTCACCGGCGCGTGCGCCGAAGACGGCCCCCTCGAGCAGGGAGTTGGATGCCAGGCGGTTGGCGCCGTGCACCCCCGTGCGGGCCGTCTCGCCCACCGCGTACAGTCCCGGCACCGTCGTGCGCCCGTCGAGGTCGGTCACGACGCCTCCCATGAGGTAGTGCGCCGCGGGCGTCACAGGGATGGGGTCGCGGCCCCAGTCGAGGCCGCGCTCGCGCACGGCCGAATCGATCGTGGGGAAGCGCTGCGACAGGCGCTCGCCGCCGAGAGAGGTGGCGTCCAGCCGCACGGGGTGGCCGTCCTGCGCGGCCATGGCGCGCGCGTTCGCGCGGGCCACGACGTCGCGGGGCGCGAGCTCCCCGTCGGGATGGGCGTCGAAGGCGAAGCGGCGCCCGGTGTCGTCGATCAGGACGGCCCCCTCGCCCCGGACGGCCTCGGAGACCAGGAAGGGCGAACCGACAGCGAGGGCGGTGGGGTGGAACTGGACGAATTCGAGGTCGGCGACGGCAGCGCCGGCACGGATCGCGGCGGCGATGCCGTCGCCCGTGGCGCCGAGCGGGTTGGTCGTGTGCGCGTACAGCTGACCGGCCCCGCCCGTGGCGAGGATCACGGCGTCGGCGGCGAGGCGCTCTCCGTCGGCCAGGTCGACGCCCGAGACCCGGCCGCGATCGACGACGAGGTCGCGCAGGAGCGCGTGCTCGCGAACGGGGATGCCGGCGGCGCCGACCGCGTTGCCGAGAGCGGCCTGGATCGCGGCTCCGGTGGCGTCGCCGCCGGCGTGCAGCACGCGTGCGACGGCGTGGGCCGCTTCGAGGCCGCGCGAGAAGTCGCCGTCGGCGTTCCGATCGAACGCGACGCCGCGCGTGACGAGCTCGGCGATGCGCGCGGGGCCTTCGCCGACGAGCACGTCCACGGCATCCGGATCGTTCAAGCCGGCGCCGGCGGTGAGGGTGTCGGCCGCGTGCGAGGCGACGGTGTCACCCGGGGCGGTCACGGCCGCGATGCCTCCCTGCGCCCAGCGCGTGTTGGTGTCGACCAGGGCGCCCTTGGTGACGATCGTGACGCGGCATCCGGCTTCGTGCGCGTGCAGTGCCGCCGTGAGACCGGCGATGCCGCTGCCCACCACGACGACGGTGGTCATTTCACGGCGCCGTTCGGCTTGGCCGCGAGCATGCGCTCGAGGGCCACGGTCGCGGGGGCGGCGACGTCGGCGGGGACGGTGATGCGGTTGACGACCTCTCCCGCGACGAGCGACTCGAGGACCCACGCGAGGTAGCCCGGGTGGATGCGGTACATCGTCGAGCAGGGGCACACCACCGGGTCGAGGCAGAAGATCTCGTGCTGCGGGTACTGCGCGGCCAGGCGCTGCACGAGGTTGATCTCGGTGCCGATCGCGAAGGTCGTGGGCTCCGTCGCCGCGGCGATCGCCTTGCGGATGATGTCGGTCGACCCGGCCTCGTCGGCGGCATCCACCACGTCCATCGGGCACTCGGGGTGCACGATCACGCGCGCACCGGGGTGCTCGGCACGGGCCTTGTCGATCTGGTCGACGGTGAAGCGACGGTGCACGGAGCAGAAGCCGTGCCACAGGATGACGCGGCTGTCGGCGATCTGCGCCTGCGACGACCCGCCGAGCGGCTTGCGGGGGTTCCACATGGGCATCTGCTCCAGCGGCACCCCCATCGCCTTCGCGGTGTTGCGGCCGAGGTGCTGGTCGGGGAAGAACAGCACGCGGCGCCCGCGGGCGAAGGCCCACTCGAGCACGGTCCGCGCGTTCGAGGAGGTGCAGACGATACCGCCGTGGCGCCCGACGAAGCCCTTGATGGCGGCCGAGGAGTTCATATAGGTCACCGGGATGACGGGGACCAGGCCCTCGGCATCCGGGGTCTCGAGGTCGCCCAGCACTTCTTCGAGCTGCTCCCAGCACTCCTCGACCTGGTCGATGTCGGCCATGTCGGCCATCGAGCACCCGGCGGCGAGGTTCGGCAGGATCACGGCCTGGTCGGGGCGTGAAAGCAGGTCGGCCGTCTCGGCCATGAAGTGCACGCCGCAGAAGACGATCGCTTCGGCTTCGGGGCGGTCCTTCGCGGCGTTGGCGAGCTGGAACGAGTCACCCACGTAGTCGGCGTGGCGCACGACCTCCTCGCGCTGGTAGAAGTGCCCGAGCACGACCACTCGGTCGCCGAGAACGGCCTTCGCCGTGCGGATGCGCTCGTCGAGCTCGTCATCGGAGGCGTCGCGGTATTCCTGGGGCAGCTCGCCCTGCCGCGGAGCGCCGGTGGGGATCACGTCGCCCATCGACGAGCCCGGACCGTACCCGGGCCGCGTGTCGAAGTCCCACGGTCCCACGGCGAGGTCCGTGGTGCAGGTGGCGTCGGTCGACGCGCCCGTGACGATCGCCTGGATGACGTGGTCGACGCTCGGGTCGATCGCGGGGCGGGGCTGCAGGGTGAGGGGTGTGGCGGACATGGGCGTTTCCGATCAGTGACGGGACGGGAGCGGGCCGCGGTCGGCGAGCTCCACGTCGCGGTTGTAGCGGTAGAGGCGGGCGGGACGATGGCTGCCGGTGCGGAAGCGGTCGGTGGGGATGAGCGTGTCGGACGTGTCGACCTGGCGGCGGAAGTTCGCCGGGTCGAGGCGCTTGCCGAGGATGGTCTCGGTGACCTCGCGCAGATCGGCGAGGGTGAACTCGTCGGGCAGCAGCCCGTGCGCGATGCGGCTGTACCCGACCTTGTTGCGCAGGCGCCAGAGCGTGTACTCGACGATGTCGTTGTGGTCGAAGGCGAGGGGCGGCAGATCGGTCGCGTCGAACCACTCGACGTTCTCGGGCGCATCGCCCTCCCGGGCGTGCGCGGCGACCTGCGCGTCGACCTCGTCGGAGCGCAGCAGCGCCCAGTACACGATCGACACGACGCGCGTGGGGGAGCGGTCCACGGCCCCGAACGCGTAGAGCTGCTCGAGATAGCTGGGGGTGAGGCCGGTCGTCTCGGCGAGCGTCCGGGATGCCGCGGTGTCGAGCTCCTCGGTCGCGTCCAGCCATCCGCCGGGCAGCGCCCACCGCCCGTCGAAAGGGTCTCGGGTGCGGCGCACGAGGGGGAGCGAGAGCACCGCCTCGTCGTCGGCGTCCCTGCGCACGCTGAAGATGACGGTCGACACCGCGACGCGCACGTCGGCGTCGCGGGACTCGGGCTGCGGGGTTCGTGTCATGTTGACCATATCTCCGGGATCGATCTTAGTGTCATTCCGACCCGAAGGGCGAATCCGTCGATATCCGCGCGATAAACACCGATTCTCGCGAGACACCGCGGGACACCGCGTGTCTCGTCAGGGACGGCGTTTCTCGAGAGCAGGGGCGGGACCGACCGGCGGCCCGCCGCGCGTCGGAAGCGTTCTCCCAGACGCGCCGCCTAGCCTCGAAGAGGACTCAGGAGGTCGGATGCCGATCATCGACATCGTTCTGATCGCCCTTCTGGCGATCGCTCTCATCGTGGGCCTGTCGCGCGGATTCCTCGCCACGATCGGCTTCTTCGCCGGACTCGCCGTGGGCGCCGTCGCCGCGTACTGGGTGACGCCGTTCGTCGGGCAGTGGGTCACCGCCCCGGCGTGGCGCGGGCCCGCGATGATCCTCACCGGTGTCGTGCTGCTCATGATCGGCTCGGGTCTCGGCAGTGCCGTCGGTGGGTTCTTCCGCCGCGGTGCCGACCGCATCCGCCTGCGCGTGCCGGAGCGGCTGCTCGGCGGCGTCGTCAACGTCGCCGCCGCGGCGCTCACGATCTCGTTCGTCGCCGGATCCCTCACCCCCGTCGGACTCCCGGTCGTGTCGGCCGCCCTCGGCTCCTCCGCGGTCGTGCGGACGATCGACGACCTCACCCCGCCCCCCGTGCGCGGCGCGCTCGCCGACCTGCGCGGAACGGTCTTCGCCGGCGGCATCCCGAGCTTCGGCTCGCTCATCCAGATCGGTCCCGTGCCCAGCACGCCGGCGATCGCCCTCGACGACCCGGCCCTGACCCAGGCGGCGCAATCGGTGGCCCGCATCTCGGGCACCGCATACGCGTGCGGAATCACCTCGAGCGGATCGGGCTTCGTCGTCGCCGACGACCGCATCGTCACCAACGCGCACGTCGTCGCGGGCGTCGACGCCCCGCTCGTCGAACTCCCGGGCCAGCCCGCGCGGGAGGGTCGCGTAACCTACTTCGACCCGATCGACGACATCGCCGTGGTGTCCGTCGACGGATTGGATGCCGCCGCCCTGCCGATCGTGCCGACCCTCGCCGTGGGATCGGCTGCCGTCGTGCAGGGGTACCCGGGCGGCGGTCCGTTCACGTCGGGCGGCGCGCAGATCCTCTCGGAGGGCACCGTCCCCGTCCCCGACATCTACGACGGCTCCTCCACACCCCGGGACATCTACGCGATCGCCGGTGTCGTGCGGCCCGGCAACTCCGGCGGTCCGCTGCTGACGACGACGGGAGAGGTCGCGGGGATCGTCTTCGCCCGCTCCGACACCGACGACAACGTCGGCTACGCCATGACTCCCGCGGAGCTCCTGCCCGTCATGGCGCAGATCGACTCCCTGTCGACGCCCGTGGCATCCGGGAGCTGCACGCGCGGCTGACGCGCGACGACGGCAACTGCGTCGGCCGCACGCCGGCGGCTCGCGGCGTTCAGGCCGCCGGATCGGTGAGGTTCGCGAGGGCACGCGCCCGCGCGGGTGAAGTTGTCCACAGGGTGACCGGGCGGAGCGCTCCGGCTCCCTACGATCGCTGCCATGCCGCTCATCTCCGTCTCCGTCGACGAGATGCGGCGAGCCGCGACGAAGGTCAAAGAGGTCTCCGCGGGGCTGAGCCCGCTCCCGCTGGTGAGCATCGCGGACCAGCCCGATCTCTCGCTCGCCGTGGCCGAGTTCGTCGCCTGCATGAACGACTGCCGCTCGGAACGGGAGCGCGAGCTCGACGCGTTGTCGGCGGGGCTGCGCGAGGTCGCCGACCTCTTCGAGAGCCACGAGAGCGGCGCCCTCGACGAGATCCGCGCTCTCGGTTCCTCGCTCGATTGGAGCATCCGGTGAGAGCGGAACTCGGACAGTCCCGCGACCCCGTCCGCCTGATCCCCGGAGACCTCGCCGGCCTGCACCGCACGATCGCCCTCTGGCGCTCCCGAGCCGCCGACGCGGAGGAGTCCGGGGCCGCACTGCGTCAGCTGCGCGCCGTGCCGGAGTGGGCCGGAGAAGCCGCCGACGCCTACGAGCGGCGCGTCACGGCCGCCGCTTCGCCGTGGGATGCCATGGCCTCTGCGTTCCGCGCGGGGCTGCTCGCCCTGGAGGAGTACGCCGCCGCGCTCGAGGCCGCGCGGGCGCGAGCGGGCGACGCGGTCGACCTGTGGGACCTCGCCGAGGCGATGGACGCCGCACCGGCGCCGGCGACGCCCGGGTTCCCCGCCGCAGACCGGCAGCCGCTGCGCAGCCTCGAACCCCGGGCTGAGGCCCGCGCGATCCTCGACGATGCGCGCAGGGCGCTCGACCGGGCGGCGCAGACGGCGGCCACGGCTCTGAGACGAGCCCTTGCCCTGCCCGGCTTGCAGGCGGAGGAGTGGCTGGCCCTCCTCGCCGACACCGCCTCGGCCTCGCAGATCCTCGACGCGCTCGCGGGCGCCGACGGCCCCAGCCTCCGGGCCGTTCTGCGGGCGAAACCCGCCCTCGCCGACGTCCTGGCGCAGGCCGAACCCGCCGCGGTCGCCCCCTGGTGGGCCGCCCTGTCGGCAGCGCAGCAGAACGCTCTCATCTCCGCCGCGCCCGCGGTCATCGGCAACCTCGGCGGCGTGGCCTACGCCGCTCGTGATCGAGCGAACCGTCTCTGGCTCGACGCGCAGCTGGAGGAGGCGCGCGCGGCGTTGGCGGATGCGTTAAAAACGGAGGCGCCTTCGTACGGTTCGCGGGTCAATGCGGTCATTGGCGCGGCGAATTCGGCGCAGCGACTGGAGGCGGCCCGGACGCGGGTGGAAGGGCTGGAGAATATTGCGTCGACACTCGCGGAAACCGCCATGGGCTTTCCGAGGCAACTGGTTTCGCTGACTTCCGACGCGCCCCCGCTTGCGTCGATCTCGTTAGGCGACCTCGACGCAGCTGAGAACATCACCTTCACGGTGCCGGGAATGGGAACGACAACCGAGCACATCAACGACTGGGTACGCGTGACGCAGAATTTGGTGACGATGCAAGACCAGCTAGATCCAGCACGATCCCACGCGACGGTGGCGTGGGTCGGATATCAGACGCCGCCTGTGCCAACGGGCGCCGGTGAGTTAGATGTCCTTGGTTCCAATCTCGCCAGACAAGGTGGGGAGAAACTAGCCGCCGAAATTCGGGGTCTTGAGTGCTCGCGCCCCGGTGCGGACATCAACGTTGTGGCCCACTCATATGGGACGACCACCGCATCATTTGCTCTCGCTCAGAATGACGTTCACGTTCAAGCCTTCGTCACTTTGGGATCGGCCGGGTTGCCGGCGGAAATCGGTGAGGCGGCTGACCTGCAGGCACAGGAGGTTTATGCCGGGCAGGCGCAGGACGTGCTGGCCATCGACCCCGCTGGCGGTGACCCGTGGGCATGGTTGGGTCGAACGTCCCCCACCCATCCCGTCAACCCAATCGCGCCGGGCTTCGGTGCTCATGCATTCAGTGTCGCTGGCGGCGGCGAGTTGCTGCCTGTAGCCCATCATGAGATCAGTACTCCTCAGGGCACGGGCTATCTAGACCCCCGAACGGAATCATTGCGCAATGTCGCGGCCGCGACCGCGGGGCTGCCTCAAATGGTGACGGATTACGTTTCCCCGGCACCAACGCCGTTCCAGCAGGCGCTGATCGAAGGGATGGCCCATGGTGGGTAAAATCAAATGGATGGGCCGCTGGGTGATCGGCGCGGCCGCAATGCTGGGGCTGACGTTGGCGTTGGCCTCCTGCGCGTCGCCAGCTGACGTCAGTCCGCAGTCGGCTCGTGAGAAACTCACGTCGACAATCGAGGAAAGCGCGGCCATCCTCGGTGAGTTGGATTGGGCGGAGGTGGCCCCGGCGGACGGGGGACATTGCGGCGACCAGCCCGGCGAACGTGTCGACTACAACTACTGGTACAACGCGCCCCCGCAGCCTCAACGAGATCATGAGGCGGACGCCAGAAAAATGGCGGACCATTGGACAGCGCTCGGAATGGACGTCCGCATCGTCGAGAGCCCTTCGCATGTGGTGTACGCCACGGGAGGCCCTGTCGCGGGGTTGTCCTTCTCGACGGCGCCGGGTAACTACTACATCGCCGGCACCTCCCTCTGCGTCCCCGGCGACGCGGACGAGATCCGCAAACAGGACAACGGCTGAACATCTCACGAGGCCGACCGAAGCTCCGCTAGGCTGACCCCACAAGTCCACACCGGCCCCATGATCGATGCGGGAGAGCTCCGGCGAACGCAGCCGGGCACCGAAGGAGCAAGCCTCCCCGCCAATCTCTCAGGTACGCGTACCGCGTCGATCGGGCCACTCTGGAAAGTGATCCGGGTGCACCGCGCCGGATCCGCCGACGGTGAAAGCTGCGCGTCCGCAACGCGGCAGTGAAACTCTCAGGCCCATGACAGAGGGGGAGTTCTCCAGGCGCCGACCGGCGTCTGTCCGTCATCGCGAACGGCAGAACTCATGACCGAAACCCCCGCTCCACCGCGCACGTCGCCGCTGCACGATCGGCACGAGGCCCTCGGTGCCTTGTTCACCGACTTCGGCGGCTGGAACATGCCCGTGCGCTACACCTCCGACCTCGCCGAGCACCACGCGGTGCGCGAGGCCGCGGGACTGTTCGACATCTCGCACATGGCCGAGTTCCGCGTCGAGGGTGCCCGCGCCGCGGCCTTCCTCGACTTCGTGCTCGCCGGACGCCTGTCGACCATGAAGATCGGCAAGGCGAAATACTCGCTCGTGCTCGCCGAAAGCGGCGGCATCGTCGACGATGTCATCGTCTACCGCACGGGGGACGAAAGCTTCCTCGTCATCTCGAACGCCGGAAATCGGGATGCCGTGGCGGCGGCGTTCGACCTGGCTCAGCGCACGTGGGTCCCCGCGTCGGCCGAGGTCCCTGAGCCTGACGAAGGGACCGGAACACTCACGGTCACCGACGACACCGACCAGTACGCCCTCATCGCCCTCCAGGGACCCGAGGCCCGCGGCATCCTGAGCTCCACCTCGGGTGTCGAGATCACCGGCACCGCCCTCGATGAGCTCGGCTACTACGCCTGGACCGAGGGGACCTTCCAGGGGGCGCCGCTGTTCGTCGCCCGCACGGGTTACACCGGCGAGGACGGGTACGAACTGATGATCCCGACCGCGCAGGCCGGCTCGCTGTGGGACGCCGCGCTCGCCGCGGGTTCCGACCGAGGACTCGTCCCGTGCGGACTCGCCGCGCGCGACACGCTGCGCCTCGAGGCCGGGATGCCGCTGTACGGCCACGAGCTCTCTCGCGACATCGTGCCCGCCCAAGCCGGTCTCGGTCGCGTGGTGGCCGTCGACAAGACGGCGTTCGTCGGCAAGGACGGCCTCTCGTCGGGTCCCGCAGACGCCCCCGTGCTCGTCGGCCTCGTCTCGGCGGGCCGCCGTGCCGGTCGAGCCGGATACGCCGTGCTGCACGGTGACGAGGTCGTCGGCGAGATCACCAGCGGCGCCCTCAGCCCCACCCTCGGCCACCCCGTCGCGATGGCGTTCGTCGCGCCCGCGGCATCCGGACTCGGAACCGAACTGACCATCGACGTGCGCGGAACCCGCATCCCCGCGACCGTCACCGCCCTTCCCTTCTATCGGAGAAACGCATGACCGACCTCACCGCCCTCAGCTACACGTCCGAGCACGAGTGGATCTCGATCGACGGTGACGTCGCCACCGTCGGCATCACCGATTTCGCCGCCGACAAGCTCGGCGACGTCGTCTTCGTCGAGCTGCCCGGCGCGGACTCGTCGGTCTCGGCCGGCGACGTCTGCGGCGAGATCGAGTCGACCAAATCGGTCGGCGAGCTCTACGCGCCCCTCACCGGCACCGTCGTCGAGGTCAACGACGCCGTGGTCGACGACCCCTCGCTCGTGAACGCCGAGCCGTTCGCCGGCGGCTGGCTCATCAAGATCCGCGTCGAGGGCGACCTTCCGGCCGACCTGCTCGACCGCGCCGCCTACGAGGACCTCACCGCATGAGCACCCTTCTCCCTTCCCGCACGCAGGCCGCGTCGCCGGCCGCGTTCACCGATCGTCACATCGGCATCGGTCCCGACGCTCAGGCGCACATGCTCGACGTCGTCGGCTACGACAGCGTCGAGGCGCTCGTCGAGACCGCCGTTCCGGCATCCATTCACGTGCAGCCGCGCGCGTCGAGCGAGATCCCGGTCGCTGCGACCGAGGCCGAGGCGCTGGCCGAGCTGCGCGAGCTGGCCACGGCCAACCGCAGCGCGCGGCCCATGATCGGCCTGGGCTACTACGACACGCTCACGCCGTCGGTGATCTCGCGCAACGTGCTCGAGAACCCCTCGTGGTACACCGCCTACACGCCGTACCAGCCCGAGATCTCGCAGGGTCGGCTCGAGGCACTGATCAACTTCCAGACGATGGTCACCGATCTCACCGGCCTCGCCACCGCCAATGCGTCGATGCTCGACGAGTCCACCGCGGTCGTCGAGGGCATGCTCGTCGCCCGTCGTGCGTCGAAGGCGAAGACCGACGTCTTCCTCGTCGACGTCGACGCGCTGCCCCAGACCAAGGCGTTGCTGCACCACCGCGCCGCGGCGGTCGGCATCCGCATCGTCGAGACCGCCTTCGAGGGCGAGCTGCCCGAAGCATTCGGCGCTTTCGTGCAGTACCCCGGCGCGACCGGACGCATCTGGGACTTCTCGGCCGTCGCGGACGCCGTTCACGCCCACGGCGGTCTCGTCGTCGCCGCGGCCGACCTCCTCGCGCTGACGCTGCTGCGGTCGCCGGGTGCTCTCGGCGCCGATGTGGCCGTGGGCACGACGCAGCGCTTCGGCGTCCCCCTCGGCTTCGGTGGACCCCACGCCGGCTACATGGCCGTGCGGGCGGGACTCGAGCGTCAGCTGCCCGGTCGCCTCGTGGGCGTGTCGCAGGATGCCGTCGGCGCCCCCGCCTACCGCCTATCGCTGCAGACGCGCGAACAGCACATCCGCCGCGAGAAGGCCACGTCGAACATCTGCACCGCCCAGGTGCTGCTGGCCGTCATGGCCGCGATGTACGCGGTCTACCACGGGCCCGACGGGCTCCGCGCGATCGCGACGCGGGTCGCGCAGAAGGCCGATGCCCTGGCATCCGCTCTGCGCTCCTCCGAGCTGAACCTCGCAAGCGACGCGTTCTTCGACACCGTGCGCGTGCACGTGCCCGGTCGCGCGCAGGACGTCGTCGACCGCGCCCGCGATCGCGGGTACCAGCTGCTGTGGGTCGACGACGCGACCGTGGGCGTCTCGGTCGACGAGACGACGACGGATGCCGACCTCCTCGCCGTGCTCGAGGCGTTCGGTCTCGCGAGCGAGGACCTGCCCGCCGGGGAGGCGCTGCGCGGTATCGACGACGCGCTGCACCGCGACGACGAGTACCTCACGCACCCCGTCTTCCACGCGCACCGCAGCGAGACGGCGATGATGCGGTACCTCAAGTCGCTCGCCGACCGCGACTACGCGCTCGATCGCGGCATGATCCCGCTGGGCTCGTGCACGATGAAGCTCAACGCGGCGACCGAGATGGCGGCGGTGTCGTGGCCGGAGTTCTCGCGCGTGCACCCGTTCGCCCCCGAGGCCGACGTGCGCGGCTACCTCGAGATGATCGAACAGCTCGAGCGCTGGCTCGCCGAGGTCACCGGGTACGACGCGGTGTCGCTGCAGCCAAACGCCGGCTCGCAGGGCGAGCTCGCGGGCCTGCTCGCGATCCGCGGCTACCACCTCGCCAACGGCGACGCCGAGCGCACGGTGTGCCTCATTCCGTCGTCGGCGCACGGCACGAACGCCGCCTCCGCGATCCTCGCGGGTATGAAGGTCGTCGTCGTCGCGTGCGACGAAGCCGGCAACGTCGACCTCGGCGACCTGCGCGCGAAGATCGCGCAGCACGCCGCGGAGCTGTCGGCGCTGATGATCACCTACCCCTCGACCCACGGGGTGTACGAGCACGACGTGCTCGAGATCACGCAGGCCGTGCACGACGCCGGCGGACAGGTGTACGTCGACGGCGCCAACCTCAACGCCCTGCTCGGCTTCGCCCGCTTCGGCGACCTCGGCGGCGACGTGTCGCACCTCAACCTGCACAAGACGTTCGCCATCCCGCACGGCGGGGGAGGCCCGGGCGTCGGACCGGTCGCGGCCAAGGCGCATCTCGCGCCGTTCCTGCCGTCGCACCCGTTCTCGCAGCGCGCCGAGCACGCGGGCGGCGTCTTCGACGGCGGCCCGGTGTCGGCCGCCCCGCACGGCTCCGCCGGCATCCTGCCGATCTCGTGGGCGTACGTGCGCATGATGGGCGCCGAGGGACTGCGTCAGGCCACGGCCGCCGCCGTGCTGTCGGCGAACTACATCGCGGCGCGCCTGCGCGAGCACTACCCGGTGCTCTACGCCGGTGAGGGCGGCCTGGTGGCGCACGAGTGCATCCTCGACCTGCGTCCGCTCAAGGAGCAGACCGGAGTCACCGTCGACGACGTGGCCAAGCGTCTGATCGACTACGGCTTCCACGCGCCGACGATGTCGTTCCCGGTCGCGGGCACGCTCATGGTCGAGCCGACCGAGAGCGAGGATCTCGTCGAGCTCGACCGGTTCGTGGATGCCATGATCGCGATCAAGCACGAGGCCCTCGCGGTCGCCGCGGGGGAGTGGCCCGCCGACGACAACCCGCTCGTGAACGCCCCGCACACCGCCGAGACGGTGGT
Organism: Microbacterium phycohabitans; assembly: GCF_032464935.1. NCBI lineage: Bacteria > Bacillati > Actinomycetota > Actinomycetes > Micrococcales > Microbacteriaceae > Microbacterium > Microbacterium phycohabitans. The sequence continues at coordinate 74,921 of NZ_JAWDIT010000007.1, forward strand.
CGTGGGGGAGTGGGAGCACCCGTACTCGCGCGAGACCGCGGTGTACCCGGTGCGCTCGCTCGTCCGCGGCAAGTACTGGCCCCCGGTGCGCCGCATCGACCAGGCGTACGGCGACCGCAACCTGGTGTGCTCGTGCCCTCCGCCGGAGGCCTTCGCCTGACACCTCGCGACGCCCCCGGTGGGTCCGGCATGCGGATCCGCCGGGGGCGTCGCGCCGTCATGGCGCGGGATGCCGAGGGGGCGAGCGCGTCGTGCGGCCCGGGGATCCCACAGGAGGCGTTTAGTAAAGTGCCCCTGTGCACCACGGGCTGAACGACGTTCCTCGACCGACTCGGCGACGACCCGCAGCATCTCGCCCCGCAGCGCCGCGGCGCGGCGCGGGGCGCCTGCTCGCCCTCCTCGCGGCCGCGGGCGTCGTGCTGGCCGGCTGCTCCGCTCCCGAGCCCGCCCCGGCTCCCGTCGAACAGGCGCCCACGAGCCTCACGCTCGGTGTCGTCGGCTCGCTCACGAGCTTCAACGCGGCGAGTTCGACCGGCGACACGGCGGCCAACCGCGCGCTCTCCGCTCTCCTGGACGAACGGCTCGGTTCTCTCGACGGCGACCTGCAGGTGGTGCCCAACGACGGCCTCGGTCGCATCACCCGCGTGCAGGGCGACCCGCTCAAGGTGAGCTACGAGCTCTTCTCCGACCGCGTGTGGTCGGACGGGACCCCGGTCACCCTCGACGACCTGCTCTTCGGGTGGGCCGTCACCTCGCACTACTTCGACGACGCCGCGTACGACGCGAACGGGCAGGTCGTCTCGGGTACGCGGTACTTCGACACGGCCGCGCCGGCGGACCCGAACGCGCGCACCACCCGTCCGAGCATCAACCGCTCCGACGACACTCTGACCCTCACGTACGAGCAGCCGTTCGCCGACTGGAACCGTCAGTGGCTGCTCGACCGGCCCGTCCACGTCGTCGCGCAGCGCGCGGGCGTCAGCGTGAAGGATCTGCTCACCGCGATCCTGACCACCCCCGCCGGCGATCCGGAGCAGCCGCGCACGCCGAATCCCGTGCTGCTCGCCGCGGCGCAGACCTGGAACACCGGGTTCGACATCGCCCCCGGCTCCACCCCCGATCCCGCGAGCGTGGTGTCGGCAGGGCCCTGGACCGTGACCGAGATCACCGCCGACACGGTCGAGCTCGCGCGCCGCGATTCGTACCAGGGTGCGCACTTCCCGGGTCTCGAGCAGCTGACCGTGCGCTTCTTCGCCGACCGCGCAGCCCAGCTGTCCGCCGTGGAGGCGGGCCAGGTCGACGTGGCCAACGTCGGCGACATCGACGTGGCGGAGAACAAGACCCTGACGGATGCCGGTTATCAGGTGCAGGTCGGCCCGACCACCCAGACGCTGCACCTGCGTTTCGCCGAGGGGACGGCATCCGATCTCCGACAGGCCATGACGCTGGCGATCGACCGCTCGTCCCTCGTGCAGGACGTCCTGGGCGCGGTGCGCCCGGATGCGCAGCCGTTGCAATCCTTCCTGTCGTCGCCCGCGGCGGGTTCGCTGTACGCCGACCTCGTGTCCGGCAACGGCGCCCCCGGCACCGGAAGCGACGTCGACGGGGCGCGCAGCGCCCTGGGCGACCGAGCAGCGGTGCTCCGGGTGGCCTACGACACCACCGACGACGTCTCCGCGCAGGTCTTCCCCCGGTTGGTGTCGATGGGAGCCCGTGCCGGAATCGCCGTCCGTCTCGCGACCACGCCGGAAGAGGCGGATGCCACTCTGGCCTGGGTGGGCGAGGACGAGAGCCTCTACCGTTCGGCGCGCGACCGCATCGCCGAGGGGATCGAGGGGGCGAACACGAACGAGCTCTTCGACGAGCTGACCGTCCACACCGATCCGGTCGACGTGCTGGCCGAGGCGAAGGAGATCGACCGGTCGCTGTTCGCCGCCTACGCGGGGGTGCCGCTGCTCGAGCGCACGGGCGCGGTCGTGACCGCCGAGGGCGTCGGGGGAGTGGCCTACACCTCCGAGCCCGATGGAGTGCCCCCGGCGTTCTGGACCTGGTCCCCGCCCCAGCGCTGACGTCGGAGCCCGGATGCCGTCCGCCGACGGTGCGCGACCGACCTTCCGCCGCGGCGCCTCAGGCCGTCGGCGACGGCGTCGCCGTGGGCGTCGGGGTGGACGCGGGCGGGGCGAAGATCCCCGGCCACCAGGCTGCAGCCAGCGGATACCCGACGAAGGCGACGATGTCGATCACCGTGTGCGCCACGACGAGGGGCATGACCCGGCCCCAGCGCTTGTAGCACCACCCGAACACGAGACCCATCACCACGTTGCCGAGCGCGGACGGCCAGCCCTGATAGAGGTGGTAGCTGCCGCGCAGCAGCGCGGTCGAGACGATGATCCCCGTCCACGACCACCCGAGCCGGCGGAGACGGTCGAAGAGATAGCCGAGGAAGATGACCTCCTCCGTCAAGCCGGCCCGCAGGGCCGCCAGCACGAGCAGGGCGACGACCCACCACGAGGAGTCCAGCGGGGCCGGGACCACCGCGATGCTCTGACCGATCGCACGGCCGATCGCATACACGCCGATGCCGGGAGCGCCGATGAGCGCGACCAGCAGCAGCCCGCGCGCGAGGTCGGAACCGAAGCGCCGGAAGTCCAAGCCGATCCGGCGCAGGGCGTTGTTCGCCGGTTCCCACAGCAGATAGAGCGCGAGCGCGACCAGAGCGAGCGAGAAGAAGATGTCGAGGAACTGGTAGATCGCGTCCCACAGCGGTTCGGCGCTGCGCGAAGGGTTCAGCTGCGTCTGCTGCTGCGAGATCGGCGCCCGGGTCGCCGCCCTCACGAACGACACCACCGAATAGATCGCGGACTGGCCCACGCTGACCAAGAGCACCAGAACGATCTCCCAGGCCAGACGCGTCCGCCGGTAGCGGTCTGAGGCCGCCAAAGTCGGAGGATATGTCCAGTCCGCGGGGCCCCTGGAGCGCGACGACTTGTCAAATTGCCACATCATGGGCCTCTCGAGTAAATCCTCTGTAACGTTTATCGAAGAAGTTTGGGGCACCTGGGTAAACGTGCCTAATGTGTTCTCATCCTGCCCGAACGGATTTCCCCGCATCTTGTGCTGCGTGAAAACCCTGCCCGGGCGACGATCATCCCTTCCCTGGAGGAACTGTGAAGCGCAACAAGATTGCCCTGTCCAGTCTCGCCCTGCTGGGAGCTGTCGGGCTCATGCTCGCCGGCTGCTCGGGCGGAGACAACGGCGGCAGCGGCTCGGCATCGGGCGGCGACGCCTCGGCCATCATCCGGACGAACGGCTCCGAGCCGCAGAACCCGCTGATCCCGACCAACACCAACGAGGTCGGCGGCGGAAAGATCCTCGACTCGATCTTCGCCGGTCTGGTCTACTACGACGCCGACGGCGCTCCGGTGAACGACATGGCCGAGTCCATCGTCACCAACGACGCGCAGAACCTCACCGTGACCCTGAAGAAGGGTCAGAAGTTCACCGACGGCACCGAGGTCAAGGCCGACAACTTCATCAAGGCGTGGAACTACGGCGCGCTGCTGTCGAACAACCAGCTCAACAGCTACTTCTTCGAGGACATCGTCGGCTTCAGCTACGACGAGGACTCGGAGCTGACGGGTCTGCAGAAGGTCGACGACTACACCTTCACGATCGCGCTGTCCAAGCCCGCGGCCGACTTCGCGCTGCGCCTGGGCTACTCGGCGTTCTTCCCGCTGCCGGACTCCGCGTTCGACGACATGACCGCGTTCGGTGAGAACCCGGTCGGCAACGGCCCCTACAAGCTCGCCAGCGACGGCGCGTGGCAGCACAACGTGCAGATCGACCTTGTCAAGAACGACGACTACCAGGGTGGCCGCACGGTCGCGAACGGCGGCCTCACGGTCGTCTTCTACGCGTCGCAGGATGCCGCCTACGCCGACCTCCTCGGCGGCAACGTCGACGTGATCGACGCCATCCCGTCCGCGTCGCAGGCCACCTTCGAGTCCGACCTGGGCGACCGTGCGGTCAACCAGCCGGCTGCGGTGTTCCAGTCCTTCACCATCCCGGAGCGCCTCGCGCACTTCAGCGGCGAAGAGGGCAAGCTGCGTCGTCAGGCGCTGTCGATGGCCATCAACCGCGAAGAGATCACCAGCACGATCTTCCAGGGCACCCGCACCCCGGCCAGCGACTTCACCTCGCCGGTCATCGACGGCTGGTCCGACTCGCTCGCCGGCGCCGACGTGCTGAAGTACGACGAGGCCAAGGCGAAGGAGCTGTGGGCCCAGGCCGACGCCATCTCGCCGTGGACCGGTACCTTCCAGATCGCGTACAACGCCGACGGTGGACACCAGACCTGGGTCGACGCGGTGACCAACTCGATCAAGAACACCCTCGGCATCGACGCGTCGGGCGCTCCCTACCCGACGTTCAAGGAAGCCCGTTCGGCCATCACCGACCGCAGCATCCAGACCGCCTTCCGCACCGGTTGGCAGGCCGACTACCCCGGTCTGTACAACTTCCTCGGACCGCTCTACGCGACCGACGCCTCGTCGAACGACGGTGACTACTCGAACCCCGAGTTCGACAGCCTGCTCTCCGCCGGCATCGCCGAGACCGAGGTCGACGCGCAGAACGCCGACTTCCAGAAGGCTCAGGAGATCCTGCTCCAGGACCTGCCCGCCATCCCGCTCTGGTACTCCAACGTCACCGGCGGTTTCGCCGACGGCGTGAACAACGTCAAGTTCGGGTGGAACTCGGTTCCGCTGTACTACGAGATCACGAAGTAACCCTTCCGATCTCTGGCCGCGAGGCGGTGACGGATTCGTCACCGCCTCGCGGTCTGCCAGCCAGGCCTCATCACGACGTGTGGTAGAACGGCACGGGCTCTTCTGAGCCCTGCCCCCCACGTAACGTCCGATGAGGCGTTTCCCACGTTCGAAAAGAGAGCGGATGCTCGGCTACATCCTCAGACGTCTGCTGCAGGTGCTCCCCGTGTTCTTCGGGGCCACGCTGCTGATCTACTTCATGGTCTTCGCCATGCCCGGAGACCCGATCCTCGGTCTCTTCGGTGACAAGACCCCCGCCCCGCAGGTCGTCGAAGCCCTGCGGGCGCAGTACCACCTCGACCAGCCCTTCATCGTCCAGTACCTCCTGTACCTCGGCGGCATCTTCCAGGGCGACCTGGGCACGACCTTCTCGGGTCAGTCCGTCAACGAGGTTCTCGCGCGCACGCTGCCCGTCACCGCGCGCCTGGCCGTGATGGCCCTCGCCATCGAGTTCGTCCTCGCGATCGTCATCGGCACGATCTCCGCCATCCGCAAGGGCAAGCTGTTCGACAACGTCGCGCTCGTCGTCGCGCTGCTGTTCGTCGCCCTGCCCATCTTCGTGGCCTGCTTCCTCGCGCAGTACTTCCTCGCCGTCCAGCTGGGGTGGTTCCGACCGACCGTGGGAGCGCAGAACGACTGGGGCGATCTGATCCTGCCGGCCATCGTGCTCGGATTCAGTCTCTTCGCCACGAGCATGCGCCTGATGCGCGGGTCGGTCATCGACACGCTCAACCAGGACTGGGTGCGCACCGCGTACAGCAAGGGCCTCTCGCGTCGTCGCGTGATCCCCGTGCACGTGCTGCGCAACTCGCTCATCCCGGTCATCACCAACTCCGCCACCAACTTCGGTGTGCTGCTGGTCGGTGCCACCGTGACCGAGGGCATCTTCAACATCCCCGGCGTCGGCAACACGCTCTACCAGGCGACGATCCGCGGCGAGGGCCCCACGGTCGTCTCGTTCGTGACCGTCTTCGTCATCATCTACGTGCTGGTCAACCTCGTCGTCGACCTTCTGTACGGTCTCCTTGACCCGAGGATCCGCTATGTCAAGTAATCGATTCCCGGCGCCGCACTACGTCGCCCCCATCAAGACCGAGACCATCTCGGTCGACGCCGTCCGCGTCGCCGCGCGTAAGAGCAACCTGTGGCTCGACGCGTGGCGCGACCTGCGTCGTCGCCCGACGTTCTGGATCGCCCTGGCCGTCATGGCCGTCGTGATCCTCATGGCCGCGTTCCCGACCCTGTTCACGCAGGTGCCGCCGAACAACGACTGCCAGCTCTCGAACAGCAACGGCGGCCCGACGGCCGGGCACATCCTCGGGTTCACCTTCCAGGGGTGCGACACGTTCTCCCGCATCGTCTGGGGCGCCCGCACCTCGCTGTCGGTGGGTCTGCTCGCCACCGCCATCGGAACGATCATCGGCCTCATCATGGGCGCGCTGTCGGGCTTCTACGGCGGATGGCTCGACGCGGTGATCTCGCGCGTCGGCGACATCTTCTTCTCGATCCCCTACATCCTCGCGGCGATCGTCGTCATGAGCGTGTTCTCGCAGTACCGCAACGTCCTCACCCTGGCGTTCGCGATCGGCGGGTTCGCGTGGGCGTCCACGGCGCGCGTCGTGCGTGCCGAGGTGCTTCGTGTGCGTCAAGCCGACTACGTCGCAGCCTCCCAGGCCCTCGGGCAGTCGCGCTTCAAGACGCTGCTGACCCACGTCATCCCCAACGCCATCGCCCCTCTGCTGGTCGTCACGACCATCAGCCTCGCGGCGGCGATCGTGGCCGAGGCGACCCTGTCGTTCCTCGGTGTCGGTCTCGGTGGCGACACGATGTCGTGGGGTAACGACATCAGCCAGGCGCAGCAGTCGCTGCGCGTCGCGCCGGCCGCGCTGATCTGGCCGTCGCTGGCGCTGACCGTGACGGTGCTGGCGTTCATCATGCTGGGCGAGCTCATCCGAGACGCCATCGACCCGAGAGCGAGGGCCCGCCGATGAGCGACGCCACCATGACGCCTCTGCTGTCCGTGCGCGACCTCAAGGTCGCCTTCGAGGGCCAGGGCGGCTCCCGCCAGGTCCTGCACGGCGTCAGCCTCGACGTGTACCCCGGTCAGACCGTGGCCATCGTGGGCGAGTCCGGCTCGGGCAAGTCCACCACCGCCTCGGCGGTGATCGGGCTGCTGCCCGGGACCGGCCACGTGACCGGCGGCAGCATCACGCTCGACGGGCGCGAGCTGACCGACCTGACCCCGACGCAGTTCGAGTCGGTGCGCGGCAAGGACATCGGCTACGTCCCGCAGGACCCGATGTCCAACCTCAACCCGGTGTGGAGCATCGGCTTCCAGGTCAAGGAGGCGATCCGCGCGAACGGGATCGCCAGCGGCCGCAAGGAGGTCGAGAAGCGCGCGATCGAGGTGCTCAAGCAGGCCGGCCTCGCCGACGCCGAGCGCCGACTGCACCAGTACCCGCACCAGTTCTCGGGCGGTATGCGCCAGCGCGCGCTCATCGGCATCGGCCTCGCCGCCGACCCGAAGCTCCTCATCGCCGACGAGCCGACCTCGGCTCTCGACGTCACGGTGCAGCGCGTCATCCTCGACCACATGGCATCCCTCACCCGGGAGCGCGGCACCTCGGTGCTGCTCATCACGCACGACCTGGGGCTGGCCGCCGAGCGCGCCGACACCATCGTGGTGATGAACCAGGGCGAGATCGTCGAGTCCGGTCCGAGCCGCGAGATCCTCGAGAACCCGCAGCACCCGTACACCCAGCGGCTCGTCGCCGCGGCGCCGAGCATCGCGTCGCAGCGCATCCAGGCGAAGGTCGAGGACCGCGGCATCCTGCACGAAGCCGACCTCGACGCCCCGGCCACCGTGAAGGTGACCGATCTGGTCAAGGAGTACAAAATCCGTCAGGGCGGGTTCCGCAGCGAGCAGTTCCGCGCGGTCGACGGGGTCTCGTTCGAGATCCCGCGCGGCAAGACGCTGGCGCTCGTGGGGGAGTCGGGCTCGGGCAAGTCCACCATCGCCAAGATGGTGCTCAAGCTCGAGGAGCCCACCTCGGGTTCCATCGAGGTCGACGGCGTCAACACCGGCAAGCTCAGCGCGAAGGACACCTTCGCCCTGCGTCGCCGCATGCAGCCCGTCTTCCAGGACCCGTACGGCTCGCTCGACCCGCTGCGCAGCATCGGCAACCTCATCGCCGAGCCGCTGAACATCCACAAGGTGGGCGACAACGCCTCACGGCGCGCCCGTGTGGAAGAGCTGCTCGAGCAGGTCGCCTTGCCGCAGGAGCTGGCCTCGCGCTACCCGAACGAGCTGTCCGGTGGTCAGCGCCAGCGTGTCGCGATCGCGCGCGCGCTCGCGCTCAAGCCCGACATCCTCGTGCTCGACGAGGCCGTCTCGGCCCTCGACGTGCTGGTGCAGGCGCAGATCCTGCAGCTGCTCGCGGAACTGCAGTCCGAGCTCGGCCTGACGTACCTGTTCATCACGCACGACCTCGCCGTCGTCCGTGTCGCCGCCGACCTGGTGTGCGTCATGGAGCGCGGCAAGCTCGTCGAACAGGGGACCGTCGACGAGATCTTCGCGCAGCCGTCGCAGGAGTACACGCAGCGTCTGCTCGACGCCATCCCCGGCGCCTCCCTCCAGCTGGGCGGCGCGTGACGCGCGACGAGCGCTTCCGGGGCGCGGAGCACCCACGGGTGTTCCGCGCCCCGTCGTCCGTCTTCGGGCTGGTGCTCGGGGCCGTGCTCGCGGTCGTCCTCCTCGGGGATGCCGCGCTGCGCGCCGGCGTCGGCGAGATGCTGCTGCTCGCACCGTGGGTGCTGTTGGCGTTCTGGGGCGTCTACGCCCTGCTGTTCGCCCCGCACGTGCGCATCGACGCCCGCGGCATCCGGATCCACAATCCGCTGCGTATCACCGAGATCGCCTGGGCGCGGGTGAGCGACATCGACATGCGCTGGCAGCTCGAGGTGACCACCGACGAGCCGCGAGTCGTGAAGGCGTTCGGCGGCCCGGTGGCGGGTCGCCCGGGGCGGCCTCCGCTGCGCCGCGACGAGGATCGCGGTCGCCGCGAGCCCCCGGCCATCCGTGATCTGCAGGTGATCCAGGACGCGTGGGAGTCGGCGCGCCCGGGCGCAGCGTCCGACGGAGTGGTCCGTCGTTTCTGGGACATTCCCTCGGCGATTTCCCTGGCAGTTCTCATCGCCTGGGTTATTATCGCTTTGTTCATTTCCGGCGGTGTCCGCTGAGCGCAGTGCTGCGCTCGACTGCACCGCTCGTGACAAACCGCCATGTAAGGGCTTTGTTACGGTCGTGAAAAGTGTGTTCCCCCGGCACACGTTCCGCGAAGAAGCCGACGTAGGGTCTCTGAAGATCCTTAGCCAGACGAACGAATAGGCGGGGATCTCGACGGCGAGAGGACCACCATCATGCAGATTACCGACACGTTCCGGACGGGTTCGCGCTCGTCATGACGCTGTACGTTCTGCGACGGTTCCTGAACTACGCCGTCCTGAGCCTGCTGGCGACCTGCTTGGCCTACGTGCTGGGCAGTGCGCTCCTGCGACCCCAGGACCGCTTCTACGGCATGAACCCGCGTCCGCCGGAGGACTCGATCATCGCGAGCCTGAACGCCCTCGGCGCCAACCCCGACGTGCCGATCCTCGTGCGCCTGTGGAACTGGCTCGTGAACCTGTTCACGAAGTTCTCGCTCGGCTCGACCATCGGCGGTCAGGACGTCGTGGCCGAGATCTCGGCCCGCGCCGGCACGAGCCTGCGGCTGCTGCTCATCGGCTCGCTCATCGGAGCCGTCGTGGGCGTCCTCATCGGCGTGTGGGGGGCCGTTCGCCAGTACCGCGCGAGCGACCAGGTGACCACGTACGCCTCGTACCTGGTGTTCGCGACGCCGACGTTCGTCATCGGCGTCCTGCTGATGATCGCGGCCACCGGATTCAACAACGCCCTCGGCACGCAGGTCATCCGCTTCACCGGTGAATACACCGCCGGCATCGAGGGCTTCTGGCCGGTCGTCGCCGATCGCGCCGTGCATCTCCTGCTGCCCACGATCGCGCTCGTGCTCATCAGCGCCGCGTCGTACTCGCGCTACCAGCGCAGCATGATGCTGGACGTGCTGGGCGCCGACTACATCCGCACGGCCCGCGCCAAGGGACTCCCGCGGACGCAGGCGCTCTTCCGTCACGGCGTGCGCATCGCGCTCATCCCGATGTCGACGTTCTTCGCCTACAGCTTCGGCACCCTGATCGCCGGCTCGACGATGCTCGAGATCGTCTTCTCGTGGCGGGGGATGGGCCAGTTCCAGCTCAACGCCGTCACCCAGCAGGACATCAATGCGGTGGCCGGATCGACCCTGTTCGTCGCGGTCCTGGTGCTGCTGTCGTCCACCCTGTCCGAAGTGCTCTACGCAGCCCTCGACCCGAGAGTGAGGAGCTGAGATGACGATGCAGGAAGAGGCCGTCGACGGCACGCTCGTCGCCACCAGCCCGGTCACCCGCGAGCGGAAGCCGCTCTCGCGCGGCGCCCTCGTGCGCGCCCGGCTGCGCAAGATGCCCCGTTTCTGGGTGGGCGCGAGCATCCTCGTGTTCATCGTGCTCTGGGCCTTCATCGGACCGCTCCTCTACCCCTACGACGCGAGCGAGCGCGACTTCCTCAACGTCGGTCTCGGCCCGACGCAGCTGCACTGGTTCGGAACCAACGGCATCGGTCAGGACATCTACGCCCAGACCCTCGTGGGGCTGCAGAAGTCGCTCATCATCGGCGCCCTCGCCGGCATCGGCGCGACCCTCATCGCCGCGGCGGTCGGCTCGATCGCGGGGTACCTCGGCGGCAAGATCGATGCGGTGATCGGGTGGCTGATCCACCTGCTGCTGGTGATCCCGTCGTTCTTCATCCTCGTGCTGCTGAGCCCGCTGACGCGCGGCCTGTCGTGGCTGGCACTGACCTTCTTCCTGGCGGTGTTCAGCTGGATGATCCTCGCCCAGGTGGTGCGCAACCAGACCCGGTCCCTGCGCAATCGCGACTTCGTGCGCGCCGCGCGGTACATGGGCATGCCGACCCGCCAGATCCTCGGGCGCCACATCATCCCCAACATCGCGTCGCTGCTCATCATCGACGCGACCCTCGGTGTCGTCGCGGCCATCATGGCCGAGACCTCGCTCAGCTACTTCGGCTTCGGCGTGCAGGCGCCCGACGTCTCGCTCGGCACGCTGCTGTCGGCCGGGACCTCGGCCGCCGTCACCCGTCCGTGGCTCTTCGTGTACCCCGCCGGCGTGCTGATCGTGCTGCTCCTGGCCATCAGCCTCATCGGCGACGCGCTGCGCGACGCCATCGACCCCACCTCGGGAGCGAACCGTGACTGACACCCGTTCCGCCACCCTGCTGTCGTCGACCGGCCGGTCGCCGCTGCTGTCGGTGCGCGACCTCAGCGTGACCTTCCCCCAGCGCGAGGGCAACGCCGTGCGCGCGGTGCGCGGCATCTCGTACGACGTGCACGAGGGCGAGTTCCTCGGCATCGTCGGCGAGTCCGGTTCCGGCAAGAGCGTCTCCTCGCTCGCGGTGATGGGCCTGCTGCCCTCGAACGCGAAGGTGGAGGGCGACATTCTCTACGACGGCCGCTCGCTGCTGTCGATGAACGACGCGCAGCTGTCGAAGATCCGTGGCGCCGAGCTCGCGATGGTCTTCCAGGACCCGCTGTCGGCGCTCACCCCGGTCTACACGGTGGGCGACCAGATCTCCGAGGGGCTGCGTCTGCACGATCGCGCCCTGTCGGCCCAGGCCGCCCACGCACGCAGCGTCGAACTGCTCAAGCTCGTCGGTATCCCGGATGCCGAGCGCCGGGCCCGCGCGTACCCGCACGAGTTCTCGGGCGGAATGCGCCAGCGCGCGATGATCGCCATGGCGATCGCGAACGATCCGCGCGTGATCATCGCCGACGAGCCGACCACGGCTCTCGACGTCACGATCCAGGCCCAGATCCTCGAGGTGCTGCAGAAGGCGCGCGAGGTCACGGGGGCCGCCGTCGTGCTCATCACGCACGACCTCGGCGTCGTCGCCGGTCACGCCGACCGCGTGGCCGTGATGTACGCCGGCGCGCTCGTCGAGCGGGGATCCGTCGACGAGATCTTCCACGACCCCCACATGCCCTACACCGTGGGACTGCTGCGCTCGGTGCCGAACATGCAGACCGCCGGCTCGCAGCGACTCGTTCCTCTCGAGGGGCGCCCGCCGTCCCTCGCGAACCTCCCGACCGGCTGCCCGTTCGCCGCCCGCTGCCCCATCGCGATCGACGCGTGCCGCGAGGTCGAACCCGAGCTCGTGACCCACGGTGCGACCGCCGACCACGTCGCCGCGTGCATCCGCGCCGACGAGATCGCCTCCGGTGCGCTGTCGCGGCCCGACATCTTCCCGCGCCCGGAAGCACTGGGGGAGATCCCGCCGCTGCGCCCCGACGTGACCCCGGCGGTCGAGGTGAAGGACCTCACGAAGCATTTCCCGCTGATGAAGGGAGCGGTCTTCCCGCGCCGGATCGGCACCGTGCGCGCCGTCGACGGCATCTCGTTCTCGATCCAGCCCGGTCGCACCATGGGCCTGGTGGGGGAGTCCGGCTGCGGCAAGACCACGACGATCCTCGAGATCATGGAGATGGTCGCCCCCCAGAGCGGCAGCATCCACATCAACGGCACGGACGTCGCCACGGTGAGCCGCAAGGACAAGGCAACCCTGCGCAAGGGCATCCAGATCGTGTTCCAGGACCCGATGGGTGCGATCGACCCGCGTCTGCCGGTCGGCGAGGTCATCACCGAGCCGCTGCTGGTGCAGGGCGTGCCGCGCGCCGAGCGCGACCGCAAGATGACCGAGCTGCTCGAGCTCGTGGGCCTCGATCCGAACATGTCGGACCGCTACCCGCACGAGTTCTCGGGCGGTCAGCGCCAGCGCATCGGCATCGCCCGCGCATTGGCGACCGATCCCGCCGTCGTCGTGCTCGACGAGCCGGTCTCGGCGCTCGACGTCTCGATCCAGGCTGGTGTGATCAACCTGCTCGAGGATCTGAAGGAACGCCTCGGCCTGTCGTTCCTCTTCGTCGCGCACGACCTCGCGGTGGTGCGCCAGATCGCCGACGACGTCTCGGTCATGTACCTCGGACGCATCGTGGAGCAGGGCCCGGTCGACGAGGTGTTCGACGATCCTCGGCATCCTTATACGAAGGCCTTGATCTCGGCGGCGCCCATCCCGGACCCGCGCATCGAGCGCTCGCGCACCCGCATCCTGCTCGACGGCGATCTGCCGAGCCCCACGCTGGAGATCTCGGGATGCCGCTTCCGCACGCGGTGCCCGCTGTACCGCCTGCTGCCCGACGCCGACCGGCGCCGGTGCGATTCCGACGACCCCGGTCTGCGCCCCTCGGCGCACTCCGAGGTGGCGTGCCACTACGCCGAACGGTCCGACCTCGTCCTCGAGACGGCGGCGACCGGTTCCCCCCGAACGTCTTCGGTCGACGGCACCACGTCGTCGAAGGCCCTCCCTGATCACCAACGAGAGGATTGATCACATGCAGATCCGCAAAGCGAAGGGGCTCGGCGCTCTCGCGCTGCTGAGCGCCGCCGCCCTGGCGATCGCCGGGTGCGCGCCCGGCAACACCGCGGCTCCGTCGGCGAACCCCGACGACCAGAACGCGCTGCCCTCGACCGCGTGGGTGCGCGCCGACGCCTCGAGCGTGCAGGATGGCGGCTCGCTGACCCTCGCGGTGTCGTCGCTCCCCGTGAACTGGAACATCTACCAGATCGACGGCAACGAGCGCGACACCAACGACATCTACTCGACGATGAGCGGCGGCCCGATCAAGATCAACGAGTCGGGTGAGCCCGTCGTCGACGAGAACTACGCCTCCTCGGCCGAGCTCGTCAGCGAGGACCCCCAGGTCGTCGAGGTCAAACTGAACCCGGATGCCGTCTGGGAGGACGGCACGCCCATCACCGTCGCCGACTACCAGGGGATGTGGAAGGCCAACAACGGCTCCAACCCCGAGTACATCGTCACCTCGACAACCGGCTGGGACCAGGTCTCCTCGGTCGAGCAGGGCGAGGACGAGTTCGACCTCAAGATCACCTTCTCCTCGGTCTTCGCCGACTGGCAGTCGCTGCTGAGCCCGGTGCTCAAGGCCAGCGTCACGGCCGACCCGACCACCTTCAACACCGGTTACACCACGCAGGCCGTGCCGTCGTCGGGACCGTTCAAGGTGAGCTCGATCGACGCGACCGCCGGTATCGCCACGCTCGAGCGCAACCCCAACTGGTGGGGCGAGACGCCCAAGCTCGAGACCATCGTCTACCGTGCGGTGAGCCAGGACCAGCAGGGTTCGTCGTTCAGCAACGGTGAGATCGACGCCGTCGAGATCTCGGCCAACGCCGACCTCTACCAGACCGCCCAGAACGTGCAGGGTGCGCAGATCCAGGCCTCGAACGGCCTGACCTGGACGCACATCACCATGCGCGCCTCCGACGGACCGCTCGCGGACGTCAACGTCCGCAAGGCCGTGGCATCCATCGTCAACCGCGAGCAGATCGCCAACACGGCGAACTCTCCCGTCGGCGTGCCCGCGATCACGCAGGGCAGCTACATCTTCATGCCCGGCCAGGACGGCTACACCGACGAGGCGCTGCCCTACGACACCGACGCCGGTGCGAAGTACCTCGAAGACGCCGGCTACACCAAGGACGGCGACTCCTGGGTCAAGGACGGCACGCCCCTGACCTTCTCGGTCACGGTCCCCGCCGACACCGCGACGAACATCCAGCGCGCCGAGCAGATCCAGGCCGACCTCAGCGAGTTCGGCATCCCCGTCGAGCTGAACTCGGTGCCCGTGGGCGGCTACTTCAGCGACTACATCATCCCGGGCGACTTCGAGATGGTGACGTTCTCGTGGGTCGGCACGGCCTACCCGATCTCGTCGACCCGTTCGCTGTTCACCCCCGTGGACTCGGAGCAGAACTTCACCGGCATCGCCGATGACCGCCTCGGCCCGCTGTGGGAGCAGGCGAACAACGAGCTCGACCCGGCCGCGCGCCTCGAGACCGCCCAGGAGATCGACAAGGTCCTCTGGGAGTCGGTGCCGATCATCCCGATCGCGCCGCTGCCCAATGTCTGGGCCGTGAAGCAGGGCCTCGTGAACTGGGGCGCGACCCAGTTCGAGACCATCGACTGGACGATCGTCGGCTTCCAGAACAGCTGAGTCCGACACCGGTCGTGGAGGGGCGGGGTCCTGCGGGATCCCGCCCCTTCGCCGTGCTCCGACGGTTCCTGAACGTCGCCTGCCGGGAGTGTCGCGGACGCCCGGTAGACTGGGTGGGCCCGATTCCGGGCGTCACCCCTAAATTTCCTGGAGACCCTCCATGGCGCACGCCCTTCGTCCTGACCTCCGCAACGTCGCGATCGTCGCGCACGTCGACCACGGCAAGACGACCCTCGTCGACGCCATGCTCCGCCAGACCGGCTCCTTCGGCGAGCACGCGCACGTCGAAGAGCGCGCGATGGACTCGAACGACCTCGAGCGCGAGAAGGGCATCACGATCCTCGCCAAGAACACGGCGATCACGTACAACGGTGCCCACACCGACGTGCCGGTGACGATCAACGTCATCGACACCCCCGGCCACGCCGACTTCGGCGGCGAGGTCGAGCGCGGCCTGTCGATGGTCGACGGCGTCGTGCTGCTCGTCGACGCGTCCGAGGGTCCGCTGCCCCAGACCCGCTTCGTGCTGCGCAAGGCCCTCGAGGCAAAGCTCCCCGTCATCCTGCTGGTCAACAAGACCGACCGTCCCGACGCGCGCATCGCCGAGGTCGAGGAAGAGGCGCACGACCTTCTGCTGGGCCTCGCCTCCGACCTCGTCGACGACGTGCCCGACCTCGACGTCGACGCCCTGCTCGACGTTCCCGTGGTCTACGCCTCGGGCCGCGCGGGAGCCGCGTCGCTCACCCGCCCCGACAACGGCGCCCTGCCCGACAACGACGACCTCGAGCCGCTCTTCGAGGCGATCCTCCAGCACGTGCCCGCGCCGTCGTACGACGACGAGGCCCCGCTGCAGGCCTGGGTCACGAACCTCGACTCGAGCCCGTTCCTCGGTCGCCTCGCCCTGCTGCGCGTGTTCAACGGCACGCTCAAGAAGGGCCAGACCGTGGCCTGGGTGCGTGCCGACGGCACCACCAGCAACGCCCGCGTCACCGAGCTGCTGAAGACCCGCGCGCTCGAGCGCTACCCGGCAGAAGACGCCGGCCCCGGCGACATCGTCGCCATCGCCGGTTTCCCCGACATCACGATCGGCGAGACCATCGCCGACCCCGAGGACGTGCGCCCGCTCAAGGCGATCACCGTCGACGACCCGGCCATCTCGATGACCATCGGTACGAACACCTCGCCCCTCATGGGCAAGGTGAAGGGCCACAAGCTCACCGCCCGCATGGTGAAGGACCGCCTCGACCGTGAGCTCATCGGTAACGTCTCGCTCAAGGTCGTCGACATCGGACGCCCCGACGCGTGGGAGGTCCAGGGCCGCGGAGAGCTCGCCCTGGCGATCCTCGTCGAGAACATGCGTCGCGAGGGCTTCGAGCTCACCGTCGGCAAGCCCCAGGTGGTCACCAAGCGCGGCGAGGACGGCAAGCTCAAGGAGCCCTTCGAGCACCTCACGATCGACGCCCCCGAGGAGCACCTCGGCGCGATCACGCAGCTCATGGCCGCCCGCAAGGGGCGCATGGACAACATGACCAACCACGGCACCGGCTGGGTGCGCATGGAGTTCGTCGTGCCCTCTCGCGGCCTCATCGGTTTCCGCAGCGAGTTCCTCACGATCACGCGCGGCACCGGCATCGCCAACGCCATCTCGCACGGCTACGACGACTGGGCGGGCTCGATCACCACCCGTCAGAACGGCTCGATCGTCGCCGACCGCATGGGCGTCGTGACCCCCTTCGCCATGATCGCCCTGCAGGAGCGCATGAGCTTCTTCGTGCAGCCCACCGAAGAGGTCTACGAGGGCATGGTCATCGGCGAGAACTCGCGCGCCGACGACATGGACGTCAACATCACCAAGGAGAAGAAGCTCACGAACATGCGTTCGTCGACCTCCGACTCCTTCGAGTCGATGACGCCCCCGCGCGTGCTCACGCTGGAGGAGTCGCTCGAGTTCGCCCGCGACGACGAATGCGTCGAGGTCACGCCCGAGAAGGTGCGCATCCGCAAGGTCGTGCTCGACGCGACCGAGCGCGGCCGCGCGGCCTCGCGCCTGAAGCGCCAGGACGCCAACGCCTGAGCGTCCCGCCTGAGAACGGCCCCGCCCAGCCTCGCGCTCGGCGGGGCCGTTCGCGTTGCGGGCCGGCGGGGTGGGTGCCATCCGGATGCCGGGGCGTGCACAGCGGCAGGGGATTTCGGCGACACGCCGCCGTGTGGCGGGGGTGGGCGGTGTGTGGTGGACTCTCTCCGCGGTTGTGCTCAGACCGGCGGGGCCTCAGCTGTCGCCGGACGCCCGCGCTCGCATCACCTTCGCGACCGTCTTCCCTTTCGCCAGTTCGTCGACGACCTTGTCGAGCAACCGGATGCGGTACATCAACGGATCTTCGATCTGCTCGACCCGTACGCCGCAGACCACTCCGGTGATCTCGGCGGCCTGCGGGGTGAGCCGTGCCTCGTCGAAGAACTCGCGGAACGTGGTCGACCCCTGCGCGTGGCGGGCGAGATCCGCCTCGTCGTAGCCGGTCAGCCAGCGGATCACCGTGTCGAGCTCGTCGGTGGTGCGCCCCTTGCGTTCGACCTTCGCGACGTACAGCGTATACACCGACGAAAAGGGCATGTCGAAGACGCGGGACATATCCGCACGATATCCCCACGTCCGGCGCCTGTCGACGCGGTCGTCGCGTCAGCGGGACTCGACCACGCACACCGCGCTCATGCCCGGCGTCAGCGCCTCGAACACGTGCGGGGCGTCTCCGGGATAGGACAGATAGTCGCCGGGGGACAGCTCGAACGGGTCGTCGGCGGGACCGACCCGGCCGCGACCCGAGACCATCACGAGATGCTCGACGGTGCCGCGCGGGTGCGGGTCGGAGAGGCGCGGGGAGCCCGGTTCGGCGCTGAGCAGGTAGATGTCGCGGCGGGCATGGGGCGGGCTCGCCGAGAGCAGGACGGCGACATAGGCGGATGCCGACGACGCCACCGCCGTGCCCGCCTCGCCCGCGCGGATCAGGGTGGGGGAGTGGGCGCCCTCGTCGACGAAGACCGCGAACGGCACCTCCAGGGCCGAGGCGAGGGCCCAGAGCGTCTCGACGCTGGGATTGCCGCCGCCGTTCTCCAGCTGCGAGACCGTGGCCTTGGCCACACCGGCGCGGCGGGCGAGCTCCGAGACGCTGAGGTCGCGTCGCTCGCGTTCGCGGCGGAGCGTGGTCGCGATGCGATCGCCGAGATCCGTCATCCGTTCATTATGCTCGCCGATCGTTCGACTTGACGAACGAGCGCGATGCGTTCACGATGATGTCCATGCGTTCGTTCTACCGAACACCCGAGGGGGTGGCGACCCGACAGGGTCTTGCCGTCGCGCTCGCCACCAGCGCCTACGGCGTGTCGTTCGGCGCCCTGTCGGTGGCATCCGGTCTCGACGTGTGGCAGACCTGCGTGCTCAGCCTGCTGATGTTCACCGGGGGCTCGCAGTTCGCCTTCGTCGGCGTGATCGCGGCCGGGGGCCTGGCCGCTGCCCCGGCCGCGATCGCGTCGGCAGCGCTTCTCGGGGTGCGCAACGCCGCCTACGCGATGCGCATGGCGCCGGTCGTGGGGGGAGGACTCGCGCGCAAGGCGATCGCGACGCCCTTCACGATCGACGAATCGGTCGCCGTCGCCCTCGCCCACGAGACTGCGCGTGCGCGTCGGGCCGGCTTCTGGGTGACCGGCGTCGCGATCTGGATTGGCTGGAACCTGTCGACCCTTCTCGGTGCCCTGCTGGGCGACGTGCTCGGCGACCCCCGCGCCTATGGCCTCGACGCCGCCGCCGCGGCGGCCTTCCTCGCGCTGCTGTGGCCCCGCCTGCGGGGGCGTCAGCCCCTCGCGGTCGCGGCGGGCGCCGCGGTCGTCGCCGCCCTGCTCACCCCGTGGCTCATGCCCGGCATCCCGGTGATCGCCGCGGCCGGCGTGGCCGTGGCGGTGGGGCTGGCCGACCCCCGGCCCGCGTCGCCCGCGTCCGGGGCGACGACGGCGGAAGAGAAGGGGATGCCGTGACCCTGTGGACCGCCGTGCTCGCGGCATCCCTCGTCTGCCTCGCCCTCAAGGCCACCGGGTACCTCCTGCCCGCGCACTGGCTCGACGCCCCGCGCCCCGCGCGGATCGCCGACCTGCTCACGGTGGCGCTGCTGGCGGCGCTGGTGATGGTGCAGACGCTGGGGGCCGGGTCGGCGATCGTCGTCGACGCGCGCCTGCCGGCCGTGGCCGTCGCCGCGCTGCTGCTGTGGGCGCGGGCGCCGTTCCTCGTCGTCGTCGCGGGGGCGGCGGTCACGGCCGCTCTGCTGCGTCTGTGGGGGCTCGCGACCTGAGCCGGCGCATAGGGTCTGCGCCTAGGATCAGGCGGATGAAGTCCAGGATTCTGCGCGTGGTCGGCTGGATCGTCGCCCTGCTCGTCGGCGCGTTCTACGGCACGGCCGGCACGGTGACGCAGGCGTCCCTCGTCGGCCCCTTTCCCGCGGGTCTGCTGCTCGCGACGGTTGGCAGCGCAGCTCTCCTCATCGCGCTGCGCACCCTCACGGGCGACCGCGTGAACGCCCTGGCGGGCGGCCTCGGCATCACGCTCGCGACCTACGTGTTCTCTCAGGTCGGCCCCGGCGGGTCGGCCATCGTCGCCGCCCCGACGGCGGGGACCGAGTGGGTGCCGCTGGTGTGGACCGTGGTGGGGCCCGCCCTCATGGTGCTCGTCGCCCTGTGGCCCGACTTCTCGAGACTGCCGGCGCCCGCGCGACCGGCCGAATCTTAGGCCCGCGGCCCGTCGGCGGGGCCGGTCGCCCCGACGCGATTAGACTGAGCGGGTGACTTACGTGATCGCCCTCCCGTGTGTCGATGTCAAAGACCGCGCCTGCATCGACGAGTGTCCGGTCGACTGCATCTACGAGGGTGAACGATCGCTCTACATCCACCCCGACGAGTGCGTCGACTGCGGTGCGTGCGAGCCGGTCTGCCCCGTCGAGGCGATCTACTACGAAGACGACCTGCCCGAAGAGTGGTCCGACTACTACAAGGCCAACGTCGAGTTCTTCGACGACATCGGCTCGCCCGGCGGTGCCGCCAAGGTCGGCGTGATCGCCAAGGATCACCCCGTCGTGTCGGCGCTTCCTCCGCAGAGCCACTGAGCCGTGGGAGTCGCCGACCTCGCCGACTACCCCTGGGACGCCGTCGCCCCCTACGCGGAGCGCGCGCGACGTCATCCCGACGGGATCGTCGACCTATCGATCGGCTCGCCCGTCGACCCGACGCCCGCCGTCGTCGCCGCGGCCCTCGCCGACGCGACCGATGCCCACGCCTACCCGCAGACCGCGGGGACTCCCGCCCTGCGCGAGGCGATCACCGAGTGGTACCACCGTCGCCGGGGGGTGCCTGGACTCACCGCCGCTCACGTGCTGCCGACGGTCGGATCGAAGGAGCTGGTGGCTCTTCTGCCGCTGCTGCTCGATCTGGGTCCGGGTGACGTCGTCGTCCACCCGCGTGCGGCGTACCCCACGTACGAGGTCGGCGCTCGACTCGTCGGCGCGGAGTCCGTCGCCTCCGATGATCCGGCGGAGTGGCCGGCGAACACCCGGCTCGTCTGGATCAACTCCCCGGGAAACCCCGACGGTCGTGTGCTCTCCACCGCCGAGCTCCGGGATGCCGTGCGCCGTGCGCGCGAGCTCGGAGCCGTCCTCGCCTCCGACGAGTGCTACGCCGAGCTGGGCTGGGAGTCGCCGTGGGACGCCCGGCGCGTGCCCAGCGTGCTCGACCCCGATGTCGTGGCCGACGACCTCGCCAACGTCCTCTCGGTGTACTCGCTCTCCAAGCAGTCGAACCTCGCCGGATACCGCGCGGCGTTCCTCGCCGGCGACCCGGCTCTCGTCGCGCGTCTGCTGACCGGCCGCAAGCATCTCGGCCTCATGCCCCCCGCACCCGTGCAGCGCGCGATGACCGTCGCGCTCGGCGACGACGCCCACGTCGAGGAGCAGCGCGAGCGGTACGCCCGTCGTCGCGCCGTGCTCAAGCCCGCGGTCGAGGCGGCGGGCTTCACGATCGACCACAGCGAGGGCGGCTTGTACCTCTGGGCGACCGAGGGCCGCGACGCGTGGGAGAGCGTGGGGCGCCTGGCCGAACTCGGCATCCTGGTGGGTCCGGGGCATTTCTACGGCACGCACTTCCCGCAGCACGTGCGGTTCTCGCTGACGGCCACCGACGAGCGGATCGCGGCGGCGGCGGAGCGCCTCGCGGACTGACGGGCGTCGGGCCGCGCGGCCCGCTGAGGGGGACGACCCACTCGCGGGGCCGGTGGCGACGTCGCCTCGCTCCTCGCCCTCGCAGCGACCCGCCCGGGGCGTCGAGCGCGGGCGAACGGCATCCGGCCCGCTGATCAGGAGGATCCCTCCATTCGATGGGAGCATCCTTTGGTGATGTCGTCTGTACGTCGGCGTGCCTACTAGGCTGTAAAAGCACTGTGCTCGGGTCACCTTCCGCGTGCGTGCCGACCCGGATGCCATACCCGTGGCATCCACCGGTCGAGAAGACCGCGGGTGCCGCCGCTCCCGTGATCGACCGAATGGGCGACCAGAAATCGCAAGGAGGCGCGGTGAGCGACGCGGGAACGCAGCAGGACAAGGCCACTCTCACGGTAGGGGGCACCACCGCCGAATTCCCGGTCCTGCGAGGCACCGACGGCGTCCCGAGCATCGACATCGCGTCGCTGACCAAGCAGACGGGGCACACCACCCTCGACTACGGCTTCGTCAACACCGCGTCGACGAAGTCGGACATCACCTTCATCGACGGCGACCAGGGCATCCTGCGCTACCGCGGCTACCCGATCGAGCAGCTGGCGAAGAACAGCACGTACCTCGAGGTCGCCTGGCTGCTCATCTACGGCGAGCTGCCCTCGGCATCCGAGCTGGCGTCGTTCGACGAGCGCATCCGTCGCCACACGCTGCTGCACGAAGACCTCAAGCGCTTCTTCTCGTCACTGCCGCCGACTGCGCACCCCATGTCGGTGCTGTCGGCCGCGACGGCCGCGCTCTCGACGTACTACGAGTCCGAGTCCGACCCGCACAACCCCGAGCACGTCGAGCTCAACACCGTGCGGATGCTGGCGAAGCTGCCCGTGATCGCGGCGTACGCGCACAAGAAGAGCATCGGACAGGCCTTCCTCTACCCCGACAACTCGCTGAGCTTCGTCGACAACTTCCTCAAGCTGAACTTCGGCGTGCTGAGCGAGATCTACCAGGTCAACCCCGTCATGACCAAGGCTCTCGACCTGCTGCTGATGCTGCACGCCGACCACGAGCAGAACGCGTCGACCTCGACGGTGCGCCTGGTGGGCTCGACCGGGGCCAACCAGTTCGCGTCGATCTCGGCCGGCATCCAGGCCCTCTCGGGCCCGCTGCACGGCGGGGCGAACGAGGCCGTGCTGCAGATGCTCGGCCGCATCCGCGACTCCGGCGAGAGCGTCGAGCGCTTCGTCGAGCGGGTCAAGAACAAGGAAGAGGGCGTCAAGCTCATGGGCTTCGGCCACCGGGTCTACAAGAACTACGACCCGCGCGCCAAGCTCGTCAAGGAAGCGGCCGACGAGGTGCTCGAGGCGCTCGGCGTCAGCGACCCGCTGCTCGACCTCGCGAAGGAGCTCGAGCAGATCGCGCTGCAGGACGACTACTTCAAGGAGCGTCGCCTGTACCCCAACGTCGACTTCTACACCGGCGTCATCTACAAGGCGATGGGCTTCCCGACGCGCATGTTCACGGTGCTCTTCGCGATCGGTCGCCTTCCCGGCTGGCTGGCGCAGTGGCGCGAGGCCATCACCGACCCGCAGACCAAGATCGGCCGCCCGCAGCAGTTGTACACGGGGGCCGCGGAGCGCAACTACCCCGGGGTCTGACCCGGCGCGACGTCGAACGCCCCGTCCCTCTCGCGAGGGGCGGGGTGTTCGCTGTGCGGGGCGTTGCGTTGTGCGGGGCGCTGTGCGGGGAGTGGTGCGCGCGGTCGCGCGTGGATCCCTCGATAAACGCCGCCTGTGCCGAGACACGCGGCGTCGCGCCGTTTCTCGCCATGGACGGCGTTTATCGGCGGAGAAGGGGCCGGACCCGCGACCGCGCGGGGCGGGGCCGGGCGGGCGCGGGGCGGGGCGGGGCGGGCGCGGCGC
>NZ_JAWDIT010000008.1:0-49469 GCF_032464935.1 Microbacterium phycohabitans
CGGGGCGGGCGCGGGGCGGGGCGGGCGCGGGGCGGGGCGGGCGCGGGGCGGGTGCGGCGCCCGGCGCGGGTCGACCGGGCGCGCGCGAAAAACGCCGTGCGTGCCGAGACACGCGGTGGGGGCGCGAGTCTCGACAGGAACGGCGTTTATCGGTGGGGGTGGGGCCTCAGGCGTGCAGGGCCTCGTTCAGCGTCACGCCGACGCCGGCACGGGCCGAGGCTTCGACGGCGCCGGTGAGGGAGTTGCGGCGGAACAGGATGCCGTTGCGGCCCGACAGCTCGCCGGCCTTGACCGTCTGGTCGCCGACGCGCACCTTGGTTCCGGCCGTGACGTAGAGACCGGCCTCCACGACGCAGTCGTCGCCGAGCGAGATGCCGATGCCGGCGTTCGCGCCGAGGAGTGTGCGTGCGCCGATCGAGACGCGGTGCGTTCCGCCGCCGGAGAGCGTCCCCATGATCGAGGCGCCGCCGCCGATGTCGGTGCCGTCGCCGATGACGACGCCCTGCGAGACGCGTCCCTCGATCATCGAGGAGCCGAGCGTGCCGGCGTTGAAGTTGACGAAGCCCTCGTGCATGACGGTCGTGCCGGGGGAGAGGTGCGCGCCGAGGCGCACACGGGAAGCGTCGGCGATGCGCACGCCTGCCGGGAGCACGTAGTCGGTGAGGCGCGGGAACTTGTCGAGCCCCTGCAGCTGGATGCCGTGACGCTTCAGCAGCGCGAGCGTGCGCGCCGCTGTGTCGGGGTGCATCGGACCGGCGTTCGTCCAGGCGACGTTCGGCAGGTGGCCGAAGATGCCGTCGAGGTTGATCTCGTTGGGGCGGACGAGCAGGTGCGACAGCGCATGCAGGCGGAGATAGGCGTCGACCGTGGAGGCGGGTGCGGCATCCGCGTCGATGGTGAGCGTCACGGTCTCGACGACGACGTCGCGCCGTTCGTCGGCGCCGGCCGAGGATTCGAGCGCCGCAGCGGCGGCATCCAGGTCGTCGGAGACTCCGAGGACGGGCTTCGGGAACCAGGCGTCGAGCACCGTTCCGTCGGTGGTCCGTGTCGAGAGGCCGGCAGCGCTGATGCGTCGTTCATTACTCACAGGCCCAGGCTACCGGCGCGACCTCGTGTGAAAGGATCGGTGGCATGACCGCGCTCGAGCTCACCTCGTCCTCCGTCGACCTCACGCGGGCCATCTGCGACATCCACAGCGAGTCCGGCGACGAGACCACGCTGGCCGACGCCATCGCGTCCGCCGTGTCGGCGTACGACCACCTCGAGGTCATCCGCGACGGCGACACGATCGTGGCGCGCACGAACCTCGGCCGCGCGCGTCGCGTCGTGATCGCGGGACACATCGACACCGTCCCCATCAATCGCAATCTCCCCGTCGAGGATCGTGAGATCGACGGCGAAGCGTTCCTGTGGGGCCGCGGGACCGTCGACATGAAGGCCGGAGTCGCGGTGCAGCTGAAGCTGGCCGCCGAGCTCACCGAGCCCGGCGTCGACATCACCTGGATGTGGTACGACCACGAAGAGGTCGACTCCTCACTGAACGGACTCGGCCGCCTCTCGCGCAACCGCCCCGACCTGTTCGAGGGCGACTTCGCGATCCTCGGCGAACCGAGCAACGGCGAGGTCGAGGGTGGATGCAACGGCACGCTGCGCGCGCTCGTGCGCACCGCGGGCGTTCGCGCCCACAGCGCCCGCTCGTGGATCGGCGAGAACGCGATCCACAAGGCGGCGCCCATCCTCGCCCGCCTCGCCGAATACCGGGCGCGCGAGATCGAGGTCGAGGGCCTGGTCTACCGCGAGGGGCTGAACGCCGTCCGCATCACGGGAGGGGTTGCCGGAAACGTCATCCCCGACGCGTGCGAGGTCGAGGTCAACTACCGCTTCGCCCCCAGCCGCGATGCGGCGGCCGCCGCCCGCGTCGTGAACGACGTCTTCACGGGCTTCGAGGTCGAGATCGTCGACATCGCCGAGGGCGCGCGTCCCGGCCTCGACGCCGAGCTCGCGAGAGAATTCGTGGATGCCGTGGGCGCCACACCCACACCCAAGTACGGCTGGACCGACGTGGCGCGCTTCTCGGCCCTCGGCATCCCGGCCGTCAACTACGGCCCCGGTGACCCGCACCTGGCGCACCACGACGAGGAGCGCGTGCCGGTGGCGCAGATCGACGCCGTGGAGCGGGGCCTGCGGGCCTGGCTGAGCGGGTCGTGACGACCGCGGCCACGATCCCCGCGCCTGTGGGGGCGTGGCGGGCACTGCCCGTGGCCGCCCGCATCGCGGTGATCTACGTCGCGGCGCGGCTGGTGACCACGGGCTTCTTCCTGCTGGCGTCGAGTCTGTCGGGTCCCGGGTCGCGGTACGGCATCTCGCCGTCGCTGGGGGAGCTGGCCCTCGGGTGGGATGCGCAGTGGTACTGGTTCGCCGCGGTGTCGGGTTATCCCGCGCACCTGCCGATCACCGCGACGGGTGACGTGGCCGAGAACGCGTGGGCCTTCATGCCGCTCTACGCGTTCCTGTCCGCCGGCCTCGGGTCGCTCCTCGGCTCCTGGGGAGCGGGGGCGGTCGCGATCTCGCTCGCGTCGGGATACGGGGCGAGTGTCATGCTCTACGCGCTCCTGCGCGAGCGCATCGGCGGGTCCGCGGCGATGTGGGCCGTCGTCTTCTTCGCGAGCGGGCCGCTCGCGGCGCTGTTCCAGGTCGGCTACGCGGAGTCGATGTTCCTCTTCCTGCTCTTCGTCGCACTGTGGTGCGTCCAGCGGCGACGGTGGGGGTGGCTCTACGTGCTCGTGCCCGTCATGGGGTTCACCCGGCCCGGCGCCCTGGCTTTCGCGCTCTTCCTGGGGCTCTACGGCATCCATCGCTTCCTGCGTCGGCGCACCGATCCGCTGCCGGTCTCGGAGATCGTGCACATCGTCGCGGTGGGCGTGCTGTCGAGCGTGGTGGGGTTCGCGTGGCAGGCCATCGCGGCGGTGGTGACCGGGCAGCCGGGCGCGTACCTCGCGACCGAGCTGGCCTGGCGTCGCAACTGGATCGCGGATGCGAGCGGTGCCTTCGTCCCCGTCGAGGGATGGGTGCAGGGCGCGCAGTTCTGGTTCACGCAGTGGGGGCTCGGGCCCCTCGCGGGGGTGATCGCCCTGGTGCTGCTGGTCGGCGGTGTGACCGCCGCGCTCGTGATGCTGCCGCAGGTGCGCACGCTCGGCGTGGAGGTGCGCCTCTGGTCGGCGAGCTATCTGATCTACCTGCTGCTGGTCTTCTTCCCGCAGTCGAGCATCTTCCGTCTGCTGGTGCCCGTGTCGCCGCTGTGGGGAGCGCTCGCGGTCCCGCGCTCTCGCGCGTGGCGTCTGGGCGTGCTCGCCGCGGCCCTGCTCGGTCAGTGGTGGTGGATCTACAACATGTACGCGCTGGGGAACACCTTCTGGCAGATCCCCTGAACGGGTCGCACAGTCCGGCAGATGACGGACGGGGACGGCGATACGACGAGCGCGCGCGCTGACACAGTAAACTACTTCACAGACCAACGAGGAAAAGGGGGCCGCGATGGCAGCCATGAAGCCGCGTACCGGCGACGGACCGATGGAGGCCGTGAAGGAGGGCCGGTTGATCATCGTGCGCGTGCCGCTCGAGGGCGGCGGGCGTCTCGTCGTCTCGGTGAACGACGCCGAGGCGAAGGAACTCTACGACGTGCTCGGTGGTGTCGTCGGCGCTGCCTGACGATCATCTCCGCACGAAGGCCGGTCCCCGCGGGGGCCGGCCTTCGTCGTATCGGTGGGACGGTGAGCGTCGTGCTCTCGGGCGCGGGACGTCGGGCCTTCCACCGCCTGGACGTCCCGGAACGTTGCCGCGGAGCGCGGCATCCGGAGTCGTTCGCTCTTCAGGCGTCGGTGGAGCGCGTCGTGAGCTGCAGCAGGCCCTCGCCGGTCGTGGAGAGGGCGCCGATGACGGCGGGGGAGGCCTGGACCTCTTGGATGAGGGAGCGGTACGCGGTCGTCACGGCGTCGCGGCGAACGGGATCGGCGACCGCTCCGCCCGCCAGCACGCGCGGGATGAGCACGGTTCCGCCGGCGCGGACGAGGCGCAGACCGTGCTCGACGTATTCGATGACGCCCTCGGGGTCGGCGTCGATGAAGACGATGTCGTACGACGCCTCGTTCATGCGCGGGAGCACGTCGGAGGCGCGGCCCGTGATGAAGCGGGCGCGAGCCGCGGGGACCCGCGCGTCGAGGAAGGCCTGACGAGCGGCGCCGAGGTGCTCGGGCTCGCTGTCGATGGTCGTGATCGTCGCGCGCGGGGATCCGTGCAGCAGCCAGAGTCCCGAGACGCCACCGCCGGTTCCGACCTCGACGATGTTGAGCGCGCGCGATGCCGCCGAGATCACGGCCGCCTGTGCACCGACCGCGGGGCTCACGGGCGCAGCGCCGAGTTCGAGCGCGTGCGCCCGAGCGCGAGCGATGTGCTCGGGCTCGACCGTCGACTCCTGCACGAACCGTTCGTTCGCCTGTTGACCGCTCACGTGGACCTCCTCGACTCAGGCTAGACGGCCGAAGGGTGCGCGCCCCCCAGGCGCGGCCGGTAATCTAATGCCATGTTCTTCGGCCTCACGATCGAGAAGCTGCTGCTGATCGGCGTGATCGCCGCGGTGCTCGTCGGTCCCGAGCGGCTCCCGCGTTACGCGGAGACGCTCGCCAAGTTCACCAAGCGCGCGAAAGAGACGCTGCAGGGTGCCCGGACGCGCATGCGCGACGAGATGGGCCCCGAGTTCGACGACGTCGACTGGAAGAAGCTCGACCCGCGCCAGTACGACCCACGGCGCATCATCCGCGAGGCGCTCCTCGACGACACCCCGACGGCGACCATGCGCGCGGCGGGCGCCGCGGCCCTCGCGGCCAAGCCCAAGCCGACGGTGCCGCCGTTCTCGCCCGGCGAGCGTCCCCCGTTCGACGACGAAGCGACCTGAGGCCCACCCTCGGGCGCCGGGGCCGGTGAGCGCGAAGGGTTCCCGACCCGGGCAGGTTCCTGAGCTCGGCGAAGGGACCGGTGCGTGGGCGGGGCCCGGTGGCTTCGACAGGCTCAGCCACCTGGCGATGTGCGTGCGCGGGACCCGGTGGCTTCGACAGGCTCAGCCACCTGGCGGTGTGCGTGTGCGGGTCTTGGGCTTCGAGGGCTCGGCAGACTGGGGGTGCGGCGTCGTCAGACGCTCAGACGCAGGGGCTTGCCCGCGAGGCCGCGGGGGCGGATCGCGAGGGCCGCGGCGGCCGCGTCGATCGCCCGCGCGGCGGGGTCGTCGGGGTTAGAGAGCACCACGGGTCGGCCGTCGTCGCCCCCCGTGCGCAGCGCCGGGCTGAGGGGCACGGATGCCAGCAACGGCACCGTCGCCTCGTCGGTCGACAGGGCACGGGCCACCTCCTCGCCGCCACCGGCTCCGAAGAGGTCGAGCACGGTGCCGTCGGGGAGGGTCATCGCGGCCATGTTCTCGATGACGCCGATCGGGCGCTGACCGGTCTGGCGCGCCACGAGACCCGAGCGCACGGCCACCTCGGCGGCGGCCGCCTGCGGAGTGGTCACCACGAGCACGTCGGCGTGGGGGAGCAGCTGGCCCACCGAGATCGCGACGTCGCCCGTGCCGGGCGGCATGTCCAGCAGCAGGACGTCGAGGTCGCCGAAGAACACGTCGGTGAGGAACTGCTGCACGGTGCGGTGCAGCATCGGCCCGCGCCACGCGACCGCGCCCGCGGCATCCTCTCCGGGTCGACGCAGGAACATGCCGATCGAGATCACCTTCACCCCGTAGGCGACGGGCGGCAGGATGAGGTCGTCGAGGCGGGTGGGTGCGGGCGGCAGGCCGTCGGTGTCGACGAGGCCGAGCAGACCCGGGATCGAGAATCCGTGCACGTCGGCGTCGACGAGGCCGACCCGCAGCCCCCGGGCCGCGAGCGCGACGGCGAGGTTCGCCGTGACGGTCGACTTGCCGACACCGCCCTTGCCGCTGGTGACGGCGATGACGCGCGTGAGGGAGTCGGGGCCGAACGGCATCTCGCGTTTCGCCCGCCCCCCGCGCAGCTTCTCGGTCAGGGCCTTGCGCTCGTCGGGCGACATGACGCCGACGCGCACGTCGACGGCGTCGATCCCCGCGACCGAGGCCGCGGCATCCCGTACGTCGCGCTCGATGCGGTCGGCGGCGGGGCACCCGACGATCGTCAGGGCGATGCCCACCTCCGCCACGCCGTCGCGCACGGCGATCTCGCGCAGCATGTCGAGCTCGCCGAGGGGGCGGCGCAACTCCGGATCGGTGACGCCGGCGACCGCGTCGCGGACGCGGGCGGTCAACTCCGCCGTCACGGGGTCGCCCGCGATGAGCTCGGACGTGCTCCCGCGTCGGGCTGGTCGTCGAGGCGCTCGAGCAGCGCCTTGAGCTCGGTGCGCAGCGTGTCTTTCGTGATGACCTCGTCGGTCAGGTCTTTCACCGCCATGCGCAGCGCAACGATCTCGCGCGCGAGGTATTCGGTGTCGGCGAGGTTGCGTTCGGCGCGCTGGCGGTCCTGCTCGATCTGCACGCGGTCGCGGTCGTCTTGCCGGTTCTGCGCCAGCAGGATGAGGGGAGCCGCGTACGACGCCTGCAGCGACAGCACCAGGGTGAGCGCCGTGAAGCCGATGGCGGCCGAGTCGAAGCGCCAGTCGTCGGGGGCGATGGAGTTCCACCCCATCCACAGCACGCAGAACATCGTCAACGACAGGAGGAAGGTCGGGGTGCCCATCGCCCGCGCGACCCACTCGGTGAAACGGCCGAACCGATCGCGCGAGGGCTGCGGCGTGCGAGGCGCGAGCACGCCCGTGCGCCCGCGAGGCGCATCGAGGGCGGGCGTCTTGTTGTTACGTGCCATCAGCGCCTCCTCGGGGTCTGCGGGATCTGGGTGGGGATGCTCTGCGTCTGCAGCGGTCTGACCGGGGTCGGGGGTTTCGGATCGTCGCTGTCGTGCGTGCGCCAGTCGTCGGGCAGCAGGTAGTCGAGCACGTCGTCGACGCTGACGCAGCCGACGAGGCGGTGGGCCTGATCGACGACGGGCAGCGACACGAGGTTGTAGCTCGCCAGCAGGCGCGCCACCTCGGCCGCCGTCGCGTCGGCGGGCACGGGCTCGAGCGTGTCGTCGATGATCGCGCCGAGGCGCTCGTGCGGGGGGTAGCGCAGCATCCGCTGGAAGTGCACCGTGCCCAGCAGACGCCCGGTGGGCGTCTCGTAGGGCGGGAGGGTGATGAACACGGATGCCGCGAGGGCCGGGTGCAGCTCGTGGCGGCGGATGAGGGCCAGGGCCTCCGCGACCGTGGCATCCGCCGACAGCACGATCGGCTCGGGCGTCATGAGACCACCGGCGGTGTCGGGGCCGTACTGCAGGAGGGCGCGGACGTCGTCGGCCTCCTCGGGCTCCATGAGCTCGAGCAGCTGCTCCGAGCGCGACTCGGGCAGCTGACCGAGGAGGTCGGCCGCGTCGTCGGGCTCCATGGCATCCAGGATGTCGGCGGCGCGCTCGTCGCCGAGCTGCTCGAGGATGTGCACCTGCTCGTCTTCCGGCATCTCTTCGAGGGCGTCGGCGAGGCGGTCGTCGCTGAGCTCCTCGGCGACCTCGATCAGGCGCTCCTCGGGCAGGTCGAGCAGGGTGTTGGCGAGGTCGGCGGGCTTGAGCTCGGAGTAGGTCGCCACGAGCTGTTCGGCGGACTGCGCCTCGCCGGGCGTCTGGTTCTCGCGGACCTCGCCCCAGGCGGCGAAGGTCGTCGCGCCCTTGGCGAAGGGCGACGCGCTCGTACGGGGGCGACGCAGGAACAGCTGCCCCACGTCCCATTCGCCGAGGCGGTTGCGTTCGATCGCGACGTCTTCGATCACGGCGCTGCCGGAGCCGTCGACGAGGCTCACGCGACGCCCGAGCATCTCGGCCATCACCCGCACCTCGCCGCCGCGCTGCTGGAAGCGGCGCACGTTGATGAGGCCGGTGGTGATGACCTGGCCGGCCTGGATGGAGGTGACGCGCCCGATGGACACGAACACATGTCGGCGCCCGGGGATCTCGACGACGAGGCCCACGACGCGCGGCGCCGCCGACGCGCGGTAGATCACCACGACGTCGCGCACCTTGCCCAGACGGTCTCCCGCCGGGTCGAACACCGTGCAGCCCGCCAAGCGGGCGACGAAAACCCTCTGCGTGCTCACCGGTCCAGCGTAGTCCGCGCCTCATGCGCAACACCTCGGAACGCTCCAGGCGCGCGTGACAGGATGGTGAAATGAGTATGTTCGCGCAGCGTCCGGGTGCCGGTCGAGACGAGGTCGGCGAGAAGGTCGCCTCGTTCCCGACGTACGAGCAGGCCCAGAAGGCCGTCTCGTCGCTGATCGCGGGAGAGGTGCCCGCCCGCGACATCGCGATCGTCGGCTCGGGCCTCCGGTCGATCGAACGCGTGACGGGGCGACTCGGTTACGCCACGGCGGCCCGCTCGGGCGCGCTGAACGGGCTCATGCTCGGCCTGCTGTTCGCGTTCATCTTCGTGCTCGGCCAGCCCACCCTGCAGATCTCGCTGTTCGTGGGAGTCCTGCTCGTCGGTATGGCCCTCGGCATGCTCCTCAGTCTCGGGACCTACTCGATCGTGCGTCGCCGACGCGACTTCGCCTCGGTGATGCAGGTCGCCGCCGATCACTACGACGTCTGCGTCGCCGCCACCAGCGTGCACAAGGCGCGGGGGATCGTCGGGCCGTCCGGAGCCGCGCGCACGGTCGTGTCGCGTCCGACCGCCTCGCCGTCCGACCCGCCGCAGTACGGCGAGCGCGTGGCCCCCGGCTCGACCCTGCCCGCCGCTCCGCCGCGGCCGCCCGCGCCGACCGTCGCGCCGTCGGACGACGAGCCGCCGCGCTACGGCGAACGCATCGCGCCGAAGGCGCCGGAGCCGCGGGGTGACGCGTCGGCGGACGGCGGAGCGCGCGATGACGCGGGGACCGCGGGCGAGTCGACTCCCCACGTGCGCCCGGACGACGCCACCGACGCCGACGACGGCTCCCGACCGACCGAGCGGTGAGCGCCGAAGCGGTTCCCTCCGTCGAGTCCGTCCGCATCGCCGTCGAGCTCCCGGCGGGTGCGACGGAGGTCTCGGGGTTGTGGTCGCCGGCATCCGGATCCATCTCGACCGTCGCGCTCGCGCACGGGGCGGGTGCGGGGATGGAGCATCCCTTCCTCGCGGGCCTCGCCGAGGCCCTCGTGGCGAGCGGGGTGTCCGTCCTGCGGTTCGTCTTCCCCTACGTCGAAGCCGGACGACGGATGCCGGGACCCGCCGCGCACGCCGTGGCGACGTGGGCGGGCGTGCAGGCGTGGCTCGCGGGGGCGGCTCCGGGGCCGTATACGGCCGTGGGCAAGTCGTACGGCGGGCGCATGGCATCCGTCGCCGCGGCCGAGGGGGTCATCGCTCCCGCCGGGCTGGTCTACCTGGGATACCCGTTGCACGCGCCGGGGAGGGCCGACAAGCCGCGCGCCGCGCACCTGCCGGCGATCGGGATGCCGCAACTGTTCGTCGAGGGGGAGAACGACCCCTTCATCGACCCGCGTGCGCAGTTCGACGAGGTCGTGGCGTCGTGCCAGGACGCGCGGGTGCAATGGATCGTCGGGGGGAACCACTCCTTCGAGGTGAAGGGCGCGCGCCGACCGGCAGATGAGATCGGGGCGGGACTGGCGCCGGTGGTCGCGGGGTTCGTGCGGTCGCTCTGACGGGCGCGGCGGCGTCTGGTGGGCATCGACCGCGCAGACCGCGCGTCGCGATGATCCGCGGGCGGCATCGCTGCGCGGATGCGTGCAGCGCGGGAGAGCTCTGCGATTCCACGGGACGCGTGGTCAGCGGCCCGCCGCGTACCCCTGCGCGCCGCGGGGATTGGCGGCGGCCCATAGCGTGCCGTCGCTGCCGCGTCCGACGGCGGTGACGCGTCCGAGCGACCAATCGCCCATGCGCCGCACGCGATGACCGCGCTGCTCGAGGCCCTCGATCACCTCAGCGCCGAGGCGGTCTTCGACCGCCGCCCCGGCGGGCGCCCACGTGCGCGGCCAGAACGAGTCGACGAGCGCCGTCGTGTGGAGGTTCGGCGCGTCGATGGCCTGCTGCGGATTGTATCCGCCGACCAGCATGCGCAGCAGGACGGTGAGCTGCCACTGATCCTGCTGGTCGCCGCCGGGGGAGCCCACGGCGATGACCTCGTCGGCCCGCGACAGCAGGGTCGGGGTGAGCGTCGTCCGCGGGCGGCGCCCGGGGGTGAGGGATGCCGGGTGCCCCGGGACGAGCCACGTCGCCTGCAGCCGCGTGCCCAGGCAGAAGCCCAGCGACGGCACGGTGGGCGAAGACTGCAGCCATCCGCCGGACGGCGTCGCCGACACGACGTTGCCCCATCGGTCGATCACGTCGATGTGGCACGTGTCGCCGCGGGTCTGGCCCGATCGATCGACGGTGGGCTCGCCCGTCGACCCGTCTCCGGACGCGTGCTCGGTGCGCAGCGGTGGAGACACCGGCGGACGCCCGTCGGGCGAACCCGGCCGCCACTCGGCGGACGCCTCGGGACCGATGAGAGCGCGGCGAGCGGCCACGTACTCCTCGGCCAGGAGAGCATCGACGTCGATGGCGCCGTCGGCGTCGCCGAACCAGGCGTCGCGGTCGGCGTACGAGAGCTTCTGCGCCTCGAGCAGGAGGTGCGCTCCCTCGACGGTCGCCGGGTCGAGTCCGGCGTCGTCGACGTCGTCGAGCAGCCGCAGCGTGTGCAGGAGCGCGGGTCCCTGCGTCCAGGCGCCGGCCTTGAAGACGTCCCACGCGCGGAAGCGCGCGGTGACCGCGGGCTCGTAGCCGGCGCGCCACGATACGAGATCGGACGTGTCGAGGATGCCGGGGTGGTCGGCGCCGTCGGCGTGCCGGTGGGGCTGTCGGAGGAACGCCGCCGCCTCCGGGAGCACCTCGACCATCCAACGCTCGCGGGCCGCGTCGATGCGAGCGGCTCGGTCGGGGAGGGCGGCGCCGACGGCCACGAGCGCGTCGAGGACGTCGGCCCACTCCGGGTTGGTCACGACGGTGCCGGGTGCGGGCGGGCCGCCGGTCGGCATCCACCTCTCGGCGGAGCTGGGCCAGTGGGCGTGGAACAGGTCGGCGACCCGCGCGATCGTCGTGGCGGCCCCCGCCACCAGGGGGTGGCCGTCGCGGGCGTAGCCGACGGCGTAGGCGAGGATGTCGCCGAGCTCCCACGTGCCGTGGTCGCGCAGCAGCAGCAGCCACGCGTCGACCGCGCCGGGCACCGCGGCGGCGAGCCCGCCGGCTCCCGGCACGAGATCCAGCCCCCGTTCCCGGAAGTGCTCGAGCGTGGCTCCGGCCGGCGCGGGGCCCTGCCCCATCAGCACGACGGGGACGGATGCCCCGGCCGGCCGCACGAGCGCGACGAGGTCACCGCCCGGACCGTTCAGGTGCGGCTCGACCACGTGCAGCACGAACGCCCCGGCGACGGCCGCGTCGAACGCGTTGCCGCCGCGCTCGAGCACGGACTGCGCCGTCGCGGTCGCCGTCCAGTGCGTGGACGCCGACATGCCGAACGTGCCCCGCAGGGTCGGCCGGGTGGTGAAGGATGCCGGGGGCGTGAAGGTCATCGCGACTGCCGGGCGATCCACTCCTCGATCTCGTCGGCGGTGCGGGGGATGCCCGCCGACAGGTTGACCGGTCCGTCTTCGGTCATGACGATGTCGTCTTCAATGCGCGCACCGATGCCGCGGTACTCCTCGGGAACGGTGAGGTCGTCGATCTGGAAGTACAGGCCGGGCTCGATCGTGAAGACCATGCCGGGCTCGAGCAGACCGTCGTAGTACATGTCGCGACGCGCCTGCGCGCAGTCGTGGACGTCGATGCCGAGGTGGTGGCTCGTCCCGTGCACCATGTAGCGGCGGTGCTGCCCGCCGGCATCGGCGTCGAGGGCCTCTTCGGCCGTGACGGGGATCAAACCCCACTCGGCCACGCGCGCGGCGATGACCTCCATCGCCGCCTCGTGCAGGCGGCGGAAGGGCACACCCACCTCGGCCGCGGCGAAGGAGGCGTCGGCGGCCTCGCGCACCGTCTCGTAGATGCGGCGCTGGATTTCGGTGAACGTGCCCGAGACCGGGAGCGTGCGCGTGATGTCGGCCGTGTAGAGGCTGTCGACCTCGACGCCCGCGTCGACCAGGATGAGGTCTCCCGGCTTCACGGCGCCGTCGTTGCGCGTCCAGTGCAGGTAGCAGGCGTGGGGGCCCGACGCGGCGATGGTGTCGTAGCCGACGCTGTTGCCGTCGGACCGCGCGCGCTGGTGGAACACGCCCTCGACCACGCGCTCTCCGCGCGGGTGCTCGATGATGCGCGGAAGCTCGGCGACGATGTCGTCGAAGCCGCGGCCGGTGACCTCGACGGCGAGGGCCATCTGCGCGAGCTCGTACTCGTCTTTCACCAGGCGCAGCTCCGACACGAAGCGCGTGAGCTCGTCGTCGGTGCCGACCGTGCGGTCGTCCTCACCCGGGGCGAAATCATCGAGGTGGGCGGTGGCGAGACCCAGGTCGGCGGCGACGCCGTCGAGGGCGGGGCGGGGGCCGATCCAGAACTCGCCGATGGTGGCATCCGAATAGAACTCCGCGGTCGTGCGATCGGCACGCTCGCGGAAGTAGAGAACCGCCTCATGACCCTCGTCGCGCGGCTCGAAGACGAGCACGGAGTCGGGCTCGGAGTCGCTGCCCCAGCCGGTGAGGTGCGAGAAGGCGGAGTGGGCGCGGAACGGGTAGTCGCAGTCGTTGCTGCGCTGCTTGAGGCCGCCGGCGGGGACGACGACGCGCTGACCGGGGAAGGCGCGCGACACGCGCGCACGACGACGAGCGGCCCAGGCGGCCTGCTCCCGCGGTTCGGGCAGAACGGCCGGATGCTCCGCCCACCCCGTCGAGATGGTGTCGAGGAATCCGCGGGGGAACGGCGCCTTGCGATTGCTCGGCGCGTCGAGGGCGACCTCGTCGGTCTGCGGCTCGGCGGTCGTGGGCTCGGCGGTCGTGGGCTCGGCGGGTGCGGTCGTGTCGCTGGTGGAGGGGGCGTCCATCGTTCCAGTCTTGCACCCGTCGCCGCGTCGTGCACGGCTGCCCGCAGGACCGGTGCGCGCGCGAGGGCTGGGGAGGAGCCGCTCAGCCCCCGGTGCGCTCCAACTGCACCACGATCGGGCGGTGATCGCTGCCCGAGCCGTCGAGGGAGCGCATCACGACCGACCCCGAGACGGTCCAGTCGGGCGTGGCCATGACGTGGTCGATCGGCGCGCCCAGGAGCGCGGGGGCATCGGTGGGCCAGGTGCCCACTCCGCCGTTGCCGCTGTCGGACGCCGCATCGTGGCACCGGCCGAGGGTGCCGCCCTCGACGCCCATCCCGGTCATGTGGTCGAGGGTCGCGTTGAAGTCGCCGGCGAGGATGACGTTGTCGCTCGCGCACTGGTCGGCGAGCCACTGCAGGTCGCTGCGCCACTGCGGCATGTACTCCTGGCGCGGCGCGACGGCGTGGGCCGCGACGATGATCGGACCGTCACCCGACACGGGCATCGCCACAGCGCTGGGCACGGTGGAGGTGTTGCTCGACCCGTCGAGGGAGGACTGGATGACCGAGTAGTCGCCCAGCTCGGGTCGGATGAGCACGGTGGTCGAGGTGGCATCCCACCCCGTGATGCCGTACTCGCCGTACTCGGCGTGATGGGCCCACATGGGCTGCCCCATGGCGCGCATGAGTTCGGCGACCTCGGCGCCGGTGTCGATGGTCGTCTCGGGAAGGGTGACGACGTCGGCCTGCATGCCCACGGCGAACTGGGCGATCGACTCCGCCGAGGTGGCCGACCCGGCGGTGTTCCACGTCATCACGCGCAGGCTCGTGTCGGTCTTCGCCGGCAGCCCCTCGGTGCCGAGTCCGCGCTGGGACAGCAGGGCGACGTTGACCCCGCCCGCGACCCCCAGGATCAGCGCCAGCACCAGAGCGAGCGCCCGGATCGGCCGGATGAGCGCGAACAGCAGCATCAGCAGCGTCGCCGCCACGAGCACCGCCGCGAGCGCGGCCCGGAACGAGATGATCTGCGCGAGCGGGAACGTCCGCTCGAGGCCGAAAGCCGACGGCCACGTCAGCACCGCAGCGCTCGCCGCGAAGACGAGCGCGACGAGGAATCCGAGCAGTCGACGCACCTGCCCGACCTTAGGCGAGCCGTCTGTGAGATCGACGGATGCCGGCAGGGCGGCGCCCGAGCGTCTCGGGTGGCGGGGGTCGCTCGCGGCGAGGAGTGCGACGCCGCGCCCGGGCGGGAGCCGGAGCGCTACGCTCGACGGGTGCCACGCGATCGTCGATTCCTCGGACCGGCCGATCTGCACCTGCACTCGTCCCATTCCGACGGCACCGAGCCGCCCGCCGAGGTCATGGTCGCCGCGCACCGTCACGGCGTGCGGACCGCCGCTCTCACCGATCACGACACGACGTCGGGCTGGGCCGAGGCCGCCGAGGCCGCCACGTCGCTCGGGATGACGTTCGTCCCGGGCATGGAGCTGTCTGCCCGGCACCGCTGGCGCAGCGTGCACCTGCTGGCGTACCTCGTCGACCCCGACGACGCGGCCCTGCGGGCGATGACCGATCGCATCCGGTCGTCCCGATTGGACCGCGCGCAGATCATGGCGGAGCGCATCTCGCACGACTACGACATCGCCTGGGACGACATCGTCGCCCAGACGACCGACGGGGCCACCGTGGGGCGCCCCCACATCGCCGACGCGCTCGTCGCGCGCGGGATCGTGGCCGACCGCACGGAGGCGTTCGCCGGCATCCTGCATCCGTCCGGCGACTACTACGTCGCCCTGTACGCCCCCGATCCCGTGACCGCGGTCGAACTCGTCGTGGGCGCCGGGGGCGTGCCGATCATCGCCCACCCGGCGGGGCGGGCGCTGCTGCCCGACGGCGTGCTGCAGGCGATGCTGGAGGCGGGACTCGCGGGCTTCGAACTCGCCCATCGCGAGAACCTGCCCGAGCCGACCGCCCTCCTGGCGGACCTCGCCGCCGAGCGCGACCTCATCGTGACCGGTTCGAGCGACTACCACGGCCTCGGCAAGCCGAACGTGCCCGGCGAGAACACGACCGCCGACGACATGGTCGCGCGCCTGTTCGCTCGCGGCCGCGGCTCGGCACCGGTCTTTCCCTGATCCGCGGACCGGACGCGTCGAAACGACGAACGGCGCCGCCCCGAGGGGAGCGGCGCCGTCTCGGCGTCTGCGGTCAGGCCACGGGGGCCGTCGGGGCGCCCGAGCTGCCCCCACCGCTGCGGCGGCGGCGACGGCGGCGCGGGGCCGCGTTGCCGTCGTGGTGCTCCTTGCCCGCTCCGTCGTGCGTGCCGGCGCCGCCCTCGGTGCGCGGGGTGCTCTCGGCGGCCGAGTCGCCCGTGGACGATCCGCCGCGACGACGGCGACGACGCGGGGCGCGGTCGCCCTCGGCATCCTGGCCCTCGGTCTTCTTCTCGACCTGCTTGGGCGCGACGGCCTTCGGCGCCGTCACCAGGCGGCCCTTGGTGCCCTCGGGGATGTTGAGGTCGGTGTAGAGGTGGGGGCTCGAGGAGTAGGTCTCGGTCGGCTCGGGCTGGCCGAACTCGAGCGCGCGGTTGATGAGCGCCCACTTGTGCACGTCGTCCCAGTCGACGAAGGTCACCGCGATGCCGGTCTTGCCGGCGCGGCCGGTGCGGCCGGCCCGGTGCAGGTACGTCTTCTCGTCGTCGGGGATCGTGTGGTTGATCACGTGGGTCACATCGTTGACGTCGATGCCGCGGGCGGCGACGTCGGTGGCGATGAGCACGTCTTTCTTACCCGCCTTGAAGGCGGCCATCGAGCGCTCGCGGGCCTCCTGGCTCATGTCGCCGTGCACGGCGGCGGCGTTGAATCCGCGGTCGCCCAGCTCGTCCATCAGCTTCTGGGCGGCGCGCTTGGTGCGCGTGAAGATGACGGCCTTCTCGCGACCCTCGGACTGCAGGATGCGGGCGATGACCTCGTCTTTGTCGAGCGAGTGCGCGCGGTAGACGAGGTGCTTGATGTTCGCCTGCGTGAGTCCCTCGTCGGGGTCGTTGGCGCGCATGTGGATCGGGTTCGACATGAAGCGTCGCGCGAGGGCGACGATGGGCCCGGGCATGGTCGCCGAGAACAGCTGCGTGTGACGCACGGGCGGGACCTTCGAGAAGATCTTCTCGATGTCGGCGAGGAAGCCGAGGTCGAGCATCTTGTCGGCCTCGTCGAGCACGACCTCGGTCGCGTGCGACAGGTCGAGCAGGCGCTGGTTGGCGAGGTCGATCAGGCGACCGGGCGTGCCGACCACGATCTGCGCGCCGGCCTTGAGCTGGTCGATCTGCCCCTCGTACGCCTTGCCGCCGTAGATCGCGACGACGCTCGTCGAGCGGTTGCTGGTGAGCATGTCCATGTCTTCGTAGACCTGCACCGCGAGCTCGCGCGTGGGGACGACGATGAGGGCCTTCACCCCGGGCTCGGGGTCGAGACCGAGGCGCTGGACGACGGGGATGCCGAAGCCGAACGTCTTTCCGGTACCCGTCTTGGCCTGGCCGATGATGTCCTGTCCGGGAAGGCCCAGGGGGATCGTCTGCTCCTGGATGGGGAAGGCATCGACGATGCCCTTGGATGCCAGGGCATCGACGATGTCCTGATCGATGCCGAGCTCGGCGAATGTCGTCATGTGCGTGCCTGTTCCGGCGGCGAGAGACCGCCTGGGGGAGTCGTATCCACGCCTCACTCGTCCACAGGCGCGGGGTCCCGATCCATCGCCGGGACCCGTCCACTCTACCCGGCGTGTCTCCGCGGGCCCCGGACGCCTAGGCTGGGGGCGTGTTCGAGTGGTTTCGTCGTCGTCAGCGCCCGGTCGGCCGCACGCTGCAGCTGCGCTCGAGGGGAGACCTCGGCGAGGCCATGCGCGTGGACTTCGCGGAGCTCGCTCCCGACATCGACACCTTCCTCGGCCAGGCGGCCTATCTGCAGCTGGGCTTCTTCGAGACCCTGAGTGAGTTGATCGCCCTCACCCCCGAGCTCGCTGAGAAGGAGTCCCTCTCGCGGGCGGCCGGAGCGGCGCTGATCAAGCACCAGGAGCTCGTCGCGGTCATCCGCGAGCGCGGTGGCGACCCGACGCAGCTCATGCTGCCGTTCCGCGAGTCGCTCGACGCGTTCCGCCGCAACACCCACGGCGTCCGTCCGCAGGAGACCATGCTCACCGTGCACATCACGGCGGGGCTCCTCGACGACTTCTACCTCGCGCTGTCGTCGAGCTACGGCGACACGGGGCGCCGCGTCGCCCGCATCCTGCGGGCCGACGACGACCGGCAGGCGATCGTCGACATCCTCGTAGCCACCATCGACAGCGATGAGGAGTGGCGCTGGCTGCTCGCGCTGTGGGGCCGCCGACTCGTCGGCGACACGCTGCTCGTCGCCCGGGCGGCACTGCGACACGGGCACCTCGACCGCGCCGAGGAGGCCAAGGTCGAACCCGTCTTCAGCGAACTGATGGGTGCGCACGCCCGTCGGATGGATGCCATGGGGCTCGCCGCCTGAGTCGACGGCATCCGACGTGCCGGGAGCTCGCGGCGCCGATGATCGCGCGAAAGCGGCAGAGGTGATGCCCGGTGCGCGGGCTCAGACGGGCAGCCGCGAGCGGTCGGCCTCGTCGCGCGACAGGCGCGCGCGAGTGACGAGGACGACCAGCAGCACTGTCGTGGCCACCGGGGCGATCACGGCGAGCACCCAGACCAGCGGGGACTCACCCAAACCCGCCCAGGTGAGCGCGGTCCACACCACGGCTGCCGACGCCGCCCCCGCGAGGGGGGCCAGCGCGGCACCGCGCAGGTGCCGGCCCGGGAGCGCGAAATGCGCCGCCAGGCCGATCACCGCACCGATGACGAGACCGAGCAGGATCTGCACGGCGAGGGGGTCAGGCGACGAAGCCGACGCGGCGCGACTCTTCGGTGCCCAGCTCGACGAAGGCGAGGTTGGCGGTCGGGATGAGGTAGGAGTTGCCCTTGACGTCGGTGAAGGTGACGTGGCTGGCAGAGCTGTCGAGGGCCGAGGCGATGGTCGACTTGACGACGTCGGAGCTCTCGTTCGTCTCGAAGTTCAGCTCACGGCCGGTGTTGATGATGCCGATGCGGATCTCCACGATGCGTCCTTTCCCCGCGGGCCGCGGTCGGCCCGGCGCGTGTTTCGACTCTAGGGCAGGCTTCCGGCACGACAGCCCGTCGCACGGGCGGCTTCGCGCACGGCGAACGCGGGGCCGCGCGGGCCGTCGCACCGGCCCCGGCCCGCACGCGACCTCGACGACCCGCCCGTGGCGCCCGGCCGATGTCGGAGGTCGCGATTAGCGTGGAGCACATGCAATCGACGGATGCCGCCGCCCCCGGTGCCGTGCGGGAGCGCGGGGGTCTCGACGCCGATCAGCGCGTCGTCGTGGCCTGGCCCGCCGACGCGAGCGGTGTGGTGGTCGGCGCCCCGGGGTCGGGGAAGACGACGACACTGCTCTCGCGTGTGCGCGAGCTCGTGGCATCCGGTGTCGATCCCGACGACCTGCTGGTGCTCACCCCGACTCGACCCGCGGCGACGGCCCTGCGCGACCCCCTCGCGCTCGCAGTCGATCGCGCCACCTCGGGCGCCCTGGCGCGCTCGGTGGCGTCGTTCGCGTTCCACCTGGTGCGCGGGGCGGAGGTGCGCCGGGGTGCCGAGCCGCCGCAGCTGCTGACCGGCGGCGACGAGGATCAGATCATCCGCGATCTGCTCGAGGGCGATGCGCTCGACGAGCTCGAGGGCGCGTCGCGCTGGCCCGACTGGCTGGGGCCGACGATCCGCGCCACGCGCGGCTTCCGCGGCGACCTCCGCGCCTTCCTCGCCGAGTGCACCGAGCTCGGCGTCGCCTCGAGCGACCTCACCCGCCTCGCCGAACGTCACGACCTCCCGGTGTGGGCATCGCTCGCGTCGTTCGCCGACGAGTACCGCGCGGTGCGCGCCGCCATGCGCGGTGCCCACCGCGACGCGGCCGATCTCGCGCGCGAGGCCGTTTCGGTACTCGACGCCGCACGCTCCGAGCGTGACCTGCTCGGGCGGTTCTCGTCGCTGCGGTGCATCCTCGTCGACGACGCGCAGGAACTGACCGCGGGCGTCATCGATCTGCTGCGGGCCTGCCGCGGCCTGGGGATCGGGGTCGTCGCCTTCGGCGATCCCGACGTCGGATCGGGAGCCTTCCGCGGCGCCACCCCCGAGAACTTCGCGCGTCTCGCCCGAGAGCTCGGCGCGACCGCCGCGCTCGGCACGCCGCATCGCGGCACGCCCGAGCAGATCGACCTGGTGCGGCAGGTGGCATCCCGGATCGGGGCCGCCGGTGTCGTCGCGCACCGGCGCGCGCCCGAGGGGGCGCCCGCGCAGGGGTCGGTACGCACGTACCTGCTGCGCTCGCCCGCGGAGGAGGCCGACGCGATCGCTCGTCTGCTGCGCGAACGCCATGTGCTCGACGGCGTTCCCTGGAGCTCCTGCGCCGTCATCGCGCACGACTCCCGGCAGGTCGCGACGCTGGAGGCCGAGTTGGCGGCGCGCGAGGTGCCGGCCCGCGCGAGCGGCCCCGGACTGGCGCTGGGGGTGCAGCGCCCGGTGCGCGACCTCGTGCGCCTCGTCGAGCTGGGTGCGAA
The DNA here is from genome assembly GCF_032464935.1 of Microbacterium phycohabitans. Taxonomy (NCBI): domain Bacteria; kingdom Bacillati; phylum Actinomycetota; class Actinomycetes; order Micrococcales; family Microbacteriaceae; genus Microbacterium; species Microbacterium phycohabitans. The sequence continues at coordinate 19,721 of NZ_JAWDIT010000008.1, forward strand.
GGATCCCGACGAGTGGGTGGCCGAGGAGGTGATCGACGCGCTGCGCGGCACCTTCGGCGGTCTGGATGCCATCGAGTTGCGGCGACTGCGCACGGCGCTGCGTCACGACGAGGTCGCGGCCGGGGGGACGCGCGCCGCGACCGACCTGCTGGTGTCGGGCGTGCGCTTCCCCCTCGAGCTCGCCGCGATCGACTCCCGCGAGGCGCGCCGCGCGATCCGCCTCGGCGAGACGCTGGGCGCTCTGCGCAGCCAGGCCCTGCGGCAGGCCACCGCGCACGAGCTGCTGTGGACGGCGTGGGAGCGCAGCGCCCTCGCGCGCACCTGGCGCGAGGCGGCGCGCGGACACGGCGCGGTCGCCGAACAGGCCGACCGAGACCTCGACGCGGTCGTGGCGCTGTTCCAGGCGGCGAAGCGTTTCACCGAGCGCGAACCCGACGGAGAGGCGTCGGTGTTCCTGCGGTCGGTGCTCGACAGCGACGTCGCCGAAGACCGCATCGAGCAGCCCGCCGTCGTCGACACCGTGCGGGTGCTCACCCCGGCCGCCGCCGCCGGGACGGCCTTCGACACCGTCGTGATCGCCGGAGTGCAAGACGGGGTGTGGCCGAACACGCGGCTGCGCGGGGGTCTCCTCGAGACGTGGCGCCTGGCCGACGCCGTGCAGAACCCCGACCTCCCCGCCGCCGGCATGCTCGACCGTCGCCGCGCCGCGATGCACGATGAGCTGCGGTTGTTCGTGCGCGCGATCAGTCGGGCCGACGCCCTGCTCATCGTGACGGCCGTCGACGACGACGACACCGGGCCCAGCGTGCTGTTCGAGATGCTCCCCACTCCCGAACCCGCCGCGGCCATCCCCGAGCATCCGCTGTCGCTGCGCGGGCTCGTCGCCCGGCACCGCCGCTCCCTCACCGCTGCGCGCGTCCCCGCGGGTGAGCGAGCGCACGCCGCCGCCCAACTCGCGATCCTCGCGGGCGCCGGAGTCGCCGGTGCCGCCGTCGAGGAGTGGTACGGCGTCGCACCGCCGAGTTCCACCGCGCCGCTGCGCGACCTCGACCGCGAAGACGTGCGCGTCTCGCCGTCGCGCCTGCACGCGCTCGAGGAGTGCCAGCTCGACTGGGTGATCGCCGATCTCGGCGGCGATCGCGGCGGCACGACGGCCGGCATCGGGACCATCATCCACGCGGCGCTCGAGACCGCGGCATCCTCGTCCGAAGACGATCTGTGGGCCGTGGTCGACGAGAGGTGGGGGGAACTCGTGTTCGACGCGCCCTGGCGCGACCGCGCGGAGCGGACCCGGGCCCGCGACCTCGTGCGGCGGCTCGCCGCGTACCTGCGACGCTTCGACGACGCCGGCGGCCGACTCATCGGCGCGGAGCGGCACTTCGAGGTGCCCATCCCGATCCCGGATGCCGGCGAGCACGGTGCCGTGCTCAGCGGTGACATCGATCGGGTGGAGCTGACACCGTCCGGCGAGGTCGTCATCGTCGACCTGAAGACGGGCAAGAGCGAACCGCAGACCGACGCCAAGGTCGCCGACAACCCGCAGCTCGCGGCGTACCAGCTGGCGTTCTCGTCGGGCGCGATCGAGCAGGTGGCGGGGCTGGCATCCGGCGGGGCGAAACTGCTCGTGCTGCGTCCGACCGCCGCGACGAAGGACTACGCCGAGCCGACGCAGAAGCCCTTCGACGACGAGCAGCGCGCAGCTTTCGTCGCGCGGGTGCGGGGAGCGGTCGACATCATGCGCGGCACGTCGTTCGCCGCCCCCTACGAGGTGCACTGCCGTGACGAGTTCTCGTACGGCCTGTGCCGCATCCACACGGTGTCGGCGGTGAGCGCGTCATGAGCGAGATGCTGTCTGCGGCGACCATCGCCGCCGCCCTCGGGCAGTTCCCTCCCACCGCCGAACAGACCGCCGTCATCGAGGCGCCGCTCGCGCCCGCCCTCGTCGTCGCGGGCGCCGGCAGCGGCAAGACCGAGACGATGGCCGGTCGGGTGGTGTGGCTCGTCGCGAACGCCCTGGTGCGCCGCGACGAGGTGCTGGGCCTCACCTTCACGCGCAAAGCCGCGGGGGAGTTGGCCGAGCGCATCCAGCGTCGGCTGCAGCGCCTGTCGGAGTTCGAGGCGCGCGGGCTCCTGCCCTTCCTTCCGCGTCTGCACGCGGCCGGTCGCCTCGCGGTCTTCGCGGAGCTGGCCGGTGTCGAGGGCGCGCGAGGCGACGCGGCGCGCCGCGAAGCCCTCGATGCGCTGGTGGCGGAGACCGGCGCCGAGGTGCCGGGTGCGCGCGACGACGATCAGCTCCTGCACCGACCGACAGTGTCGACGTACAACAGCTTCGCCGACTCGATCGTGCGCGAGCACGGCCTGCGGATCGGTCGGGATGCCGAGGCCGCGGTGCTGTCGGAGTCGGCCGCGTGGCTGCTCATGCGGCGCGTGGTGTTCGCCTCCGACGATCCGCGCCTCGAGGAGCGTCAGGAGTCGCCCCGCACGCTGATCGACGCCGCGTTGCGCATCGCACGCGATGGCGTCGACAACCTCGTCGATCTCGACGAGCTCGCCGCATTCCCCGAGCAGTTCGGACGGATCGTGGAGCGGCCCTCGACGTCCGCACGGGTGAGCGTCTACAAAGAGGTCGGCGAGGCCGCGGCGAAGGTCTCGGCGCTGTCGCTGCTGGCGACGCTCGCCGCCGCCTACGACCGCGAGAAGGCCCGCCTCGGGGTGATGGACTTCGCCGACCAGGTGGCCGGTGCCCTGCGCATCGCGCGGGAGCATCCGGCCGTCGTCGCCGAGCTGCGCGCCCGCTACCGCGTGGTGCTGCTCGACGAGTACCAGGACACCTCCGTCGTGCAGACCGACCTGCTGGCGACGCTGTTCGGCGGCACGGGCGTGATGGCGGTGGGCGATCCCCACCAGGCCATCTACGCGTGGCGCGGAGCGAGCGCGGGCAACCTGGGCGGATTTCCCGAGGCGTTCGCGCCCGGCGCCGAGTGTCAGCGCTTCGCTCTGCTGACGAGCTGGCGCAACAGCGCGCAGGTGCTCACCGCGGCGAACGCGGTACTGGCCCCGCTGGCGCCCCGGGCGGCGGTGGCTGTCGAGGAGCTGCGTTCCCGGCCGGGAGCGCCAGAGGGACTCGTCGAGACGGTCTTCGAGAACGACCTCGACGCGGAGGCCGACCGGGTGGCGGCGTGGTTCGTCGGCGTCCGTGCCGCCCGTGCCGCTCACGGGCGCTCCACGACCGGGGCGCTGCTCTTCCGCAGCAAGAAGCACATGGTGCGTTTCGGCGACGCCCTCGGGCGACGCGGGATCCCGCACCGCATCCTCGGACTCGGCGGCCTCCTCACCACGCCCGAGGTGGTCGACGTGGTGTCCGTCCTCCGGGTGATCAGCGACCCCGAAGCGGGCTCGGCGCTGATCCGCTTGCTCTCCGGCCCGCGATGGGCGGTGGGTCTCGCCGATCTCCGCGCGCTGGCCCAGGTGGCCCGGCGACTCGCCACGCACGACGTGGCTCTGCAGCCGTTGGCCCCCGACGTCGTCGATCGACTGCGGTCGACGCCGGGCGCCGACCGCGCCTCGCTCGTCGATGCGCTCGATTTCGTCACGCGACAGAGCGACACCCACGGGTGGCTGGCCGACATCACCCCCGACGGCCGCGCTCGGCTGCGCGAGGCGGGGGCGGTGTTCGCGGGGCTGCGCCGCAGCGTGGGCGCTCCGGTGCCCGAGCTCATCCGCTTGATCGAGACGGAGCTTCGGCTCGACATCGAGCTCGCGGCGAACGAGGCACGCGGTCCCGCGCGCATCGCCTCGGCGCAGCTGCGGGCCTTCGTTGACGAGATCCGCGGGTTTCTGGCCGCCGACGAGTCCGGATCGGTGTCCAGCCTGCTCGCCTGGCTCGACCACGCGGAGCAGGCCGACGAGTTCGCTCCGCGGACCGAGCCGCCCGAAGACGACGTCGTGCAGCTGCTCACGATTCACGGGTCGAAGGGTCTCGAGTGGGATGCCGTGGCCGTGGTTCGCCTCGTGACCGACGAGCTGCCCTCTCTCGCGCGCGACACCAAGGGGTGGCTGGGTTTCGGCATCCTGCCCTCGGAGTTCCGTGGCGACTCTGCCTGGCTGCCGGTGTTCGCGTGGCGCGGCGCCGAGACGCAGCAGGACCTGAAGGCCGCGATCGAGGCCTTCGTCGCCGACAATCGCGCGCGCCAGCTCGACGAGGACCGTCGCCTGGCGTATGTCGCGTTCACCCGGGCTCGCGACCATCTGCTGCTGTCGGGGTCGAGCTGGTCGGGAACGAAGCGGCCCCGACGTCCGAGCGTCTTCCTCGACGAGGCCGTAGAGGCTCTCGGCATCGATTCGGTGATCGATGAGCCGGGTGACGATCCCTACGACGGCGAACGGCGCCTGCTGCACTGGCCGCTCGACCCGCTGGGTTCACGCCGCACGGCGGTCGCGGCCGCCGTGACGCAGGCGCAGGCGGCCAGGGCGCAGCCGGCGGCCGACGCGGACCCCGACCTCGAGCTGCTGCTGGCCGAGCGGGCCGATCGGCTGCGCCCGGCGCACGCGCCGGCCCCCACGCGCATCCCGGCATCGAAGTTCAAGGACTTCATCGCCGACTACGGGGACGCCGTCGAAGACCTGCGTCGCCCGATGCCGGAGCGTCCCTATCGGCAGACACGCCTCGGCACGCTGTTCCACGCGTGGGTCGAACAGCGCTCGGGACTCGTCGGATCGGGGATCGGTCTCGACGACGACGCGCTCTGGGACGACGATGAGGCGGGCGCGTCGACCGCCGACGCCGCGGAGCTGCAGCGCCTGCGCGACTGCTTCGAGCGATCGGAATGGGCGCCGCTGCGGCCGCTCGAGGTCGAAACAGAGATCGATTTCGTCACCCGACGGCTCGACGGGCGCGATCACGTCGTCATCTGCAAGCTGGATGCCGTGTACCGACGCGGCGACCGGTACGAGATCGTCGACTGGAAGACGGGCCGCCCTCCCACGAGCGAGGCCGAGCGCCGCGCGCGCATGGTGCAGCTGGAGCTGTACCGGGAGGCGTACCACGCGAAGCACGGCATCGACCTCGACCGCATCGATGTCGCGCTCTTCTACGTCGGTGACGAGCTGGTGCTGCGCGGCTGACTCGCGATCGCCGCGCGGACGGGTCGCGGATGCCGGACTGGGTGCGGCATGACGTGCGGCCGCCGGGTTCGGGGCCTGATGCTCTCTTCGGGGCGTACGACTCGCGCCCCGAGGGGAGATACGCGCCCCGAAACGAGATCCGCGCACGCCGGTGACCTGCGCGCACGCCGGTGACCTGCGCGCCCGCCGGTGAGCTGCGCGTACGCCGGTGGGCTGCGCGCCCGCCGGTGGGCTGCGCGTACGCCGGTGGGCTGCGCGTACGCCGGTGAGCTGCGCGTACGCCGGTGAGCTGCGCGCACGCCGGCGAGCTGCGCCCCCGAGGTGAGCCGCGCGCCCCCGGGTGATGAGATGCGCGCCTCGAGGTGAGGTGCGCGCCTCGAGGAGTTATAGGCGTCCCAGGGCGAGATCCGCGCCTCGAACCGCCGGGGTGAGGTTCGGCTTCCGCCTCAGGCGTTGTCGCCCGCCACGCCCCAACGGCGCAGCGCCGCGCGGCTCGCGCGCGCGGCGTCTTCCTCGTCGTCGACCGCCGAGTCGCCGCGCGGTGAGTCGCCGTGCGGTGAGTCGCCGTGCGCCGAGTCGCCGATCGACGACCCGTGGACCGGCGCGCCGCTGACCGGTGCGCCGCTCACCGGCGAGTCGCGGACCGGCGAGTCGCGGAAGGACGATCCGCCCAAGGACGAACCCTGCGCGCCGGACGGTTCCGAGCGCTCGCGATTCACGGGCTCCGCGCCGGACGAGCCCCACGACGCGTCCGTCTCCGTCTCACCGCGAGACTGCGGAGCGCGGGCGACGTCGTCGTCCCACCCGTCGAGGTCGATCGGCGCGGTCTCCTCGGGATCGATGTCGTCGCGCGCGGGCAGGTCATCGACGTGGATGGCGCCGGTTTCGGCATCCGGTCCGGGGGATTCGAGCGCCTCCGCGAGTGCTTCGGCCGCAGCCACGCGATCGCGCTCCGCGGAGAGGTAGAGCGACAGGGCCTCAGGGTCGTAGGCGTCGGTCTGCATCGACGTGTCGACGACGGCGGGGGCGACGACGGGCGGGACGGATTCGACGAGGGCCAGGGCGTCGTCGATGTCGCTGCGTGAGTCGGGCACGATGTGGTCGCCGCGCACGCCGTCCGCCAGGGCGTCGAGAAGGGCGACCGCGTCGGCGACGACCTCGCTCTCACCGGCGTCGTGACCGTGGACGAGCCAGCGGGCGAATTCGAGCTCCGCGTACAGGCGGGCGCGTTCGCGCAGCAGCGGGTCGGGGGAGCGTTCGCCGGCGGCGGCGTACCCCGCGTGAACGTCGTCGGCCGCCAGCGGCGCCGAGGCCAGCCAGCGGAGGTCGACGGCGGGGTCGCCGACGCTGAGTCCCGCCCATTCCAGGATGCCGATCACGTGCGGCACGCCGTGCTCGTCGTCCGCGAGCACGACGGAGGAGCTCGTCGCCCCGCCGAGGATGACGGCGGACTCGAAACGCCAGAGGTCGTCGACCTCGACCGCACGCCGCCAGCGCATCATGAGATCGTCGCCGACCCGGCCGGTGGCGTCGGCGCGGTCGAGGAGGCGCGTGACGTCGTCGCGCACCTGCTCGGAGGAGCGTACGGGGAGACCGTCGGTGCGCACGATCGATACGGGGAGCGCGTGCACCGCGGCCAGCGCCGCACCGATCGCGGGGGCGTAGCCCGGGCCCTTGGGCAGGTGCGCGGGGTCGATGCGGTACCCGTCGATGTGATCGACGACGAGGACGCGTTGGATGCCGGAACCGGCCTCGCCGAGCACCTCCGGCACCGCGAAGGGCAGCAGGGCACGCACACCCGCGGTGAGCGCGTGGAGCGCTCGGGCCTCGGCGGCGAGATCGGCCGAGGCCTCCTCGCTCGCCGGCATGCGCACGACGACCTCGCGTCCGTCGTCGGTTCGAGCGAGGGCGGAATCGAAGCGTCCACCGGTGTTCTCCGTCAGCACGCTGACGTTGGTGATGGCGGTGCGCGGCAGGGCCGCCGTCGCCGACGCGGCTAAAATGAGGGGCGAGCGTGCCATGCCCCCCAGGGTAGGTCGGGCTTTCACCCGTCCGCCCGCGCCACGCCCTTCTGCGGTGAGGTCGGGCCGTTGATCCGTCCGTCCGCGTCCGCCCGTCAGAGAGGTGTCAGATGCCGCATTCCGCGCCCGCCCCGGTCGAACCCCCGCTCCCGTTGCGCCTCGACCGCTCCGGCGCGGAGCGCGACGATGATCTCCTCGTCGAGCGCGTGCGCGCCGACGCCTCGACCCGTGTCCTGGTCGTGCGTCGCGACGCCGCACCGGTTCGCGCGGGTCGCCTCGTGCTCGTCGACGTGGGGCACCTGGCATCCGGTCCGCCGGCCGTCCGCGAATGGGCGTTCCTCGGTCGAAGCGCCGACGGCGCGGCGATCCTGCTCGCGGTGGTGCCCGACGACGCACCCGACGACCTCGTTCCGGATGCCGAGTGGGCCGCACTGCGTGCGGCCGGGGGCGGTCTGCCCGAATCGGAGGCGGAGGTCTTCACCACCGCCGTCGCTCTCGCGGGTTGGCTGCGTGACGCGCCGTTCTGCCCGGCATGCGGCTCGCGCACCGACCTCCGGCACGCGGGATGGTCACGGCATTGCCCGTCGTGCGGTCGCGAGCACTTCCCTCGCACCGACCCGGCGGTGATCGTGCTGGTGCAGTCGGCGGGATCGGACGATCGCATCCTTCTGGGGGCGAATGCCGCGTGGGGCGGCGATCGGTACTCCTGCTTCGCGGGATTCGCCGAAGCCGGGGAATCGCTCGAAGACGCGGTGCGTCGCGAGGTCGGCGAAGAAGCCGGTGTGCGGCTCGACGGCATCTCGTACCGCGGTTCGCAGGCGTGGCCGTACCCGCGTTCGCTGATGCTCGGCTTCCGCGCGCGCGTCGTCGCCGACGACGAGGCCCGCGCCGACGGCGAGGAGATCGTCGAGGTGCGCTGGTTCGACCGCGACGAGATCGGCGCGTCGCTGCGTGGCGAGGGGCCGGTGCAGCTGCCCGGGCCGGCATCCATCGCCCGCAGGTTGATCGATGACTGGTTCCGGGGCGTCGTATGACCGGGCCCCTCGACGGACTCGACGAGCACCAGCTCGAGGCGGCGCGCGCCCTGCGGGGGCCCGTCTGCGTGCTCGCGGGAGCCGGCACGGGCAAGACCCGCGTGATCACGCGGCGCATCGCGCACGGCGTCGACACGGGCGCCTATTCGCCGCAGCGAGTGATGGCGGTGACCTTCACCGCGAAAGCGGCGGGCGAGATGCGCGGCCGACTGCGCGCTCTCGGCGTGTCGGGGGTGTCGGCGCGCACGTTCCACGCCGCAGCCCTGGCCCAGGTCAACTTCTTCTGGCCGACGCTCGCGGGCGACCAGGCCCCCTCGATCATCGACAACAAGGTGCGGATGCTCGCGCACGCCGCCGATGGGGTGGGACTCGCGCCCGACACCGCGACCCTGCGCGACGTGGCGGCGTCGATCGAGTGGCGCAAGGTCACCCTGCGCTCGATCGAACAGTACGCGGCCGATCGCCCCGAAGGGGTCGGCCGACTCGGCGTCGACCAGGTGGTCGCTTTGCAACGCGCCTACGAGAAGCTCAAGGACGAGCGTCGGCAGATGGACTTCGAAGACGTCCTGCTCACGTGCGCGGGCATGATCGAGGCGGAGCCGCGGGTCGCGGCGGCGGTGCGCGAGCAGTACCGGCATTTCACGGTCGACGAGTACCAGGACGTCTCGCCCCTGCAGAACCGTCTGCTCGAGCTGTGGCTCGGCGATCGGCGCGACCTGTGCGTCGTCGGCGACGCGAGTCAGACGGTCTATTCCTTCACCGGAGCCGACGCGCGCTACCTGCTCGAGTTCGAACGCACCCACGACGACGCGCGGGTGGTGCGCCTCGAGCGCAACTACCGCTCCGCCGCGCCCGTGCTGGCCGTCGCCAACGACCTCATGCGGGGCCGCGCGGGTGCCCTCGAGCTGGTCGCGGCCCGCGCCGACGAAGCGCCCGTGCCGACGGTGCGCGCGTTCGACGACGACGAGGCCGAGGCCCAGGCCGTCGCGCGCTCGATCGCGGAGGCTCTGGCCCGCGGTGTCGATCCGCACGACGTCGCAGTGCTCTACCGCTCGCACGCGCAGTCCGCCGCGGTGCTGACGGCCCTCGCCGCGGTGGGGATCGCGGCCTCCGTGCTGGGGGGACGCAAGTTCTTCGACCTGCCGGAGGTGCGTCAGGCCCTCATGGCGTTGCGGGCCGCCTCGGTGGCTCCGATGCAGACCGGGTTCCTCCCGACGGTGCGAGACGTGCTGCGCAGCGTGGGGCTCACCGATGATCCGCCGGAGGCGGGCGGTGCCCTGCGCGAGGCCTGGGAGGCGCGCGCGGCGCTGCTGCGCCTGGCCGAGGAGGCGCCGGAGGGCACCGACCTGCGCGGCTTCACCGACGACCTGCAGGCACGCGCGCGCGACCAGCACGAGCCGACGACCCGCACGGTCACTCTGGCGACGCTGCACGCCGCGAAGGGTCTCGAATGGGACCACGTCTACCTCATCGGTGTCAGCGAAGGGCTGCTGCCCATCTCGTACGCGAAGACGTTCGAGGCGGTCGACGAGGAACGTCGTCTCGCCTACGTCGGGGTCACGCGCGCGGCGCGGACGCTGTCGGTCAGCTGGGCTCGCGGCTTCGGGCGCATGGAGCGGTCGCCGTCGCGCTTCCTGCGGGAGATCGGCAGTGGCAGTCTGCACTCGGCCGATGCAGCTCCCAGACCCGCGGGAACGAATCGACGTCGAGGCGCAGCGACCGCGTCGTCGCCCCGCTCGGCGCGCTGAGCAGGAAACGCGCGGCGCGCCCCGCCTCTGCGGCGAGGGCGACGTCGACGTCGGGTCGGGGGCGTCCGACCAGCTGCGCGGCCACCACCGGCCAGTGCGGATCGTCGCGACGGCGGTCGGCGTCGAGGCACGCCAGGCACGCCGTGCGGCCCGGCCGCACCACGGGCCCGATCCGCGCCCGCCCTCCGTCGAGCGTGAGCGGCAGGTGCGTGACGTCGTCGCGCATGTACGTCGCCGCCCGACGCGGGTCGACGCGGAACGCGCCGAGCATCACCACCGCGGCGCCCGGTGGAGCCGTCTCTCCCGCCGGTCCGGCCCACGGAAGGACGCGGCTGCGCGCGGGAAGGGCGGCCTGGACGGCGCGGACGACGCGCGGCGGCAGGTCGTCGGCGGTCTGGAGCACGATCGGGGGATGCCGCCGGCGGGCGCGGAGCGCCGGGGCGATCTCCGCGAGCAGCTCGTCGGCCGCGCCTGCGGGCGCCCCGTGCAGGCGCGCCAGGCTGCGCACGGCCGCGCGCGTGGTGCCCTCGACGAGAGCGCTCACGACGACGTCCACCCACTCGGCGGCGAAAGGCGTGACGGCGAGGGCCGGAGCACCGAACTGCACGCGACCGTCGTCGTGCCAGAGAGGCACGGCGGAGGGGGAGAGGCGGATCATGGCCCGATCATCGCGCGTCAACCGTCCGCGGATGCCGTTGTCCACACGCACCCGTCCGCGGAGACGGGGTGGGGAGGAGGCGTCCTCCGCACGGCCGGCAGCATTCCCGGCGACCGATCAGCCCAGGTGAGAGACCGTGACGACGGGCTCCCACCCCGGACACGCGACGCCGCGTGGCCTCCGCCCCGGGAGTAATCGCGACAAGGGCCTCCACCCCGGACACGCAACACCGTGTGGCCTCCGCCCCGGGCGCGCAATCGCGACAACGGGCCTCCACCCCGGACACGCAAGACCGTGTGGCCCCCGCCCTGAGCGCGCAATCGCGACAACGGGCCTCCGCCCCGTGCACGAAAAATCGTGGCGAGGAGCCTCCGCCCCTCGCCACGATCACCGTCGTCACACCGGTCGCTGGTCTCCCGGCGCGGCGTCGTCGTCGGGGTCCGCCTCGGGGCCCGAGCCGTCGGCATCCGTCGGTCCGCGTCCGTCCGCGTCGGCGGAGGGCGCCTCGGACTCGGCATCCGCTCGTCCGCCGCTGGCTTCCTCAGCCAGCAGCTGGGCGAGTGCGTCGTCCATGGCGTCGGAGGGGGCCGCCTCGCCGCGGGAGGTCGCGGTGACACGCGCGATCAGCGCGGCCGGGTCGTCGATGTCGTCCGACGAGGGCATGAGGTCGGGGTAGTCCCACAGTGCGTCGCGCCCCTCGACGCCGACGGCCGCGGTCACGGCCCGCCACATGGCCGCGGCTTCGCGCATGCGGCGAGGACGCAGCTCGAGCCCGACGAGCGAGCCGAGGGCCTGCTCGGCGGGACCGCCCACCGCGCGGCGACGCCGCACGGCCTCGGCGATGCGGGCGGCCGAGGGCAGGCGCGAGGTGGCGTCCTCCGTCACGACGTCGACCCAGCCCTCGATCGTGGCGAGCAGGTTCTCGAGGCGCGTCAGGGCCGCCGTCTGCTCCTCGGAGCGCTCGGGCAGCAGCGCGCCGCTCTCGAGCGCACCGCGGAGCTCGTCGGGCTGCGACGGGTCGAAGCGCGAGGCGAGCTCCTCCAGAGCGTCGGTGTCGACGCGGATGCCGTGCGCGAAGTCGCGCACCTGCGAGATGACGTGCAGACGCAGCCAGCGCGCGTGCCGGAAGAGGCGCGCGTGAGCGAGCTCGCGCGTGGCGAGGTAGAGGGCGAGCTGGTCGTCGGGGATCTCGAGGTCGCGGCCGAAGTCCGCGAAGTTCTGCGGCAGGATCGCGGCGTCGCCGTCGGGCATGAGCGGGATGCCGACGTCGCCGCCGCCCACGACCTCGGTCGACAGACGCCCGACCACGTGGCCCAGCTGCGTGGCGAAGAGGGACCCGCCGACGGTGCGCATGAGTCGGCCCGCGCCCGCGATCATCTCCTGCATGTCTTCCGGTGCCTGCTGCCCGAGGGCGGCGGTCAGCGCGTCGGCGATGCTCGTGGCCACCGGCTCGGCGAGCTCCTGCCACACCGGCAGGGTCGCGCTCACCCAGGCGCCGCGCGTGACGGCGCGCGGCGGGCGCGGGAGGTCGCTGATCGTGGTCGCCTCGCCCAGCCAGAGCCCGGCGAGGGTGAAGGCCTGATCCAGATCGGTGCGCTGGCCCGTGGTCACCCCGAGGCCGTCCTGATTGGCGATGTGCAGGGCCTGCCGCTCGGCGAGGCTCCAGTCGACGCCCTCCTGCGTGCCGGCGAACGCGCCCTGGAGCTGGTTCATGACCTGCTGCAGCATCGCGGGGTCGATCTGCATGCCCGACAGGCGCGAGAGCTGCTCGGGGTCGATGCCACTGGTGTCGCCCGACATGAGGCGACGCATGAGCTCCTGGAACTCGTCCTCGGGGCTCCGGTCGTCGTCGTCTGCCACTTCAGCCGCCTTTCAGCCAGGTCTGGGGGAACGAGATCTACGCTAGTCGCACGTTTCCCCGCAACAGTCGGCCCGGCCCCTCGCCGCTTACGCCGCGCGCGAACGACCACGACGAAGGACTCCCCACTGTGACGCTGTTCGATGAGAACGTCTCCCACGCGCCCGCGCCCCGACAGCGCTGGTGGCGCGGCTCCGTCGTCGGCATGTGGTCGCTCGCGGTGGCGTTCGTCATCCTGTTGGTGATGTCGCTGCTGCCCTCGGCCTACGTCATCCAGCAGCCCGGGCCCGTCTTCAATACCCTCGGCAGCACCACGACCGCCGACGGTCAGGAGGTGCCGCTCATCACCGTGCCCGAGGAGAAGGACACCACGACGACCGGTCAGCTCGACCTGCTCACGGTGCAGGTCAGCGGCAACCGCGAGCGCACGCCCTCGTGGTTCGAGTTGGCGCAGGCGTGGTTCGACCGCTCCCGAGCCGTGGTGCCGATCGACCGCATCTTCCCGGCCGGTCAGACGACCGAGCAGCGCAACACCGAGAACGCCGCCCTGATGAGCGACTCGCAGCTCGAGGCCAGCGCCGCGGCCCTGCGCGAGCTGGGGTACGACGTGCCCGGCGAGATCGCCGTCGGAACGGTCGACGACGCCGGAGCCGCCGCGGGCGCGCTGCAGGTGGGCGATGTCATCACCTCGGTCGACGCGGTCGCCGCGGCCAACGTCGACGCGGTCCGCGCCACGGTGCAGGCCGCCGCGGGCGCTCCGGTCACCGTCGGCTACACCCGCGACGACGCCCCGGGCACGGTCACGGTCACGCCGAAGCAGACGGAGGTGGACGGTCAGCAGCAGTGGCTGCTCGGCATCGGGCTGCAGGAGTCCTTCGATCTGCCGGTCGACGTCAAGATCCAGCTCAACGACGTCGGCGGACCGAGCGCGGGCATGATGTTCGCCCTCGGCATCATCGACAAGATGAGCGAAGGCGACCTCACCGGCGGCCAGCACATCGCCGGCACCGGCACGATCGACGCCGACGGCAACGTGGGCCCGATCGGCGGCATCCGCCAGAAGCTCTACGGAGCACGGGATGCCGGGGCGACGGTGTTCCTCGCCCCGGAGGCGAACTGCAACGAGGTCGTCGGCCACGTGCCCGACGGCATCCGGGTGTTCTCGACCTCGACGCTCGAGCAGTCGATGACGGTGCTGCGCACGATCCGGGAGGGCGGCGATCTCGACGCGCTGCCGACGTGTGGCTCGGGAACGTAGCATTCACGGCGAACCCCCGGAAGGCCGCGCCTAGGATGAAGAGGTGACCACGACCTCAGCGCCGAACCAGGCCACGCCCCCGAACCGCTCTCGACGGATCATCTCGATCACCCTGGCGGTGATCGCAGCGCTGGTCGTGGGGTTCTTCGTCTTCGCGAACCTGTACTCCGATTGGCTGTGGTTCTCGCAGCTGGGATTCACGGGCGTGCTGACCACCCAGTGGATCGCACGGACCGTGATGTTCGTCGTCGGCTTCCTCGCCATGGCGATTCCGGTCTGGGGCGTCATCCAGCTGGCCTATCGCCTCCGCCCCGTCTACGCGCGTCTGAGCTCGCAGCTCGACCGCTACCAGGAGGTCGTCGAGCCTCTTCGCCGCCTCGCGATGTGGGGCATCCCGATCTTCTTCGGCTTCTTCGCCGGCTTCGCGGCCTCCGCGCAGTGGGAGACCACGTGGCTCTGGGCCAACGGCGTCGCGACCTCGACGACCGACCCCCAGTTCGGCCTCGACACGGGCTTCTACCTGTTCGGGATGCCGTTCTACGCCGCCGCCCTCGGATTCGCGTCGGCGGTCGTGCTGGTGTGCCTGCTGCTGACCGGCGTCGTGTCGTACCTCTACGGTTCGGTGCGCATCGGTCAGCGCGAGCTGCGCATCTCCAAGGCCGCGCGCATCCAGCTCGCGGTGCTCGCCGGCCTCTACCTGCTCCTGCAGGGGGCGAGCCTGTGGCTCGACCGCTTCCGCCAGCTCGTGGAGCCGTCGGAGCGCATCACCGGTCCCGGCTACGTCGGCGCGAATGCCGTCATCCCCGGTCAGACGATCCTCGCGATCGCGGCGGTCATCGTGGCCCTGGCGTTCTTCGTCACGGCGTTCATCGGACGCTGGCGCTACCCGCTCATCGGAACCGCCCTGCTGGTGGTCTCGGCGATCGTGGTGGGGGCGGCCATCCCGTGGGCGGTGACCACGTTCCAGGTGCGCCCCAACGAGCTCACGCTCGAGAGCCAGTACTACCAGCGCAATCTCGACGGCACGAAGGCCGCCTACGGCATCGACAACGTCGAGAAGGAGAACTTCCAGGCCACGACCGAGGCCGAGGCCGGCCAGCTGCGCAACGACGCCGAGTCGACCGCGCAGCTGCGCATCATGGACCCGGCGATCATCGGCCCCACGGTCCGCCAGCTCGAGCAGTACCGGGCGTACTACCAGTTCACCAACCCGCTCGACGTCGACCGCTACACGATCGACGGCAAGACGCAGGACACCGTGGTGTCGCTGCGCGAGCTGAACATCGGCCAGCTGGGCGACGCCGCGTCGTGGCAGAACACGACGCTCGTCTACACCCACGGGTACGGCATGGTCGCGGCCGCCGGCAACGAGCGCACCGCCGACGGCGACCCGGTGTTCCTGGAGCAGGCGATCCCGGGCACGGGCTTCCTCACCGACCTGAACTACGAGCCGCGCGTCTACTTCGGCGAGAGCTCGCCCCCGTACTCGATCGTCGGCGCGCCCGAGGGCACCGACCCCGTCGAGCTCGACTACCCGCTGGGAGCGGACGGCGGCACCGAGACCCGCACGACGTTCAGCGGTGACGGCGGACCGAGCGTGGGCAACGTGTTCAACCGCCTCATCTACGCGCTGAAGTTCCAGTCGGAGCAGATCCTCTTCTCCGACAGCGTCAACGCCGACTCGCAGATCCTCTACGACCGCGACCCGAAGGAGCGCGTGCAGAAGGTCGCGCCGTACCTCACCCTCGACAGCGACCCGTACCCCACGGTCGTCGACGGTCGCATCAAGTGGGTCATCGACGGTTACACGACGAGCTCGAACTACCCGTACTCCACGGGCGTCTCGCTCTCGCGCGCCATCGCCGACTCGAACAACCCGGCCCCGACCTATGCACTGGATGACATCAACTACATCCGCAACTCGGTCAAGGCCACGGTCGACGCCTACGACGGCTCGGTCGACCTCTACGCCTGGGACGACCAGGACCCGCTGCTCCAGGCGTGGCAGAACATCTACCCCTCGTCGCTCAAGCCGTGGACCGAGATGTCGGCCGACCTCATGAGCCACGTGCGCTACCCGACCGACCTCATGAAGGTGCAGCGTTCGATGCTCGGCGTCTACCACGTCGACGACGCGACGTCGTTCTACCGCCAGGACAACCGGTGGACCACTCCGAACGACCCGCAGGATCCGGCGACGTTCCAGCCGCCGTACTACCTGACGATGAAGATGCCGAGCCAGGACGAGCCGACGTTCTCGATGTTCACCAGCTTCATCCCGGCATCCCAGGGTGGTCAGGCGCGCAACGTGCTCACCGGCTACCTGGCGGTCGACGCGAACGCCGGCGACGTGAAGGGCACGAAACGGGAGGACTACGGGCGATTGCGCATGCTCGTGATCGACTCGGCGACCACGGTGCCCGGACCGGGTCAGGTGCAGAACACCTTCGACTCCGATACGAACGTGTCGTCGCAGATCAACATCCTCCAGCAGGGGCAGTCGCAGGTGCTCCCGGGCAACCTGCTCACGCTCCCCGTCGGCGGCGGTCTGCTCTACGTGCAGCCGGTGTTCGTGCAGTCGTCGGGCGACACCAAGCTCCCGCAGCTGCGACGGGTGCTGGTCGCCTTCGGCAACAAGATCGCGTTCGAGAACACCCTCAGCGAGGCCCTCGACACGCTCTTCGGCGGCGACTCCGGAGCGAGTACCGGCGACTCGACGGTGACCCCGACCGATCAGAACGCGGGCGACGGAACGACGACGAACCCGTCGGTTCCGGCGGGTGACTACGCGGCCGCGCTGCAGGAGGCGCGTGACGCGCTGAGCGCACGCCAGGCGGCGTTGACGAGCGGCGACCTCGCCGGGTTCGCCACGCAGGACGCCCGCCTGACCGCGGCCGTGCAGCGTCTGCTCGACCTCGAGAGCCAGGGCCAGGGCGGCACGGCGACGCTGTCGCCGACCCCCACCCCCACCCCGGAGGCCACGCCCGCGGGCTGAGCGCAGCCCTCACGTCGACGCCGGCGTCCCGCACCGCGCGGGGCGCCGGCGTCGACGTTCCGGCGCTCCGCGCGAGGTGGCTGAGCTTGTCGAAGCCACCGGCTCGCCACGGGATCGGTCCCTTCGACGGGCTCAGGGACCTGCGTTGCGGTTTCGATCGGTGATCCAGTCGAGGTGGCTGAGCTTGTCGAAGCCACCGGGTCGTGGCGGGATCGGTCCCTTCGACAGGCTCAGGGACCTGCGTCGCGGGTCCTCAGGGAGCTCCGTTGCGGCTCCAGCCCTACGCAGCGCGTCACGCGCTCAGGAACCACCACCAGATCAGCAGCATCGTCGTGCCGAAGCCCGCGATCTGGTTGAGCCACAAGAAACGGTTCCAGCCGGCGGTGGCGCGGTCGCTCTCGGCATCCGTCACGTTGCGGTACGGCCAGCACACCACGAGGTACGGCACGACGAGCACGGCGGCCAGCGGCCCCGGCCACGCGGTGAAGAGCATCGCGACCCCCGCCAGCGCATAGGCGGCCAGGGCGAAGCGCACGGTCCATCGCGCCCCGCGGGCGGTGGCGATCGACGAGATGTCGGCGGCGCGGTCGGCCTCGACGTCCTGCACGGCACCGAAGGCGTGCGAGGCGACCCCCCACAGCGCGAAGGCCACGAACACGAAGACGAGCTGCCAGGTCCACACCGCGCCCGCGAGCACGAGGCCGTAGACCGCGGGGGAGAAGAAGTGGATGCTGCTGGTCATCGAATCGAGGAACGGGCGTTCCTTCAGTCGCAGCGGGGGTGCCGAGTAGAACACGACGAAGAACAGGCTGAGCGCCAGCACGAGCCACGACAGCGGCGAGCCGACGATCACGAGGTAGACCACGAAGGGCACGCACGACAGCGCCGAGGCCCACAGCGTGATCGGGTGCATGCGCTTCGCGAGCACGGCGCCGTGGGTGCCGCCCTTGCGCGGATTGCGCAGATCGGACTCGTAGTCGAACACGTCGTTCACGCCGTACATCGCGAGGTTGTACGGCACGAGGAAGAACACGATGCCCACGATGAGCGTCACGTCGATCTGCCGCGTGGTGAGCAGGTAGGCCGCGGCGAAGGGGAAGGCGGTGTTGATCCAGCTCACCGGGCGCGACGAGACGAACAGTTCGCGGACGATGCGCCCGGGGGTCAGGGCGGGCGTGGTCATGCGGTGTCCTTCTGGGCGGGAAGAGCGGAACGGGATGCCGTGGGCGTGAGGAGCGTGAAGAGAGCCGGCACGAGGAACGCCGCGCACAACGGGTAGGCGAAGTCCTCGATCGGGGCGAGACCGAGCTTGAGTCCGCTGAGGTGCTGCTCGGGGTACGAGAACAAATCGACGGCGATCATCAGGTTGTCGAAGACGAGGGTGAGGCCCACCAGCACGAGGGCCGTGAGTGCGGAGGATGCCATGCGCTCGGCGAATCGCGGACGCCGACGCGTCGCGAGCGTCACGAGCACCGTGACGACCACGAAGGGGACGACGATCAGCGGATAGGTCACGCCGACTCCTCGAGCGGGGCCCGGTGGGTCGCGCTCCGCCCTCCACCGTGCCGGCGTCGGGCGGCGGCCCGGCGCTCGAACACCGCGACCATCACGACCGCGAGGTAGCTCAGGAACAGCAGGAAGAAGACCTCCTCCAGCGGCAGGTGCGGGGCGAGGGTCACCCCCACGAACAGCGGACTATCGCCCTTCACGAACACGCCCGTGGCGATGCCGACGAGGTCCCACGCGAGGAAGAACGACGTGGAGATCAGCACCGTCAGCGTCGTGCGCACCGGGGCGACCCGCAGCGCCAAAGAGTACTTCAGGTCGATGAGCATCATGCCCACCAGCGAGAAGAGGATGGCGCCCAGGTAGATCCCCGGCACGTCAGACCGCCGCGCGCGTGGGTTCTGCCAGGGGGCCGGGGGTCGTGTCGCCGGTCATGCGCTTGACCACGAGCTCGGCCGAGATCAGGCACATGGGAAGACCGATGCCGGGGAGCACCGAGGTGCCCGCGTAGTAGAGGTTGTCCACCTTGCGCGAGCGGTTCTTCGGACGGAAGATCGCGCTCTGGTTCAGGGTGTGCGCCAGCCCCAGCGAGTTGCCGTGCCAGGCCTTGAGGTCGTGGGCGAAATCCTCGGGGGCGATGGTCTTGCGCACGACGATGCGGTCGGCGAAGTCGGGGATGCCGGCCCATTCGCCGATCTGCGCGATGACGCGGTCGGCGGCCGCTTCGATGCGCTCGTCGCCCGCGCGATCGACGCCTCCGCGTCCGCTGACGGGGTCTGCCGGCACCGGGACGAGCACGAACAGGTTCTCGTGGCCCTCGGGGGCGACGGAGTCGTCGGAAGCGCTCGGGCGGCACACGTAGATGGATGCCGGATCGGGGATGCGCTTGTCCTCACCGAAGATCGCGTCGAAGTTCGTGTGCCAGTCGTCGGTGAACAGCAGCGTGTGGTGGGTGAGCTGAGGCAGCTCTCCCTTCACGCCGAGCAGCAGCAGGAGGGCACCGGGGCTGGGCACCTTGTCCTTCCACCACTTCTCGGGGTACTGGCGGTCCTTCTCCTCGAGCAGGTCGTTCTCGGTGTGGTGCAGGTCGGCGCCCGAGACCACGGCATCCGCCGAGATGACCCGTCCGTCGGCCAGGCGCACGCCGCGGGCGGTACCCGACTCGGTGATGATGGCATCCACGGGAGACGACGTCTCGATGCGCACCCCGCGCTCGCGCGCGAGCTTCTCGATCGCCGTGATGATCTCGGTCATGCCGCCCTTGGGGTACAGCACGCCGTCGCCCAGGTCGAGGTGGCTCATTAGGTGGTACAGGCTCGGCACCTCGAACGGGGAGCCGCCCAGGAACACCGCGGGGTAGGCGAGGATCTGCTGCAGGCGCTTGTTCGAGAAGTCCGTCGTCACGCGCTTCCACAGCGTGCGGGTGAGCAGCGGGATGAGCGTGGGCAGGCGCTTGATGAGCGCGGGGTCGCGCAGGCCCTTCGTCGAGGAGTACGGGTCGTAGAGGAACTTCGACGTCGACAGCTCGTAGGCGTCTTTCGCGGAGTCGAGGTACGCCTCGAGGTTCGGTCCGGAGCCGGGCTCGTGCTCCTCGAACAGGGCCCGCACGGCCTCGCGGCCCGAGACGATGTCGATCGGGTCGCCCTTCCCGGGAGGGCCGTAGACGCGATACGCGGGGTCGAGTCGTACGAGGTCGAGCTGCTCGTCGGCGCTCGTGCCGAGCAGGCGGAAGAAGTGGTCGAACACCTCGGGCATGAGGTACCAGCTCGGGCCGGTGTCGAAGCGGAAGCCGCCGCTCTCCCACGATCCGGCCCGACCCCCGAGCGCGTCGCGCGCCTCGAAGAGCTGGACGTCGTGGCCGCGGTCGGCCAGAAGGGCGGCGGTGCCGAGACCGGCGATGCCGCCACCGACGACGACGATGCGCTGGGCGCTCATGAGCGGGAACCTTTCGGGGGACGCCCGAGGAGGGCGCGGGCGGCGAGGGTGGCTTTGACACCGTCGGGGACGCGGACGCGGGGTGCGCCGGCGGGGGAGAGACGCAGACGCCGGGACAGCTCGGCGAACAGGTCGTGAGCGCACGTGACGGCCGCACGGCAGTCCGGCGGGAGGTGCGGGATGACGGCTGCTGCCGCCGCGAGGTCGGCGTCGATGCGGTCGAGCACCGCGGTGCGCCGCTCGTCGTCGGCCGCGCCGTCGAGGTAGTCGCGCCCGAGGCGGTCGGCGTCGTCGGAGAGGTCGCGCAGGAAGTTCACGTCTTGGAAGGCCGCCCCGAGCCGCCGGGCGCCGTCGACGAGGTCGGCGGCGGGCTTCGCGGGGGCCGACATCCCGGCGTTCAGGAACACCTGCAGGCACATGAGCCCGACGACCTCGGCCGAGCCGTACACGTAGGCGTCGTGCGACATGTCGTCGTGGGCGGTGGTGTCGAGGTCGGTGCGCATCGAGGCGAAGAACGGGGCGATGAGGTCGTCGCCGATCCCGCACTCGCGGGCCGTTCGCGCGAAGGCGTGTACGACGAGGTTGGCGCTGAAGCCGCTCGCGATCGCCTCCGCCACCTCGGCCTCGAGGCCGTCGAGCACCGCGCGTTCGCGTTCGGGGTCGAGGCCGGCGTCGTGCGCGGGTCCGTCGACGATCTCGTCGGCCACCCGCACGAGGGCGTAGATGTTGCGCACGTGCGGTCGCGGGCGCGGCCCGAGCAGTCGCGCGGCGATGCCGAAGGAGGTGGAGTACCGGGAGATGACGGCGGCGGCGACGTCGTCGGCCGTCTGCGAATACAGCTCGAGACCCGTGGGGGCGTTGCTCACGGAATGCGCTCCTGCACGGCCTCGACGAGCTCGATGAGCATGAGGCGGCACTCGGTGGGCAGTGTCGAGGCCTCCACGATCGCGACGGCCTCGTCGAGCGTCTCGCACACGAGCACCTCGAGGCGCGAGCGGGCCCCCGACTTCGCCAGCGCCGTCTGCGCCGCACGCACGGCGACGGGGCCGGTGTGGGCCTGGGCGAGGGCGGCGCTCACCTCGGGCCAATCGGCGCTCTCGCGCGCGAGGGAGATGAGATGCGTCTTCTTCGCCTCGCGCAGGTCGCATCCCTCGTCCTTGCCGGATGCCGCGGCCGTGCCGAACGCGCCGATGAGGTCGTCGACGAGCTGGTAGGCCAGGCCCAGCCGCTCGCCGAAGCGCTCGAGCGCCCACTGCGTGGACCGCTCGGCCCCGGCCATCACGGCCCCCGCCTGCAGGGGAGCGGAGAACGAGTACACGGCGGTCTTGTCGTGCGTGGTGCGCAGCACGGTGTCGGGATCGACGTCACCGGGGGAGACGGCGTTCTCGACGTCGGCGAGCTCTCCGGCGGCCGAGACGAGCACGGCGTCGTCGACGAGCTGCAGCAGCTGTTCGCGGAGGGATGCCGGGATCTCGGCGACCGCGATCATGCGTCCGGCCTCGTGCAGCAGCAGGTCTCCGGCGAGGATCGCGGCGGCGTCTCCGAGAAGCGCCGCGCCGCCGGCATCCGCGCCCTTGTCGAGTCCGCGTCGGCGGAACTCGCCGCCGATGTTGGGGACGCCACGGCGCTCGACGTCGTGGTCGATGACGTCGTCGTGCACCACGAAGGCGGTGTGCAGCAGCTCGAAGGCCGCGGCGACCTCGTACAGGGCGGGCCGCGCGATCGCCGGGCCGTGCAGCGTCTCGAACGCGGCGACGACGAGGAGGGGTCGGAAGCGCTTGCCGCCGCTCGCCGCACGACGGATCGAGGCTGCCAGGGCGCGCGCGCCGTCGCCCAGGGGGGCCACGCGTCGATCGAGGCGTTCCAGGGCGAAGTCGACGGCGGCGTCGATGCCCTGTCGAGCGAGGGGGGTGGAGTCGAGGGTGATCATGATGCGCGCCTGACCGCGGGCGGCATCTCGAAGAGGTGAAGCTGCTGCGCCTGGAGCACGAGCCAGGGGCTGAACGCCCACGGCGTCGCCTCGAGGGATGCCGCGAGGTCGAGCGGGTCGACCCAGCGGTACTCGGCCACCTCGTCGGGGTTGGGCTGCGGCTCGTCGTCGGTGTGCGCGACGTAGACGGGGCAGATCTCGTGCTCGACGATGCCGGTGGCGTCGACGGCACGGTAGCGGAAGAGCGGGAGCGCGAGCTCGACGTCGCGCACCGCGAGACCCACCTCGAAGTCCGCGCGCCGGTGCACGGCCGAGAGCACGGGCTCCGCGGGAGCGGGGTGACCGCAGAAGGAGTTGGTCCAGACGCCGGGCCACGTCTTCTTGTGCAGGGCGCGGCGCGTGACGAGCACTTCGCCCCGACTGTTCATCACATGGCACGAGAACGCGAGGTGCAACTGCGTGTCGGTGCCGTGCACGCTCGCCTTGGGCGCCGTGCCGATCTCGTTTCCGAAGTCGTCCAGGAGGACGACATATTCGGTCTCGCTCATCGTGCCTCCCGTTTGCTAGTTTAGCTAGCGATGTGAGCCCGACTATACCCAGCGCGAAAGGGGGTGTCCACTGTGGACAAGGCCGTGTCGACCTCTGGTACAAGGCCCGCCGTCGCGCATACGCTTCGCGCGGTGCAGACCCTCAGCGACGCCCTCGATCGCATGCACAGCGGCATGAAGGGCGACATGGCGATGAACGCCAGCGACCTCGCGACGCTGCGCATGCTCACCATCCGCGAGAGCCGCGGGCAGATGGTCAGCCCGCACGACGTCGCCACGCATCTGCGCATCTCGACGGCGTCGACGACGAAACTCATCGACCGCCTCGTCGCGTCGGGTCATCTCGAGCGAAGACCGCATCCCTCCGACGGCCGGGCCCGCGTCGTCGTGCTCACCGACAAGTCGCGGCGCGAGTTCTTCCAGCACTTCGGCGCCCACCTCGGCGCGATGCGCGACATGGCCGCGCACTTCGACGACGCGCAGCTCGAGACGGTGGCGTCGTTCATGGACCAGCTGACCGAGGCGATCTCGACCGAGGACTGACCTCACCCGGCAGGTGACCTGGGCCGGGGTGGTCGGCCGGCGGAGGACGCGGAGCTCGCGGATGGGTCCGGTGGCTTCGACAGGCTCAGCCACCTGGCCCGCGGGGCTTAGCGACCTGTGCCGCGGGGCTCAGCGACCTGTGCCGCGGGGCCCGGTCGCACGACGGAGGACCCTGAGCTCGTCGAAGGGTCCGGGACCCCGCGCCTCAGCTCCGCGACGGCAGCGGACCCCGCGCCACGCGCACCCCGACGTCGTCGAACGCGTCGCGAGGCCGCCCGCCGCGCCGCGCTGCGGCTCGCACGAGCGCCGGCGCATCCGACCAGCCTCCACCGCGGAACACTCGCGCGTCGCTCTCGCCCTCGGGGTCGTAGAGGTCGCTGCACCACTCCCACACGTTGCCGAGGGTGTCGAACAGCCCGTGCAGGTTCGGCATCCGGGCTCCGACATCGACCGGACCGCTGAGCCCGTCGCCCGCGGTCCACGCGACCTCGCGCACGGGCCCGTAGGCGGTGCCGGTCGAGCCGGCACGGCACGCGTACTCCCATTCGTCCTCGGTGGGGAGGCGGAATCCGTCGGCGTCGGGATCCGGGGTCACCACCTCGCCGTCGAAGGAGTAGAGGGGGTCGAGCCCCTCCCACTCGCTCAGGGCGTTGCAGAGGCGGATGGCCCGCAGCCAGCTGAGCTCGGTGGCCGGACGACGCGGATGCCGAGAGGGGATGCCGAGCAGTTCGGCGAGCTGTTCCTCGGTGACGGGGTAGACGCCGATCTCGAAGGAGGCCACCTCGATCTCGCGACGTTCGGCGCCCCGCTGGTCGCCGCGCAGCACGCGTCCGGCGGGGATCCGCGCCATCTCCACATCGCTCACGCGAGTTCCACCATCCACAGATCGCTGTCGCCCGTGATGAACAGGCGCTTCTCGTCGGCGTCGAAGGTGCAGTTGCTGACGACGTGCGGGGTGGGGATCACGCCGAGGCGCTGCCCGTGGTCGTCGACGATGACGACACCCGCTTCGCTCGAGATCCAGAGCCAGTCGCGGCTGTCGACGGCGAATCCGTCGGGGATGCCGGCATCCACCGTCGCGAAGGTGCGCGGAGCGCCGAGCGTCTCTCCGTCCCAGCTGCACGCGACCACGCGGGGGAGCGCGGTGGCGTTCGACTCGGCGACGTAGAGGGTGCGCTCGTCACGGCTGAAGGCGAGACCGTTGGGCTGGTCGAGGTCGATCATGCGGGCGAGGCCCGTGTCGTCGTGCCACCGGTACACGCTCTGGTGGGGGAGGGCGGGCTCGGCGGGGTAGCCCTCCCGCGGATCGGAGATGCCGTAGGTGGGGTCGGTGAACCAGATCGCCCCATCGGAGGCCACGACCAGATCGTTCGGCGAGTTCAGCGGCGCGCCCTCGAAGGCGTCGACGAGCAGACGCGTGCCCTCGGAATCGGTGCGGCTCACGCCCCGTCGGCCGTGCTCGGCCTGCACGAGGCGTCCCTGGTCGTCGAAGGCGTTGCCGTTGGCGAAGTCGCTGCGGTCGCGCACCGTGACGATGCTGCCGTCCTCCCGGCGGGCGAGCGTGCGACGACCGATCACGTCGCTGAAGACGACCGCGTTCTCGGCCGGCCACCACACCGGCCCCTCGGCCCAGGTCGCGTCGTCGTAGAGCGAGAGCAGACGAGAGGATGCCGGAAGCACGGCGGCGAGACGTTCGTCCCACACTCGCGGGCGTGCGACGTCGACGACGCGGGGCTCGCGGGGCGGTTGCAGGACACGTCCGTCGATGGGGATCTGGGGCATGCCGACAGTCAACCCCGTGCACAGGTCGCGCCGGGGCGGGTTGACGGGGCTCAGCCGAAGGGGTGGGGCGTGGGGGCGGCGGGCGAGGCGGCGAACTGGATCAGCACCTGCAGGCACGGCTCGTCGCCGACGGTGCCGGAGAGGTGACCCGTCTTCCCGTCGATCGCGGCCGTGTCGGTGTCCTGCCCGAAGTGGACGTCGCCGGGGCCCATCTCCACGCGCGAGCCGTCCTGCGTCTCGAGGAACCAGCGCCCGCGCAGGGGGATCACCCACTGCGGATGGGGCGAAGGATGCCACTGACCCACCCATCCGACCGGCAGTGCGGCGAAGAGCACGGCCGAGACCTCCCCGGGGAACGGCCGCATCCACTGCGGGTCGGCACCTCCGCCCACGCTCTGCAGTCCGAAGCCGCGCAGCGTGGACTCGTCGAGGCGGCTCGTGCCGTCGACGTCGGTCCACATGTGCACGAAGGGCAGGGTCGGGGGAGTGGAGGCGTCGCGACCGTCGTTGTCGAGCGGCGCGGTCGTGGTGGTGTGCATGGGACCGAGTCAACTGCGCCGGGGGCGCGCGGCGTTCGCTCTTGACGTCGGCAGGGGGCGACGTGCTACTTCGCCGAGTCCGTCTCTTTGCGCATGCGCCGCACCTTGACCGAGACGAGCACCGCCGCCGTCGCGAGGGCCAACGCGCCGCCGCCCACCCAGAATGCGAGCAGCGTCGACGCGTCGACGCCCGACGGGCGCAGAGCGTGCGCCGCCGACGTGGGGGCGATGACCGACCCGTCGGTGGTGAGCGGCAGCGTCTCGACGCCCGACTGCGACGACGCGGCCTCGAACGCGGATGCCGTCACGGCGGCGTGCGCACCCGTCGAGGTGGCGGCGGCGGAGGCGCCGGCCGAAGCACCCACCGCGAAGAGGGTCGCGAGCGCCAGCGACACCGCACCGTGCGTGAACAGACGTCTCACGAGTGCCTTCTTTCGAGGGAGTCCGCGACCGGGGGGTGCGCGGTGACCTGTGGCTTCACACATCGTTGAGCGAAATCAATCACTTCCCTCAGTATCTCCCGGGTGGACGCGATGCACAACGCACAGCGCCGCGACCGACGCCGCGAGGCGCGTGGCTCGAGAGGATCGACGCGCACTCCGGGGGAAGGCAGAAGGCCCCGGATCTCGCGATCCGGGGCCTTCTTCTTGTTGCGGGGACAGGATTTGAACCTGCGACCTCTGGGTTATGAGCCCAGCGAGCTACCGAGCTGCTCCACCCCGCGGCACAAGAGAAAACATTACGCCGAGATGAACGACATGGCAAATCCGGACGGACCGCCCGGGAGTGTCGCGGCAAGATGGGCCGGTGAGCAACACTTTCGACGATGTCGCCGACGGACGCCCTGAAAGCCCCGCGCAGCGCGCCGACCGCAATTGGAACGAGATCCTGCAAGAGCTCCGCGTGCTGCAGACGGGCACGCAATTGCTCACCGGCTTCCTCCTGGCCCTCGCCTTCCAGGCGTCGTTCGCCGATCTGTCGACGGCCCAGCGCACGTTCTATCTGGTGCTGATCTGTCTCGCCGCCCTCAGCTCCGTGCTGGCGCTCGCACCGGTCGCGCTGCATCGCGCGGTGTTTCACCTGCAGGTCAAGCCGTCGCTCGTGCGCGTCGGGCACAACTGCCTGCGCGGTGCTCTCGCCCTCGTGTCGATGCTGCTGGTGGGAGTGGTGGTGTTCGTCTTCGACGTCGTCGTGAGCCTCGGCGCGGCGGTGACGGCCGGAGTCGTCCTCGGGCTCGTGATCCTCGTACTGTGGGTCGTGGTGCCGGTATTCGTCCGACGCCGGGGGAGAGGGGCCGCTGAATGAGTCACGACACCGTCGGAGTCGCCGTGGCGCAGTTCGCCCCCGCGGCGTCGCGCGAGGCCAACCTCGCCGACATCACGGATGCCACCCGCACGGCCGCTGCGCGTGGAGCTCGCGTGGTGGTGTTCCCCGAGTACTCCAGCTACTTCGTCGACCCGTTCGACGCCTCTCTCGCAGACAACGCCGAAGACCTCGACGGACCCTTCGTCCAGGCCCTCACGGCGCTCGCGGGCGAGCTCGACGTCGTGGTCGTCGCAGGGCTGCTCGAGCGGGCCGACGACGGCCGGCGCGTGCGCAACACCGTCGTCGCGGTGGCGGGCGACGGCATCCGAGCGGTCTACCGCAAGCTCCACCTGTACGACGCCTTCGGCCAGCGCGAGTCCGACTGGGTCGAGCCCGGCGAGATCGCCCCGCCGCAGACGTTCGAGACCGCGGGGCTGCGGTTCGGGCTCATGACCTGTTACGACCTTCGCTTCCCCGAGGTGGCCCGCACGCTCGCCGATGCCGCGGTCGACGTGGCCCTGATCCCCGCCGAGTGGGTGCGCGGACCGCTCAAGGAGCACCACTGGCGCACCCTCGTGCAGGCCCGGGCGATCGAGAACACGTTCTTCGTCGCCGCCGCCGACCACTCGCCACCGCTCGGGGTCGGTCACTCGATGGTCGTCGACCCTCAGGGTGTCACGATGGCCCAGATCGGCACGGCGACCGACGTCGCGGTCGCCCACCTCGATCCGGATGCCATCGCCCGCGTGCGGCGCGTCAACCCCGCGTTGGCGCTCCGCCGGTTCCGCGTCACGCCGCGCTGACCTGACGGTCGCCCCGTCCACCGACGCCGGCCCTCGGCGTTCACCCGATCGACGCCGTCCAATCGCTATGCGGCGGTGCACGGGGGCTCCCTAGCATGTGCGGTATGACCGACCACAGCGAGACCCCCTCGTCCCCGATGGCCCCGGTGCGGCGTCTGCTGACGGCGATCACCGACGGCGATCTCGAGACGGCCGTGCAGGCGTTCGCCGACGGGGCGCGCGTCATGCGGGTGCGCTACGTCGACGGCCGAGCCGCCGGCGGCCAGAGCCTCGCGGTGGGGCGCGCCGACATCCGGCGGTGGCTGGCCGAGATCATCTCGCGCGAGGTCTCGGTGGACATTTTGGAGGACCATCTCGAGGGTGAATCGCTGGTCGTGCGGACCGCGTGGTCGATGCGGGGGTTCGACGGCGAGCGCGTGCACTCGTCGAGCCTCGGCGTATACGAGGTCGTCGACGGACGGATCACGCTGCTGCGGGCGACGTCGAGCGAGGAGGAGGGCGCGGGCCGACCCGTCGCCCGCGTCTGACGGGCGTCAGTCGCGCCGCATACCGGCCAGTCGTTCCGCGGCCTCGGCGAGCACCTCCACCCGCTTGCACGCCGCGAACCGAACGAGCGTGGCGTACCGATCGCGGTGCGCGGGCGAGACGAAGGCGGTCAGGGGGATGCCGACCACCCCGGCCCGGGCGGGCAGCTCGCGGCAGAACGTGTCGGCGTCGGTGGCGCCGAGCGGGGCGGCATCCACCACCGTGAAGTACGACCCGCCCGGGGTGGACACCTCGAACCCGGCCGCACGCAGGCCCGTGCCCAGAAGTGCGGCTTTGGCGGCCATCTCGGAGGCGACCGAGGCGAAGAACGCGTCGGGCAGGCGCAGGCCCACCGCGATCGCCGGCTGGAAGGGCGAGCCGCCCACGTACGTGAGGAACTGCTTCACAGCGAGCACGGCCGACACGAGCTCTGCGGGTCCGGTGACCCAGCCGGTCTTCCACCCGGTGAGCGAGAAGGTCTTGCCGGCCGACGAGATCGACACCGTGCGCTCGGCGGCTCCGGGGAGGGTGGACAGGGGCACGTGGGGGCCGTCGAAGACGAGGTGCTCGTACACCTCGTCGGTGACGATGATCGCGTCGTGCCGGTGCGCCAGGCGCACCACCTCGTCGAGCACCTCGCGCGTGAACACCGTGCCGGTGGGGTTGTGCGGGTCGTTGACGAGGATCACGCGCGTGCGGTCGGACACGGCGGATGCCAGCTGCTCGAGGTCGGGCTGGAAGTCGGGCCACCGCAGGGGCACCGGTACCAGCGTGGCGCCGGAGAGGGCCACGCACGCGGCGTAGGAGTCGTAGTAGGGCTCGAACACGACGACCTCGTCGTCAGGCCCGTCGATGAGGGCGAGCAGGGTCGCGGACAGCGCCTCGGTGGCTCCCACGGTCACCAGCACCTCGCGAGCGGGATCGAGCTCGATCCCGTAGAAGCGGCGCTGGTGCTCGGCGACGGCGGCGAGCAGGTCGGGGAAGCCGCGCCCGGGGGCGTACTGGTTGAGCCCGTCGGCGATCGCGCGGCGAGCGGCCTCGAGCACGGCCTCGGGGCCGTCTTCGTCGGGGAAGCCCTGGCCGAGGTTGAGCGCTCCGGTGGTCGCGGCGAGCGCGCTCATCTCGGCGAAGATCGTGGGGACCGAGGAGCCGTCGGCGGCGAGGAGTCCCGCGCCGCGGGCCGTACGCTGCCAGGCGCCGGGAATGTGCTGCATGCATCCAGGATGCCGCACCGTGCGCGGCGCAAGCGGGAATGCCGTCACGGGGCGACGTGCTACATCTCAGGAGGGGGCGTCCCGCTCCTCCGACCGCTCGCGGCGGCCTGCTGCGAGACCCATAGAGGCGACTCACGCTCGTCATAGGTGACCCACAGGATCCGCGGTCATCGTAGAAGCACCTGGTAGAAGGAGCATCCCATGAGCGACACCACGGACAACCGTCCCGAGGGTAACGACAACAGCCACAACGCTGAGGCGCCCACGTCGTCGCAGCACCACACCCCGACCTCCGCCGGCACCGACGCCGCGCACACCCCGGCCGCGCCCGCCGCCGACGCGAACGTCGCGCCCCGCGCCGACGTCCCCCCGGTGCCGACGCGCTCGACCGCGGCCGCGGCCGCCTCGTGGCCGCCGCCGGCC
>NZ_JAWDIT010000009.1:0-1543 GCF_032464935.1 Microbacterium phycohabitans
TTTCTTTTTTACGGAGAGTTTGATCCTGGCTCAGGATGAACGCTGGCGGCGTGCTTAACACATGCAAGTCGAACGGTGAAGCCAAGCTTGCTTGGTGGATCAGTGGCGAACGGGTGAGTAACACGTGAGCAACCTGCCCTGGACTCTGGGATAAGCGCTGGAAACGGCGTCTAATACTGGATATGAGCTCTCATCGCATGGTGGGGGTTGGAAAGATTTTTTGGTCTGGGATGGGCTCGCGGCCTATCAGCTTGTTGGTGAGGTAATGGCTCACCAAGGCGTCGACGGGTAGCCGGCCTGAGAGGGTGACCGGCCACACTGGGACTGAGACACGGCCCAGACTCCTACGGGAGGCAGCAGTGGGGAATATTGCACAATGGGCGAAAGCCTGATGCAGCAACGCCGCGTGAGGGATGACGGCCTTCGGGTTGTAAACCTCTTTTAGCAGGGAAGAAGCGAAAGTGACGGTACCTGCAGAAAAAGCGCCGGCTAACTACGTGCCAGCAGCCGCGGTAATACGTAGGGCGCAAGCGTTATCCGGAATTATTGGGCGTAAAGAGCTCGTAGGCGGTTTGTCGCGTCTGCTGTGAAATCCCGAGGCTCAACCTCGGGCCTGCAGTGGGTACGGGCAGACTAGAGTGCGGTAGGGGAGATTGGAATTCCTGGTGTAGCGGTGGAATGCGCAGATATCAGGAGGAACACCGATGGCGAAGGCAGATCTCTGGGCCGTAACTGACGCTGAGGAGCGAAAGGGTGGGGAGCAAACAGGCTTAGATACCCTGGTAGTCCACCCCGTAAACGTTGGGAACTAGTTGTGGGGACCATTCCACGGTTTCCGTGACGCAGCTAACGCATTAAGTTCCCCGCCTGGGGAGTACGGCCGCAAGGCTAAAACTCAAAGGAATTGACGGGGACCCGCACAAGCGGCGGAGCATGCGGATTAATTCGATGCAACGCGAAGAACCTTACCAAGGCTTGACATACACCAGAACGGGCCAGAAATGGTCAACTCTTTGGACACTGGTGAACAGGTGGTGCATGGTTGTCGTCAGCTCGTGTCGTGAGATGTTGGGTTAAGTCCCGCAACGAGCGCAACCCTCGTTCTATGTTGCCAGCACGTAATGGTGGGAACTCATGGGATACTGCCGGGGTCAACTCGGAGGAAGGTGGGGATGACGTCAAATCATCATGCCCCTTATGTCTTGGGCTTCACGCATGCTACAATGGCCGGTACAAAGGGCTGCAATACCGTGAGGTGGAGCGAATCCCAAAAAGCCGGTCCCAGTTCGGATTGAGGTCTGCAACTCGACCTCATGAAGTCGGAGTCGCTAGTAATCGCAGATCAGCAACGCTGCGGTGAATACGTTCCCGGGTCTTGTACACACCGCCCGTCAAGTCATGAAAGTCGGTAACACCTGAAGCCGGTGGCCCAACCCTTGTGGAGGGAGCCGTCGAAGGTGGGATCGGTAATTAGGACTAAGTCGTAACAAGGTAGCCGTACCGGAAGGTGCGGCTGGATCACCTCCTTTCTAAGGAGCATCTG
>NZ_JAWDIT010000009.1:1643-3376 GCF_032464935.1 Microbacterium phycohabitans
TGGGCCTGTTCTGGTGCCGGTGTTTCGGTGGCTGGGGTGGGTTCCGCCCGTACTTTGAGAACTACACAGTGGACGCGAGCATCTTCGAGTCAGTCTTTGGCTGGCTCGTGAAGATGATCTTAAAGATCATTAGTCAATTTTTTGACGATTCAACTCATGTGATTTCAAGTCTTTAAGAGCAAACGGTGGATGCCTTGGCATCTGGAGCCGAAGAAGGACGTAGCAATCTGCGATAAGCCTCGGGGAACTGATAAGCGAGTTTTGATCCGAGGGTGTCCGAATGGGGAAACCCCGCCAGGGCGCGTGCGTACCTGGTGACTCCCGCCTGAATATATAGGGCGGGTAGAGGGAACGTGGGGAAGTGAAACATCTCAGTACCCACAGGAAGAGAAAGCAACAGCGATTCCGTGAGTAGTGGCGAGCGAAATCGGAAGAGGCTAAACCTAGCGTGTGTGATAGCCGGCAGGCGTTGCATGTTGGGGGTTGTGGGACTTTTCGGATTGTTCTGCCGAGCAGTCGACGTGACAAGAGGGTATAGACGAACGGTTTTGAATGGCCGGTCATAGAGGGTGCGAACCCCGTAGTCGAAATGCTTGTTCTTGGCGTGAAGAGTATCCCAAGTAGCACGGGGCCCGAGAAATCCCGTGTGAATCTGTCAGGACCACCTGATAAGCCTAAATACTCCCAGATGACCGATAGCGGACAAGTACCGTGAGGGAAAGGTGAAAAGTACCCCGGGAGGGGAGTGAAATAGTACCTGAAACCGTTTGCTTACAAACCGTTGGAGCCTCCTTAGTAGGGGTGACAGCGTGCCTTTTGAAGAATGAGCCTGCGAGTTAGCGATACGTGGCGAGGTTAACCCGTGTGGGGTAGCCGTAGCGAAAGCGAGTCTGAATAGGGCGATTCAGTCGCGTGTCCTAGACCCGAAGCGAAGTGATCTATCCATGGCCAGGTTGAAGCGACGGTAAGACGTCGTGGAGGACCGAACCCACTTAGGTTGAAAACTGAGGGGATGAGCTGTGGATAGGGGTGAAAGGCCAATCAAACTTCGTGATAGCTGGTTCTCTCCGAAATGCATTTAGGTGCAGCGTTGCGTGTTTCTTGCCGGAGGTAGAGCTACTGGATGGCCGATGGGCCCTACAAGGTTACTGACGTCAGCCAAACTCCGAATGCCGGTAAGTGAGAGCGCAGCAGTGAGACTGTGGGGGATAAGCTTCATAGTCGAGAGGGAAACAACCCAGACCACCAACTAAGGTCCCTAAGCGCGTGCTAAGTGGGAAAGGATGTGGAGTTGCTTTGACAACCAGGAGGTTGGCTTAGAAGCAGCCACCCTTGAAAGAGTGCGTAATAGCTCACTGGTCAAGTGATTCCGCGCCGACAATGTAACGGGGCTCAAGCACGCCACCGAAGTTGTGGCATTGACATTTTTGGTAGGCCTTCGTGGTCCAGCCGTGTTGATGGGTAGGAGAGCGTCGTGTGGCGAGTGAAGCGGCGGGGTGACCCAGCCGTGGACGCTACACGAGTGAGAATGCAGGCATGAGTAGCGAAAGACGTGTGAGAAACACGTCCTCCGAAAGACCAAGGGTTCCAGGGTCAAGCTAATCTTCCCTGGGTAAGTCGGGACCTAAGGCGAGGCCGACAGGCGTAGTCGATGGACAACGGGTTGATATTCCCGTACCGGCGAAGAACCGCCCAAGCTAATCCAGTGGTGCTAAGAGTCCTAGCTCACGCTT
>NZ_JAWDIT010000009.1:3476-4893 GCF_032464935.1 Microbacterium phycohabitans
CGGGGTGAGGCGGGTGTGTGTGAACGCTCGACCCCATGCTGGTGCGGCTAGCGTATTAACAGGTGTGACGCAGGAAGGTAGCCCAAGCCAGGCGATGGTAGTCCTGGTGCAAGTGCGTAGGCCGACTCTTAGGCAAATCCGGGAGTCATGAGGCTGAGACACGATGCGGATAAAAAGTGGGTGATCCTATGCTGCCGAGAAAAGCATCGACGCGAGGTTCAAGCCGCCCGTACCCCAAACCGACTCAGGTGGTCAGGTAGAGAATACCAAGGAGATCGAGAGAATCGTGGTTAAGGAACTCGGCAAAATGCCCCCGTAACTTCGGGAGAAGGGGGGCCATCCACTTATTAGGACTTGCTCCGAAAGGGTGTGGTGGCCGCAGAGACTAGTGGGTAGCGACTGTTTACTAAAAACACAGGTCCGTGCCAAGTCGCAAGACGATGTATACGGACTGACGCCTGCCCGGTGCTGGAAGGTTAAGAGGACCGGTTAGCCGCAAGGCGAAGCTGAGAATTTAAGCCCCAGTAAACGGCGGTGGTAACTATAACCATCCTAAGGTAGCGAAATTCCTTGTCGGGTAAGTTCCGACCTGCACGAATGGCGTAACGACTTCCCAACTGTCTCAACCGCGAACTCGGCGAAATTGCATTACGAGTAAAGATGCTCGTTACGCGCAGCAGGACGGAAAGACCCCGTGACCTTTACTACAGCTTGGTATTGGTGTTCGGTGTGGCTTGTGTAGGATAGGTGGGAGACGGTGAAGCATTCACGCCAGTGAGTGTGGAGTCATTGTTGAAATACCACTCTGGTCACTCTGGATATCTAACTTAGGACCGTGATCCGGTTCAGGGACAGTGCCTGGTGGGTAGTTTAACTGGGGCGGTTGCCTCCCAAAATGTAACGGAGGCGCCCAAAGGTTCCCTCAACCTGGTTGGCAATCAGGTGGCGAGTGTAAGTGCACAAGGGAGCTTGACTGTGAGACTGACAGGTCGAGCAGGGACGAAAGTCGGGACTAGTGATCCGGCAGTGGCTTGTGGAAGCGCTGTCGCTCAACGGATAAAAGGTACCTCGGGGATAACAGGCTGATCTTGCCCAAGAGTCCATATCGACGGCATGGTTTGGCACCTCGATGTCGGCTCGTCGCATCCTGGGGCTGGAGTAGGTCCCAAGGGTTGGGCTGTTCGCCCATTAAAGCGGTACGCGAGCTGGGTTTAGAACGTCGTGAGACAGTTCGGTCCCTATCCGCTGCGCGCGTAGGAAGTTTGAGAGGATCTGACCCTAGTACGAGAGGACCGGGTTGGACGAACCTCTGGTGTGTCAGTTGTTCCGCCAGGAGCACCGCTGATTAGCTACGTTCGGGATGGATAACCGCTGAAAGCATCTAAGCGGGAAGCCGGCCTCAAGATGAGACTTCCAT